>JAAUYU010000019.1:2500-60042 GCA_014804965.1 Desulfovibrio sp.
AGCGTAAGCAAAGCAATCTCACAAGCTGCCATCCGTGAGCAGGCACGAGAAGGAGGCTCCTCCTCGTGAATGCGATTCGGGCGGCAGCCCGACGGGCCGGGCAACCGGCCGGCTCATTGACAATTGAACAGGGAATGGAAGGAAAGCAATTTCGAGCGACAAGTTGCAAAGAGCATCAGGTGGATGCCTTGGCGTCGGAAGGCGAAGAAAGACGTGGTAAGCTGCGATAAGCCTCGGGGAGGAGCTAAACATCCTTTGATCCGGGGATTTCTGAATGGGGAAACCCGCCGGGGGCAATGCCCCGGCATCCCGGCATGAATACATAGTGCCCGGAGGCCAACTCGGGGAAGTGAAACATCTCAGTACCCGAAGGAAAGGAAATCAAACGAGACTCCCTCAGTAGCGGCGAGCGAAGGGGGAAGAGCCCAAACCGGCCGGATTCGTTCGGCCGGGGTTGCAGGGCCGCCATACGCGATTCGCGAGTAGGCAGGGGAAGGAAGCTGGAAAGCTTCGCCAGAGCGGGTGACAGCCCCGTACCCGAAACCGGAAGCGACGCAGGCGGTACCTGAGTACCGCGAGGCACGTGGAACCTCGTGGGAATCCGGGAGGACCATCTTCCAAGGCTAAGTACTCACCGACGACCGATAGTGAACCAGTACCGTGAGGGAAAGGTGAAAAGAACCCCTGTCAGGGGAGTGAAACAGAATCTGAAACCAGGTGCTCACAAGCTGCGAGAGCCCCCTTGTGGGGTGATCGCGTGCCTTTTGCATAATGAGTCAGCGAGTTGATCTGTACTGCGAGGTTAAGCATAAGCGGAGCCGTAGTGAAAGCGAGCCTGAAGAGGGCGCCAGTAGTGCGGATCAGACCCGAAACCGGGTGATCTATCCATGAGCAGGTTGAAGCAAGGGTAAAGCCTTGTGGAGGACCGAACCGCCAACGGCTGAAAACGTTCCGGATGACTTGTGGATAGGGGTGAAAGGCCAATCAAACCCGGTGATAGCTGGTTCTCCCCGAAATATATTGAGGTATAGCCTCGTGGATTGTCTGACGGAGGTAAAGCACTGACAGAGCTAGGGGTCCTACCAGATTACCAAACTCTTTCAAACTCAGAATGCCGTCCAGATGTACCACGGGAGTCAGACAGCGGGTGCTAAGGTCCGTTGTCGAGAGGGTAAGAGCCCAGACCAACAGCTAAGGCCTCCAAATGCATGCTCAGTGGTTAAGGTGGTGACGTTGTAGAGACACCCAGGACGTTGGCTTAGAAGCAGCCATCGTTTAAAGAAAGCGTAATAGCTCACTGGTCTAATGACGTTGCGCCGAAAATGTAACGGGGCTAAGCATGCTGCCGAAGCTTTGGATTCCGCGCAAGCGGTCTGGTAGGGGAGCGTTCCCTGCGGGCTGAAGCTGCACCAAAAGGTGTGGTGGACTGCAGGGAAGTGATTATGCTGACATGAGTAACGATAAAACGGGTGAAAAACCCGTTCGCCGTAAACCCAAGGTTTCCTGGGTAAAGGTAATCTTCCCAGGGTTAGTCGGCCCCTAAGGCGAGGCGGAAACGCGTAGCTGATGGGAAACCCGTTAATATTCGGGTACTTGTGTGTCCGCGTGATGGAGGGACGCAGGAGGATAGGCGGTCCGGGTGTTGGAATACCCGGTGCAAGCAGGTAGGCATGAAGCGGAGGCAAATCCCCGCTTCTTTATGCTGAGATGCGAATCCGTGGGCGTAAGCCCTGAAGCCGTTGAGTCCACGCTGCCAAGAAAAGCTCCTAAGCATAGGGCACACAAACCGTACCGGAAACCAACTCAGGTGGGTGGGATGAATAATCCAAGGCGCTCGAGAGAACTCTGGCCAAGGAACTCGGCAAAATAACCCCGTACCTTCGGAAGAAGGGGTGCTCTTCGGGGTGTGGGAGGCTTGCCCTCCCGAGCCCTGGAGAGCCGCAGAGAAATGGTGGTGGCGACTGTTTACTAAAAACATAGGTCTGTGCGAAGTCGCAAGACGACGTATACGGACTGACGCCTGCCCGGTGCCGGAAGGTTAAAAGGAGGAGTCAGCGCAAGCGAAGCTCCGAATTGAAGCCCCGGTAAACGGCGGCCGTAACTATAACGGTCCTAAGGTAGCGAAATTCCTTGTCGGGTAAGTTCCGACCTGCACGAATGGCGTAACGATCTCCACACTGTCTCGGCCAGAGACTCGGTGAAATTGAAGTCGCGGTGAAAATGCCGCGTTCCCGCAGAAAGACGGAAAGACCCTGTGCACCTTTACTATAGCTTGACATTGGGATTTGGAACTGCATGTGTAGGATAGGTGGGAGGCTTTGAACCCCGTACGCCAGTACGGGGGGAGCCATCGTTGAAATACCACCCTTGTTTTTTCAGGTCCCTAACCCCCTGCCGTAAGCCGGCGGGGGAACAGTGTCTGGTGGGTAGTTTGACTGGGGCGGTCGCCTCCTAAAATGTAACGGAGGCACGCAAAGGTTCCCTCAGGCTGATTGGAAACCAGCCGCCGAGTGCAAACGCATAAGGGAGCTTGACTGCAAGAGAGACATCTCGAGCAGATGCGAAAGCAGGTGTTAGTGATCCGGTGGTCCCGAATGGAAGGGCCATCGCTCATTGGATAAAAGGTACGCCGGGGATAACAGGCTGATCGCATCCAAGAGTTCACATCGACGATGCGGTTTGGCACCTCGATGTCGGCTCATCACATCCTGGGGCTGAAGCAGGTCCCAAGGGTACGGCTGTTCGCCGTTTAAAGTGGTACGCGAGCTGGGTTTAAAACGTCGTGAGACAGTTTGGTCCCTATCTTCTGTGGGCGTAGGAGAATTGAGAGGGCCTGTCCCTAGTACGAGAGGACCGGGATGGACGCACCCCTGGTGGATCTGTTGTCGCGCCAGCGGCACAGCAGAGTAGCTATGTGCGGAAGGGATAACCGCTGAAAGCATCTAAGCGGGAAGCCTGCCTCAAGATAAGTTCTCCCTGACGCAAGTCCTGAAGGGCCGTGGTAGACCACCACGTTGATAGGCTGGAGGTGGAAGCCCCGTGAGGGGTGGAGCTGACCAGTACTAATAGCCCGTGAGACTTGTCCCCGAAATTTCCTTCCATTCCCTGTCAATTATATTTTGACGGATGTTCCGGCGGGAGTATGTAGCTCCCAGGAAGAGCCCGGAACAGCGCAAAAGCGCGCCGTCCAGCCATTTTGGCAGCCACGGAGTAGAGGGTACACCCGATCCCATTCCGAACTCGGCAGTTAAGCTCTTCCTCGCCGATGATACTGCGCATCTTCGCGCGGGAAAGTAGGAAGCTGCCAAATTCTTCCACCGCCCCCGGATTCAGACGAGTCCGGGGGCGNTCNTGTTTAAGNGGCTANGGANGNTTTAGNGTNGTTGTGTGTCAGANGTATTTTCAATGCTCTTTTGCATCGATTCAGGGACATCACATCGGATGACTATTTCCCGTAAAACTACAGGGGCGGCAAAGAGGCCGAATTGTCCTGCGCTCATGCCGGTACCGTGATTTTCCGTTCCACCTATTAAAATATCATAACCGCGTGAACCACAAATTTTCCCTGCTTTCTCAAGGCAGGTCCCCATGCTGTTCATGTATCCTGAACAGTCTGCAGTACTTCTCCATTCGGGCCGCTGAGTTGTTTGGAAGTCGCGCATCCTGATATAAGAAGAATAGCCCAACCTAAAGAGACTAAAGGAGGAAAATTCATTTGCTGGCTCCTTCCCGGCGGTACTGTTCAACAGGCTGCCCACCTTCGCTCCGGTAACGTGGGAAATGACATATGGCAGAAATCCGGAAGGAAAGCAGGGCTGTGCCGGGATTTCATTGAAAGGGAGAAGTGCCCCCCCTTTTTCAATATGACCAACTATTGTAGGTCGATTTTGTCAAGCCATGCCGTATAGCGAAGGCATGAGAAAGAGCTATGACGAGGATAATCTTGCAAAGACCTTCATGCCCGGCGTTCTTAGACGGTATCGTGATGCCGCAGGGCTGTCCCAGCAGGAGCTGGCCGACAGTGTGGGCATCGGCAAGAGCTATATTTCGTCGCTGGAGTTGGGCTACCGTGCTCCCAATATAAATTTGCTGGTAAAGATAGCGGACGCCCTTCATATTAGCCCAGGGCAGCTGGTGGATGAGATGGTAGCGGACGCGCAGAAAAGTTCTTCAAATCTTTGCTAATGCGGCCTACGAGCAGCATATATCCGTTTGGTGCAAACCCCCGTTGTCGTTCCGTTGCCGGAACAGTCAAGATGCCCTTGTGTAGTGGTCCCTACTTTTTCCGCTTCGCACGCTGCATCTTGCGCCAGGTCCACGGAGGCACGGCGCCTTCGTCTGCCCAGAGGCCGCGCCCGGCGGATTTGGCTTCGCGCTGGTGGAGCCGCCAGAGGTCGCAGACGGGCAGTTTGCAAAAGCGGTCGTCCACCCAGGCGAGGCCCGCGCTGACGAGCGCGTCCTGAATGACCAGCATATCGCTCACCAGGACGATGCCGCCCACCTCGCGCCTATAGCTCTTGCCCTTCTGCGCCGGGACGATCTCCACCGTCTTGCCGTCCAGCACCTGTTTTGCCAGGTCCCGTGCCGCCTCGCCATAGGGCTGGCCGAGCTCGGGGCAGTCGATGCCGTAGATGCGCACCTTTTGCGGCTTTTCCTGCTTCGCGCCCACACGCCGGGCCGTGATGCTGTCCCCATCGTGGATGGAGAGCACCTCAGCCGGAAAGGCGTGGGCCGTGGCGCCGCAAAAGAGCATCCCAAGCAGGAGAGTGGATATGAGTTGAAATCGCATAGGTTTTTCTATACCTTGCGATGACGCTTTACAAGGGAGGCACTGCAGCCTCTCCGCGTATGTCCCAAGGGAAAAACTCCCGCCAAGACGGGGGAGTTTTTCCTGTTCAAGCGCCCTGCGGCGGCGTTCTCTGCCGTGATTCACCCCGTCTGTGCGCGATCCTCAAATGCCGGGAGGCAGGAAGTTCTCCGTATGGCTGCCGGGCTTCGCCCCCGCCATCATTTTGCGGCTGAATGTGAAAGAGGCCGCATGGGGGTCGGTGAGCACGGACAGCAGCGCCGGGCCGTCGGCAGCCAGCCACGCCTCCATGGCCTTTTCCAGTTCGGCGGGTTCCTTCACCGTTGCTGCATGGAAGCCCATCGCACGGGCCATGTCGCCGAAATCCGGGTTTACCAGCGAGGTCTCGCTGGGCGCAAAGCCCGCCATCTCCATTTCCCACTTGACGAAACCGAGGGTACGATTGTCGCTCACAAGGATTTTGACCGGGAGCCGGTACTGGATGATGGTCAAAAGATCCCCCATGAGCATGGCAAGGCCGCCATCGCCGGAGAGCGCGATAACCTGACGTCCGGGGCAGCTCACCGCTGCCCCGATGGCCTGCGGCATGGCGTTGGCCATGGAGCCGTGCATGAAGGAGCCAATCATGGCGCGGCCCTTGCCCGGCGTGAGATAGTGGCTGCTCCAGAGATTGTTCATGCCCGTATCGACGGTGAAGATGCAATCGTCGGCGGCGAGGCGGTCCAGGGTGGCATACACATATTCCGGGCGCACGGCCCCGGGCGTTCCGGGCTTGGCCACCGGCTTCGCCAGTTCCTTGCGGATGGTGGCGTAGTTGGCGAGCGCCGTGTTAAGGAAGGCGGTATCCTTCTTTTGCGTGAGCCTGGGCTTAAGTGCGGTGAGGAAGAGGCGCGCATCCGCCCGAATGCCCAGATCGACCCGCGCGACCTTCCCGAGCCGGCTCGCCCGCACATCCACCTGGATGATTTTTTTGTCCGTGGGGAAGAAGCCGGGATAGGGGAAGTTGGTCCCCAGCATGAGGATGGCGTCGGCCTCCTGCAAGGCTTCGATGGCTGACCAGGCGCCGAGGTACGCGAGGTGACCCACATGGTTGGGGCAGTTGGCCGTAAGCGCGAGCAGGCTTTTGTAGGTGGTGGCTACGGGCGCCTGCAACAGGGCGGACGCCTCGGCCACAAGATCGGCAGCCCCGGCGGCGCCCATGCCCGCGTAAATGACGACCTTTCGCGCCGCATTCAGAATGCCGGCGGCCTCGTCGACTTCCTCGGGCGAGGCTTCCGGCGCTCGCTGCGTGGGCAGCGCCAGAAGCGTGGCCAAATCTGTTTCCGCGGGCTTTCCCGTCACGTCCTGAGGCAGGCCCACGACCCCCACTCCCGACCGGGAGATGGCGTGCTGGATGGCATTCTGGAACATGTGCGGCACTTGGGCCGGGTTGACCGCCATCTGGTTGTAAAAATTGCAGTTGGAGAACAGGAGGATGGGATTTGTCTCCTGAAAATAGCCCGTACCGAACAGGGAGGACGGACAGGTGGAGGCGATGGCGAGCACCGGTGCGTTGCTGCGCTGGGCATCGTAGAGGCCGTTGATGAGGTGCACATGGCCGGGGCCGCTGCTGCCCGCGCAGCAGGCCAGCCTGCCGGTGAGCTGAGCCTCGGCGCTGGCGGCGAAAGCTCCGGCCTCCTCATGGCGCATGTGGATGAAGCGGATGCGTCCATCGCGGACAATGGCGTCCGTCAGCGCATTGAGGCTGTCGCCCGTGATGGCATAGATGTTCTTGATGCCGGCGTTTGCCAGCATGTCCACGACCTGGTCGGCCACAAGGGGCTTGGCTTGGGCTGGGCTCATGGGGAACTCGCAGGGATGAAGGTTTGCCGGTCCTCGGTGACCGGGACGGCGGCGCCGGAGGGCGGAAAAGACCGCCAGCGCATGGTAGCGTTTTTTCCCAGCCCCGGACAGCCCTTTTTTGGCTGATGGGCGCGGGCAGCGTGCCCCCACTGGCGCATCGGGGCGATGCGCGCTATGCTGTAGCCCGACGCCGCGACCTGTTGGGACGACAGGGTGGCGGGACACGGAATCACGAATATTTCCGAACAGCGGAGAGCGGACATGAAAAAAGGCTTCCATGTGTGGTGTTGGGCTCTGGCCCTCGTGATGGCGCTGTGCCTCTGTGACACGCCGCAGGCAAAGATTCGCGCGCCGCGCCATCTCCACGGCCAGCAGGAGCAGGGCCAGCAGAATACGGGCGCGCAACAGCAGCAGCCCAAGGAAATCAAGACCGTCTATTTCAATCTCAGTCTTGAAAAGGGCTGGCGGCTGCTCAAGCCTGTGCAGACGCAGAACGGCGCGGTGAGCGTGCTTCTGGGCGCGCCGGGCAACAAGGGGGCCATCGCCATCAACGTGATGAAGGCCAACCTGAGCGCCGAGGAACTTGCCAAGAACATGCGTACCAACATGGAGAAGGACAAGGTGAGCCTTGAGCCCCTGGAGGAGAAGGACGGCATCCAGGAATTCGGCTTCACGCGCGGCAAGGCCACGGGGCGCGCCTGGATCGGGGCCAATGGCAAGGAGGCCGCGGCCGTCACCATTTTCGGCGACCAGGAGGCGGGCAAGGAAGTGATGAAGAAGCTCCAGCCCAAGGACCCCAAGATCTTCCCCAAGTTCTAGGGCGCTCCTGCTCGCCGGACATTTTTCCGCTCTCCTCCTCCGGGGGCTTGCGGATGCAGAAAGCCCCGGTCCTGCCGGGGCTTTTCTCGTGAAAGGCAGATGCGCATCGATGCGGAGCCAACGCGCCGCATCCTGAACTGGGCCGAGGTGTGGCCGACAAGCGGGCGCCCCTGAAGGCCCGCGCGACTGCTGGGCGCCATTTCTGCACCTCCCCAGCCGCACTCCCCTTCAGGGCGACAGCAACAGAAAACCCCCGGCATGACCGGGGGTTTTCTGCATTCAGTGGGAAAAACAGCGGTGCGGACTACACACAGCCGGTGGGCTTGGGCAGGCCGGCCATCTTGCAGGCGCCCTTGCCGGGGCCGGAGGGGAAGAGCTCGTAGATTTCCTTGAGCTTGTAGCCCGTGTTCTTGGAAAGGATGCGCACCATGGGCGCAATGCCGTTCTTGCGGTAGTAGTCCTGGAGGAAGTCGAGCAGCTTCTGGTGGTCAGGCGTGATTTCCGGAATGCCCTCGGATTCTTTCACATACTCGAGCCATTCCGGGCACCAGTCATCGAAGTGCAGCAGGAAGCCGTCTTCATCCACTTCAAACGTCTTGCCCTTGAAGGTGATCTCAGCCATGCGCGTGTCCTCCTTTTTAGGAAAAAGCGTTGACTACACGCAGCCGGTGGGCTTGGGCAGGCCAGCCATCTTGCAGGCGCCCTTGCCGGGGCCGGAGGGGAAGAGTTCGTACACTTCCTTCAGCTTGTAGCCGGTATTCTTGGAAAGGATGCGCACCATGGGCGCGATCCCGTTCTTGCGGTAGTAGTCCTGGAGGAAATCGAGGATCTTCTGGTGATCGGGGGTAATATCGCTGATGCCCTCGGATTCCTTCACATATTCCAGCCATTCCGGGCACCAGTCATCGAAGCGGAGCAGAAAGCCGTCTTCGTCAACTTCGAAGCTTTTCCCTTTAAAGGTGATCTCAGCCATGCGTGTCCTCCTTGGACAGATAGTCTCACTCGACGGGACGGGATTGCCCTGACGTCGGTCAGCCGGAACCCATATCCGGCCGAGTTCCCCACTTGGTCAGGCGGCGTTCTGCCGCAGGTACACAAGCGTTATGGCATAAAAAATCCCGGCTTGCAAGCAGGCCCCGGATTGAAGTGGAGTCCTTGCTGCGGGCGGCCCGTGGCGCGGCTCCGCGCGGGTTTACGCCCCCCCGGCGCTTTGCGCGCCCCCCGATGCCTCGTGGAGGCCCGCGCGCATCATGAGCTTGATGCGGTTGATCTGGTTGACCTCGCTCGCGCCCGGGTCATAGTCGAGCGCGGTGATGGTGGCCTTGGGGTAGCGGCGCTTGAGCTCGCGGATGAGGCCCTTGCCCACGATGTGGTTGGGCAGGCACCCGAAGGGCTGCATACAGAGGATGCCGCTGACGCCGCTTTCGAGCATCCGCACCATTTCCGCGCCGAGCAGCCAGCCCTCGCCCGTCTGGTGCCCGAGGGAAATGAGGTTGCGCGTGCGGCGCCTGAGATCGTGGAAGCGCGCGGGCGCGCTGAAGCGGCGGCTGCGCCTGAAACCGTAGCGCATGAAGAGCCGCGTAAATTCCAGAAAGGCGATGCCGGCCATGGCCACGCGCGCATCCCGGCGGGGACCCGCTAGGTGCCGGTAATTGAACACATGGTCATAGAAATTGTAGAGCAAAAAGTCGATGAGGTCCGTGACCACGGCCTCGCCACCCTCCTCCTCGATGATGCGCGCGGCGTTGTTGTTGGCGTCCGGGTGGTACTTGAGGAGGATCTCGCCCACCAGACCCACGCGCGGGCGGCGTTCTTCCGTGGTGATGGGCAGGCGGTCGAATTCCCGAATCATGGCGAGCATGTTGCGCTGGAAGCGGAGCACCCCGCCCGAGGCGATATTGCCCCTGGCCTTTGCCGCCCACTCGCAGGCCAGCGCCTCCACCATGCCCGGCTCGCGCTCGTAGGGGCGCAGGCGGTGTACCATGCGCATGAGCGCATCGCCGTAGTGGCCGGTCATGATCAGGCGCTTGAAGATGCGCCGCGTCAGCGGGATGCCCGGCGAGCTGATGCTGGTGGAGAAGGAGGCGATGGGGATGTGCGAAAGCCCCGCGTCGTGCAGGGCCTTGCGCAAAAAGCCCACATAGTTGGTGGCGCGGCAGCCGCCGCCCGTCTGCGAGATGACGAGGGCGATTTTATTGGTGTCGTACTGGCCGCCGAGCACGGCCTCGAGCAGTTGGCCGATGACCACGATGGCCGGATAGCAGGCGTCGTTGTTCACATGGCGCAGCCCGAGCTCGATGGCCTTGCGGCTCACCGTGGGGAGCAGCACGGCGTCATAGCCCTCGGCGCCGAAAATCTCAGGTACGAACTGGAAGTGCATGGGCGACATCTGCGGCACGAGCAGGGTGTGCGTGTGCCGCATGTCGTGGGTGAAGGCCGGGGCGTCGTCGTGCGCCGAGGCGGCGGGGCCGGCTTTGCGGCAGGTGGGGCGGCTCGCTCCTGCGTCGGAGATTTTCCGAACCGTGGCCGCGGCCTCGCGCCGTTCCTTCTGGTCGCGCATGGCCGCCAGAAGCGAGCGGATGCGGATGCGCGCGGGCCCGAGATTCGCCCCCTCGTCCACCTTGATCTGGGCATAGAGGCGCCCGCCGCGGCGGACGATCTCCTCCAGCTGGTCCGCGGTCACGGCGTCGAGGCCGCAGCCGAAGGAGAGCAGCTGCAACACGGCGAGATTGTCCGCTGCCGTGGCCAGCGCGCCCGCGCGGTAGAGCCTCGAGTGGTAGGCCCACTGGTCCACCACGCGCAGGGGGCCCGGGTCCGGCATAAGGTGGGCCACGGAATCCTCGGTGAGCACGGCGAGCCCGCAGGAGGTGACGAGCTCGGCCACGCCGTGATGCACCTCCGGGTCCGTGTGGTAGGGATGCCCGGCGAGGATGAGGCCCATTTCGCCGCTTTGCGCCAGCTCCTTGAGGGCGGCCTCGCCCGCGGCGCGGATGTCGCGGCGGTAGGCGTCCATCTCGTCAAAGGCGGCCGTGACGGCGGCCTCCATTTCGTCCGCAGGGATGTCGGCAAAGAAGGGGATCTCGCGCAGCCGGCGGCCGAGCAGTTCCCGCTCCAGCGGCAGGAAGGAATGGATGAGGGTGACGCCCTTCTCCTCCAATATGCCCATGTTCCGCGCCAGAAGCTCGGGATAGCCGATGACCACCGGGCAGTTGTAGCCCGCGCCGCCGAAGCCCGCGCCCTTCTGCTCGCGCTGGACGCAGGGGAAGAAGATGGTCCTGACGCCCTTGTCCACGAGGTCGCGCACGTGCCCGTGCGAGAGCTTGGCCGGGTAGCACACGGTCTGCGAAGGGATGGTGTCATGCCCGCGGTAGAAAATCTCCTTGGAGGACGGCGCGGAAAGCTCCACGCGGAAGCCGAGGCGCGTGAGCAGCGTGAACCAGAGCGGATAATTCTCAAAAATGTTCAGGGCCCGCGGGATGCCGATGCTGCCGCGGGGGGCCTTGTCCGCGGCCAGCGGCACATAGGGCTCGAAAACACGCTGCTGCTTGTAGGCGTAGAGATTGGGTCGGCGCTGGGGCTCGTGCTCGGCCCCGCGCTCGCAGCGGTTGCCGGAGATGAAGCGGCGGCCGTCGCCGAAGCTCGTCACCGTGAGCAGGCAGGCGTTGGCGCAGCGCCGGCAGCGTGTGGTCGCCGTGCGCGCGCTGAAGGCGGCCACCGCCTCGGGACCGATAAGGGCCGTGGCCGCGCCGACCGCCGGGCCGCGTTTTTTGGCGATGAGCGCCGCGCCGAACGCGCCCATGATGCCCGCGATGCCGGGCCTGGTCACGCGCACGCCCAGCTCCAGCTCCAGCGCGCGCAGAAGCGCGTCGTTGCGGAAGGCCCCGCCCTGGGCCACCACGCAGTCGCCCAGCTCCGCCGTGTGGCTGATCTTCATCACCTTGAAGATGGCGTTGCGCACCACGGCCCAAGAAAGCCCGGCCGCGATGTCGCCCACGGCCACGCCTTCCTTCTGGGCCTGCTTGACCTTGGAATTCATGAACACGGTGCACCGCGTGCCGAGGTCCACCGGGGAGCGCGCGTTGAGCGCCGCGGCCACGAAGTCAGGGAGCGGCATGGCGAGGGATTCGGCAAAATTCTCGATGAAGGAGCCGCAGCCCGCGGAGCAGGCCTCGTTGAGGCTGATGCGGTCGATGACGCCCTCGCGCACCCGCATGCACTTGATGTCCTGGCCGCCGATGTCGAGGATGAAGGAGACCTTGGGCTCGAAAAAGGACGCGGCCGTGAAGTGGGCCACGGTCTCCACCTCGTCCACGTCCAGGCGCAGGGCAGCCGTCAGGAGTGCGCTGCCATAGCCCGTGGCCGCGGCCGCGCGGATGGTGAGGCCCGGCTTCTTGCGGCGGTAAATTTCGGCGAGCACGCCAAGGGCGGCGCTGAGCGGGTCGCCCTTGTTGGCCTCATAAAAGGAATAGAGCAGCCGCCCCTCGCCGTCGATGAGCGCGGCCTTGATGGTGGTGGAGCCACAGTCGAAGCCGAGCCAGGCGTCGCCTTCCGCCTCCTCCAACGGCAGCGCGGGCACGGAATGGTCCGCGTGGCGGGCGGCAAAGGAGGCGCGCTCCTCCTCGTCGGCAAAAAGCGCGGGCAGGCGGCCGCAGCCCTCGGGCGGTGTGCCGTGCTCCAAAAGGTCCAGGGCGCGAGCAAAGGAAAAGTCCGGGCTTGCCATGTCCCGTGCGTGCCAGGCCGCGCCGAGGGCCACGAAGAAGTGGCCATCCTCGGGAAAGACCGCCTCGGTCATTTCCGCAAGCTGTGCCGTGAAGCGCTCGCGCAGGGAGGCGAGGAAGAAGAGCGGCCCCCCGAGAAACACCACCTTGCCCTTGATGGGCCGCCCGCGCGCGAGGCCGCCGATGGTCTGGCCCACCACGGCCTGCATGATGGAGGCGGCAATGTCCTCGCGGGCGCAGCCCTCGTTGAGCAGGGGGAGGATGTCGCTCTTGGCGAACACGCCGCAGCGCGAGGCGATGGGATAGATGGTCTTGTGGCGAAGGGCCAGCGCGTCCAGGCCGCCCGCGTCCGTGCCGATGAAGGCCGCCATCTGGTCGATGAAGGCCCCGGTGCCGCCGGCGCAGGTCTCGTTCATGCGCTGTTCCGCGCCGCCCGTGAGGAAGATGAGCTTTGCGTCCTCGCCACCGAGCTCGATGACGGCGTCGGCGTCCGGTATCTTGCGGCCGATGGCGAGGCTTGAGGCGAGCACCTCCTGAATGAAGGGAAGCCCCAGCTCCCCGGCGAGGGAAATGCCCCCGGAGCCGGAAATGGCCGCCCGGCAGGGCCGCCCTTCGCCGAGCGGCGCCATCTCGCGCAAAAGCACCGCCGTGCAGCCGCGCACATCCGAAAAGTGGCGGCTGTACTTGCTGAAGATCACGCGGTCATCCGCATCCAGCAGCACGGCCTTGACCGTGGTGGAGCCGATGTCCAGGCCCAGGTTCCAGGGGCGCGCGGCGGATGCGGGAGCGGCCTCCCCGGCAGGGGGAGGGGTGGGCGCGGGGGCTTTTTGTGCGGCGTCATTCGACGCCGGGGCGTCAATTTCCATCGCGTTGTGTGAGGCGCGGCACAGGGGGCGCGGCCCGTGTGCCTGTTCTGCTGTCTTTTCCTACTGGCGGCCGAGAATCCAGTAGGTGTCAAAACCGTCGTCGAGGAAGCCGTCGTCGATGCCCGCGAATCCGGCCTGGGCGAAGAGGCGGCGGTATTCGGCGCGGGTTCGCCGCCAGCCCCAGAACTGCTGCCGCCGGATGCCGAGCAGGTGCAGCACCGCGCGGATGAGTATCTTGATGGCGTTCACAAAGCTGCCGATGAAGGAATCCTCCTCCAGAAGCGACGCCGAAAGGCAGATGAGCTCGCCGCCGGGGGCAAGCTGGCTGCGCAGTTCCCCGAGCACATGGACGAGCTCGCGCGTGGGGATGCCGTAATCCACCGCGGAAAGATAGATGACGTCGTACTGCACGTCCGGCGGCAGGCACGCGGGCGGAAGGCCGATATAGATGCGCTCCGCCGGGATGAGGCGCCTGAGCCAGCGCATCCCCACAGTGCTCGGCTCGTTGACGTGCAGCTCCACCCCCGGCAGCTCCTCGAGGAGGAGCTTTTCCATATAGCCCACGCCGCTGCCGATGGAGAGCACCCGCGCGGGTCCGTCGTTGTCGCGCAGGCCGTCCTCGCACTGGCCGGCCACCACCTCGCGGATGCGGTCGGCGAGCCAGCGGGCGTCCTTGGCCTTGTTGGCGCGCCAGCGGGAGGGCAGATCGTTCCAGCCCTGGTAGCGGCGGAAGAGCTCCTCATAAAAGGTGGCGTAGAACTTGGGGTCCGCCAGGTGGAAGAACGAAATATGCGAGAAGGCCGTGAAGGGGATACCCTGCCAGCTTTCCTGATAAAATCGCCGCACTCTCTTGCGCCTCCTTGAGGGCCCGGCCCCCCGTGCATCCAAGGCCGCTTAATATAACGCACGATGCCCCGGTGCGCAATGCCCGCGCCCGCGCGCCACGGCAAGTTGCCACGGGGCGGCTTTCCGATTAGAGCAGTCGCACGGAACTTTGCCAGGAGAGGAGGAAAACATGTCTTCTTCACGCGAACAGGGGGGGCAGGAGCCGCTCACCCTCACGCCGGACAGGCTGGAACGCCTGGCCGACTTCTGCAACGAGGCCGGGATGCTCCGGCACACGCCGCGCAGCGGCTACGCCTTTCTCGGCAGCGGCAAGGAAAGCGTGGCCGAACACTCCTACAGGACCACGGTGCTCGGCTACCTGCTCGCGCGCATGGCCGGGCTAGAGCCCTCGCGCGTGGTCATGCTCTGTCTCTTCCATGACCTGCACGAGGCGCGCACCGGCGACTTCAACTATGTGAACCACCGCTACGACACCTGCCGGGCGCGCGCGGCCCTGGAGGACGCCACGGAAGGCACGGGCCTTGCGCCGGACATCCTCGGCGCGTGGGACGAGCTTGAGGCGGCGGAAACCGGGGCCGCGCGCCTCGCCCATGACGCGGACCAGCTGGACCTCATCTGCAATCTCCAGGCCGAGCTCTCGCGCGGCAACGAATTCGCCCGTGAGTGGCTGGACAGCGCGCTCAAGCGCCTGCGCACGCCCGAGGGCCGCGAACTTGCCGAGGCCGTCCTGCGCACGGACCCCAACCAGTGGTGGTATGGCCGCGTGGACAAGACGTGGTGGGTGCGCCACGGCCTCCCCGACGAGGACTGAGCCCCGCTGCCTTGCGTCCCGCGCGGGCTAGGGCGTTACCAGGGTGCCGAGCGGCGCTTCTTCGAGGAGGAAGCGGCGGAGGCTCGAGGGCGCGCGGCCGTCAAGGATGAGTGCGCGCCCGCAGCCCGCGGCCAGCGCCCCGAGGCAGGCCTCCACCTTGGGAATCATGCCGCCGCTGATGACCCCCGCTTCGCGCAAGCTCGCGATTGCCGCCCCGTCAAGGCGCGGCAGCAGTTTCCCCTCGCCGTTGAGCACGCCGGGCACGTCGGAAATGAGCACAAAATACTCGGCCCGAAGCGCCCCGGCCAGCGCCCCGGCCGCCGTGTCCGCATTGATGTTCAGGGCCTCGCCGTCCGGACCCGAGGCCACGGGCGCCACCACGGGTACGAAGCCGCCGTCGAGCAGGCAGCGGGGGAGCGCCGGGTCCACGCGGACGACCTCGCCCACGAGGCCCAGGGCCGGATTTTTCTGGCGCGCGCGCAAAAGGCCGCCGTCCCGCCCGGAAATACCCGCCGCCGCCACCCCGCGGGCCGCGAGCTCGCTGACCACGGCCTTGTTCACCTGCCCGCAGAGCACCATTTCCACCGCTTCCATGGTGGCCGCGTCGGTCACGCGCAGGCCGTCGGCAAAGCGGCTCTCGATATGGAGGCGCTCAAGCAGGGCGCTTATCTGCGGGCCGCCGCCGTGGACGACCACAAGGCGGAAGCCCCGCCCGGCAAGCAGGGCCAGGTCTTCCGCAAAGGCGCGGGCAAGTTCCGGCTTGTCCATGGCGTGACCGCCATACTTGATGACCACAGTACTTGCTTTCATGGAAAAATCCTCGCGTTTTCGTAAATCAGCGGATGAGCATGGCGTCGCCGTAGGAGAAAAAGTGGTAACCTCGCCGCACGGCCTCGGCATAGGCGGCGAGCATCCGCCTCCGGCCCGCAAATGCCGAAACGAGCATGAGCAGGGATGATCCGGGCAGGTGAAAATTGGTCACGAGCGCGTCCACCACGCGGAAGGGCCTGCCGGGATAGAGAAAAATATTCGTCCAGCCCGCAAAGGGGCGCACCTCCCCGCACTGGGCCGCCACACCCTCGAGCGCGCGGGCGCTTGTGGTGCCCACGGCCACCACGGGACGGCCCTCGGCCCGCGCCGCAGCCACGGCATGGGCCGTTTTCTCGGGGATTTCCATATATTCCGAATGGATGTCATGCTGCCGGATGTCCTCGCAGCGCACCGGGCTGAAGGTCCCATAGCCCACATAGAGGGTGACTTCCCGCCAGTCGAAGCCACGGGCGCGCAACCCCTCCCGCAGTTCGGGGGTGAAGTGCAGACCGGCCGTGGGCGCGGCCGCGGAGCCCGTCTTGTCGGATCTCGCATAGATGGTCTGGTAGCGCTCGGCGTCCCCGCTCTCCGCAGGGCGGCGGATATAGGGCGGCAGCGGCATCTTCCCCGCGCGCGCAAAGGCCGCGGCGAGGTCGCCTCGCCACTGGAGGCGCACCCGGTGCCGCCCGAAGGGGCCTTTTTCCAGCAGGGTCGCCGTGATGTCGCCGTCCAGTGTGAGCTGCTCGCCCTCGCGCAGCTTACCCCCCGAGCGCACGAGGCCCTCGGCCACGGCGCTGAGTCTGCCGCCGAGCGCGGCTTCGGCCGCTTCGGGCTGCGCCAGCAGGAGGGGCAGCGGCGTGAGCAGGAGAAATTCCACCGCGCCGCCCGTGGCCTCGCGCCTGCCGCCAAGCCGCGCGGGCAGCACGCGCGAATTGTTGGCCACGATGAGCGCGCCCTCGGGGAGCCAGCGGCCGAGCTCGCCGAAGTGGGTATGTTGTGGGTCCGCGCCCGCGCGGTCCAGCACCATGAGGCGCGAAGCGCCCCGCGCCTCGGGGGGAAACTGCGCTATCTGCGCCTCGGGCAGGGGAAAGTTGTAGCTTTGGAGGGAAAAATCTTCGGGTTCCGGGGCCACGGCAAAGGCAGCCCGCCCGACGCTCCACGTCGAGGCTTGCCAGCCCGGTCCGGAGAGGCTAGGCTGCTCCGCAGTGTCCGGGCTCTCCGGTGTGCCCGGCGTCCTCGGGCGGTCCCCACCGGGAATGACCATATGCGGAGCTCCTTTTCCTGTCCCGGAAGGCTGACGGACCGGGCCCGCGCCTTCACTTGCCAAAAAATGAGTATAGCCATGCGTCGGCAGCTTGTCACCAGTATTCTTGCCCTCTTCGTCTGCACGGTGCTGCTTTCGGGCTGCGCCTCCATGGGGCTGGAGAATCCCTTTGCCAGCGATCCCCTCACCGGCGGCGTGGACACCACCACGAGCGCGCTCCTCAACGTGCCGCTGCCCGCGGGCCTCCAGCGCTATCCCTCGCACGGCTACAGCGGCACCACTTCCGGCGGCGGCCGCCAGGGCCTCGAGGTGCTGCGCGGCAATGTCAACGCGGCCGCGTGCGCCATGGAGATCTTCTCGGCCCTCAAGAGTCACGGCTGGCAGTTGCGCCTCGCGCTGCACAAGGAAGACCACATGCTCCAGGTGTATGAAAAGGGCACAGAAATGGCGGTGCTCACCTTCCGCAGCCAGGCCGTGCTCACCATCCTCGAAATATGGCTCGGGGAGCGCCTGCCCGACGGCGCCACGCTGGAGATGCCTCTGGAGGACCCGGGCGTGAGCGGGGGCGGCGCGGAACTTCCGGGCGAGGAATACGGCCCCCTGAACGAAGCCGGGGAGAGCTCTGGCGGCGCTTCCGCCCCAGCGCCCAAGCCCGGCACCGTGGAGCAGTGGGGCGTCGAGGAGCGTGCCCTGTGAGCGCGCTCTGGGCCGACACCCCTTTCATGGACAGCGGCAAGTTCTCCGGGCGGCGGCTGCATCTCGGGGTGAGCGGTTCCGTGGCCTGCTACAAGGCCGTGGAGCTTCTGCGCGCCTGGCGGCGGCTGGAGCTGGAGGTCACGGCCACGCTCACCGCGGGCGCGCGCGAATTCGTGACGCCGCTGCTTTTCGCATCGCTCGGGGCCGCCCATGTCTATGGTGAGATGTTCGCGCCCGCTGAGGACGTTTTTGCGCACCTCGCCCCGGGCCAGGAGGCCGAGGCCATGATCGTGGCCCCGGCCACGGCCGACGTGCTTTCGCGGCTGGCGGCAGGGGCCGCTTCCGATATGCTCTCTGCGCAGGCGCTCGCCTTTGCCGGGCCGCTCGTCGTGGCCCCGGCCATGAACCCGCGCATGTGGGCGCATCCTGCCACGCAGGAGAATGTGGCGCGACTCGTCGCCCGCGGGGTGGTCATGGTGGGGCCCGACAGCGGGGAGGCCGCCTGCGGCGACCAGGGCCGGGGGCGGCTGGCCGAGCCGGACGCCATCTTTTTTGCCGCGCTCCGCGCATTGGCCCCGCAGGACATGGCGGGCTTGCGCGTCATGGTGACGCTCGGGCCCACGCGCGAGCCCTGGGACGGCGTGCGCTACTGGTCCAACCCTTCCAGCGGGCGCATGGGCGCGGCGCTCGCCACCTGCGCGTGGCTGCGCGGGGCTTCCGTCACGGCCATTTGCGGCCCCGGCGTGCGGATGCGGCTCCCCGAGGGCGTCACCCGCGTGGACGTGACCACGGCGGCTCAAATGTTCACGGCGGCGAGCGAGCTCTGGCCGCAGATGGACATGGGCTTTTTCAGCGCGGCCGTGGCGGATTTCTCCCCCGAGCGCCCGGCGGACGGCGGTGAGGGCAAGTTCAAGAAGAACGGGGCGGAAGACGGCCTGACCCTCACCTTCACGCCCAATGCCGATATTTTGCGCACGCTCGCGGCCGCCCGCCGTCCGGGCCAGCGGGTGCTCGGCTTCGCCGCGGAAATCGTGCCGGATATGGAGAGCCTGCTCGCCTTGGCGCGCCTCAAGCTCACAAGCAAGGACGCGGACATGGTGGCGGCCAATCCCGTCAATGCCGGGCACGGGGCCTTCGGCGCGGCCGAGGCCTCCATGGCCGTTGTGGACCGGAACGGCCACGAGGAAATCTGGAACGCACGCAGCAAGGCGGACATCGCCTGGGACCTCTGCTCATGGCTTTTGCGGATCTGAGCTTCACCGCTGCCTTGTGGCGGGGCCGGGGCCTCTGCTGGCTCACCGCCAGTGCGGATCTTCCGCCGGGGCTCTCCCTCACCGCTGAGGTCCCTGTCACGGCCGCGCCCCGTGCCCCCGTTGCCCGGTCCGGTCGGCCCGCTTCCCCCGCGAGCTCCCGCGCGGCACGGCCGCCGCGTCCCGACGCAAGAGAGGAGCAGGCAAAGGTGCGCCAAGCCCCGCAAGCCGTTGCCCCTGCAGGAGCCTCCCCGCGCTGGCGGCCGCTTGCGCCCGACGCCCTGCCGCATCATTGGCAAAACCGCCTTGCCGCCACGCGCCCCGGCCTCGTGGCCTGGACCTACTGGAATCTCGCGCAGGACCTCTCCGCCGCAGGCGGAAGCGCCACCGGGGAGGACGCGGACGCCGAGGCCCGTGCCTTGCGCCGGAACTTTCTCGGGCGCCTTCTGCGCGAGCTCGCGCATCCCGCGGGCACGCATACCTTTTGGCCGGCCTGTATGCCGCAGGCGCAGGGCGCCCCCGTACCGGAGGCCGGACCGGACCTTGCGGCCCATCCCGAGGCCTTCTGGTCCGGCGCGGCGCACCTCGGCTGCCGCGCGGTCATCGTCATGGGGAGCGCCGCGGTGCGCGCCCTGGGCCTCCCCGGAAACGCGCGGCCGCTCAGTCAGTTGCGCTGGCGCGGCCAGCATGTGCTCGTTCTCTGGGAGGTGGATAGCCTCGCGCAGGATGCGGCGCGCTTCGGCCCCACGCTGGCCTTTCTCCGCCAGGCGCTCGGCCCTGTGACCGCGCCCCGGCGCTGAGGCCACGGCTTTCAAACCCCACAAGGCCGCGGAATGTATACCGCCCTCTCCATCATGATTTGCGGGATGATCGCCGGACGCATCTTCCGCGGGCGCTTGCGGGCCGAGGCGCTCCGGCGCTGGATATTTCTCGCCATCATGCTCCTGCTCTTTCTCCTCGGCGTGGCCGTGGGCGGCAATGAGCGGCTCGTGCGCAACCTGCCCAGGCTCGGCGGCGCGGCGCTCACGCTCGCACTGGGGGCGCTCGGCGGCACGCTCGTCTGCGCGGCGCTGCTCGGGCCGCTTTTCAGGCGGGGACCGGGGCCGCAGCCACCAAACCCGCAGGACGGGAAGGATGGCGGCGCATGAGCGCGAGCCTGCCCATCCTCGGCTGCTTTGTGCTCGGGCTGCTTATGGCGCGCTTCGGCCTCGTGCCCGAGCTGCTGCTCGCGCATGACCCCACGCTCCCGGCCCTGTGGCTGCTCATGGCGCTGGTGGGCCTCTCGCTGGGGGCGGACCGCCGCCTCATGGAGATTTTGCGCTCGCTTCAGCCCCGCATCCTCCTGTTGCCGCTGGGCACGACCGTGGGCACCTTTGCGGGCTGTGCGCTGGTGGGCGTGTCCCTCGTCTACAGCCTCGCGGACTGCCTCGCCGTGGGCGCGGGCTTCGCCTATTATTCGCTTTCGTCCGTGTTCATCACCCAGTACCGCGGGGAGGAACTGGGCACGGTGGCGCTGCTCGCCAATATTTTCCGTGAGCTGTTCACGCTCATTTTCACCCCGGTGCTGGTGCGGCTCATGGGCGCGCCGGCGCCCATCATGTGCGGCGGGGCCTCGACCATGGACACCACGCTTCCGGGCATCACCCGCGCCGCCGGGACCTTGTGGACTTTTCCGTCCATCGTCCACGCCATGATCCTCGACTTCAGCGTGCCCTTCTGGGTGACGCTGTTTTGCAGCCTGTGAGCGGAGTTCAGGCAAGGACCGCGCGCCCGGCGAGCAGGCCGCTGGCCCAGGCCCAGTGAAGATTATAGCCGCCGAGCCGCCCGGTGACATCGAGCAATTCACCCGTGATAAAAAGGCCCGGCACAAGGCGGCTTTGCAGGGTTTCCGCATCCACCTCGGCGGTGTCCACGCCGCCGGAGCAGGCCTCGGCCTTGTCGAGGCCTTCCGTGCCCGTGGGCACGACGGTGAGCGCGTGCAGGGCGGCGGCGATTTGGCGGCGATGCGGCCGCGAAAGCTCGGCCGCCTTGCGGGTGGCCAGCTCCGCGGGGAGCACGGCGTCGAGCAGGCGTTGCGGCAGGCGCTCGCGCAGGATACCGCGGGGCGTGCGGCCGCCTGCCCCGTCCAGCAGGGCCTCCACATCCTCGCCGGGGAGCAGGTCGAGCACAAGGGCATCACCGTCGCGCCAGAAAAGGGACGCGCCGAGGATGAGCGGACCGCTCAGGCCCGTGTGGGTGAAGAGCAGGTCGTCCTCAAAGCTGCGCCGTGTGCCGTCCGCGCCCCCCACACCATTGGGGAGGCTGAGGCGCGCGGGAACGCTGATGCCCGCAAGCCCGCGCAGGGCCGCGCCCAGGGGCGTGGCCCCGGAGAGCCGGAGCGGCACGAGGGCCGGGCGCACGGGCGCGAGCCTGTGCCCGAGGCTTGCGGCCATGCGCCAGCCCGCGTGGGTGCCCCCGGCGCGGGGAAAGGCCGGGCTGCCGAGGGCGAGCACGAGGGCGCGGGCGCGCCAGGTGAGGCCGCCGCATTCCACGGCGAAGCCGCCCGCTTCCCGGTGGACGGCGCGTGCGTCGGCGCCGCAGACGAGGCGGCAGCCGGAGGCGGCGCAGTCCTCCTCCAGCGCGTGCACGAGGCGCAGGGCGGGCACGGTGAGGAAGAGGCGCCCGTGGTCGCGCTCCTCCACGGGGAGGCCCCAGGTCCGCATCCGGCGAAGCACGGCCTCCGGCGTGAGGGCCTCGAGTGCCGGGCGCAGGAAGTCCGGGCCCGAGCCGCAGAGATAGTCCTCTGGCGTGACGGAGCGGTTGCTGAAATTGGCCCTGCCGCCGCCGCTCACGGCGAGCTTGCGGCCGGGCCGCGGCCCGCGCTCGAGGAGGAGGACGCTCAGTCCCCGCCGCCCCGCCTCGGCCGCGCAGACGAGGCCGGAGGCGCCCGCGCCGAGCACGATAACGTCAAAGATGCCTGCGGCAGCGTCCGGGCCGCTGTCGGGCGCCGGGATGACCGGCCCCCGGTCCTCCCCGGCGCCAGCGGCAGGCCTTCGCGCCTCGGGCGCCTCCCGACGCGCCGGGGGCGCAGCACTGTTCCGCGGCCTTGCGCCGCGTCCTTTGCCGGAGTTTCGCGCCATGCCCATCCTTCCTTCTTCCTATAAAGCGCCGTGGTGGCTCAGGAACGGCCACGCGGGTAGCATCTGGCCCGTGCTCTTCCGGCCCGTGCCCCAGCCGGCCCCGGGCATGAAAGAGCCCGAGCGCATCCGCATCGGGACCGATGACGGCGATTTTCTCGACCTCGACCTCCACCGCCACGCGGGCGGGAAGGCGCGGGGCCTCGCCATCATTTCCCACGGGCTCGAGGGCAACAGCCGCCGCAAGTATATCCTCGGCATGGTGCGGGCGCTGGCCCTGCGTGGCTTCGACTCGCTCGCGTGGAACATGCGCTCCTGCTCGGGCGAGAGCAACCGCACGGACCGCCTCTACCACATGGGCGAGACCGGGGACCTCGCGGCCGTCATCCGCTATGCGGAAGCGCTGGACCTGCCGCTGGCGCTGGTGGGCTTCAGCCTCGGCGGCAACCAGGTGTGTCGCCATCTCGCCCGCGGGCCCGTGTCGCCGCTTTTGCGCGGGGCCGTGGCCGTCTCCGTGCCGTGCGACCTTACCACCGCCGCCGTCAGGATGGACGCCCCCTCGTGCCGCCTCTACATGGCCTATTTCCTGCGCACCCTGCGCCGCAAGGTGCGTGAAAAGGCCGCGCGCTTCCCAGGGTATCCTTCGGCGGCGGGCGTGGAGCATATCCGCACCTTCGGCGTCTTTGACGAGCGCTTTACCGCCCCGGTCTACGGCTTCGCCTCGGCGGCCGACTACTGGGCGCAGAACAGCGTGCTGGCGGACCTTGACGGCATCACTACGTCGCTCTATCTGCTCCTCGCGGCGGACGACCCCTTTTGCACGCCCACCTGCTACCCGCGTGAGGCGGCGGCCAAAAATTCGCACCTGTATCTTGAGGTCGCGCCCCACGGCGGCCATGTGGGCTTTGCACAGGCCGGGGAATACTACAGCGAGGCCCGCGCGGGGGCCTTTCTGGAGCAGCTTTTCGACTGAGCGGGCAGGCCCTACTGCCGGAGCGCAGAAAACGCGCGGGGGCCGCGGTTTTTGCTGGCAATTCGGCCCATGTCAGTGTATTGACACCTGAAGAGCAGTCAAACGCCCGCAAGAGCGGCCAGCGGCCGCCCGGGGCCATGAGCAGGAAAGCCATGGATCTCAACACCAGCGGCATCATCGGCCAGAGCACCACGCTCGCCGAGGTCTTCAAGGTTCTCGGCAAGGTGGCCCCCACGGACAGCACCGTCCTTGTAACCGGAGAATCCGGCACCGGCAAGGAGCTTCTGGTGCGCGCGCTGCACGCCAACAGCAAGCGCGCGGACAAGCCCTTCGTGCCCATCAACTGCGGGGCCATCCCCAAGGAATTGCTGGAAAGCGAGCTTTTCGGGCACGAGAAAGGCGCCTTCACCCACGCCATCCGCTCCCGACCCGGGCGTTTCGAGCTCGCCGATGGCGGGACCATCTTCCTCGATGAAATCGGCGAGATGGACCTGAGCCTCCAGGTCAAGATCCTGCGCGTGCTCCAGGAGAAGGAAATCGAGCGCGTGGGCGGCACGGGCAGCAAGAAGGTGGATGTGCGCGTGGTGGCGGCCACCAACCGCGACCTTGAGCGCGAAGTGGCGGAGGGACGCTTTCGCGAGGACCTCTATTACCGCCTCAACGTCATTCCCCTGCACCTCCCCCCCCTGCGCGAGCGCGGCGGCGACGTGCTGCTGCTCGCCGAGCATTTCCTCGAGGCGGACTGCAAGAAGAAGGAGCGGCCGCCGCTCACGCTTTCGCCGGATACGCGGCGCATCCTCTCCGCCTATTCCTGGCCCGGCAATGTGCGCGAGCTCGAGAACTTCATGGAGCGGCTGAGCATCCTCGTGGACGGCGACACGGTGATGCCCTCGGACCTCCCCGCCAAAATCCTTGATGAAGTGGGGGACCTTGCGGCGCTGCCCGAGCCGGAACCGCCCCTTGAAGTGCCGCTGATTTCGTCGGCCCCGGCCGAAGCAGCCGCGCCCGCGGGAGCACCTGCCGCCAGCGCGCCCGCCGCGCCGGGCGAATTTGTCTGGCCAACCCTCGCCGTGCTGGAAGCCCGTGGCATGAACCTCAAGGATTTTCTGGATACCGTGGAGGGGCGACTCATCGACGAGGCACTCACGCGCGCCGAGGGCGTCAAGAACCAGGCTGCCGAATACCTGGGCATCAAGCGGACCACGCTCATCGAAAAGCTCAAGAAGCGGGGAGCCTGAGGCGCCCGCCCGGCGCCCCGTGGTATTTTTTTTGCATTTTTCCGCGCAGGATACTGCAAATGGCTGGTTTTTTCCGCTTCATCCCCATCGCGCATTTCGCGCTGTCCGCCCTGCTCGCGCTGGCTGTACTCGCGGCGTCCGCGCCGCACGCCTGGGCTGCCGCCGGGCCAGTCGGCCGCCAGACCATCCCCTTTTCACAGCTGAACAGCCTTGGCGGCAATGCCGGGGCTGAAACCGCGTGGCCCGAAGCCGCAGCCCCGGCCGAAAAACCGGGAGTGGTGGCGCGCGCCCTCGGCGCGGCCTCCGCGCAGGCGGCCACAGCCGGGGAAACCCCTTCGGGGCCGGACTCCCCGGCAGGGCCGCAGGACCTTGGCGGCAGGGGCGTCATGGATTCGCGGCAGGCCCTGCGCGGCAAGGTCAATGCCGGCGGCCCGGAAGACTGGCCGGAAGAAAGTGGCCTTTCCACGACCACGGCCGATGTGCCCCGGAATACGGGCACGGCGGCGATGCCAGCGCCGCAGCCGAACGCCCCCCAGGCACCGGGTGTGACCGGACAGGCTGCGCCCGCGCAGGGGGGCACCCCGGTGCAGCCACCTACTCCGGAGCAAGCTCCGACTTCTGCACAAGCTCCGGCGGCTGCGCAGGCTCCGGCCGCTGTTCAGTCTCCTGCCTCGGCGGCCGCGCCTTCAGTGGCTCCTCCTGCCCAGGCGATGCAGCCCACAGCCCGGCAGGCCCCGGACGCCACATCGGCTGCGGCTCCTGCCCCCGGAGCGGCGCAAGGCCCCTCGGCGGCAGCCCCCCCCGGCTCCGTTCCCGCTCCGACAGCGGCCCAGGCCCCTGAAACAGCCCCTTCTCAGCCTCGCGCAGTCCGCAACGAAGGGCGGCAGGCCTCTGGCGCGGCAGCGCCCGGCACCGTGGGCCTGCCCCTGGGCGAAAAGGCCGCGCCGCCCGAGCCCGAGAAGCCGCGCGAAGTCATCTATGTGGACGAGCAGGGCAATCCCGTGCCGAAGCCGCCGGAGCCGGACAAGATGTTCGCCGCGGCCGAGGCGCTCATGGACGAGGGCAAGTATGACGAGGCGCTGCCCGCCTTCGAGGCCATCCGCCAGCTGCCCAATATTTCGCCCGAACTGCTGGAAAGGGTGCTCTACCGCATCAGCGACTGCCTCTGGGCGCGCTATGCCGACAATCCGCTGGCCGGTTTCGAGCCCATTGTCTCTTCCACCAACGAGGCCATGAACGCCAACCTGCGTTCACCGCGCGTGCCCGACGCCCTGCTGCGCCTCGGGCTCGCCAACGCCAATGTGGGCAATCTCGGCGAGGCGCAGGGCTATATCATCGCCCTTCTCCGGCGCTTCCCTGACTATCCCGGCGTGGCGCAGGGCCTCACCGCCCTCGGCGAGGCGCAGCTCAAGAACGGGCTCAACGCCGAGGCCGAGCAGTCCTTCGGCATCGTGCTCGACAAGTATCCCGAATCCTCGCAGCTTCAGGCCGCCTCGGTGGGCCTTGCGCGCGCCCTCGTCAACCAGGACAAGCATGACCGCGCCCAGGTCATCCTCGACTTTATCAGCAAGCGCTGGCCCCGCTACTACATCGAGGACCCGGAATTTCTCCTTCTCCAGGCGGGCAATGACGAAAAAATGGGGCGCCCGGACGCAGCCATGGACCTCAACTGGCTCTATATCAACCTCGACCCCAAGCGCCAGGGCAACGACAGTCTGCTGCTCAGGATGGGCGACACCTATTTGCGGCAGGGCAACAAGCAGGCGGCGGAATTCATCTATAATGACCTCGTGCGCGACTTCCCGGACAGCCCGGCGGCCGTCACCGCGCGCCTCAGGCTGGCGGAAAAGGGCATCTACGAATCGCCCATCACCTATGACGAGATGACCCGTGTCTTTGCGCGCGGCAGCGAGCCGCCGCTGTGGCAGGTCTATTCGGATCTGGCCGCCTCCTCCGACACCACGCCCGAGGCCGTGCTGGCGCGCCTCAAGCAGGCCATGTGGCTCTACTGGGACCGCCAGTATCCCGAAGCCATGGGCAAGGCCGCGGATTTCATCGACGCCTATCCCGAGCACCGCGACGTGCCGCAGGCGCGCGAACTCCTCTGGCAGGCCTTCAACAAGGAACTTGCCAATTCGCTCGCCGAGCAGAATTACGGCCGCATCCTCCTGCTCTGGAACGGCTTCCCGCTGGTGCGCGAGCGCTACGGCGAGGTGGACCCCCGGCTGCGCTACGCGCTGGCCCAGGGCTGGCTCGAGCGCGGCAACGAGGACAAGGCCTTCGGGCTCATGGCCGACTTCCTCAAGGGCCCCATGGACCCGGACTACGGCGAGGCCGCTTTCTCGCAGTTTTTCAACCACTACCTGAAAAACGGGGCCTGGGACAAGATCCTCGACCTCGGCAAGCTCGTGGAAGGCTGGAACCTTCAGCCGCAGTTGCGCAACCAGCTCGACTACGCGCTGGCGCTCTCCTCGCAGAACCTCAATCTCGGGGCGCCCGCGCTCGCCATGTGGCGGAAGCTCGCCGAGCGGACGGACATCCCCCTCTACCAGCAGGCCTACGCCACCTATTTCCTCGCGCGCGACGCCGAGGCGCGCAAGGACATCCGCAACGCTTACGAGACCAATCGCCGCGTCATCGAGCTCTTCACCCGGCTCCAGGACGAGCGCTCCGACAAGGCGGACCCGCAGCGCATCAAGGAGGCCACGGCGGCCCTGATGGACATTTGCGAGGTGGGCAACCGCATCCCCGAGGCCCTGCAATGGGTGGAGCGCTACAATGCCTATGTGCCGCAGGATTCAGAGGAATATCCGGGCCTGCGCTTCCGCGAGGCGCGCCTCTACCGCAAGCTCGGGGACGCCTCGCGCGCCGAGGCGCTGCTGGAGGACATCGTGCGCCGCTTCCCGGATTCGCCCTTCGCCCAGGCGGCCGCGGCGGAACTGCGCACCTTCGAGGTCTCGCGCGATTTGCAGCGCTTCATGCCCGGGCAGGCCAAGGAACAGAAGCAGGCCAGCGAGGGCACCACGGACGGGACGTGGAGCAGCTCAGGGCCGGCACGTCCGCAGGAAGGGGAGAATCGCTGAGGAGGAGGCTGGGGATTTTTCCTCAGTCAGGCCGGAGGCTGACTTCGGCTAGATGCTGACTTCGAGGATGCGCAGGCAGAAATCGCGGGTGCGTGTGCCCGCGCCGTCGGCGAGCAGTTGCGCGGGCGCGCCGCGCTCGATGATGCGGCCGCGCTCCATGAAGAGGATCTCCGTGGCGAGCGCGCGTGCAAAATCCATCTGGTGCGTGGCCATGACCATGGTCATGCCCCCGGCCGCCAGGTCGCGGATGACGGCGAGCACCTCGCCCACCAGTTCCGGGTCCAGCGCGGAAGTGGGCTCGTCCAGCAACATGACCTTGGGGTCCATGGCAAGGGCGCGGGCAATGGCCACGCGCTGCTTCTGGCCGCCCGAAAGCTGTGCCGGATAGAGCAGGGCCCGCCGCGCGAGGCCTACGCGCGCGAGCTCGTCCAGCGCCCTTTCCCTGGCTTCCTTGCGCGACATGCCGCGCACCTTGCGCAGGGCGATGGCCACATTCTCTTCGGCCGTCAGGTGGTCGAAGAGGTTGAATTCCTGAAAGATCATGCCCACCTGGGCGCGGAAGGCGCAGAGCTTGCGCTTGTCGTCGCGCTCAAGCCGCCTGCCATCCAGCCATATCTCGCCGGTATCCGGCGGAATGAGGCAGTCGATGCACTGGAGCAGGGTGCTCTTGCCCGCGCCTGAGGGCCCGATGAGCACCATGAGCTCGCCCCGGCGCACGTCGAGGGAGCAGTCATCGAGAATGAGCTTGCCCCCCAGCCGCTTGGAGATGTGCTCCACCCGCAGCACGACGTCCTGATCTGCGCTCATTGGCTTTCCTCTTCCTTGTGCGGGCCGCTCAGGCCGGTTCACCCATGTCGAAGCTGCCGCCGGTGGAATAGCCGGGCACATGGACCTTGTCCTCGAGGCGGCGCAGCAGCCGGAGCACCACCCAGGTCAGGAGAAAATAGATGGCGCCCGCCGCGGCATAGAGCGCGAGGTGCTCGTGCGTGCGCGCCGCGGCGAAGGAGGTGCGGGCCATGATGTCCTGCGTGCCGAGCACGAAGCAGATTGCCGAATCCTTGAGCAGGATGGAAAATTCGTTGGCCCAGCCGGGGATGGAAAGGCGCAGGGCCTGCGGCAGGATGATGTGCGTGATGCCCGTGATGTCGCTCATGCCGAGGGCCCGCGCCGCCTGCAACTGCCCGCGGGGCAAGCTTTCGATGGCCCCGCGGAAGATTTGCGACTGGTAGGCCGTGCTGGTGCAGCCGAGCACCAGGCAGGCGATGAGGAAGGGATCGGCCGGGAGCCCCAGGCTGATGAAAAAGCCGTAAAAGAGGAAGAGGAGGACGAGGATGGGCACGCCACGGAAAAACCACACATAGAGCCGCACCAAGCGGCGGCTCCACGCCGGTCCGTAGACCTGCGCCACCGCAAAGGGCACGCCCAGGGCGAGGCCCATGGCGAGCGACGCGGCCACATTGCCCACGGTGACGAGGATGCCCGGCAAAATGGCGGGCAGCGCCTCAATGACGACAAGCAATGAATGCATGGGCGTGGCGTTCCTGGGTTTTCGTCGGGGATGGGCCGCGCGGTGGCCGCGGGCACTGGGAGGCTCGCGGCCTCCGGCGTGCTGCGGCCCGGAACCCCTCGCCCGCACAAGGCCAAGGGGTTCCGGGGCAAAACGCGGCTTGAGGCTGCGCCTTACTTGTGCAGGTACTTCTTCTGCAGTTCCTGCCAGTACGGGTCGGCCTTGAGCTTGCGGTAGCCTTCGTCCACCAGCGCGCGCAGGTCCTTGTCCTCCTTGCGGATGGCAACGCCGAAGCCGTCGGGCTCGCCATGCGTGCCCGCCTTCTTCACGGCGCGGCCCTTGGAGATGGCGTCGTCTGCGGGCAGCTCGTCCATGAGGGCGGCTTGGATGCGGCCGTTAAGCAGGTCCTCCACGGCGAGCGGCGCGGAATCATAGAAGCGCAGCTCCATGGGGTAGCCCTTGGCCTGCTGCTCCTGCTTCAGGGCATTGGCCTCGGAGGTGCCGCGCTGCACGCCCACCTTGATGGGCTTGCTCAGGATCTCCTCCACGGTGAGCGTGGAATCGGCGGGCACCACGAAGACGCGCGAGACCGTCCAGTACGGGTCGGAGAACTGCACCATCTTGGCGCGCTCGGGCGTGATGCTCATGCCGGAGCAGACCATGTCGATCTGGTTGGCCAGAAGAGCCGGGATGATGCCGTCCCAGGCCATGGGCTTGTGCTCAATGTTGACGCCCATGTTCTTGGCGATCCAGTTCATGGAATCCACGTCAAAACCGGCGGCCTGGCCGGTTTTTTCATCCACATAGGCGAAGGGCGGATAGTTGGGGTCGATGCCGTTGACATAGGTCCTGGCGTCGGCAGCGAAGCTCCCCTGCGCGAAGAACAGGGTGAGCAGGCCGGCCAGGAGCGCGCCGCAGAAACTCTTTTTCATGCTGGGCTCCCCTCGGGAAAATGCGTGTGCGGACGGAGACGGCCATCGCCCCCGCGGAAAGGCGCAATTTACCAGATGGCGGAACGCAGCGCAAGGCGCGCGCCCGGGGCGTGGCGGGGTGGAGGGAAAGTGGTGGCTGCGGTGCCACTGCCTCAGAGAAAACCCGAAGGGGATGTGGGCAGGTGCCTGCGCGGGGATTTTCCCGGCAGAGACTCCGAAGTCATCCGTTCCGGCAGGCAAGAAAAAAGGGGGCCCTGCGGCCCCCTTTTTGTGTTGAGTGATGCGGGGAAAGCGGAAATCGGCGTCGCCTTCATGTCGGAAAGGTGATGCGTGTGAGGTGCATCTTTACAGCGCGCACGCCTGCGAAGCGCTCCTACTGGGTGGGCGGCTCCTCGCAGGGGTGCACAAGGGCCAGCGCCAGCCTGGCGGCGGAAAGGGCAGGCCTGGGGCGCCCGCCCACGCGGCGGCGCACAAAGCCGGCCATGTCCAGCGCCACGGCCGCATCATTGGGCACAAAGCGGCTGGCGTTTTTATTGTCTTCAAGAATGTCGAGGTATCTGTCGATCTTTGCGAGGTCCTGATGGTTTCCCGGTGGTTCGTCGGGCCGCTGCGCGAGCGACTCAAAGGATGTGTGATTCAGAATCAGCGACATGTCCATTCCTCCTTGAATGGTTCACTGCTTCCCTGCAGACGGATGACGCCGTTCCCCGCGCGCAAGGCGCACGGGGACGCCTCACGGCATATTGGTTGAAAATTCTCCAAATTTTCAACCATACGCGCTTGCGTTTCGCGGAAAGAGCGCGGTCTTTCCGCTCACTTTGGCGCGGGCGCTCAAGAATGAGCGCCGGGCAGCCGGGCAAAAAGCCTAGCCGGGCTGCCCTAATTCCACTCAACACCGGCCTTATCGGCGGGGGGACAAGAGTCCTTTAGGGCGGATTTCGTTTTTTCCAGAAAAATTTGAAAAAAATTCACAAAGGCAAGAAAAAGCAGACTTTTAATTTTTTATGGTGCAAGTGGGCGCACCCGGAGAGGCTGAGCTTCCCCCCATCTCCAGCTTCCCCGTCCTGATAAACGTGTCCACCAGGCCGAAGACGAGCGCATTGCCGCAGAAATTCCCTTGGGCGATGGCGTTTTTATAGGCATCCAGCCGCTGCTCGAATCCGGCGAGCGCGTCCGGCGTGAGGCTCGGCAGGTCCGCCTGCATCCCGTAGCCCAGGCGCTCCAGGTAGAGGGCGTTGAAGCGCTGTTCCACCATGGCCCGGATGGGCAAGGAGAGCACGGGCTTGCCGAGATAGAGCGCCTCGCCCATGAGGGTGTGCCCGCCGCCCTGAATGACATAGGCGCAACCGGCAAGAAGCTCGAGGAATTCCTCCTCGCTCTTGCGCTTAAAGATGACATTGCCCTCCCGCCCCTCCTCGCGCACATAGCCATAGACATAACAGGTGCGGGTGGTCCCGGCGCGCAAAATATCGATGAGCTTCTTATGCGTGGAATTGCTCTGGTAGACGACGACATGCCCCTCGTCGCGCGGCGTGAGGCCGAGCACCCGCTCGCGCAGGATGGGGGGCGCGATGCGCGTGGTGGCGGCATATTGCGGCAGGAGCGGCGGCGCGTAAAAGGAAATGATGAGGTTGGCGTCCGTGGGCCGGAAGAGCCAGCGCGGCGTCAGGCCCTGCACAAAGGCGTCCCAGCGCAGGTTCGGCGGCAGGTCGTGGCGGCAGGAGGTGATGATGTGCTGGTGGTCAAGCGTGAGGCAGGGAAGATGCGCGCGCTCGGCCGCCCGGGGCACGAAATACTCGAGGTCCGTCATGCAGACCTCGGGGCGGAAGTCGTCGATGAGCCTGAGGGCCTCGCCGATATAGCGCTCGCGATGGAGGAGCAGGGGTACGGCGCGGGCCACGGTGGCGCCCACGTCCACCTTGTAGTTCTTGAACACCGTACCGAGATTGGGCAGGCGGTAAACGCGAAATTCCGGCTCAAGCACACGGGCCGCGTCGTCGTTGGCGACGAAGAGGAACTCGTGCTGCGGCAGGCGTCGCGCCAGGGTGAGGCCGCGCATGGCGTGGCCGTGGCCTGTGCCGTGGATGCCGTAGAGGACGCGCGCCATGTGGTTACCGTGAGCCTTTTGGTTTACTGTTGGGTAGGTGGTGTGGCGGTGCAGCTTGATTAATGCCGAAATTATCCGTCAAAAACAGCCTTTTCGCTGCTGGCTGCGTCAGAAAAAAATTTCCTCGGTCGAGTACTTGAGTACACTCCCTTCGGAAATTTTTGTCTTCCTTGCCAGCAACGAAAAATCTTATTTTTTAGGATTCTTCCGGCACCAGCACCCGTCTTCCGCTTCGCTCCAGACGGAATTAGGGAAGGTCTATCAAGGGCACGAGATGATATGCAACCTTCAGGTATATGAAGTGTGAAGCCGTAGCAAACACCCTTGGCAGGCGCGGGAACACGCCTGAAAGGTACCGGGCGCATCTGCGCCCGGCATGATCACAAAAACACTTCCTAGAACGGCACCTCGTCCATGCCCGCTTCGGAGGGGAAGGCCGGCCCCAGGTCCTCGTCCTGCCGGGATTGGCGTCCCTGCGGGGCGTGCTGGGGCGGCCGGTTGCCGCCGCCCTGGCGATTGCCCTGCGGGCGCTGGCGCTGGCCGCCGCCGTCGCCCCAGTCACCGGGCGCGCCGTCCGGGGCCTGGCCGCGCTCGCCCTTGCGGTCGAGGAACTGGACGCGCTGGGCCTTGATCTCGGTGGTGTAGCGGTCCTGGCCGGACTGGTCCTGCCATTTGCGCGTCTGGAGGCTGCCCTCCACATAGACGAGGCTGCCCTTGGAAAGGTAGTTGGCGCAATTTTCCGCCTGGCGCTGGAAAACGGAAACGCGGTGCCATTCGGTGCGCTCCACCTTGTTGCCGTCCCTGTCCGTATAGGATTCGTCGGTGGCCACATTGAGCGTCGCCACCGGGGAGCCGCTCTGGGTGTAGCGGAGTTCGGGGTCGCGGCCGAGACGGCCGATGAGCATGACCTTGTTCAGCATGGAAGGCTCCTGAAAAGCGGGAAAAAGTGTCGGGGGAGGAGCGGGCCGCTACTCCGTATAGGCGCGCTCCAGCGCGTCCAGGGCGTCTTCAAGGTCGTCGCTCAGGCCATTGGCCTTGCGCGGGTCCCAGTCGGCGAGCGCCGCCTCGAGTTCGGCCTTGAGGCGCGCGGCCTCGCGGATGCCCGGCCCCATGGCCTGCTTGCGCGCCTCGGACCACTTCATGAAGCGCAGGCCTTCGTCCAGCCGCCGCACGAGCTCCAGCACGCCGCGGCCCTCGCTCTTCACCGGCACTGTCCCCGCCAGCGTGACGAGCCTCGGCCAGTATTCCTCCACCAGTTCCTCATTCCAGGTCACGGCCGTGACCCTGATTTGCAGCACTTTGCCCATATGCCCTCCGTTCAGTCGTTTTCCGTCCATTCGGTCTGGACGCGCATGATGACGTCCTGAATGGCGGGGAGCTGGTCGCGCGGGCACACGCCGATGAGCGGCGCGCCCGCGTCCATGTTTTCGTTATAGGTGAAATACACCGCGTAGATGACGCCCTCGGGCCCGGAATAGCGCAAGGGGGCCTCGCGCTTCATGCGCGACATGATGAGCAGTTCCATGCCGTCGCGCACGGCCACGGAGTGGGCGTCCGAGGCGCGGATCTTCTTGTCCACTTCGGGGGTGAAATAATACTTGGCCCGCTCCGGGGCGCGGAAGAGGTGCAGCGCGCGGCGCAGGATGATGGCCTGCACCTCCTCGCGGGTGAGCTTGTGGCGCAGCACGGCGAGCTCGGTCCCGGCCTCCACGAAGGCGCCCTCCAGCTCGTCGCGCACCGCCGAGATTTCGCCCTTTTCCGGCACGCAGATGGGCTTGGGGTTGCGCTCGCGCTCCAGCGTGGCCACGAGGGTGCCGGGTTTTTCCTTCCACTGCCCCTGGGGGCCGTGCACCTGGTCGCCGGGTTTCAGCCCGGCGAAGGTCACCGTGCCGGTATGCGGGGCGGAGATGACGATCTCCCGGTAGGGGGACGCCTTGATTTCGTCGAGCAGCGCGGAAATGTCGATCATGCCTTTCCTGTGCGGGGCTGCCTTGGCGGCCCGCTAGCGGTAATAGAGGTTCCTGCCGCCGATGGTCATCAGGGCCTGCTTGAGATTGGTGCGTATCTGCCGCCTGTCCCAGATGCCCTGGATATGGCCGCGCGACAGGGCGCGGTAGGAGCGGTGATACTTGGGCGGGATGTCCATGCCCGTGGTTTCCTTGATGACGCCGGGGCCCGCGAAGCCGATATTGGAGGAGCGCACGGCGAACTGGTAGGGCGAGCAGCCAAGGAAGCTCGCCACCGGCCCGGCAAAGGAATTGGTGTCGTAAAGCACCATGTAGAGCCCCCCGGACTCGATATAGCGGCGCACGGCCACGGTGCAGCGCGGCATCTGGATGACGCCGTGGGTGCCTTCCTGGATGCGGATGCCCGCGGTGCCGTGCACATAGGCGAGGAAGGGCTGGCGCTTCTTGGCGGCGCGCTCGGCCGCCTCCACGAACTTGAAGCCCTCGGCCGCGCCCACGGAGCCGCCCCGGAAGGTGCCCATGAGCATGGCGACGACCATCTTGATATTGTCGATGCGCGCCTCGAAGGTCATGCAGCCGCTCTTGGCGCCGGTCTTTTTCTGCGCCGCGGCGATGCGCTCGGCAAAGCCGGGAAAGTCCAGCGGGTTGCCGGCCTCGATCTCGCTGTTGAACTCAAAGACCGAGCCCTCGTCGAACACGTTCTGCACATACCATTCCGGTTCCATGGGGAAGTGGTAGCCGCAATGGCTGCACACGCCCGCAAATTCGGCGAAAAGGTCGGGCCCCCAGAGGTCCAGGCAGCCGTAGGAGGCGCTGTTGGGGCAGGTGACGGCGCGGTCTATCTTGTAGCGCGGCGAAATGTAGTTCCACTTGCGCCGCCTGCCGTCGCCGGACCAGGCGGAAAGCGCGGTGAGCTCGCTCGCGGCGTCGTCCTTCTTGGCGCGCGGGCCGGTGATCTTGTGGAGCGGCGAGAAGAGGCGCCCCTTGAAGGTCTCCCACTCGTTGCCCACCTCTTCCATGAAGCCGCTGATCTTGCGCCGGTGCTTGCGGTAAAAATCGTACTTGAAGGCCACCCAGGGCTTGCTCGCCCAGTCCCAGAAGGCCGTGGCCGTCTTGGTGAGGAAGGGGCGGCGGTCCATGGCGGCATTGCGCGACAGCCGGAGGAATTTTTGCTGGCGCCGCTCGCGCAGGCGCTGCTTGGCCGCGGGCGTCAGGCCCCAGCGCATGTGCATCTCATCGAGATTGGCCTCGGGATTGCGGCGGCGCGACAGCGCAAGCCCCCGGAACATGGGGAGTTTTCGGGTGGAAATCACCACCTCGTCCGTGGCGCGGAGCACCTCCTGCCTCAGGTTGCGGAAAAACTCGAAATGCCAGGGCCTTGCCCCCAATGGCGGCTCCTGCACGATGCGGTCGATATAGCCGAAGCGCAGATTGTCCTCGGCCGTGATGTGCAGGTTTTCGGCGCAATGCTCGATGAGCTCGGGCGTGGCGCGCTCCCCGGCTTTCAGGTGCCCCTCGATGGCGGCCGCGCCCTCGGGCGAGATGACGGAATAATAGCCGTGCGAGAGCATGAGACGCTTGTCCGCGAGACCTATGGCCTCCGCCCCGCCGGAGCCGCCCTCGGAAATGACCGCCACCACCGGCACGCGCAGGCCCGCCATGCCGTAGATATTGCGGGCGATCTGCTGCGCGGCGCCGGGATAGTCCTCGATGGGGTAGGAGCCCGGGGTGAAGATATAGGCGTGGATGGGGATGCCCTCGGTCTCGGCCACGCGCATGTATTGCAGGGCCTTGGCATTGCCCCAGGGCTTCACCGAGCCGCCGTTGCGGAACTCCGCGCCGTGGCCCTTTTCCTGCCCGATGACGAGCACGGACTGCTGGTAGGTTTTCTTGCCGCGCCGCCGGATGATGACCGCGCGCGCGATGAGCATACTGGGGTCGAGGCTGTGCTCGTCCTGGCCGCCCACCTCGGTGAAATTGTCGTAGACGTTTTCGAGGATGTCGCGCAGGCAGATGCGTTGCGGATGGCGCACGATGCGCACCTTGTCCATGGGCGTGATCTCGTTGTCGAGGCGCCGCTCCACATAGGAGAACAGGTCCTCCACGGTGGCGAGCTCGGCGAAGGGGTCCTCGAGGGAGCCCTCGGCCGCGCGCTTGGCGAAGCCGTCCAGCCGCTCGCGCAAAAGGTCCGCGTTGTCCGCGTGCTTGCCCGCGAAAATGTCCTCGAGGTAGGCGAGCCTGTCGCGCAGGCTCTGGATGCGTTTTGCGATATTGTTGTCCATTTCGCCCTTTTGCTGCCTCAGAAACGCAGGATGCGCCCGGTATTGGCCTTGAGGAAATTCACGTTGGACCTGAGCGGCTCGCCCGCGCCGTTGACGCCCTCGAGCTTGAGGGAATCGAGAAAGGCGAGGCCCCGCTCCTTGGCTTCGTCGATGTCCTTGCCCCAGATGATGGCAAGCGCGAGGTTGGGGTCAAATTCCGTCGGGATCTCGTAGGGATGGTCCAGCGGCACATGGGTGAGCACCGTGAGCCACGGGGCGGGCGTCCACGAGAAATGCTCGATGCGGCCCACCCAGGGGGTGAAGTTGTTGTCCGGGTCCTCGGCGATGAGGCGGTATTCCACGCCCACGCCCTCGGTGGCGATTTCCGCCTGGGTGTAGCCGAGCGGCTCGCCGAGCCCCGTGCGGATCTGCTCGGCGATGAGGTCCACGCCCTCCTCGCCGCGCACGCGCGCGATGCAGGCCGAGACGCCGTTCTCCACCTGAATCCTGGTATTCACCTCCATGAGGAAAGGCTCGCCCTTGCGGGTGACGATCCACTCCCAGGTGCCCACATTGTCGTAGCCCACCTTTTTCGCCATGGCGAGGGAATAGTCCACGATGTCGGTGAGCACGCGGTTGGCGTCGAAGGTGTAGTGCAGGGTCTCGGGCGCGAAGCCCGGCGCCACCTCGATGCGCTTCTGCAGGCCCGTGGACTGGATGGAGCAGTTGCGCGTGCCGAAATGCACGGGGTTGCGGCCCGTGCGGTCGGAAACGATCTGCACTTCCAGATGGTTGAAATCGGTGATGCGCTGCTCGATGAGCACGCCCTCGTCCTTGAACTGGCGCAGGGCGTAGTTGCGGATGCGGCGGTAGACGGAGCGGAACTGGTCCGGGTCGTAGACCTCCTCGATGCCCATGCCGCCGCCGCCCGCCGAGGCCTTGACGAGCACCAGCGGCCGCTCGATGCCCTGGGCCTCCTGAAATTCGAACACCGACTTGGCAATGCGCTCGGCCTCGAGCTCGTCATAGATGGGGCGGTCCGAGCCGGGCACGGTGGGCACGTTGAGGCTGCGCGCGAGGCGCTTGGTGTTGATCTTGTCGCCGAGCTCGCGGATGATCTTCCACGAGGGGCCGATGAAAATCATGGCGCGGTCGCGCTTGGTCACGCGGCGGGCGAAGCGGAAATCCTCGGCGAAGAAGCCGTAGCCGGGGTGGACCGCGGTGCACCCGGCTTCGTCGGCCACGGCCATGAGCTCGTTGGCGTCATGGTAGGAGGAGACGCGGAACAGGCTCTTTTCCCCGCCGATGCGCCGCGCGAGCTCCACATGGCCCGAGGCTTCGTCCTCCCCGGTGTAGATGGCGGCAAAGCCCACGCCGAGCTTGCGGCAGGCCTGCATGATGCGCATGGCGATCTCGCCCCGGTTGGCCACGAGCACCTTGTGGCCCGAGAGGTCCGGGGCGGCCGCCGGCGCGGCTTTTTTCTTGCTGTCCTGGGCCTTGCTCACGCGATTCTCCCCAAAAGTCCCGTACGGTGCGCGCCGGGGCGCGGGCTTGTGGCAAACGCCTGTCCGGCATATCCTGCGGCGCAAGGCCGCCCGTGGCCGCGTCGCCGTCCTTTCATTACCAAGGAATGATTCTATGCAAAATCCGCAAGAAGTCCAGCCTGCCGTGGCCGCCCTGCGCCTCGCCCTCGAGGCCGGGGGCGCGGATCTTTCACGGCCTCTCGTGGGGCTCGTGCTCGGCACGGGCCTTTCCGCCGTGGGGGAGGCCCTGCTGGCCCAGAAGGGCAGCGTGCGTGTGCCCTTTGCCGATATTCCCGCCATGCCTCGGCCGGGCGTGGATTCGCACACCGGGGCCTTTGTCTGGGGGCGGCTCAACGGGGTTCCCGTGCTCGGGCAGCTCGGCCGCTGCCATTTGTATGAGGGCCGCACGCCCGCGGAGGTCTGCATGGGCGTGCGCGTCATGGCGGGGCTCGGCGCGCGGGCACTCGTCATCACCAATGCCGCCGGCGCGCTGGACCCGCTCTTTGAGGCGGGCTCGCTCATGTGCATCGCGGACATGATCAACCACACCGGCGTTTCGCCGCTCACCGGGCCCAACTGCGGGGAGTTCGGCGAGCGCTTTCCCGACATGTGCGAGCCCTATGATCGCGAGTTCCGCAAGCTCGCGCAGGATGCGGCGCTCAGGCTCGGCATCCGGCTGGAGGAGGGCGTCTATATCGGCGTGCACGGCCCGGAGATGGAAACCCCGGCGGAAACGCGCATGTACCGCCAGTGGGGGGCGGATGCGGTAGGGATGAGCACGGTGCTGGAGGTCATCGCCGCGCGCCACATGGACCTCAGGGTGCTGGGCATCTCCTGCCTCACCAACAAGAACCTGCCGGACTGCATGGCGCCCGCGCCGCTTTCCGAGGTCATCGCCGTGGCCGGGCGCGCCGGGGAGGCGCTGGGGCGGCTCCTCGGGGAGGTGCTGCCCGCCATTGCCGCCGCCTGAGCCGGGAGCGCGCCGGTGCGGCGCGGCGGACCGTTGCCAAAGCCCCGCGCCCGGGCTATGCTTTGAGCAGCGAGCCGCCTTTTCACGGGCGGCGAACCACTTGCCGGGATGCCTGCATGTTGACGCTGTTTCTGGCCGTTGGCGTGGCCGTTTTCGTGTCCTTTTTCTGTTCGCTCGCCGAAGCCGCGCTCTACGCGGTGCCGTGGTCGGCCATCGAGCGCCTGCGCAGCGAGGGCAAGACCGTCGGCAAACTCCTCTACCGGATGCGCAGTGATGTGGACAGGCCCATCGCGGCCATCCTTACGCTCAATACGGTCGCCAACACCGCGGGTTCGGCCATTGCGGGCGCTGCTTTCCTCGCCGTGTTCGGGGCCTCGCACATGGCGCTTTTCGCCACACTGTTCACCGTGGTCATCCTCGCCTTCGGCGAAATCGTGCCCAAGACGCTTGGGGTGGCCTATGCCACGCCCGTGGCCGCCATGCTGGCGCGGCCGCTCATGCTGATCATCCGGGTACTTTCGCCGCTTCTGTGGCTCACCGGGCTCATGACGCGGCTGCTCTCGCCCAAATCCGGCAAGCCCGAGGTCTCGGAGGACGACATCCGCGCCATGACCAGCCTCTCGCGCAAGGCCGGGCGCATCCAGCCCTATGAGGAGCACTTCGTCCGCAACGTGCTCTCGCTGGACCAGAAGCGCGTGCATGAAATCATGACACCGCGCACGGTGGTCTTTTCCCTGCCGGACGACCTCACCGTGGCCGAGGCCTACAAGGACCCGCGCATCTGGCACTTCAGCCGCATCCCGGTCTACGGCGAGGACAATGAGGACCTCGTGGGCCTGGTGGAGCGGCGCACCCTCGGCCGCTGCTACGCCGAGGACAAGCTCGACCTCACTCTCTCGGCCATCATGCGGCCGCTGCATTTCGTGCAGGAAAGCCAGACCCTTGACGTGCTTTTGCGCGAGCTTCTGAGCGCGCGCGTCCACCTTTTCGCGGTGCTCGATGAATATGGCGGCCTTGCGGGCGTGGTCTCGCTGGAGGACGTGCTGGAGGAGATTCTCGGCAGCGAGATCATGGACGAGAGCGACAATGTGGCCGATTTGCGGGCGCTGGCGCGCGAGCGGCGCAAGGCCCTCACCCGCAAGGCTGCCTCCTAGGGCCGCGCGGGCCGGGCAGGCCTTGACATCCTCTCAGGAATGATTCCTGTCTTGTCAGCACACGAAAAAGCGTCTAGACTTGTGCATCCTTAAAAAAAATAAACAGCAGGCGGCGCAGACAGCACCTCACCGCGAGGGCCGCGCCGCCCCGGAGCACGCATGGCGCGCAAGAAAAATACTGGCCTCTATGTGGCCGCGTTCCTTCTTTTTCTCGGCGGGGTCGGCTTCCTCGCCTATACCGGCTTTGCGGAGAACAGCGTCTACTTCCTCAACGTGGCCGAGGCCCGCGCCGCTACGCAGGACAGGCTCACGGCCGCGCGTATCTTCGGCACCGTGGCGCAGGAGGGCATCGAAAAACCCGCCGACGCCATGGGCGTGAGCTTCCGGCTGGAGGACAAGGACGACGCGGCCGTGATTCTGCCCGTGGATTATCGCGGCGCGGTGCCGGACGCCTTCAAGCCCGGCGCGGAGGTCATCGTCGAGGGCGGCATGGGCAAGGACGGCCGCTTTGCCGCCAAGGTGCTCATGACCAAGTGCCCCTCCAAGTACCAGAAGGAAAACCGCGCGAGCTAGGATTTTTCGCCGGGAAGGGAGCACCGGCGCCGCGGCCTCACGCCCTTTGCCGGAGCACCGTGCAGGCCCGCGCGGGAAAAAGGCTTTACAGCCCCCGCGCTTGGCGCTATTTTCATGGGGCGTTCCGGGAATCCGGGACGGCAACCTTTTATTCAACGGAGCCTCAGCAATGAAAAAACTGCTTTTTACCGCCGCCGCCCTGTGCGCCTTCGGTTTTGCCGGCATCTGCCAGGCGGCCGATAAGACCCCTGCCGCCTATGACCTCCCCCTCGTGGGCGAGTATGTGAATGACGCGGGCTTCCTCGTCATCGCCCCGGCCGCCCAGGGCCAGAACGCCAACTACAATGTGGGCATCCAGGACAAGTCCGGCAAGTGCAGCCTCAACATCGTGGCCGGCACCTGGCAGACCACCGAGCAGCAGGGCGCCATCGGCCCCAAGACTCACCCCAAGGCCATCGTGACGGTGCAGGGCCAGGACTTCCCCAATTTCGCCCTGTGGCCTGAAGACGAGAAGATCCGCCTCGCCGACGACGCGCTGCCGCTGGACAAGCTTGATCCCGCCTGCGCCGTGTTCAAGAACAACCTGGTCTTTACCCGCAAGTAAGTCCGGGCTCACCCCCTGAACATCAGAGGCCACGGCGTTACGCCGTGGCCTCTTTGTCTGCGCGAAACCCGGCAGGGCTTCGGATATTTTGTCCTTAAAAGGCCGGGGCCGCTGCGGGAGTGATTCCCGAAGCGGCCACAAAATTTTCTAAGACAACATTACAAAACGCAGTTGACGAATATTCCTTAATTCCGTCTGGAGCGAAGCGGAAGACGGGTGCCAGTGCCGGCAGAATCCTAAAAAATAAGATTTTTTAGTTCCGACAAGGAAGATAAAAATTTCCGCAGGGAGTGTACTTAAGTACTCGACCAAGGAAATTTTTCTCTGACGCAGTCGGAACCAAAAAGGCTGTTTTTGACGGATAATTTCGGCATTATGCAGGCAGCACAGTCCCAGTACACATCAAGGTGAAACGGACCTTTTCTCAAGGCACTTTCGCGCTACTGCCGCGCCAGCATGAGCGTATAGCGCTCAACCGGGGCGAAGTCGTCGCGCAGGGGCTCGCTGGGCGGGATGGGTGCGGTGTAGCGGTGCGCCTCCATGTCGTCGCCCGCAAGGAGGGGGAGCGCTTCGCCTGCCCGCTCCTCGGGGAGCGCCACCAGCATGAGGTTCTGCACGCGCTCCGGGTGGGCCGGGCTTCCCACGCAATAGACACGCACCTCGGGGAAGGCTTGCGCGAGCGCGTGCCAGATGCCGCGGAAGAGGCGCCCGTCCGGCCCTTCCACCGCCGAAATGACGTTCATGACGAGCGCCCCGCCGGGAGCCACGGCCCGGCGCAGAGCCTTTGCCGCCTCCACCGTACCCATCTGGAAGGGCACGGAATAGTGGGAGTTGAACACATCCACGAACACNAGGTCAAAGGCNTCNTNCTGNCGGTTNAGGAAGGCGCGNGCGTCCTCGTGGCGCACATNGAGGCGNNNGTCGTCCNTNAGGCCGAACCAGCGNCGNGCGCTNTCNGTCATGGCCGGGTCNAGCTCCACGACGGTNAGNTCNAGGTCNNNGCCNAGNCCGCTCTTGCCCGNNAGCAGCCACTTGGGCACGGAATAGCCGCCNCCGCCNAGCATGAGCANNCGNNNCGCCCCNGGCACNNGNNGCGGCCCNAGGGCATAATAGCGCGTATAGTCGAAATAGAGCTCGTCNGGCGCNTCCAGCAGCATNCCNGACTGGCTGTAGCCNGGNTCCGTCGCCATGAGNCGCACGGNCTTGCCGCCGCGGGCNTAGTCCACGCCCTCCATGANGCGGATGCTGTTGTACGGGCTCTCCACGAGGCGNGTNCCGTTNTTTTCNGCNAGCCACTNGNCATAGAGCGTNTCCTGCCANGCNAGGAAGAGGCAGAGNAGNAGNAGGAGNACGCGNCCCCANGGGCGCTTGTGGCTGTTGGCGAGCGAGAGCAGAAGCATGGCGACAGCCACGCCCCAGAGGATGAGCGTGCTCCCGAACCANGAAATNAGCACGAAGCCGCCGAGAAANGTGCCGAGGATGCTNCCCGCCGTGGAAAGGGCGTAGAGCCGGCCTACCGTGGCCCCGGCCGTGTCCACGCTGGCGATGCGCAGGCGGATGACATAGGGCGTGATCATGCCGAAGAAAAAGGCNGGCAGNGCGAAGGTGGCGACGGCCGCGGCCACGGCGGCGGCATAGAGGTTGCCGAACACCCCGGTGACGCCCGTGCCGATGGCCGTATGGCAAAAGGCCGTGAGCCCGCAGCCCGCGCCCGCCCCTGCGAGCGCCTGCCCGANCCCCCGGCGGGAGAGCGAGCGGTCCGCAAAGCGGCCCCCGGCCCAGGCCCCGAGGGCGAGGCAGGCGAGGATGACGCCGATGAGGCTNGTCCAGACGATGGCCGAGGTGCCCACATGNGGCGCGAGCACGCGNCCGCCCACCATTTCCAGCACCATGACCANGGCGCCGCTGAGAAAGACCGTCAGTTCCAGCATTCAAGCCGCCTGTCTGGCCGCGCTTCAGCGCCGCCCNNCAAAACATTGCNGCAAAAGGNGCGCGCANNNCNCGGCGCGCACGCCGCCCATGTGCCAGACAGGGGTCGGGCACNCCGGGCCGTCCAGGTATTCCGCNCGGGANNTNACNGCCCCGGCNGCCGCNTCCGCAGCGCCGTAGACCACGCCCGCAAGCCGCGCATGAACGATGGNNGCGGCGCACATGGCGCAGGGCTCCAGNGTCACCACGAGCACNCAGCCGGAAAGCCGCCAGTTGCNGAGNCGNGCGCAGGCCTTGCGGATGGCGANCACTTCCGCNTGGGCNGTGGGNTCGTGCCTNNGNTCCACGGCATTGCCGGNCCGGGCGAGGATGCGCCCGTCCGNCNCCGCGATGACNGCGCCCACCGGCACGTCGCCCNGCGCNCNGGCCNTNCGGGCCTCGGCGAGGGCCATNTCCATGAGCCCNTCCCAGNTGTGCCCACGTNGGCGGCGCGGGCACGGGCCCGGCNGNCNNGAAGNCGCGGGGNCGCGNCNGCNNNGNCNCNTNNTCNCNCATANTTACAGGATGACGATCTTGCGCAGGTGGTTGACCACTTCCTCGGGCGTGTCGCANATGGTGANGAGCTTNTCGATCTCNTCCTCGCTGATGAAGCCGCCCGCCACCATGCTCTTGCGCAGCCATTCGGAAAAGCCGCTCCAGAAGCGCGAATTGTAGAGGATGATGGGGAAGGGGCGGCTGCGCCCGGTCTGCGCCAGCACAAAGGCCTCGGAAAGNTCGTCGATGGTGCCCATGCCGCCGGGCATGACCACATAGGCGCGGGCATACTTCACGAACATGAACTTGCGGATGAAGAAATAGCGGAAGTTGCAGCGCGTGGTCACATAGCGGTTGCAGCCCTGCTCGTGCGGCAGCTTGATNTGCAGCCCCACGGAGACGCCCCCGGCCTCGGTNGCGCCCTTGTTGGCCGCCTCCATGACGCCGGGGCCGCCGCCNGTGATGACGCCNTAGCCCGCGNGCGCGAGCAGCCCNGCGAGCTTTTCCGCATCCTGGTATTCCTGGCTCTCNGGCTTGCTGCGCGCCGANCCGAAGATGGAGATGCAGTTGACCTTGAGGGAATTGAGCTCGTCGAGGGCGTTGACCATTTCCGCCATGATGCGGAAGGTGCGCCAGGATTCGGTGCCGGAGGCGGCGAGGTCGTCCACGATGTTCTGTCGAAATTCGGGCATTCCTGTTCCTTGGTCCGGCCNNNGCGCCGGACACCCACNGGGGCATCCGGCGCTCGGGCCGCAGCAGTTGCAATGTGGCTTTAGTTGACGGTGATGAGCTCGTACTGCGGGTTGCCCATCTTGTGCTCGGCCATGGCCGAGAGCTGGCGCAGGCCGTGGCGGCTCTGGATGCGCTCGCGCAGGTCCGCTCCGTCGGCGCTGGCAAAGACGAGGTCGCANGCGGCCTGGTCGATGGCCAAAAGGTCGCTGGAGGCGAGGATGCCGATNTCCTTNATGGTCGGCTCATGNGCGCTTGTGCCCGCGCAGTCGCAGTCCACGCTCATGTTGCGCAGCACGTTGATATAGACGATGTGCTTGCCGAAGTGGTCNGCCACGGCCTTGGCGGAATCGGCCATGAGCTCCATGAGCNTTTCCTTGCCGGGCCACTGGGTCCAGTCCGCGGGCGCGGCGCCNTCCACGCCGTGCACCTGGCGCTTGCCCACCTGGCCNGAGGCGCAGCCGATGGCGATATTCTTCATGGAGCCGCCGAAGCCGCCCATGGCGTGNCCCTTGAAGTGGGTGAGCACGATCATGGAGTCATAGTCGGTGATGCCCTTGCCCATGGCCACTTCCTTGAGATGGAAGCCGTCGGCCACGGGCAGGTTCACGTCGCCGTGCTCGTCCATGATGTCCACGGGGCAGAANGTCCAGCCGTTGACCTTGAGGGTCTCGCGNTGCTTTTCGGTGGTGTGGCGGCCGCCCTCGTAGAGGGTGTTGGTCTCCACGATGGCGCTTTCGGGNACCTGCGCCTGGAAGGCNTTCACCATGTCGCGCGGCAGGATGTTGGGGCCGTTGGGCTCGCCCGTGTGGAGCTTGATGGCCACCTTGCCGTAGATGTTTTCGTTGACGAGGTTATAGAGCTTGATGAGGCTCGCCGCGTCGATGACCGGCGAGAAATAGACCTTGGCGGCCGAGCCCTTATGCGGCTGGCCCGTCACGTTGCGCGAACCCACCACAGGCGCCTGGGCCGGGGCCTTGCCCGCGNCCTTGGCGGGAGCGGCNTTGTCNGNNGCCCCGGCNGCCAGCGCGGCNGCGGGCGTGAGGATGGCGGCCGCGGCNAGCAGCGCCGAGCCCTGAAGGANNTTTCTTCTGGAAACAGGCANATCGTTCATGGCANAAACCTCCTGCCTGCGTCCCGTGCGGGACGGTTTCCGGTATCTTTAGCGCGCCGGGCGGCGCTTTGTCCATGCCTTGAGCTTCAGGCTTCGATCCAGATGAGGCTCGCCTGGCGGCCGCTCCTCGCATCATGCCGATGCGAGAAGTAATGCTGCGCATTGAGGCTCGTGCAGATGTCGAGCCCGAAAATCTGCCGCCGCGGCACGCCCGCGGCCTCAAGCTGGCTTGCCGTCAGCCCCCAGAGGTCCATGCAGCGGCTCGCCGCGTCGAACCAGGGCCGGAAGCTGTCGCCCCATTCCCGCTCGTGGTTGACGAATTCCGCGCGCGAAGGCCCGAGGCTCGGGCCGCGCACGGCGAAGATGTCCGCCGGGTCAAGGCCGTAAGCCGCGCAGAAACGCACAAGGCCGCTCGCCGGGAGGTCGCAGCGGTTGCCGCGCCAGCCCACATGCAGGGCGGCAACGTGCCTGCCGCTTCGGTGCGCCAAAAGCAGGGGCTGGCAATCGGCGGTCTTGATGAGCAGGCCCTTGCCGGGGGCGGAGGTGAACATGCCGTCCGCTTCGGGCGAATCCTCCATCCGGTAGGCCGGGAGGGCCGAAGCCTCGGGCGCGAAGGGCTCCTCGACAAGCGCGTCGCCATGCACCTGGCGCACTTCGGCCCAGGTGTCGAGGCCGCGCGGCCGCAGGGCGGAGAGGAGGGCGGCGCGGGCCGCAGCCGTGGCGGCGGGGTCATCCCCGGTATTGAAGGAGATGTTGCCCCCGGCCCACGGCACAGGAGCAACGGCACCAGCCCCGGAAGCCGGAAGCGCACGTCCCTGAAAGGCGCAGCACACGCGCGGCACACCGGGAAAGCGGAACCATGTCAGCGAGATGTCCAGAAGAGTTCTCCTTCCGTGCAGATGCCGTCCACCGGGCGGTCCCAGGTGGCGCAAGGCACCTCCGCCACCAGCTGGAAGCCGAAGCAGAAGCCCAGCGCCGGGCAGCGCGCGCCGACGGGGTGGGCGGCAAGAAAGCGGTCATAAAAACCGCCGCCATAGCCCATGCGGCCGCCCTTGCGGTCAAAGGCCACACCCGGCACGAGGATGAGCCCGGGCCGGAAGGCCGCGTCCCCGGCAACAGCGCCGGGGAGCTCCGGGCGCGGTTCCACAAGGCCGAAGGCCCCGGCGCAAAGGTCCTGCGGGCCGTGACAGCGCACAAAATCCATGTGGCCCCTTTCGCCTGGGCGCACCCGCGGCAGCCACACTTCCCGCCCCTCAGCCCAGGCCTCGGCCAGCAAAAGGTCCGTGGGCATCTCATCCCGTACGCCCGCATAAAGGGCCACGCTCGCGGCCTCCCGCCAGCAGGGCGCGGCCAGCAGGCGCTCCTGTGCGGCCTTGCCGCGTCGTGCCGCTTCGTCAGCGCTTTGCGCGCGCCGCAGGGCGATCATGTCGCGGCGCAGGCCCTCGCGGAGCGTGGCGGCAGCGGCGGGGCACTCGCCCCCCGGCGCAAGGGGGGCGGCGGGCATGGCCTTTCCTTCCATGGGGACTTGTGGCAAAATGAAAAAAGTGCGGCAAAAGCGCGGCGCCTCGTGGCCGCGACATCCAACGATTCCGGGGCAAGTGTTCCGGGGCTGTGCGCCGTATTCCCTCAAAAGCATAGCAAAGGACAGCAGCCATGCCAAGCACGGAAGGTCCTAAAGTCCCGGAAGCCGCACCCGAAGCCGCTTCCGGCGAGGAAGCGCGCAAGGACTATCTCTGGATAGTGGTGGGCGACATCCATGACGCGCCGGAGAATTTCGCCGAGATTCCCGAACTCGCGCAGGCGGACGGCGTCATCGTCACCGGGGACCTCACCGTCACCGGGGGGGTGCGCCAGGCCGAGGCCGTGATGAAGGCCCTCTCCGCGCCGGGCCTGCCCGTGCTCGCGCAGATCGGCAACATGGACCGGCCCGAGGTGGACGCGTGGCTCAGTGAAAAGGGCTGCAACCTGCATACGCAGGTGCGCGAGCTGGCGCCGGGCGTCGCCGTGTTCGGGGTGGGGGCCTCCACCTTCACGCCCTTCGGCACGCCGAGCGAATTTCCCGAGTCGGCCTTCGCCGCGTGGCTTGAGGCGGCCTGGCGCACGGCGAGAGACTTCCCGCACACCGTGCTCATTTCGCACAATCCGCCCAAGGACACGGCCTGCGACGTCATCCCCGGCGATGTGCATGTGGGTTCCACGGCGGTGCGCGAATTTGTGGAGGAGGCCCAGCCCGACATGTGCCTCTGCGGGCATATACACGAGGCCCGCGCCGTGGACCGCATCGGCCGCACCATCATCGCCAATCCCGGCGCGCTGGCCCAGGGCGGCTATCTCGTGCTCCGCTCCAATGACGGGCAGCTCTCGGTGGAGCTGCGCGTGCTGGAGGGCAAGGCATGATGGACTGGTCGCGCAAGCGCTGCGTGGTGCTGGACATGGACGGCACCGTCTACCTCGGCCACATCCCCATTCCCGGCGCCGTGGACTTCATCCGCAGGCACTGGGACGACCTTGATTTTTACTTCCTGAGCAACAACACCTCCAAGTCGCCGCAAACCTATGTGGACAAGCTCAAGGGCATGGGCATCCCGGCACGGCTTGAGCTTTTGCTCTCGCCGGTGACGCCGCTGGTGGACTTTTTGCGGAAAAACGGCATCAGCCGCGCCTATGCGGTGGGCAACCGCGACTTTCAGCGGGATCTGCTCGGCCGGATGCCGGAGCTCACGCTCGGAGAGAAGGGGGCCCAAGCCGTCATCCTCGCCTACGATACCGAGCTCACCTATGAAAAGCTCGCGCGCTCTGCGCTCTTGCTGCAAAAGCCCGAGGTGCTCTTTCTGGCGACGCACCCGGACCTCGTCTGCCCCTCGCCCGAGGGGCCGCTGCCGGATGTGGGGAGCATGATCGAGCTGTACGCCACGGCCACGGGCCGCAGGCCGCAGCACATTTTCGGCAAGCCGGACCCGGCGGTGCTGGCGCCCCTGCTCGCGCGCTATGCCAAAAAAGACATGGTGATGGTGGGCGACCGCCTCTCCACGGACAAGAAGCTCGCCGAGAACGCGGGCATCGACTTCGCGCTGGTATTGAGCGGCGAGGCCACGCGCGAGGACGTTGCGCGGGAAGAACGCCAGCCCACGGTGGTGCTGGAGGACCTGGGCCACGCGCAGTGGGGAAGCCCTGCCTGAACCCGGCTGCCATTCTTGAGGGGAGTTTCGGAAGTGCCGCGGCCAGGTTCCCTGCTCCCGAGCACACACGAGGAACCATCTGCGGGTGGTTCCTTTTCGTTCCTGACATCTCGTGAGGCAGTCCTCGGGGGCTGCTCCGTTGTCGCCATTCTGGGCGCGATCGCTGCGGCGCTTAAATCGAAAAGACAGGCCATGACAAGCGTTTGGCTCTACATTATCGGTCTGGGCATTGCCATATTCGCCGTCTATAAATTTGTTCCCGGCGGGAAATAACTCCTCCCGGCTGAATACAAACCTCAAAAAGGACCCGGGCAACCGGGTCCTTTTTGTATGAAGAAAACCTCCCGCCAGCGGGAGGGTTTTTTCATACAAAAAGGGGAGCCTTGCGGCTCCCCTTTCGGATGCGTTGCGGATTCTTTCAGGCTTTGGGCCTAGAAGGAATACACGAAGCTGGCGTTGATGTTCCAGGCGTCCTTGGTCTGCGGGATGGACTTGCCTTCCTTGTGGCGGGCGCCCCACGCGGACGTGCTGGTGTCGAGCCACAGGGCGATGTAGTCGGCTTCAAGAGAAATCGTGAAGTTGTCGTACATCTTGTAGGTGTTGGTCAGCCCGAATTCCAGCGCGCTGTCGCCGGTGGTCAGGTACAGGGCGTCCATGCCCATCAGGCCGTCAACGCCGCCGGAGTTGGCCCAGTAGCCGGCCTTGGACAGCTTCTTGGCCATGGTGGTGCTGTTGGTGCCGCCGATGTAGTTGACGCGGAAGGTGTGCTTCAGGTTCTCGACGAAGCTCATGTCCTTCAAGCGGCCGCCGATGCCCCAGGTGCCGGCCATGCTGTGGCCGACCACGGCGTCGCGGGCGATGTAGGGATCGCCGTCAAACGCGAAGTTGGAGTACTTGTTGGTGTTGTTGCCGTCCAGGGTGGGCAGGCGCTCGGAGCCGTTGGCCGGGTTGCTGTCGTCACCGGAGGCATACCAGCCGTAGAGGCCGGGGGTGGCCCAGTCAAGCTTGTACTCGGCGAGCAGGGTGGCGAACCAGCCCTGGCGATTCAGGCGGCCGTCGTCTTCCCAGGTCACGGAGCCGTACTCGAAGTCAAAGGCCACGCGGAAGGGATCCCAGATGGTGATGTCAGCGGAGATGCCGCCCCACCAGGCATTGGCGTAGGAGCTCAGGTTGCGGCCGCCGTTGTCACGACCATTGGCGTTGGTGAAGTCGCGGTGCATGGCGCCGCCCACCGGGAAGAGGCCGGAGTTCACGAAGTTACGGCCGGCGCCCAGGTTGGCGATGTTGCCAGCCCAGTTGTTCGGGTAGGTCACGGTCAGTTTGCCATCCGCATCGCGTTCCTCAACCTTCTGATTCAGGCGGAACGTGTTGGGGCCGATGCCGGCATACATGCCCCAAGGGGTCACCTTGGCGCCGTCGAAGGACAGCGGAACGAGCAGGCCGACAGCGTCCATGTTGTCCATGTAGTTGGCGCGCCAGTTCTTGTGGTCCTTATCGTTGAAGCCGCCGAAGTTGTCATTGTAGGGGCGGGCCCAGAAGGCGGTGATGCCGACCATCTCGTTGACCTGATAGGAGGCCACGATGCCGGCCACATCGTCATTGAGCACGGAGTTGCCGGAGGCATAGGCGGGCGTGGTGATGTTCTGGATACCCATGCGGACCTTGAGGTCGGTCTCGGGCACCATCCAGTCGATGTAGGCCTGCTTCAGCTCGACGATCTTGCCGTCAGCGCCGAGGGCGCCGCCGGTGGAATTCTGGCCCCAGATGGTGTCGCCGATTTCAAAGTACACCGTGCCGGAGAGGGACTCGGAAGCAACGGCATCCAACTGCAGGCGGACGCGCTGGCGGGCTTCGAAGTCATCTTCCTTGCCGTTCCAGCCCACCGGGGTGCGGCCATTGGATTTGCCCACAAAGGCGCCGTTCTGGCCGTAGTCGAACGACATGATCCACTGACCCTTGGCCTTGAAGTCGATGGCGCTGGCACCGGTGGCGGCACCGAACACCAGACCGGCCGCCAAAAGAAGCGTCGCGATCTTTTTCATGGTTGAACCTTCCTTTTTTTGCCTGCCCCGGAATGGGGAGGCGGCTTACAGAACCCCCGGGGATTCCCATTTCCCCGTGAGCGCAAGATAAGCAATCCCCCGGAGGGATGCAAGCGTTTTCGTGCAAAAATTTTTACTTTTTTATACCAAGACGACAGGGAATGGAAAAATTCCCTATCGTCTCGCAAGCTTATGAATTTTCGGGGCTGAAAAAAATTTTTATCTGCCCTTGGGATTGGCCTTGCCCTCACGCACGAGCTCGGCCACCTGCTCCACATCCTTGTCGCCGCGGCCGGAAAGATTGACGAGGAGCACCTTGTCCTTGCCCATGCCCGGCGCCATCTTCACGGCCTGGGCCAGCGCGTGCGAGGATTCCAGCGCGGGCAGGATGCCCTCGTGCCGGGAGAGGAGGAAGAAGGCCTCCAGCGCCTCCTCGTCGGTGACGCTCACATATTCGGCGCGGCCCGTATCCTTGAGCAGCGCGTGCTCCGGCCCGACGGAGGGATAATCGAGCCCGGCGGAGATGGAATAGACCTCCCCGGCCTCCCCTTCGGCGTTCTTGACCATGTAGGAGTTGAAGCCGTGCATGACGCCCGGCTCGCCGAGGCAGAGCGAGGCGGCGTGCTCGCCGTACGCGTTCCCGCGGCCGCCCGGCTCCACGCCGATGAGCTTTACTTCCATGTCGTCAAGGAAGCCCGCGAAGAGGCCGATGGCGTTGGAGCCGCCGCCTACCGCGGCGAGGCAGGCGTCCGGGAGCCGCCCGAGCTCGGCCAGCATCTGCGAGCGCGCCTCGCGGCCGATGACGCTCTGGAAATAGCGCACCATATAAGGATAGGGATGCGGCCCCACGGCCGAGCCGAGCACATAGAACATTTCCGGGTCGGCAATCCAGGCCTCGAGCGCCTCGTCCACGGCCTCCTTGAGGGTGCGCTGGCCGCTCAGGGCCGCCACCACGCGCGAGCCCAGCATCTCCATGCGGATGACGTTGAGCCTTTGCCGCGCCATGTCCACCTCGCCCATGTAGACCGCGCACTCAAGGTCCATGAGGGCCGCGCTCGCCGCCGTGGCCACGCCGTGCTGGCCGGCGCCTGTCTCGGCGACCACGCGCTTCTTGCCCATGCGCCGCGCGAGCAGGCACTGCCCGAGGGTATTGTTGATCTTGTGCGCGCCGAGGTGGTTGAGGTCCTCGCGCTTGAGCCAGATTTGCGCGCCGCCCAGGCTGCGGCTCAGGTTGGCGCAGTGGAAGACCGGGCTCGGGCGCCCCGCGAAGTGGGTGTTGAGGCTGTCGAGCTCGCGGTGGAAGGAGGCATCTTCCAGAGCGGCCGCAAAGGCGTCCGCCACTTCGTCGAGGCGCGCCTTGAGCTGCGGGGGCACGAACTGGCCGCCGTACGCGCCGAAAAATCCCCTGCTGTCGGGCTTGCCCGTGAGGGCGGCGTCCTGCTTCTCGCTCATGGTCATCTCCTTATAGCGTATGGTTATTTTGCCTGAGGCTTTGCTGTGCCTGTGTGCTTTCCGCAATGCCAGAAGCCTCCGTCAAAAACAGCCTTTCCGCTGCTGGCTGCGTCAGAAAAAAATTTCCTCGGTCGAGTACCTGAGTACACTCCCTTCGGAAATTATTTTTCTTCCTTGCCAGCAGCGAAAAATCTTATTTTTTAGGATTCTTCCGGCACCAGCACCCGTCTTTCGCTTCGTTCCAGACGGTTTTAAGGAAGCCCGTTGCCCGTAAGCCTTCAAGGAACCTTTTAACCGATGCCGAAGGCGGCGCAGACAAGCCCGGTCACTCTCACGTTTTTGCGCGGCCGCTGTCAAGCGCTCCCGCGCGTGGACACAGGGGCGGAAAGCGGCTAGACTGCGCAGCTCCAGAATCTACAACCGGAGGCCGGATACCATGCTTGACGAGCGCTTCATCGGCGACGGCAAGGTGCTGCTGCTCGCGGGCGGCGGCAAGATATTCACGGACATCGCCGCGCGCTTCGTGCGCAGCGAGCGCGAGCTGGAGGACATCGCGGCCTCGCCCTATTCGCGCGAGATCGTGCGCAATATCCTTGGCAGCGGGCACAGGGCCGCGCTGGAATTCGACTGGTTCCTCTTCGGCGTGGAGGGCTATTCCCGCGTGACCGAGGTGCAGCTCGTGCGCAAGCGCCACGCCTCCTACCTCATCAAGTCGGGCCGGGCGGAACTCAAGGGCAAGCGCCGCTTCAGCGTGGCGTGGCCCCGCAGCGTGGCCGACTTCAGCGCCGAAGTGAGCCTGCCGGACGGGAGGCTTGCGCGGCTCTCCGGCCGCGACCTCGCCGACCTGTCGCGCCAGTGGTACGAGGCGGGCCTTGCGGAAGGTCTCCCCGAGGAGGACCTGCGCTACCTCAAGCCCCAGGCCACCACCTTCAAGGCCATCATCGGCATGAACGCCCATGCGCTCCTCGACTGGTTCGCCATCCGCTGCTGCCGCAACGCCCAGGCCGAGATACGCGACCTCGCGTGGAAGATGCTGCGCCTTTGCCGCAAAGTCGCCCCGGACCTTTTCGAGGGCGCGGGCCCGAGCTGCGTGCAGCTCGGCTATTGCCCGGAAAATGCGCGGCAAAACGCCGCGTGCCGCGGACGCATCCTGACGAAGGAGGAGGCTCTCGGCATCCTGCGCCGGCGGGAACGGACCGACGGCCTGGCGGACCCGGCCGTGTTCAACGGGCCCCGGGCGGAGGAGGCATAGGCGCAGGGAGCGGCGCGGGGCCCGAATCCGCCGGGACCGCGGTGTCCGGGCCGTTGACCACGGCCCCGACCATGACGCCGAGATAGCTCATGGCAAGCCCCAGCCACCAGATGCGGTAAAAATCGTGGCCGAAGATGCCGTTGACGAGCCAGCCCGCATAGCCGAGCCAGAACCAGGCCGTGAGCCGCCAGTAAACGCTGCCGCCCGTGGGGGCGAAGAAGGCCTTGGCGTCCGCGGCCGCGCATTCCTCAAGCAGGCGCGGGCGGATGCGCCGCCAGCCCCACCAGAGAAAGCCCAGCAGAAAGACCATGCCCAGCGTGAAGCCCACGAGGCCGTGGGCGTAGAGCATGTCCAGGAAGATATTGTGCGGGTGGGAAATGGTGATGACCTCGCGCTCCGGGGCGAGCCCCAGGGAGCGGAAGGCGGGGTTGTACTGGCCCGCGCCCGCGCCGAACCAGGGATGCTCGAGAAAGACGTTCCAGCCGAGCTTCCAGAGGTCCCAGCGGTTGTCGCCGCTGATGCTCAGCGGGGAGAGGCGGGCGGGCTGGAGCAGGGAAAAGGCCCCCAGAACGAGGCAGGGCCAGAGGAGGGCGCGCCAGTTCAGGCGGCGGTAGCGCAAAAGCGCCCAGAGCGCGAGCACCCCGGCAATGGCGAGCACGCCGCTGCGGCTCGAGGCGCCCTCCAGCAGGAAGAACGCGGGCCAGAGCAGGGCCGCGAACACGAGGAGGGCCGCCGCCGCACCCAGCGCGCGCCGCAAAAGGAACCAGGCCCCGAAGGCCGGGATGAGCGCGAGCGCGATATAGTTGCCCACGCTGTAATCCCCGAGGCTCCCGGTGAGGCGCCCGGCATTGCGCTTGTAGCCCATGATGAAGTCCGCCCCGGTGGCGGCCTGCCACAGGCCGTCCAGCCCCTGCCAGAAGCAGGCGAACACGCAGGCCCAGACAAGGCGCCTGAGGTCGCGCCCGTTGCGCACGCATTCCATGCCGATGAAGGGGAGGATGAAGCCCTTGTTGACGCCCGTGCCCGCATGGAGCAGGGAGGCGAGGGGCGCGGACGAGGCCGCGATGCCGATGAGCGTCATGCCCGCGGCGCAGAGGAAGAGCCACTTCACGTTGAGCCGGGCGAGCACGCTCTCGCGCCAGGCGTGGCGATAATAGGGAACGAGAAAGACGAGGCAGAGCAGGGGCATGGCCTCGCGCAGCCCGTAGCCGGCGGGAAAGGTGGCAAGCGAGGTCCAGAAGGCCGCGAAGAGCCACGAATGCCAGAAGTCCGCCGGGCGCTCGGCATGGGCCGTGCGCAAGGCATCCCACAGGGCGCGCAGGCGCTCCCTTGCGGCGGCGACGTGGCGGAACATTGCAGCCTCCCCCGGCAATCTTTCCGGAGCCCGACGGCCTGGCGCCGGGCCGAAGCCCGCACAGCGGCAGGCCGGGCGTGGAGCATAGGCGCGGGCAGGAAAAATTTCAAGGGCGAGCAGGCTTGTCTTGCGGAAACTATGGGGCTATCATGCTGCCTTCATTGCGCAGTCGCGCCCAAAGCGGCGCGGACCCTATTAAGAACCCTGTCTTTTTTGAGGATGACATGGCCCGATTCTCCGATGCGACCCGCTCCCCCGAGGGAGCCCGCTTCACCAATTTCGATGAAGTGTACAGTGCCCTTTATGTGGATTTCGACAACATCTATACCCGTATCCTCGAGGCGGACCCGGACGCGGCCCGCGCCTTCGGCTTTTCCCCATACCGCTGGGTGCGCTGGATAGAGAACCACGCCCTGCGCATCCTCTACGGCGACGGGGTCCGGCGGCGCATCCTGAAGCGCACCTGCTATCTCAATCCCGAGCGCTACCGCGAATTCCGCAATCCCTTCATCCGCAGCGCCTTCCAGGTGGTGGACTGCCCGCCCCTCACCTCGCGCGGCAAGACGAGCACGGACATCCATCTGGTCATGGACTGCATGGACGACCTCTCGCACTCCACGCATTTCGACGAGTTCATCATCCTTTCCGGCGACGCGGATTTCACGCCCCTGCTCATCCGCCTGCAGGAACACGCGAGGCGCACCCTGGTGCTTTCCGTGGGCTATTCCTCCCCGGCCTATGCGGCGGCCGCCTCGTGGCGCATCCGCGAGGACTGGTTCATCCAGCAGGCCCTGCGCGACGACCGCGGGCCCGAGGACGGGGAGGAATCCGTGGCGAGCCACGCCGCGCGCTTCGTGCCGCAGGCGCCGCGCGCGCCGCTCGCCGATGCGGACGAGGATGAGGACGACGACCCCTGCCCGGGCAACGAGTAGGCGGCCGCCAAGCAGAATTTCCGGGGGGCTCCCCTGCCGGGCCCCTGTCACCGCAACCCTTTTGAGGAGGCCTCCCATGTTCCGTTCCCTCTTCGGCGGGCTTTTGCTCGCCCTGGCCCTTGTGGCCCTTGGCGGCATTGCCGAGGCCGCCGAAAAATACACCGTGGCCAGCGACTGCACCTGGCCGCCCATGGAAATGCTTGACGACCAGAAGCAGCCCACCGGCTACTCCGTGGACTATATCAAGGAAGCCGCCAAGGCCGCGGGCATCGACGTGGATGTGCAGAACATCGCCTGGGACGGCATCTTCGGCGGCGTCGCCACGGGCAAGTACGACATCGTGGCCTCCTCCACCACCATCACGCCCGAGCGCGAAAAGCAGTTCTCCTTCACGGTGCCCTACTATGAGGTGGAGCAGGCCGTCATCCTTCCCGCGGGCCAGAACATCCAGAGCCTCGCCGACCTCAAGGGCAAGAAGGTGGGCGGCCAGATCGGCACCACGGGCATCTTCGTCATGCGCAAGGCCGATGCCGGCGCGGACCTCAGGGAATATGACGACGTGGGCCTCGCCATCCAGGACCTCGTGGGCGGCCGCATCGACGCGGTCATCTGCGATGACCCGGTCGCCATGTACTATGTGAACAAGAAGCCCGACACCGCGGGCAAGCTCAACCTCTCCTTCAAGACCGGTGACAAGGAATATTACGGCTTCACCGTGCGCAAGGGCCGCGACGACCTCGTGGAAAAGCTCAACAAGGGCATCAAGGCGGTGAAGGATTCCGGCAAGGAAGCCGAGCTCATGAGCAAGTGGATGGGTGACGGCAAGTAGCCACGCAGTTTCAGGCAAGGGGCCCGGCCAGGACCTCCCGCGGAGGAGCCCGCATGGACAATCACGGCACCAATTCCGACAGGCCTGCAAGTGATACGGGAAGGGCAGGGCAGCCGCCCTTCCTCGGCCTCTTCCGGCCCCGGCGGGGTCTCAGCCCCACTCTTGAGGAGGAAGAAGTCCACAGCAAGGCCAATATCGTCCTTGTCACCGACGGGGCGTCCATCCCCAACCCGCAGGAGCGCAGGCTCATCAATGCCTGGTCTATCGCCCTCGTGGGCGCCGTAGGCTCGCTCTTCGCGCTCTGCCTGCTCTGGCCGGACCCCTATCTGCGCATCCTGCTCTATCTGCCGGACGGTGTTCTCATCACCTTCGAGATCACCGTCCTTTCCATCTGCTTCGCCGTGCCGCTCGGGCTGCTCACGGGGCTCGGGCGCATTTCGCGCAACCGCTTCATCAATCTACTCGCCTCCACCTATGTGGAGGTCATCCGCGGCATCCCGCTGCTCGTGCAGCTCTTCTACATCTATTATGCGCTCTCGCGCTTCTTCCAGGTGAGCGGCATCGCCTCGGCCGTGACCGCCATCAGCATCTGCTACGGCGCGTACATGGGCGAGGTGTTCCGCGCGGGCATCATGGCCATCCCCAAGGGGCAGACGGAGGCCGCGCGCTCGCTCGGCTTCAACCGCTTCCAGACCATGTTCCTCGTCATCCTGCCGCAGGCGTGGCGCACCATTTTGCCGCCGGTGGGCAACGAGTGCATCGCCATGCTCAAGGACACGTCGCTCGTGTCCATCCTCGCCGTGCCGGACATCATGCAGCGCGCCCGCAGCTTTGTGGGCACCACCTACCTCTATTTTGAGACCTATACGGTGGTGGCGCTCATCTACCTCATCATCACCCTTATCCTCTCCAAGTGCGTGAGCCACATGGAGGGCAGGCTCAATTATTACGACGGCAAGTAAGCTCCCGNGAACTTGCCACANTGCAAAAGGCTCCGCATCGCGCGGGGCCTTTTGCATTTGCGGGCATTTGGCGTTAGCATGGGNAATCCCCGGCAGGAGCCGTTGCGGCNCNGCTGCCGGGAATGAACCGCAAGGGACAANCNCATACAAGGAGTCGCCATGTTTTGTGACCAGTGTGAACAGACCGCCAAGGGCANCGGCTGCACCGTGGCCGGCGTGTGCGGAAAGACGGCGGATGTGGCCCTGCTCCAGGACCAGCTGACCTANCTTTTGCGGCGNCTCGCCCCGCTGGTGGAGCAGGCGCGNGAAAAAGGCATGAATACGGACGTGTANGACGATTTCATCGCCGACACGCTCTTCNCCACGCTGACCAATGTGAACTTTGACGCCAAGGCCATCGAGGNCCTCCAGACCGAGACNCTGCTCCANGCNCGNACCCTCGCNGCNGAGCTNGGCGAGGTGCCNGACGACCTCGCGCTTTCCATCGAGGAATACCG
>JAAUYU010000019.1:60047-100883 GCA_014804965.1 Desulfovibrio sp.
AGCTNCCCGANAGCGTGGTGGGCATGGACNNNTTNTCCAGCGACGCGGACGTGAACTCCGCCATGCAGATACTGCTCTTCGGGCTCAAGGGCCTCTGCGCCTACAAGGACCACGCCGCGCGCCTCGGNCAGCGGGACNGCAAGCTNTCGTCCTTCGTCTGCAAGGCGCTCATCGCCGGGAGCCCNTGGGACGGCGCGGTGCGCGACCTCGGCGGCTGGCTCGACCTCGTGCTGGAATGTGGCCGCGGCAACCTCAAGGCCATGGANCTNCTGGACGCGGGCAATACCGGCCACTTCGGGGACCCGGTGCCCACCCCGGTGGACCTCGGCCACCGCAAGGGCAAGGCCATCCTNATCTCCGGGCATGACCTTCGCGACCTCGAGGCCCTGCTCAAGCAGACCGAGGGCACGGGCATCAATGTCTATACCCATTGCGAGATGCTGCCCGCCCACGGCTATCCGCGCCTCAAGGCCTATCCGCACCTNGCCGGGCATTTCGGCACGGCCTGGCAGAACCAGCAGAAGGAGCTNCCGGACTTCCCCGGCCCCGTGCTCTTCACCACCAACTGNATCCAGAACCCGCGCGCCTACGGCGACAAGGTGTTCACCTCCGGCAATGTGTCGTGGCCGGGCTGTACGCACTGCAAGGAGCGCGACTTCTCCGCGGTCATCGANAANGCCAAGGCCATGNCCGGCTATGCCGAGGACGCGCCCGGCCAGNAAATCCTCACGGGCTTCGGCCGCAAGACCATGCTGAACGCNGCCCCGGCCGTGCTGGACGCGGTGGCCCAGGGCAAGCTNAAGCACATTTTCCTCGTGGGNGGCTGCGACGGCGCCAAGCCCGGCCGCAACTACTACACGGAATTTGTGGAAAAGACGCCNGNGGACACGGTGGTGCTNACGCTGGCCTGCGGCAAGTTCCGCTTCTACAACAAGGANCTGGGCAAGCTCGGCGACCTNCCNCGCCTCATGGACTGCGGCCAGTGCAACGACGCCTATACCGCCATCCAGACGGCGCTCGCCCTGGCGGACGCGCTCAAGTGCGACGTCAACGACCTGCCNCTCTCCCTGGTGCTNTCNTGGTATGAGCAGAAGGCCGTGGCCATCCTGCTCACCCTGCTGGCGCTNGGCGTCAGGAACATCGTCATCGGGCCCAGCCTGCCCGCCTTCATCTCGCCCGCCATCCTCAANGTGCTCGTGGAACAGTGGGGCCTTCGCCTCATGACCACGCCGGAGGAGGACATGGCGCGGCTGCTCGGNAAGAAATAGCCANGCACAGCAATGGCCGTCGCCCGANGCACGGGCGGCGGCCTTTTCGGAAAGTCAGGAGGAGCCATGCGCCGCACAGACCGGGANAGGACGGATGCCGCCTTTTTTGACGAGGTCCTCGCCAAGGCCGAGGTGATNTTCCTCGCGCTTCAGAACGGCGATTTTCCCTATTGCCTGCCCGTNAATTTCGCNCGNGACGGGCAGAAGCTCTATATCCACNGCGCCCACGAGGGCCTCAAGCTCGACTGNGTGCGNCGCGANNCGCGCGTGGCCTTCAGCTGCGCCGTGGACATCGAGATNGACCGCGAAAANGCNTCCACCTANTACNGGTCGGTCTGCGGCACGGGACGNGCCGAGGTGGTGGAGGACATGGCGGAAAAGCNGCACGCGCTNGACTGCATCGGCNNCCGCTACGCCGCCCGCTGCCCNCGGCCCACGCCGGAGGCCACGGCCAGGCGNGTNGCCATNCTGCGCATNGACATNCTNTCCATGACGGGCAAGGCCTGCCTGCCCAANTGANNCNGANCNGCNGNAGCNGCNNCCGATTNCAGCGCGCACAAGGGGGCGNCCATGCGCAAGAANTNTGTCCTCGNAGGGGCCNTGCTCTGCCTTTCCCTGCTNGTTTCCGTGGCCTNNATGGCGGCGAAGGCNGCCCCGGCCGGGGGCCTGCGCTATTTTCTCCAGCCGCCGGANGNGGCGGGAAGCNCCACGCCCTACGGCAANAATGCCGCNGCNGCGCACAGCGTCCGNTCCGGGGACGCGGACATNTATTANGAGGTNTATGGCGAGGGGCGCCCCATNTTTGTGTTTCANGGCGGNGGCGTNGGCTCGCCCTATGANCTCGGCAAAATCNTCGACGAGCTGCGCANGCNNTACNAGGTGGTGGTCGTCTCNTCCCGCGGNCACGGCCGCTCNGAAATGGGCCACAGCCCCATGAGCCTGCGGCAAAAGGCCGAGGANATGCTCGCCGTGATGGAAAAGATCACGNCGAGGCCCGCGCCCCTGCTGGGCTTCAGCGACGGGGCCTATACGGCGCTTGAAGTGGCGGCCCTCAAGCCCGCGGCGGTGGAGCGGGTGGTCGCCATCGGCGCGGGCACGCTTGCGCCGGGCTTCTTCCCCGACAAATTGCCCTTGGCGGAGCTGGAAAAGCTGGACAAGGCCTATGTGGAGCTAATGCGGCAGCTCGCACCCGAACCGCAAAGGCTGGGCGACTTTCTCAACGCCTACATGGCCTTCTGGCACAAGACCAAGGTCGGCCGCGAGACCTTCGGGGCCATCCGCTGCCCGGTGCTCTTTGTGGTGGGCGACAACGACACGCACGCGCCGCCAAAGACCGTGCTGGAAGCCAGGGACCTGACCGCCAACGCGCGCCTCTGCGTCGTGCCCCATGCTGGCCACGCGGCCTTTCTGGACAATTATCCCGTGGCCTGGGCCGCCATCAGCCAGTTCCTTGCTGCGCCGCTCAGGGAACTGGAACAGGATGGCGACAAAAAGCAGGGATTCTGAGGCCGGAGCGGGGGCCGGGGAGTTCAAGCGCTAGAAGCCCAGCGAGGTCTCGGGCCCTGGCCTGTCCGGCAGGGGCGCGCGCCGGGCCGTGGCGCCACCGCCGCCGAAGCGGAGCAGGAACATGCCGGAAAAGCGCTTGTCCTTATAGACCTCCACGCGGAAAAGCCTCGCGCCCCTGTCCACGGAAAAGCGGGGCTGGAAGTCCTTGCGGCGCAGGGCGATGCCGCTTTCATCCGCCTTTCCGCAGTCCATGCCGATGGCATTGACGCGGTAGCCCGGCCGCGGCCGCACCGTGGCCGCCTCCCGCACATCAAGGATGCTCCCGAAGGGCACGGTTTCCTCCCGGCCGTCCACCTGCACGGTCATGGCGTCGAGGCTCGCATCCACCTCGCGCCAGTCGGGCCGGATGAGGGTGATGGTACGGTTGCCGTAGTGGACGCAGAGCCTGTCGCCCTTGCCCTCGCAGGGGAGCACCGCCATGATGGGCTTGGAGGTGATGGCGCGCGCCGGGCTGTTCTTCGGCAGGGGCAGGTAGCTGATGGCCGGGCGCGCATCCTCGAGCGGGAGAAAGACGCGGTTCCCGGCGAAGGACACGCCCAGGTTCTCGCGCAGCGCCCCGGCCACGCCCGCGGGCGTGAGCTCGAAATCCCGGCGGAAGCGCACGCCCGCGCGCTTGAGGAAGGCCTCCACCATGAGCAGGTGATAATAGGCCCGAAGCTCCACGGGAAATTCCTTGCTGGCCTCCAGGCCGAAGGCCGCCTTGCCGTGGCGCACGGCATAGTAGGAGAGGCTTTTTTCCATTTCCCGGTCGCCGGCGGCGGTGTGCGTGTTGTGCACATGGAGCGCGTGCAGCGGGCGGATGAGGCGGCTGTTGGCCTCGCGGGCCACGGCGTCGGCCTCCTCGGCGAGGGCGCCCATGAAGGTGTCCGGCCCGAGCGCGTCCTGGTCGATGATGACCGACTGCCCCCAGCGTGCCGGATTGCGCAGCCTGTCCTCGTGGCGCGGGCGGTAGTAGCCGCTGCCGTCGTGGAGGTTGAGCACGAGGCCCACTTCCGGGTGGCAGATGAGCTCCTGGATGCGGCGCACGGTGGCGAATTCCGGGTCGCTCTCGGCAAGGCGGGCGAATTTGCGGTTCATGTCGCCGTGGAGGCCGCGGGAACGCCTGATGATGCTCGGAAAGTTGAGGTTGGGCACTACCCACACCGCCCCCTCGGCGATCTCGTAGCGGGTGGCGATGAGCGTGGCCGCGGAAAAGCCTCCCGGCTCGTCGCCCTGAATGCCCCCCACCACGAGCACTGCCCGCGGCGCGGCGCCGAGGCGGATGGTGGTGAAGTCCAGCGGGAAGGTCTCGGCGCGGGGGCTCCGCACCTGTCCGAGGGAGAGAAGGGCGCAGAGTAAGAGGATGAAGCCGAGACGCGCCGCAAGACCGCGCGGCCTGACGCGCGCGGACGCGGACGCCCGGCCGGGGCGCTGTGTGTGGATGGAAGTTGGCATCTCTGAAGCACCATTCCTGATTCGGCGATTTTTACGCCATTCACCTGCGCCCGGCAAGAGAAAAGCGCACACGGGCGCGCTTCTCGCGACCGGGTCCGGGCCACGCGCTTCTTGACGCAGCCCGGCAAAGCCTCTATAAACTGCGCTTTCGCCGCCTCACGTCCCCGGCGGCTCCCGGGCCCGTGCGCGGACGGGAGCCCGAGCCCCTCCGCGGAAACGCTCCGGGGACGGTGGAACGCGAACCTGATTTTGTGCCAGTGCGGAGCCCGCATGTTCGAGAGCCTTTCCGACAGACTTTCCGGCGTTTTCAAGGCCTTCGGCGCCCGCCAGCTCACCGAGGAGAATATCCAGGCGGGCTTGAGGGAAGTGCGCCTCGCCCTCCTGGAGGCGGATGTCAATTTCCGCGTCGTCCGGGACTTTGTGGAAAGCGTGCGCGAAAAGGCCCTCGGGCAGGCGGTGCTCAAGGGGGTGAGCCCGGCGCAGCAGGTGGTCAAGATCGTCCACGACGAGCTTGTGAGCCTGCTCGGCGGCGAGGCCCAGCCGCTGGCGCTGGAGGGCCGCAAGCCCGCGGTCATCATGCTCGTGGGCCTGCAGGGCTCGGGCAAGACCACCTCCGCCGCCAAGATCGCCAACCTGCTCAGGCGCGGCAAGCACCGCCCCTATCTCGTGCCCGCCGACGTCTACCGCCCGGCGGCCATCGACCAGCTTGAGGTGCTCGCGCGCGAGCTCGATATGCCGGTCTATCCCTCCACGCAGGACATGGACCCGGTGGACATCGCCAAAAATGCCGTGGCGGCCGCCCGCGAGGCCGATGCGGACGTGGTGCTCCTCGATACGGCCGGGCGCCTGCATGTGGACGCGCCCCTCATGGACGAGCTCGCCGCCATCAAGGCAGCCGTCCAGCCGCAGGAGATCCTCTTTGTGGCCGACGCCATGACCGGGCAGGACGCGGTCACCGTGGCCGAGGCTTTCAACGAGCGCCTCGGGCTCACGGGCGTGGTGCTCACCAAGATGGACGGCGACGCGCGCGGCGGCGCGGCCCTTTCCATCCGCTCGGTGACGGGCGCGCCCGTAAAATTCGTGGGCGTGGGCGAAAAACTCTCCGAAATGGAGGTTTTTCATCCTGACCGCATCGCCGGGCGCATCCTCGGCATGGGCGACGTGCTCACCCTCGTGGAAAAGGCGCAGGACGCCTTTGACGCCGAGGAAGTGGAAGCCATGGCGCGCAAGATGCGCAAGGCGAGCTTCGACCTCGAGGACTTCCGCACCCAGATGCGCCGCGTGAAAAAGCTCGGCTCGCTCGAGAGCATCCTCAAGATGATCCCCGGCCTCGGCGGCCTCACCGACAAACTGGCGCAGGCCAACGGGGCCCTGCCGGAAGCGGAGCTCGCCCGCACGGAGGCCATCATCAATTCCATGACCCCGGCCGAGCGCCGCGACCCCGACATCCTCAACGGCAGCCGCCGGGCGCGTATCGCCAGGGGCTCGGGTACCAGCGTGGCACAGGTGAACCAGCTGGTGCGCCAGTTCACCCAGATGCGCAAGATGATGCAGGGGATTATGGGCGGCCGCGGCGGGGGCAAAGGGATGCCGCGAATGCCGCGCGGCCTTGGCGCGGGGCTGCCGGGCGGCTTCCCGGGCATGGGTGGCCTGCCCGGCATGGGCGGAATGCCCGGTCTTCCCGGCATGAGCGGATTGCCCGGCGCAGGCCTCACTCAGGGCCACGGCGGCGGCAAGTCCCAGGCCGCCAAGAAACGCAGGAAGAAAGAGCGCCAGCAGAAGCGGAAGAAAAAATAGCCCGGCCGCCGCAACCCTCGGGGGCGCCCCGCGGCTTGCCCTTTTATTGGCGCAACGCTACACTTGAAAAATACCATCAAGGGAGCAGAACACATGGCTGTGAAATTGAAACTGACCCGCCTCGGCAGCAAGAAGCACCCCTTCTACCGCATCGTGGCCGCCCGTGACGAGACGCGCCGCGACGGTCGTCCGCTGGAATTTTTGGGCTTCTATGACCCCATGACCAACCCCGCGGATGTGCGCCTCGATGCGGAGAAGATCCGCGAGTGGCTCGGCCGGGGCGCTGAACCCACCAGCACGGTGCGCTCCCTGCTCAAGAAGCATATGGGCTAAGGCCCTTTCGCCCGGAAAGGGCGGCCCCGATACCCGCGGGGCGTGGCCCGCGTCGGCCCAACTTCGGCTGGCCGTAGCTGGCCTGCCGTGTGCCGGGCGTATCCGCCGAAGGTCCGTGCGGGCCTTTGCGGCGTTCTTTTCGCGCCTGCCGGCCGGGGCGTCCGTGGAACAGCGGAGGTGCCTCTGATGAAAGCGCTGATCGAAAATATCGCCAAGGCTCTGGTGGACGAGCCCGAGGCCGTCAGGGTGCGCGAAGTGGAAGGCGACCAGGCCACGGTGCTGGAGCTGGCCGTCGCTCCCGACGACCTCGGCAAGGTCATCGGCCGCCAGGGGCGCACGGTGCGCGCCATGCGCACCCTCCTCGGGGCCGCGTCCATCCGGGCGGGCAAGCGCACCATGCTGGAAATAATGGAGTAGCCTTAACGTGGCCGCTCCCACTGCAGCAGCCGGAGCGGCTGCCGGCCGCGCCGTACCCCAGGGCTTTGTGGAGCTCGGCGCCGTGGCGCGGCCCCACGGCATCCGCGGCGAGCTCGCCGTGGACTGGTATGCGGACGCGTCGCCAAGCGCATTTCCTCGCCTCTGGCTCTTTCGCCGCGGCGCGGAGCCCGAGGCCGTGGAAGTGCTCGCCAGCCGCAACCACAAGGGCCGCCCGCTGCTGACGCTGGCGGGCGTCGAGAGCCGCGACGCGGCCGAGGCCCTGCGCGGGGTCCTGCTCTGTGTGCCCAGGGCCGAGCTTCCCCAGCCTGCCGAGGACGAGGCCTACCTCGCCGACCTCATGGGCGCGGACGTGGTGCTCCCTGACGGGAGCCGCGTGGGCCGACTCGACCATGTGGAGCAGCCCGCGGGCCAGGAAATCTGGGCCATCCGCACGGATGACGGCCGCGAGATACTCTTTCCCGCGCAGGCCGGCTTCATCCGCTCTTTCGACCTTGCGGGGCGCCGGGTCTGCATCGACCCGCCGCCCGGCCTTCTGGACGTCTACCTTGCCTGAACTCCCGGAAGTGGAAACCGTGGTGCGCACCCTCGCGCCGCATGTGCAAGGCTCGCGCATCATGGGCGCGGAAGTGCTCCGGCCATCGGCGGTGCACCCCCTGAGCCTCCCGCTCGACTCGTTGCCGGGCCTTGGCATCACGGGTGTCAGGAGGCGCGGCAAGCTCATCCTCCTCGACCTCGCTCCTCCGACAAAAGCGGAAAAGGCCGGAAACCGCCCCAGCATCCTCGCCGTGCACCTGCGCATGACCGGGCGGCTTTTGCCGCGCCCGGCGGAGACAAAGCCCGGCCCCTATACCCGCTGGCTGCTGGACCTCCAACAGCCGGACGGCTCGCCCCGGCGCCTCTTTTTCGACGATACCCGCGCCTTCGGTACGGTGTTCGCGGCCACGCCCCAACTCCTGAACCAGTGGGAATTCTGGCGCAGTCTCGGGCCCGAGCCGCTGGAGCTCAAGCCCGCAGCTTTTGACAGGCAACTTTCCGGGCGGCGCGCCATCAAGGCGGCCCTGCTGGACCAGAAGGTGGTGACGGGCATCGGCAATATCTATGCGGATGAGGCGCTCCACCGCGCGGGCATCGACCCGCGCCGCCCGGTGGCGGCGCTGGGCCCGGCGGAGCGGCGCACGCTGCTTGCCGCGCTCAAGGAGGTGCTCGCGCTCGCCATTGACCAGTGCGGCAGCTCCATCCGCGATTACCGCGACGCGGACGGCAATGCCGGAGCCTTCCAGAACAGTTTCGCCGTCTATGGCCGCGCCGGGGAGCCGTGCCGCACCTGCGGGAAGCCGCTTTCCGGCTGTCGCGTGGCCGGGCGCGCCACGGTCTTTTGCCCGCGCTGTCAGCGCTGAGGGCCCTCAGTCCGGCGCATCTCCTGCCTTCCTCGCCGGCGTCACCCGCAGCGGCCCATCTTTGGGCATCTCCACGCTAATGCGCCCGTGATTCCCGGTATCCAGCAGCGGGATGCCGTGTGCGGCGAGCCATGCGGCGAGGCGCTTGCCCGGATAGCCCCAGCGGTTGCGGAAGCCGCATCCGGCGAGGACCAGTTCGGGCCGCACCGCCGCATACACTTCGGGCAGGAAACTTTTGTCCGAACCGTGATGCGGGGCCACGAGGATGCGCGCGGAAAGGTCCGCGCCCGTGGAAAGCAGGCGGCGCTGCGCCGCCGGTTCCGCATCCCCGGTGAACAGCGCCAGGCCCTCGCCGTCGCGGGTGAGACGGAGCACCAGCGAGGCGTCATTGCCCGTCCAGCCATCTTTTCCTTGGCCCGCTTGCCGCGGCGGATGCAGCACTTCCAGCCTGTAGCCATCCCCCAGAAGCAGCGTATCCCCGGCGCCCAGCGTTGCGCCGGGAACCAGCTCCCGCGCTTCCCGCCACGCGGCGCGCCGCTCCCCTGTGGCGTCCCGGCCATTGTGGAAGAGCCGCTCCACCCGGAAGGCGCGCAGCAGGTGGTGCAGGCCGCCCGCATGGTCAAGGTCCGGGTGGCTGTTGATGACGGCGTCGAGCCGGGGCCGGTCGTTGTCGGCGAGCAATGGGGCCAGCAGGGCCTTCCCCGTATCGAAGCGGGGCGAGGCCGTGCCGCCGCCGTCCATGAGCAGCCGGACATGGCCGGGGAGGTGCAGGATGGTCGAAAGGCCCTGGCCCACATCGGGAATTTCCAGCCGGGGCGTGGTGTCGAGGCGCGCAATGAGCCTGAGGCAAGGCCCCACGCAGAGAAGGACAAGGCCGGCCGCGAGAAAACGCCGGGCCGTTCCCCGCCCCTTGGCATTCCCGGCCAGGATGGCGAGGCCGATGCCGAGGCAGGCAAAGGCCATGACCGCCGTCCAGTGCGGCCGCAGCAGCTCCGGGCCGGCCAGAAGATGGTGCCGCTCCAGCGCATCGAGGCAGGCGAGCAGGGCCTCGCAGGGAAGCACGGCTACGTCAAGCACGAGGCGGGCCACGGCGTCCAGCCCGAGGGCGGAACCCACGAGCCCGAGCGCGGCCCCCGGCAACACCACAAGGTCCACGGCGGGGAGCCAGAGCACATTGAGCGGGAACCACAGGCCGAGGTTACCGAAGCGGGCGAGCATGAAGGGCAAAAGGCTCACCTGGATGCAGAGGGAAACGCAAAAGATGCCCGCAAGGCCGCGAAGCAGGGCGCCCACGCGGCGCTTCAGGCGGAGCACGAGCGGTGCACCGGGCGGGAGGGGGCGGCGCCGGGCAGGCCCGAGCCAGAGGCGGCGCAGCGCGGGCATCCAGAGGCAGATGACGGCCACGCACATGACCGAGAGCTGGAGGCTCAAGTCAAAGAGGCTCAGCGGGTCCGCGAGCACGATGCAGCCCAGCGCGGCGAGGAGCGCGTCCAGCGCCGTGGCCGTGCGCTCCCTGAGCAGCCACAGGGTCATGAAGCCGAGCATACAGGCGGCGCGCAGAAGCGACGCCGGGGCATTGCCGAGCCAGAGATAGGCCAGCGCCGGGGGCAGGCTCGCCAGCGCCACCCAGATGGCGCGCGCCCGGAAAAGGTAGATGCCGGGCTTGAAGCGCGCGAGCACAAGGATGCTGAAAAGCCCGATGAGCCCGGCAAGTGCGAGATGCTGCCCCGAAAGGGCGAGGCTGTGCGCGAGGCCCGCGGCGGCAAAGGCCTCCAGGGTGGCGTGGGCAAGGAAGGAGCGGTCCCCGAAGAGCAGGGCAGGAATGATGGCCCTTGCCTGCGGCAGGGCTTCCGCGTCCGGCCCCTGCGGCCGGAGCACGCGCACAAGGTCCCGGCGCAGGTCCTCGCGCAGGCGCGCGCCAGCGCTGCCCGCGCCGGTGAAGGCGGGATCGCCGCTCCACGCCCGGCTCCACAGCCGCCAATGGACGCCCTGCGCGGCCCAGCGGGCCTCAAACTCCGGCTCAGGCGCGTTGGCAAAACCGCGCAAGGGCACGGGGCGGCGGCTCACGCAGAGCCTTTGCCCGGCAAGCGGCCAAAAAGCCGGGTCCTCCCATGTCCACGCGCAATAGCCCGCAAGAGCCTCGCCCCCGGCCTCGGGCCGCACATCCTCGAGGATGACGCGCAAGCGCCCGTCCGAAAGGCCCAGCACATGGCGCGCAACGCCGCAGATGCGCAGGGACCCGGCCCGGCCCTTTTCCTTGTGAGGAGGCGCCAGCCATGCGGGTTCGGGCGCGGGCGAGCGCAGCGGCGCGAGCTGCCACATGCCCATGCCGAGCCCGGCGGCGCACAGGGCAAAGGCCAGGACCACGCGCCCGGGCGTCCAAAAGCGACGGTCGGCAAGGAGGATCAAAAGCGCGCCGCACAGGCCTTCCACCGGCCAGAGCGCGGCGAGGATGCCCGCGCAGAAAAGGAGCAAGCCCACCTGCCACACAAGCGGCGGCGATAGCGGCGGGGCGCGCATCCTGCCCCCGAATCAGGCGAGTTCGCGCGCCATGTCCCTTTCCTCGGCACGGCGCTTGAGGGTCTCGCGGTGGTCGTGGAGCTTCTTGCCGCGGCCGAGGGCGATCTCCACCTTGATTTTGCCGCGGCTGAAATAGAGGCGCACGGGCACCACCGTGAGCCCCTTCTGGGCCACGGTGCCCGCAAGGCGGCCAATCTCGCGGGCATGGAGGAGCAGGCGGCGGGGCCGGTCCGGGTCCTGCGGGGCATAGCCCGCATTGGCGTAGGGCGCCACGTGCAGCGAGACGAGCCACGCCTCGCCCTGGCGGAATTCCACATAGCTGTCGATGAAGTTCACCTTGCCCGCGCGGATGCTCTTGACCTCGGGGCCGGTGAGGGAAATGCCCGCCTCCAGGAATTCCGAGAGCTCATAGAGGTGGCGCGCCTTCTTGTTGACGGCAATGGCCGCGGAGGGGGTTTTCTTGCTCATGGCGTCACGGGTGTTGCGTGGTAGGTGGCGAGAAAGGACAATTCCTGCCCGAGGGCGCGGCGCAGGCGCTCATGGATGACCTGGCGCGACGTTGCCGCATCGGGCAGGGTGAGGACGGTGTGGACCAGTTCGGCGCAGCCGTCCGCAGAGAGCTTGCGCAGCATATGCTTGACGCCGGGCACGAAGCGCGGCGCTGCCGAGAGGGCGTCCACGCCCATGCCGAGGAGCAGGGCCACGCCGTAGGGGTCGGCCGCGAATTCCCCGCAGACGGACACCGGGATGCCCTCGCGGTGGGCCGCATCCACCACCTGCTTGAGCGAGCGCACCACCGCGGGGTGCAGGGGCTCGTGCAGATAGGCCACATGACGGTTGTTGCGGTCAATGGCCATGAGGTAGTGGATGAGGTCATTGGTGCCGATGCTGAAAAAATCGCATTCCCGCGCGAGGCTGTCCGCCGTGAGCACGGCCGCGGGCGTTTCCATCATCACGCCCAGGGGCAGGTGTGCGGCGTGGGGCAGCCCTTGCGCCGCGAGCTCGTGCCTGAGCTCGTGGAGGATGCGGCGCACGCTGCGCACCTCGCGGCAGTCGGTGATCATGGGCAGCATGAGCGCCACGTTGCCCGTGACCCCGGCCCTGAGCAGCGCCCGCAGCTGGGTGCGGAACATGTCCTCATGGGCGAGGCAGAAACGGATGCCGCGCAGGCCCAGCGCCGGGTTGGGCTCGCGCAGGGCCGCGTGCGCGGCGAGGGCCTTGTCCGCGCCCACATCCAGCGTGCGGAAGATGACGGGCTTGGGCGCGACGCGCGCGGCCACGGCCGCATATTCGGCGAAAAGCTCCTCCTCGCCGGGGAGCTCGCGGCCGAGATAGGAAAATTCCGTGCGGTAGAGGCCCACGCCGTCAGGGCCAAGGGCCGGGAGGTCGTCCAGTTCCCTCGCGTTTTCCAGGTTGGCGCGCACGGCCACGCGCACGCCGTCCCGGCTTTCGGCCGGGTGCACGGCCGCGGCCCGTGCCTCAAGCTCAAAATTTTCGTAGGCGGTTTTCCGCGTATGGTAGGCCGCCAGGTCCGCCTCGTCCGGCGCCAGCAGCACGCAGCCGGAAAGCCCGTCCACGATGACGTTTTCCCCGTCCCGCGCCGCCTCGGGGAGGCCCGTGACGCCCGTGAGCGCGGGCACGCGCAGGCTGCGCGCAAGGATGGCCGTGTGCGAGGTGGGGCCGCCCTCGGCCGTGAGGATGCCGAGGATGCCTGCGGTGTCCAGCTCCATGACATCGGCCGGGGAAAGGTCCTCGGCCACGAGGATGCCCGCGGAAGCATCGCCCCGCGCGCCCTCCCCGCCGCGCAGGGCCTCGGCGAGGCGCAGGCCCATGGCGCGCACATCCTGCGCCCGGTCGCGCAGATAGGGGTCGTCCATGCCGCGGAAGAGCTCGCAGAGCTCGTCCACGGTCTCCTCCAGTGCCCAGGCGGCGCAAATCTTGCGGTGGCGGATGCGGGCGAGGGCCGTGCCCATGAGGCGCGGGTCGCTCGCAAGCTCCATCTGGGCGGCCACGATTTCGCCATAATCGGCGAGGGCCGGGGGCAGGGCGGCCAGCGTTTTTTCCAGGCCCGCGCGCACCGCTGTCACGGCCCGGCGCAGGGCTTCCTCCTCCGCGGGGATGGCCCCGCCCGCTATGTGCCGATGCTCGCCGCGCGAAAATCCGTGCAGGCGGCGGATGGCCCCCAGCGCGAGCCCCGGTGAGACGGGGATGCCGTAGATGACCGCGCGCGCCATGTCATTCCTGCATGTCGGCGAGCAGGGCGCCGAGGTCGAGCAGGGCCTCGCGCGCGTCCTCGCCGTTGGCGAGCAAGAGCACCTGCGCATTGGCGCCGGGCGCCAGCGAGAGCAGGTCGAGCATGCTCTTGGCGTCGGCCTCGCCGGTCTCGGTGATGCAGCGGATGTCCGCGGTGTATTGCCGCGCCGCTCTGGCCAGCCGCGCGGCCGGGCGCGAATGCAGGCCGCCGCGCAGGTTGAGGATGAGGTTCAGGGCGAGGCCACGGGGCGTCTCGCGGATGGAATGGGCCATGTCGGTGTCTCCGCCGCCATCTTACATGGAGTGGGCGCGGGCGTCCACGGGGAAGGACGCAAGGGGCGGGGGGACCACTCTCTTTTTTTAGGGCTGGCCCTGCTCGCCGGAAAGGCGCTTCCTTTCTTCTTCTACCAGCGTAAAAAACTGGCTCACCGGGACCTCCAGCGCCTCACAAATGGAATACACGGCCGCCACGGTGGGATTTCTCCTGCCCTTGGTGATACCGCGGATATAGCAGTCCTGGAGGTCGGCGAAACCGGCAAGGGCCGTTTTGGTCAACTTCCGCTCTTTTCTCAATTTTTCCACGGTGTTTGCCAGGGCTTGCAGGAGGAGGGGACAGGCTTTCATAGGTGCAGCCTATCCAAGCGCTTGACAAAATACCGATACTATAATATCGATATTTGAAAGCAGATACGAAAGTACCGGAATCGAGGGGCAGTTCAGGAGGAGGTCGCATGACCAAGAGCCGTCGGCATTTATGGCGTCAGCCCGGTGCGCCGCCCCGGGAGGGGGGAAAGAGGGCAGCGATTCGGGGAGGCTGGAAGGGATTTTATAGACAAACAGGTGTAGACCGTGTACAAGTCGCGTCCCGACACGGCACAGTCACAAAGGGAGGAAACCATGTTCAGGAAAACAGTTCTTGCGGTGGCGCTCGTCCTTGCGCTCGCGCTGCCCGCGGCTGCCGCGGACAACGGCTTTTATGTGGGCCTGAAGTTCATCGACTCCATCCAGAGTACGGGCCAGATTTCCAAAAACGACAACCTGTCGCCCATTTTTGACATCAGCGACTACACGCAGAACACCGTGGGCGGCGGCGTGTTCATCGGCTATGACTTCTATCCCATGCACCAGATTCCCGTGCGCGCGGAAATCGAGTACGCCATCCGCACCAATTCCACGACGTCATGGGACGTGAACGGCGGGCTGCTCCCCGAGGGCGCTTCGGCCGAGCTCAAGGGCCAGTGGAATCTCCAGACGCTCTTCCTCAACGCCTACTGGGATTTCCACAATGACAGCGCGTTCACGCCCTATGTGGGCGCGGGCATCGGCATGGGCTTCATCGAAAGCAAGTATGAGCCTTCCGCCGAGTTCAACGGCCAGTCCGCCAGCGACACCTTCAATGACATGCAGACCGTCCTGGCGTGGAACGTGGGCGCGGGCGTGGCTTACGCCATCACCGACAATCTTTCCGCGGACCTCGCCTACCGCTTCGTGGGCCTTGGCTACCACGAGACGGAAAAGACCATCTACGGCCAGGAGTACAAGATCGGCATGGCGCCCTATGCGAATGAATTCAGCCTCGGCATCCGCTACACGTTCTAGTCCGGTCCAACCTGGCTGACGCTTCCGGCCCCTGCCTTCCGGCGGGGGCCTTTTCATTGGGCGCCGATGCCGGGAATGAGCGCATAAAGCTCCTTGGCGCTCCAGCCGGGGAGGCGGCTGTGGGCCTCACGCGCGGCCTCGCGGGGCTTGAACCCCTGAGTCAGCAGCTCGCGCAGCAAGGCTTCGGCTTCGGTCCTGTCCGCCTTTGCAGGAGCCCCTTCCGGCGGCCCGATGATGACCGTGATCTCGCCGAGGAGGTCCTCTGCCAGCGCCCCGGCATTTTCCAGCCGCCCGAGGAGGAATTCCTCGTGGGTCTTGGTGAGCTCGCGGCAGATGGCGAGCTCGCGCGGGCCGAGGATGTCGGCGGCGAGCGCGAGGCTTTCGGCGAGCCTGTCCTTACGCTCGAAAAAGATGAGCGAACCGGGCACTCCGGCATAGGCCCGGAACAGGGCGCGGCGGCCGCCCGCGTCCCTTGGCAGGAAGCCCAAGAAGGTAAAGGGCAGCGGCGGGAGCCCGGCCGCGCTGAGGGCCGTCACGGGCGCGGAAGGGCCGGGCACGGGCGACACCGCAAGGCCCTCGCGGCGGCAGGCCCGGACCAGCCGGTAGCCGGGGTCGGCCAGAAGGGGCGTGCCCGCGTCGGAGATGAGGGCCACCTGAGCGCCCGAGCGCAGGGCGGCCATGACCTCCGCGCGGCGGTCCTCCTCATTTTGCTCGTAAAAACTCAGGAAGCGCCTGGGCGCGAGCCCGAGGCGCCGGAAGAGCGCGGCCGCCCGGCGCGTGTCCTCGGCAAGGACAAGGTCGGCTGTTTCCAGCACTTCGCGGGCCCGCGGCGAAAGGTCACCAGGGTTGCCAAGGGGCGTGGCCACTATCCAGAGACGGGGCGAAGTCGAAGGCATGGCGGTAATGCTCGGCGCTGAAGGTTCCGTCGCATGCGACAAGAGCGACCACATCAAAACGGCAGGGCGCGTCCCAGGCCTCGTGCGCGGCGAGCCACGCCTGCGCCGCACGGGAAAGGCTGCGCCGCTTGGCCTGCGTGAGCGCGCCTTCAGGGCCGCCGCGTCCCGCTGTGGCGCGGGTTTTCACTTCCACAAAGACCACGGTGTCGCCGTCTTTGCACACGAGGTCCAGCTCCAGCCGTCCCTCGCGCCAGTTGCGGTCGAGGATGTGCATCCCGGCCCGCAGGAGGATGGCCGCCGCCGCGTCCTCGCCCCGGCGGCCGAGGGCAAGATGCGGCGCGGGCTTTTTCAGCACAGCTTCCCCCAGTCTGCGGCCGCGGCCGCGGCTTGCACATCGGGTGGGACGCCCCGGAAGGTGCGCCGGTGCAGCGGGCAGGGCCCCAGCCTTCGCAGGGCGGCAAGGTGCTCGGCCGTGCCGTAGCCCATGTGGCGCTCAAGGCCATAGCCGGGCCAGCGGCGGGCGAGCGCGGCCATGAGCCTGTCGCGGAAGGTCTTGGCGAGGATGGAGGCGGCGGAGATGGCGGGTTCGCTCCTGTCGCCGCCCACGATGGCGCGCTGCCGGGGCGGCCTTGCGGGGCGGTTGCGCCACGCGGCGAGGAGCAGGTCCTCCGGAATGGTCCTGTTGCCGTCGATGAGCAGGATGCCCGGCGCCCGGCGCAAGGTGGCGGCCGCGCGGCTCATGGCTTCCAGCGTGGCCTGGAGGATGTTGACGCGCTCGATACGGCGGCTCCAGACCACGCCCAGCCCCCAGGCGAGGGCGGAGGCGCGGATGGCCGGAGCCAGCGCCTCGCGTTTGCGCGCCGTGAGCAGCTTGGAATCGGTGAGGCCGGGCAGGTGAAACTCAGGGGGCAGGATGACGGCGGCCGCCACCACGGGCCCGGCCAGGCAGCCGCGCCCGGCCTCGTCGATGCCCGCGACAAGAGGCGGCTCCCCGCTGGGAGTCGGCATAAGCCCGGCAAATCCGGGCAGGCAGGGGGCGGCCTGTGGGAGAGTGGCGGACGCCGGACGGCCCCGGCGTCCGCGAGAGGCGCTCAGTAGCGGGCGCGCGGCTTGATACGGGCCGCCTTGCCCTTGCGTCCGCGCAGGTAATAGAGGCGGCTGCGGCGCACGCGGCCCTGCGCCACCACTTCCACATGGTCGATGAAGGGCGAGTTGATGGGGAAGATGCGCTCCACGCCCACGCCGTCGGAAATCTTGCGCACGGTGAAGCTGGCATTGGTGGTGCCGCGCTGGACGCGGATGACATTGCCCTGGAAGACCTGGATGCGCTCCTTTTCGCCTTCCACGATGCGCAGGTGCACCTTGACCGTATCGCCCGAGCGGAAGGCGGGCATGTCCATGCGCATGTTCTCGCGCTCGATCTTCTTGATGATATCCATGTCAGCTCCTTCATCGGGGCCAGCGTTGGCGCGGGCCGCCGTTTTCAACAAAAATCGCCCAGTATCCTGTCGGCCAGGATGGCCGCCGCGCTGCGCACGGAAAGATGGTTGTCGCTCAAAAAGCGCAGGGGCCTCATGCGCCCGTCGCAGCGGGCCGGCACTTCCGGTGCGAGACCGCGCGCCGTGCCGAGGCACAAAAGCACCGGGCCCTGGCGCAGCCACTCGCGCACTTCGGCGGGCGTGAGTGGTGGGGCGTCGCGCTTTTTCTCCGGCCAGGCCGCCGACGTGGCCACGAGACGCGGCGTGGTGCCCGCGCGGGCCGCGGCTTGCGCTATGGCATCCTCCAGCGAGCGCACCCCGCGCACCAGCGAAAGCGCCCGGCTGCGGTCCTTGCGGGCCGGCCCGGCGGCGCCCTGCCAGTGGCGCAGGATGGCCCTGAGCAGCTCGAGCTGGTCCTCCAGCGGCGTCACCACATAGAAGGGCCCCATGCCATAGCTGCGCGAAATCCGGACTATATCGTGTATATCGAGATTTGTCAAAGACGACGCGCCGCATTTTTTGCCTTCGAGGAGGACGGGATAATGCAGCAGGCAAAAGGAAAGATTGCGGCCCGGCCGCTCCCGCGGGGTAGCGGCGAGCACGGCGGCGTCCGCGCGGGTGAGCGGGGCAGCGTCGAGAAGGTCCGGCCGCAGGCGCAATGTGGCCGCGAGCGCCTCCCCGCGCCGCCAGGCGGCGATGCGCGCATGGTCGCCGCTGCGCAGGACGTCGGGCACGGCAAGGCCCTCAAAAACCTCGGGCCGGGTATAATGCGGATATTCAAGGAGCCCCGCGGAAAAACTCTCGTCCTCGCCCGAGGCCTCCTTGCCCATGAAGCCGGTCACGAGGCGCCCCACGGCCTCCATGACGGCGAGGGCCGCCGTCTCGCCGCCGTTGAGCACCGCGTCGCCCACGCTCACGGGCATGAACGGCAGGATGTCGGCAAGGCGCGCGTCCAGGCCCTCGTAGCGGCCGCAAATGAGGGTGAGGTCCTCCTCGCGGGCAAGCTCGCGCGCGAGCGCCTGGGTGAAGGGGCGGCCGCCGGGCGTGAGAAAGACCATGCGCCCCGGCGTGGGGATATGGCGCAGCGCCGCGGCCACGGGGCCAGGCTGGAGCACCATGCCGGGGCCGCCGCCATAGGGGCGGTCGTCCACATGATGATGCCTGTCCTCGCTGAAGGCACGCGGGTCGTGGAAGCTCACGTCCACCACACCGTTTTCGCGCGCGCGTCCCATGAGGCCCGTGGCCAGGGGCGAGGCGAAAAATTCGGGGAAAAGCGTGACGAGGTGGAAGCGCATGGCCGGAACTTGCCGGAAAAGCGGGCGCATGTCCATGCGGGGTTTCTGCGAGGCTTGGTTCTTCTTTGCGTGGGTCGTGTGTCTGTGCTGCCCATGCAATGCCGAAATTATCCGTCAAAAACAGCCTTGCTTCAGCCGTTGCGACGCAGGAAGCTACGGATGAAGACAGCAGCAAGTTGCCGCAAAAGCCAATCAACGATGCCACTGTCGCTATCCGTAAGCAGGCAAGGCCTGCTAACGGCTACCGCTTTGCTGCTGGCTGCGTCAGACAAAAATTTCCTCGGTCGAATACTTGAGTACACTCCCTTCGGAAATTTTTGTCTTCCGTGCTCCAGCCGTTGCGACGAAGGAAGCTACGGATGGAGACAGCAATTAGTTACTACAACAGCCAGCCAACGCAACCGCTGTCGCTATCCGTAAGGCTCGCAGACTCGCCAACGGCTAGCGCGCCAGCAGCAAAAAATCTTATTTTTTAGGATTCTTCCGGCACCAGCACCCGTCTTCCGCTTCGCTCCAGACGGAATTAAGGAAGGGATGTCAGCTGCCGGACGTGGCGCCTCTCTCAAATAACTATCTTCCAGTGCAGCCAGCGGAGTTCCAGGCGCGGGAATGCTGTCCCCGGAAGCGCCGCGCAGAGGACATGCCCCGGCGCGGCGAGGAAGCGCCAGCAAAGGCGCGCTCCCCCTGCCTGCCAGAGCCCCAGCCGCTGCGTAGAACCCGCATGGGCTGCGGCGGCGACGGTGTCCCAGTGGGCCGGTGGGGCGCCCAGGGCCTTGTAGAGCGCCTCGGCCAGAACCCAGCGGCGTAGCGAAGCCTGCGGCGTGGGCGCGGGCGCGGCAAAGGCCCGGTCGCCCGGCGCGGGCCTTCCCCACGCTTCGGCATCCAGCGCAAGTGAGCCAGGGGACGCCGACGGCGTCTCCTCCGGCGCGCTCATGAGGCAAAAGGCCGCGCTTCCGCTATGCGTGAAGGCGAGCTGCCAGCCGGGCGCGCCCGTCACGAGAGGGCGACCTTGCACATCCCTGTCGAGGACCGCGCCTTCGGGAAGCGCGCGCAGCGCCAGCAGCCGCGCGAGCAGGCGCGAGGCGCGGGCCCGGAGCGCCCGCCCACCGGAGTGGAAGCGGCGGCAATGCGCGCGCTGGGCCGGGGAAAGTGCCGGGGCGGCCGCGTATTCCCAGCGGGCGCAGAGCCGGCGCAGAAAAGCCTCCTCCGCACGGGGGGGAAAGGTGGGGAGCGCGGTGGCATAGACGATGGGCATGGAAACTCCAATCTGCCGGACCGCACGCAGAGTGGCACAGCGAGGCGGGGAGGGCAAGAGAGCGGCGCGGGCCGCGGCCCCGGCAAGGTCTGGACAAGGGGCGAAAATTCCGCTATGCACTGTCTCCCATAAACTGCCCTTCATCCGCCGGTGCGGCCTTGCGCCGCCCGCCCTGTAAATAAGGAGACTTGGCATGGCTGTTCAGCAAAACAAGAAATCGCGTTCCCGCAAGGGCATGCGCCGTTCCCATGACCGTGTGGCCAAGCCGGCCGTCATCTACTGCTCCTGCGGCGAGCCCACCACGCCCCACAGCGTGTGCCCCAACTGCGGCACCTATCGGGGCCGCCAGGTGATCGCCCGTACTGAAGCCGAGTGATGCGCGAAAGGCCCGTCATCGCCGTGGACGCCATGGGCGGGGATTTCGGCCCCGCCGTGGTGGTTCCCGGCGCCGTGGAGGCGGCGCGCCTCCACGATCTCCACGTCCTCCTCGTGGGCGACACGCCCAAGGTGGAGGCCGAGCTCGCCAAGCTCGACCTCGGCGACGTGAAGTGCGACATCGTCCAGGCCGATGACGTGGTGCACATGAACGAAAGGCCGTCGGACATCCTGCGGCGCAAGAAAAACGCCTCCATCCAGGTGGCCTGCCGCCTCGTGCGCGAGGGCGCGGCCGACGGCGTGGTGAGCGCCGGACATTCCGGGGCCACGGTGGCCTGCGGCATGTTCATCATGGGGCGGCTCCCGGGGGTGGAGCGCCCCGCGCTGGCGGCCCTGCTGCCCACGGAAAAGGAGCCGGTGGTCGTGCTCGATGCCGGGGCCAACGTGGATTGCCGCCCCTACCATCTTTTCCAGTTCGGCCTCATGGGCGATGCCTTTGCGCGCGACCTGCTCGGCTATGCCGCGCCGCGCGTGAGCCTGCTCAGCATCGGCGAGGAGGAGGGCAAGGGCAACAGCCAGGTGAAGGAAGCCTACGAGCTCCTGAAAATGGCCAACAACCTGAATTTTATCGGCAATGCCGAGGGGCGCGACATCTTCACCGGCGACGTGGACGTGGTCGTCTGCGACGGCTTTGTGGGCAATGTGGTGGTCAAGATGAGCGAGGGGCTCGCCTCCGCGCTCGTCAGGATGCTCAAGCGCGTCTTTACCACCGGCGTCATGCCCGCGCTCGGCGCCTTCCTCGCCCGCGGCGCCTTCCGCAACTTCGCGCGCACCATCGACTATGCCGAATACGGCGGCGCGCCGCTGCTCGGCCTGCAGGGCCTTGCCATCGTCTGCCACGGGCGCTCCAATGCCCGCGCCATGACCAATGCCATCCGCATGAGCGGGGCCTATGTCCGCAAGGAGACCAATGCGCGCCTCGCCGAAACCATTCTCGCCAACGAGGAGCTGACGCGGTTCTCCCGCGCCATCTGAGCGCAGCGGGCGCTGCCATCCGCAAAAAGTACGGACACTTCATGACTCTCAACTGCCACCTGCACGCCTTGTGCGCCCATGTGCCCGAGACCGTCGTCACCAACGACGACCTGGCCGCCCTTGTGGACACCAATGACCAGTGGATCGTCGAGCGCACGGGCATTCGCCGCCGCCACAAGCTCGCGGAGACGGAAAACGCCTCCGACCTCGCCCTGGCCGCCGCCCGGCGCACGCTTGCCGAGGCCGCCCTTGCGCCGCGCGAGCTCACCCATGTGATCGCCGCCACCTGCACGCCGGACGCCATTTCGCCCTCTGTCGCCTGCATCCTTGCGGGTGCGCTGGACGCCGGGCCCGTCATGGCGCTGGATTTCAGCGCTGCCTGCACGGGCTTCATCTACGGGCTTTCGCTGGGGCAGGCCTTTCTCGCCCAGGCCCCGGAAAGCCGCATCCTCTTTGTCTGCGCCGAGGCGCTCACCCGGCGCGTCAACTGGCAGGACAGGAGCACCTGCGTGCTCTTCGGCGACGCGGCCACGGCCTGCGTGCTCGACAGCAAGGGCGGCGAGGGCTCGGCCACGGTGGAGGATGTCCTCTGCCAGAGCGACGGCGCCCAGCGCGACCTCATTGTGGTGGGCGGCGGCACGGCCTGCCGCTATGCCGTCGGGGACCCGGTGGACGAACAGTTCTTCATCACCATGCGCGGGCGCGACACCTACAAGCACGCCGTGCGCCAGATGGTGCAGGTGTGTGAGACCGTGCTTGCCCGCAACGGCCTTGCCATGAAGGACATCGCGCTCTTTGTGCCGCACCAGGCCAATATGCGCATCATCGAGGCCGTGGGCTCAAGGCTCGGCATCGGGGGAGAGCGGGTTTTTGTGAATGTGGCCGAATACGGCAACACCTCCTCGGCGTCCATTCCGCTGGCACTCGCCGAGGCGCGGGCCGCCGGGCGCATCCGGCCGGGGGACCGCGTGCTCGTGACGGCCTTCGGCGCGGGGCTCACCTGGGGGGCGGCGCTCCTGCGCTTCTAGCAGGGGGCTCGCCCGCGCATTGAAATTCGGCGGCGCATGGAGTAGGATGCGCCTTTCTGGCTCACGAGAAGGAGAGCGGGGAACCGGCATGACAGATTCTTGCGCTGCTGCGGCATCCTGGGGCGACGTGCCCGTGGCCCTCGTCACGGGCGGTTCGCGCGGCATCGGGCGGGCCATTGCCCGCACCCTCGCGCGCGACGGCTTCGGCATCATCCTCACCTATGTGAGCCGCCCGGAAGAGGCGGAGCGCACCGTGGAGGAAATCCGGGACGCGGGCGGGCTCGCGCGGGCCTTCGCGCTGGATGTGGGCGACGATGCGGCGGTGGAGGCCTTCTTCGCCTCGGAAATCAAGGACAAGGTCAACCTGGCCGTGCTCGTCAACAATGCTGGCATCACGCGGGACGGCTTCCTTATCCGCATGAAGAGCGAGGATTTTGACCGCGTGATCGACGTGAACCTCGGCGGCGCCTTTGCGTGCAGCCGCGAGGCCGCGAAAATCATGAGCAAACGGCGCGCCGGGCGCATCGTCAATATCGCCTCGGTGGTGGGACAGATGGGCAATGCCGGGCAGGCCAACTATTGCGCGGCCAAGGCCGGCCTCATCGGGCTCACCAAGTCCAACGCGAGGGAGCTGGCCGCGCGGGGCATCACGGTCAACGCCGTGGCCCCGGGCTTCATCGAGACGGACATGACGGCCAAGCTCGGCGAGGACGTGGTGAAGAGCTATGTGGAGTCCATCCCCCTGCGCCGCATGGGGGCGGCCGAGGACGTGGCCGAGGCCGTGGCCTTCCTCGCGTCGGACAAGGCCGCCTACATCACGGGGCAGGTGCTCGCCGTCAACGGCGGCATGTACTGCTGAAAGGGCGTGCTGCGCCGGAAATTTTTTTGTGGACCGCCGCTGCCCCGGCTTGTCGGGGCGCGCCAAAAAACGAACATGGAACACCTGGAGGACGCCATGTCTGAAGTTGCCGACAAAGTTCAGAAAATCATCGTTGACCAGCTTGGCGTGAGCGCCGACGAAGTGAAGCCCGAAGCCTCCTTCGTGGAGGACCTGGGCGCCGATTCCCTGGACCTCACCGAGCTCATCATGGCCATGGAAGAGGAATTCGACATCGAGATCGCCGACGAGGACGCCCAGAAGATTCTCAAGGTGCAGGACGCCATCAACTATATCGAAAACAACAAGAAGTAGGCGTCCGCGTCCCGCCGGACGCGTCGTTTTCCGGGAAGGCCCCGTAGCCCGTGCGCGCGGGGCCTTGCGCCCGTGCCGTGCGGGTGCGGCGCCCTTTTGGGCCGACCCGTGGGTGACGCCCCTCTGCGCGGCGTCCACGCGGGCGCCGTCCTGCGCGGCATCAAGCGCTCCGGCGGTGCTTTCAGCTGCGCCTCGCGCAGTCCGGGGCATGGGCTGCCTGGGGCGGCCTCTTGTTGCAACGGCAAAGTGCAGGGCGTGTGCCGCGCACGCGCCGGGCGGCCGTGCCCGTGGCATGGCTGCGTGCCGCGCCCTGGGGCGAAGGCGCGCGTCCGGCATTGTCCCTTACCAAGGCCAAGGAGCGTCCATGAACCGTCCCCGCGTCGTCATCACCGGCGTTTCCGGCATCACGCCGCTCGCCAATGACATTGATGCCACCTGGAAGCGCCTCCTCGCGGGTGAGTCCGGCATCGGCCCCATCACGCTTTTTGATGCGTCGGAGTACACGTCGCGCATCGCGGGCGAGGTCAAGGATTTTTCGCCGGAAGCGTGGATACCCGCCAAGCAGGCCCGGCGCATGGACCGCTTCACCCAGTTCGCGGTGGCGGCGGCCAAGATGCTCCTCGCCGACGCTGGCCTTGAGATCACCCCGGAGAACGCCGAGGATACGGCCGTCATCCTCGGCATCGGCCTGGGCGGCCTGCGCACCATCGAGACCTGGCACGCCAAGCTGCTCGAGGCGGGCCCCAGCAAAATCTCGCCCTTCCTCATCCCCATGCTCATCTCCAACATGGGGCCCGGGCAGATTTCCATCTTCACCGGGGCCAAGGGGCCGAACATCGTCACCACCACGGCCTGCGCCTCGGGCATCCACGCCATCGGCACGGCCTACAGCGAGATAGTGCTCGGCCGCGCGAAAAACGTCATCACCGGCGGGTGCGAAGCCACCATCACGCCGCTCGGCGTGGCTGGCTTCACGGCGCTCAAGGCGCTCTCCACCCATTACAATGACGAGCCCACCAAGGCCTCGCGGCCCTTTGACGCCAAGCGCGACGGCTTTGTCATCGGCGAGGGCGCGGGCCTTTTGATGCTGGAGGACCTGGAGAGCGCCAGGGCCCGCGGCGCCAAGATTTATGCCGAGGTCGTCGGCTACGGCGCCTCCGGCGACGCCTACCACATGACGGCCCCGCACGAGACGGGCGAGGGCATGGCCGCGGCCATGACGCGCGCCCTGCGCGACGCGGGCCTCAAGCCCGAGGCCGTGGAGCACATCAACGCCCACGGCACCTCCACCCAGCTCAACGACAGCACGGAAACCAAGGCCATGAAGCTCGCCTTCGGCGACCATGCGAAAAACCTCAAGATTTCGGCCACCAAGTCCATGACCGGGCATTTGCTCGGCGCGGCCGGCGGCATTGAGTCGGTGTTCACGGCGCTGGCCCTCCGGGATGAGGCGCTGCCGGGCACCATCAACCTGGAATTTCCGGACCCGGCCTGCGACCTCAACTATCTTTCCGGCGGCACGGAGCGCGTGGCCTGCGAATACGGCATGTGCAATTCCTTCGGTTTCGGGGGAACCAACGCCAGCATCATCTTTAAAAAGTGGGTGGACTAGCGCCCGCATATGGCAGGGGGCGCCCATGCGGCGCCCCCGTCGGCGACGTCCGCGCGTGCGGGCGCCGCGGTTCCCCGCCCGCCGAGTGCGGGCGATTTTTCCGCAAAAGGATTGCCCCCGATGGATGAACTGATTCTCCAGGACCCCGAACTCGCCAACGCCATCATTCTCGAATCCGACCGCCAGATGGGCAAGCTCGAGCTCATCGCCTCGGAAAATTTCGTGTCCGCGGCCGTGCGCGAGGCACAGGGGAGCGTGCTCACCCACAAGTATGCCGAGGGCTATCCCGGCAAGCGCTATTACGGCGGCTGCGAATATGTGGACATGGTGGAGGAGATGGCGCGCGAGCGCGCGCGGCGCCTCTTCAACTGCGTCCACGCCAACGTGCAGCCCCATTCCGGCTCGCAGGCCAACATGGCCGTGTATTTCGCCTGCCTGAAGCCCGGCGACACCATCCTCGGCATGAATCTCTCGCACGGCGGGCACCTCACCCACGGCAGCCCGGTGAATTTTTCGGGCAAGCTCTTCAACGTGGTCTCCTACGGCGTGCGCAGGGATACGGGCCGCATCGACTATGACGAGGTGGCGGCGCTTGCGCGCGAGCACCGCCCGGCCATGATCGTGGCCGGCGCCAGCGCCTATCCGCGCTTCATCGACTTTGCGCGCTTCCGCGCCATCGCCGACGAGGTGGGGGCGCTCTTGATGGTGGACATGGCCCATATCGCGGGCCTTGTGGCGGCGGGGCTGCACGAAAGCCCCATCCCCTACGCCCATGTGACCACCACCACCACGCACAAGACCCTGCGCGGGCCGCGCGGCGGCATGATCCTGGCGGACGAGGCCAATATGAAGCGCATCGACAGCCAGATTTTTCCGGGGATGCAGGGGGGGCCGCTCATGCACGTCATCGCGGCCAAGGCGGCGGCCTTCGGCGAGGCCCTGCGCCCGGCCTTCGCCCGCTACGCGAAGCGCGTGGTGGAGAATGCCGCTGCGCTTGCCGACGGGCTCATGGCCGCGGGTTTTGATTTGGTTTCCGGCGGCACGGACAATCATCTCCTCCTCGTGGACCTGACGAATCTCGATGTCACGGGCAAGGAGGCTGAGACCGCCCTCGACGCCGCGGGCATCACGGTGAACAAGAACACCATCCCCTTTGAGACGCGCTCGCCCTTCGTGACCTCGGGCATCCGCCTGGGCACAGCGGCGCTGACCACGCGCGGCCTCGGCCGTGAGGACATGGCGACCGTGGCGGCCTTTATCGCCGAGAGCGTGGAGAAGCGGAACGACGCGCAGGCGCTGGCCGCCATCCGCGGGCGCGTCACGGAATTCGCCCGCCAGTTCCCGCTCTTTTCGTGGTAGCGGGCGCCTTTTTGCGAGCACGGCATGGAACGACTGCCCTGGCCTGACTACTTCATGAGCATCACGCGGCTCGTGAGCCTGCGCTCCACCTGCACGCGGCGGCGGGTGGGGGCCGTGGCCGTGAAGGACAAGCGCATCCTCGCCACGGGCTACAACGGCCCCCCGGCGGGGACGCCGCATTGCCTGGAGGTGGGCTGCCTCCGGCAGCAGCTCGGCATCCCCTCGGGCCAGCGGCACGAGATTTGCCGCGGCCTCCACGCGGAGCAGAATGTCATCATCCAGGCCGCCGTGCACGGCATCAGCATCGCCGGGGCCACGCTCTACTGCACCACACAGCCCTGCGTGCTCTGCGCCAAGATGCTCATCAACTGCGGCATCCGCGAGATCTTCTACGCGGAGCCCTATCCGGACGAGCTCGCGGGCACCATGCTCCGCGAGGCGGGCGTGCCCATGGAGCAGCTCAGCGTGGACTGGCTGCCCGAGGGCGGCTGCGCGGGCGCGGTGCCCGCGCACTGAAAACACAGGACGCGCCGCAGATGGACGCCGTGAACGCCGAGACGGAACGGGAATTCGCCCCCTTCATGCGCGAGGCCATCGCGCTCGCGAAGCGCGGCCGCTGGCACACCGCGCCCAATCCCATGGTGGGGGCGGTGCTCGTGCGCGATGGGGAAATCCTGGCGCGCGGCTGGCATCACGCTGCGGGGCTCCCCCATGCCGAGGTTGAGTGCCTCAAGGACGCGGCGGAGCGGGGAGTGGACCCGGCCGGCTGCACTCTAGTGGTCACGCTGGAGCCCTGCTGCCATCACGGCAAGACGCCGCCCTGTACGGACGCCATCCTCGCCGCGGGCATCCGGCGCGTGGTCTACGGCTTCAGGGACCCCAATCCTGTGGCGGGCGGCGGCGCGGCCCTTTTGGCCGGGGCCGGTCTTGAGGTCGCAGGCCCGGTGCTCGAGGCCGAATGTCGCGACCTTGTGGCCGATTTTCTTGTCTGGCAGGCCACGGACCGCCCCTATGTGCTCCTCAAGCTCGCCGCCACCTTGGACGGCCGCATCGCCACGCGCAACGGCGTTTCGCAATGGATCAGCGGGGCGGAATCCCGCCGGAGGGTCCACGGACTGCGCGCGGGCGTGGGCCTCGCGGGGGGGGCCGTGCTCGTGGGCGGGGGGACCTTCCGCACGGATGACCCGCAACTCACCGCACGGGACCTGCCCGGGGGGGATGCGCCCCAGCGGCAGCCGCTCGCCTGCGTCATCACCTCGCGGCTTCCCGCGCCCGACGGCGCGCGCCTCGTGCGGGAGCGGCCCACGGAAACGGTGTTCTTTGTCACCCCGGCTGGGGCGGCCTCGGCGGAGGCACAGGCCCTGCGCAAGCTGGGCGTGCGCGTGTTCGCGCTCGCGGCCTCACCGGGGGGCGTGCCGCATTTTTCGACCATGCTCCGCATATTGCGGCAGGAGCTTGGCTGCCTCTATGTGCTGTGTGAGGGAGGGGGCTACCTCGCCCTTGGCCTGCTTGAGGCGGGACTGGTGGATGAGTTCCACCTGCACCTCGCGCCGCTCATCCTGGCCGACGCCGAGGCGCGACCGCTCTTTGCGGGGCGGATGCCGCTGGACCTCGAGGAGGGCCTGAGGCTGCGCCTCTGCGGGCTCGAGCGCTGCGGCGGGGACGCGCATTTGCTCCTGCGGCCGCGCGAGGATTGCGGGGAGCAGCCCTGATGTTCACCGGCATCATCCAGTGCGAGGGCGACGTGCTCTCCGTGCGCCGCGAGGGGACGGAACGGCGCTTCCGCATCCGCCCGTCCGTGCCCTTCGACGCCCTCACGGACGGGGAATCCATCGCGGTGAGCGGCGTCTGCCTTTCGGTGGAAGACCATGACCGGGACGTATTCACCGCCTATGCCTCCGCCGAGACCGTGAGCCGCACCACCCTCGGGGAGCTTGAGCCTGGCGGCCGCGTCAACCTCGAGCGGGCGCTGGCCGTGGGCGACCGCCTCGGCGGCCATATGGTGAGCGGCCATGTGGATTGCGTGGCCGTGGTGCAGAGCGTCGCCCGGCGCGGCGAATCCCTCTGCTGCCGCCTGGACTTTCCGGCGGCCTACGGGCGCGAGGTCATTCCCAAGGGTTCGGTGGCGCTGGACGGCATCAGCCTCACCATCAATGCCTGTGGCGCGGATTTTCTCGAGGTCAACATCATCCCGGACACGCGGCGGCGCACCACCATGGGCGCCTGGCGTCCGGGGAGCCGCGTGAACATGGAGACCGACCTTGTGAGCAAGTATGTGGCGCACATGCTCGCGCCGTGGACCCGCAGGGATGGGGCTGGCCGGGATAGGGCATCCGGGGCTGGCGCGGCCGAGCCCGTTGCGCGCGGCGGCCTCAGCCTCGCCACCCTGCGCGAGGCAGGATTTCTGTAAGCACTGCCGGAAAAGCATGAGCCAAAGCGGGCGCTTCCCCACGCGGCCGCACGGGAGCAAGCATGAAGGACATCACCACCATTGCCGGGCAACTGAATGCCCAGGGCCTCAAGGTCGCCATCGTGGCCTCGCGCTTCAATGACTTCATCGTGGACCGCCTTGTGGCGGGCGCTGTTGACTACCTCGAGCGGCACGGGCTCGACCCCGCCACGCTCACCCTCGTGCGCGTGCCGGGGGCCTTCGAGCTGCCGCTCGTCTGCCGCAAGCTCGTCACCGCGCACAGGTTCGACGGCATAGTGGCCCTGGGCGCGGTCATCCGCGGGGCCACTCCGCATTTTGACTATGTGTGCGCCGAGGCCACCAAGGGCCTCGCCCACACCATGCTGGAATCGGGCACGCCCATCGGCTTCGGGCTACTCACCTGCGACACCATCGAGCAGGCCATCGAGCGCGCGGGCTCCAAGGCGGGCAACAAGGGCGTGGAAGCGGCCGCCGCCATGCTGGAGACCGTCCGCGTGCTGGAGCAGCTGTAGGGCATGGCCGGGGGCAAAAAGACCACCCGTCACAGCGCCAGGGAGCTGGCCTTCCAGGTGCTCTACGGCCTGTGTTTCTCGCCCGCGAAGGACCGGGCCGCGCTCTGGCGGCAATTCGTGCTCTCTCCGCACAATGCGGGCATGAGCGAGGCCGACCTTGAGAGCGAGCCCTCGGGCTTCGCCTGGGAGCTCGTGGACGGCGTGTGGAGCCATACGGCCGAGCTGGACGAGGCCATCAGCCGCCATTCGCACAACTGGCGCGTGGACCGCCTCGGCCGCATCGAGCTCACCATCCTGCGCCTTGCACTGTTTGAACTTTTCTGGCGCGACGACGTGCCGCCCAAGGCGGCCATCAACGAGGCCCTTGAGCTGGCGCGCCAGTTCGGCGACGAAAAGGCGCGCGCCTTTCTCAACGGCATCCTTGACGCGGCCGCCCGCTCGGCCGCAAGCCGGGCGGGGACCCGGGCCCCCGACCCTGATTCCCAGTAGAAAACGGGTGCACCATGATGCAAGAACGCTATCATCCGCAGGAACTTGAGGAAAAATGGCAGGCCCGCTGGCAGGCGGAGAACGCCTTCGCCTGCACGCACGGCGGCGACAGGCCCAAGTGCTATGTGCTCGAGATGCTGCCCTATCCCTCGGGCAAGATTCATATGGGCCATGTGCGCAACTATTCCATCGGCGACGTGGTCGCCCGGATGCGCCGGATGCAGGGCTTCAACGTGCTGCACCCCATGGGCTGGGACGCCTTCGGGCTCCCCGCCGAAAACGCGGCCATCAAGCACCATGTGCCCCCGGCCGCCTGGACCTACGGCAATATCGCGGAGATGCGCGCCCAGCTCAAGCGCATGGGCTTTTCCTATGACTGGTCGCGCGAGATTGCCACCTGCCGGCCGGAATATTACCGCTGGGAGCAGCTTTTTTTCCTGAAGATGCTGGAAAAGGGCCTCGCCTACCGCAAGAAGGCCCCGCAGAACTGGTGCCCCTCCTGCCATACCGTGCTCGCCAACGAGCAGGTGGTGGAAGGCAAGTGCTGGCGCTGCGACAGCGTGGTGGAGCAGAAGGACCTCACCCAGTGGTTCCTCGCCATCACCGCCTATGCCGACGAGCTTCTGGCCGACCTTGATCGCCTCGATGGCGGTTGGCCCGAGCGCGTGCTCACCATGCAGCGCAACTGGATCGGCCGCTCCGAGGGCGCGCGCATCCGCTTCGGCCTTGAGCGCGACTACGCCGGCACGGACCATGTGGAGGTGTTCACCACAAGGCCGGACACGCTTTACGGCGTGACCTTCATGACCCTTGCGCCGGAGCACCCGCTCGTGGAGCGGCTCATCGAGGGCAAGCCCCAGGCCGAGGAAGTGCGCGCCTTTGTGGAGCGCATCCGCAACATGGACCGCCTCGAGCGCCAGTCCGAAACGCTGGAGAAGGAGGGCATCTTCACCGGCGCCTATGCCTTGCATCCGCTCACGGGCAAGCGCGTGCCCATCTGGCTCGGCAACTTCGTGCTGGCGGGCTACGGCACGGGCGCGGTCATGGGCGTGCCCGCAGGCGACCAGCGCGATTTCGAGTTCGCCCGCAAATATGGCCTCCCCATCCGCGTGGTGGTGGAGCCCGAGGGCGCGCATCTCGATCCGGCCACCATGCAGGAGGCCTATACGGGCCCCGGCGTCATGGTCAATTCCGGCCCCTTCGACGGCATGGACAACGAGGCCGGCAAAAAGGCCGTGGTGGCCAAGCTCGAGGCAGAAGGCAAGGGCAGCTCGGCCATCCAGTTCCGCCTCCGGGACTGGAACATCTCGCGCCAGCGCTACTGGGGCGCGCCCATCCCGGTGGTCTATTGCGAGCGCTGCGGCATGGTGCCCGAAAAGGAGGAGAACCTGCCCGTCATCCTGCCGCTGGACGTGAAGGTGCGCGACGACGGCCGCTCGCCCCTTCCCGAGACGCCGTCCTTCGTGGACTGCACCTGCCCGCGTTGCGGGGGCCCCGCGCGCCGCGAGACGGACACGCTGGACACCTTCGTGGAATCCTCGTGGTATTTCTCGCGCTACACGTCCGCGCGCGATACGGAAGCGGCCTTCGACCCGGCCTCGCTTTCCTACTGGATGCCGGTGGACATCTATATCGGCGGCGTGGAGCACGCCATCCTGCACCTGCTCTACGCCCGCTTTTTCACCAAGGCCCTGCGCGACCTGGGCTTCTACCCGGCCGACCTCGCCGAGCCGTTCTCCCGCCTGCTCACCCAGGGCATGGTGCTCAAGGACGGCAGCAAGATGTCCAAGTCCAAGGGCAATGTGGTGGACCCCACGGAGATGATCGACAAATACGGCGCGGACACCGTGCGCCTGTTCTGCCTCTTCGCCGCACCGCCGGAGCGCGATTTTGAATGGACGGACGCGGGCATCGACGGCTCCTCGCGTTTTCTTGCGCGCATCTGGCGCCTCTTCATGGAGGAGCGCGAGCGCCTTGTGCCCATCCGCGCCTGCGGCGCCACGGCGGAGGACGCCGCCACGGAGGCGGCGCGCGACCTGCGCCGCAAGGAACACGAAACGGTCAGGAAGGTCACGTCCGACATGGCCGTGGGCCGCTTCCAGTACAATACGGCCATTGCGGCCATCATGGAGCTCGTCAACGCGCTCTATCTCGCCCGCGAGAAACTGGGCACGACGGAGCCGGAACGGCGCGTCTTTTCCTCGGTCATGGCCACGGTGCTGACCCTGCTTTCCCCGGTGGCCCCGCATATCTGCGCCGAGCTCTGGGAGCGGCTCGGGCACAAGGAGGACGTGGGCGCGGAGCCCTGGCCCGTGTGGGACGAGGCCGCGCTTGCGCGCGACACCGTCACCATCGCGCTCCAGGTCAACGGCAAGCTGCGCGGCACGCTGGAGGCCCCGGCCGACGCCGACAAGGCGGCACTGGAAGCCGCGGCCCTGGCCGACCCGGCGGCCCAGCGCCACCTCGCGGGCCTTACCGTGCGCAAGGTGGTCGTGGTGCCCGGCAAGCTCGTCAACATTGTGGCGTCCTAGGGGCGGGCATGGCAGGCCCCGCAGCAAGGCAGGGCAAGGGCGCCGGAGCGCCCGGAGAGGACCGGGAAAAGCCCGGCTTCAGCTTCCTCGTCTGCCCGGACGGCCATATGCTCCGGGCGGCGCTCGACGAGGCCCTTGCCGCGTGCCCGCCGGAGCGCGGCCAGTGGGAGCGCCATGTCTTTTGGGGCGACGAGGAACCGCCGCCGCGTTTCTGGGAACTCCTGAACCTCGAGGAGCTTTTCGGCGCGTCGCGCGCCGTCGTGGTGCGGCAGGCCCAGCTCTGGCCCGCTGCCGTGTGGAAAAAGCTCTCCCGCGCCATCGCCCGGCCCTCGGCGCGCACCTGGCCCTTCTTCTGCCTTGAAGGTGAGTGGGAGAAGCGCCGCCCGAAGATCCCGGCGCACATCACCCGCCTGCGCTGCTTCGCCTTTGCCGATGAGCGGGGCTGGGTCTGGCGCGGTGAGGGTGTGACAGAGCGCGAAGTGCCCCGCCATGTACGGGAACGGGCGAAGGCGCTGGGCGTGGCCTTTGCGCCGGATGCGCTGGAGCAGTTCTGCGCCTCCGTGCCTCCTGACGGGCTCGCCATTGAAAACGAGCTTCGCAAGCTCGCGCTCATGGCCGGCAACGCGCCCGTGACCTCCGCCATGACCGCCGTCGGCGGCTGGACGCCGGAGTGCAATGTTTTCGCCTGCATCCGGCGCATGGAAAACGGCGACCTTGCGGGCGTCTGGCGCGAGCTTTCACGCAGCGAGGACAGCGACCGGCTGCTCTTTTCCCTGCTGGCGCTCCTCGCGCGCGAGTGGCGCCTGCTCTGGCAGGCGGCCGCCGGCGAGGAGGTGCGGCTGCATCCCTCGGACGCCTCTTTCAAGCGCGCCCTTGCCCAGCGCCTCGGCCCGTCGGGGCTGGCGCAGGGCTTCGCCGCCCTGGCTGATGCCGAGTGGCAGGTCAAGAGCGGCCGCCGCACGCCTGCGCAGGCGCTGGAAAGCCTCGCCGTCCAGATCACGGCCCTCTGCGCGCCGCCACGCCGGGGATAGTGCTGGGAGATGGCAGCTTAGTGGGGTTCGCCGCAGGCCACTTTTCACGCGCGCGAGGCTGGTGTGTTGGTGCACTGTGCTGCATCCTTAATGCCGAAATTATCCGTCAAAAACAGCCTTTTTACTGCTGGCTGCGTCAGAAAAAAATTTCCTCGGTCGAGTACTTGAGTACACTCCCTTCGGAAATTTTTATCTTCCTTGCCAGTGCCGAAAAATCTTATTTTTTAGGATTCTTCCGGCACTAGCACCCGTCTTTCGCTTCGCTCCAGACGGATTTAAGGAATATTTTGCCACTGCATTGTATAACATATCTTAAAATACCCGAAAACACCTCCCGCGCCTTTCCCCTGCCGCCGTCTTTGCTTTTGGGCCGAAGTGCGGTAGGAAGGCCCGTCATCCCCCGATAACCGCCCTTGTCAAAAGTCCAGGACTGCTTACTCTATGTCAGCCGGCCCAGCGGCCACAGCGCCGCCCCATGCCGGGCACCGCGCCCGGCTTCGTGAACGGCTTGCCCGCGAGGCGCAGGCCGTGGCCGATTATGAGGTGCTCGAGCTCCTCCTCGGCTATGCGCTCACCCGCAGGGACACCAAGCCCCTCGCCAAGGAATTGCTGCGCCGTTTCGGCAGCATCCGCGGCGCGGTGGACGCGAGGCCGGACGAGCTTGCGCAGGTGCCGGGCTTCGGACCCGGGCTTCTGGCCTTCTGGCAGGTGTTGCGCGAAGTGCTGGCCCGGCGCGCGTCCTCTCCGCTCAGGCAGCGGGAGGTGCTGGCCACGCCCGAGGCCGTGGCCCACATGGCGCGGGAGCGGCTTGTGGCCTCGCCGCATGAGGAGTCGTGGGTCGCCCTGGTGGACGCGCAGAACCGGCTCATCGCCTGGGAGCGCCTTTCCCGCGGCGGCGTGAGCACCGTGCCCCTGCAGCCGCGCGATGTGCTGGAAGCGGCCCTCGGCCGCAAGGCGAGCGGCATCATCCTCGTGCACAACCATCCGGGCGGCGACGCGCGTCCCTCGCAGCCCGACCTCGCGCTCACAGAGGGGCTGCAACGCCTTGCCCCGCAGCTCGGGCTCCGTTTTCTGGATCACGTCATCGTCACCGACGGCGATTGCTACAGCATCACCCAGTGCAAGGTTCTCTGAGTCCTCAGGGGGAAAAATGACCGAAAAGAGCAAAGATCCCGCGCTCTTCCCGCATGACGGGGAGGGCGTGGCCGATACTGCCGATACTTCTTCCGCGGGCGTGTGCGCCGAAACCCCGCTGGACGCCTCCGGCGAAGGCCCCGGCCGCGCCGACGGCGGGGCAGGCGAAGGGGGAGAGCCCGAAAAGCGCCTGCCTCCCGTCTTGCCCGTCCTGCCCGTGCGGGACGTGGTGGTCTTCAACTACATGATTTTGCCGCTCTTCATCAGCCGTGAAAAATCCGTCAAGGCTGTGGAGGCGGCCCTCCGGCGCGGGCGGCAGCTTCTGGTGGTGGCCCAGCGCGAGGAGGGGGTGGAAGACCCCGGACCGGCCGACCTTTACCAGATCGGCACCGTGGTGCAGGTCATGCGGATGCTCAAGATGCCGGACGGCCGCATCAAGGTACTGGTGCAGGGCGTGAGCCGCGCGCGCGTGCTCGGCTATCGCCAGGCCGAGCCCTACCTTGAGGCCCGTGTGGCCCATGTGGACGAGGCGGCCGTCACCCAGGGCCCGGATGTGGAGGCGCTGTTGCGCGCCGTGCGCGAGCAGAGCGAAAAGGTGCTCTCCCTGCGCGGCATTTCCTCGCCGGACATCCTCGGCGTGCTGCAGAGCGTGGACGATCCCGGGCGCCTTGCCGACATCATCGCCGCCAACCTGCACATGAAGATGGCCGAGGCCCAGGCCATCCTCGAGGCAGTGGACCCGGTGGAGCGCCTGCGCCTCGTGCATGAGCGCCTCCAGCATGAGCTCGAGGTGGCCACCGTGCAGGCCCGCATCCAGGGGGCCGCGCGCGAGGGCATGGACAAGGCGCAGAAGGAATATTTCCTGCGCGAGCAGCTCAAGGCCATCCGCCATGAGCTCGGCGACGGCGAGGACGACGCCGAGGACGACATGGCGAGCCTCAGGGAGGCCCTCGACAAGGCGGGCCTTTCCGCCGAGGCGCGCACCGAGGCGGACCGCCAGCTCCGGCGGCTTGCCTCCATGCACGCCGATTCCTCCGAGGCATCCGTGCTGCGCGCCTATCTGGAGTGGCTGGCCGACCTGCCGTGGAAAAAGCAGTCGCGCGACCGGCTCGACATCGCCCGTGCGCGCGACATCCTCGACGAGGACCATTGCGGGCTCGAGAAGGTCAAGGACCGCATCCTTGAATTTTTGAGCGTGCGCAAGCTCAATCCGCGTTCCAAGGGGAGCATCCTCTGCTTCTCCGGCCCTCCCGGCGTGGGCAAGACCTCGCTCGGGCGCTCCATCGCGCGCGCCCTCGGGCGCAAGTTCCAGCGCCTTTCCCTCGGCGGCATGCACGACGAGGCCGAGATCCGCGGGCACAGGCGCACCTATATCGGTGCCATGCCCGGCCGCATCCTCCAGGCCCTGCGGCAGGCGGGCACGCGCAATCCGGTCATGGTGCTGGACGAGGTGGACAAGCTCGGCGCGGATTTCCGCGGCGATCCCTCCTCGGCACTTCTGGAGGTGCTGGACCCGGAGCAGAACAACACCTTCAGCGACCACTACCTCAACGTGCCCTTTGACCTCTCGCGGGTGCTCTTCATCTGTACGGCGAACCATGTGGAGTCCATCCCGGCTGCCCTGCGCGACCGCATGGAGGTCATCACGCTGCCCGGCTACACGCGGCAGGAAAAGGCGGAGATCGCGCGGCGCCATCTCCTCCCCAAGCGCGTGGCCGACACGGGCCTCAAGGAAGGCGACGTGCGCCTGACGGACGCGGCCATCGACAAGATCATCGCCGAATACACGCGCGAGGCCGGGGTGCGCAACCTCGAGCGCGAGCTCGGGGCCGTGTGCCGCAAGCTCGCGCGCCGCAAGGCCGAGGGCGCGCGCGGACCCTTCCGTGTCACCCCGGCGGAGGTGGAAAAGCTCCTTGGCGCGCCGCGCTTCCTCGAGGACGAGACCGAGGCCGAGCTCGACCCCGGCATGGCCCTGGGCCTCGCCTGGACGCCAGCGGGCGGCGAGGTGCTCACCGTGGAAGCCTCGGCCGTCAAGGGCAAGGGCGCGCTCCTGCTCACCGGGCAGCTCGGCGACGTGATGAAGGAAAGCGCCCAGGCCGCCATGAGCTATATCCGCTCCCGCGCCGAGGTGTTGGGGCTGGACGCGGCCTTTGCCGCGAAGCATGACATCCACATCCATGTGCCCGCGGGCGCGACCCCCAAGGACGGCCCCTCGGCGGGCGTGACGCTGACCACCGCGCTCATTTCCGCGCTTACCGGGCGCAGGGCGCGCGCGGACCTCTGCATGACCGGGGAGATCACCCTGCGCGGCCGGGTGCTGCCCGTGGGCGGCATCAAGGAGAAGATCCTCGCCGGGGTGGCGCGCGGTCTCAGGCATGTCATCATCCCGCACCAGAACGTCAAGGACCTTGAGGATGTGCCCAAGGAACTGCTCCGGCGCATCAAGGTGCATCCCGTGAAAAAATACGACGAGGTGCTGGCCCTGGCCTTTGCCGACGCCGTTCCCGCGGGCGACAAGGCCGCGGGCCGCAGCGGGGAAAAGGCGGCCAGGACCGCGCCCCCGGCCGCGCCGCGCAGGCGCAGGACAGCGCGCCTGCCCGAAAGGCTGCCGGACCGGCCCTCGGCCTGATGGCGTGCGCCATGCGCCTCGGCGAATACGAGCGCAAGATCGCCCGACAGTTGACAGAGGCGGGGGTGGACAGCCCCCGCCTTTGCGCGCGCCTTCTTTGCGCGCACGCCCTGGGGCTGACCAAGCTCGGTGTGGCGCTGGCGCCGGAGCGGGAGCTGGAGGAGGCCGAGGCGGAGCGGCTCACTGCGCTCGCGGCGCGCAGGGCAACAGGTGAACCTCTCGCCCATATCACGGGCGTGCGGGAATTTTTCGGCCGGGATTTCCGCGTCACGCGGCATACGCTTGTGCCCCGGCCGGAGACCGAGCTTCTGGTGGAGACGGCGCTGGAGCTCCTGCCGCGAGCGGGCGTCAGTTTTGCGGACCTGGGCGCGGGGAGCGGCTGCATCGGCGTCACGCTCGCCTGCGAGCGGCCCAGGTGGCGGGGCATCCTGCTGGAAAAGAGCGCCGTGGCGCTCGCCGTGGCGCAGGAAAACGCCACCGCCCTCCTTGATTCGGGTGCATCGCGCGTCGCCCTTGTGCGCGGCGACCTTTTTGCGCCGCCTCTGCGCGGGCGCGCCCTTGATCTTGTCATCAGCAATCCTCCTTATATAGGAGAAGGGGAGCGCGGCTGCGTCATGGATGAAGTGCTCCGCTTCGAGCCCGCATCCGCGCTGTTTTCTCCTGAGGGCGGGCTCGCGCACCTTGCCGCCGTCTGTGAAGCTGCCCGGCGCCTGCTGCGCCCCGGCGGCCTGCTCATCCTCGAGCACGGAGCGGGGCAGGGGGCGGCGGTGCGCGGCCTCATGGGNCGGGAGGGGCNTNNTNGANGTNGAGACGCGNCGGGACCTGGCGGGGCTNGANCGCTGCACGCTGGCGCGCCTTCGCCTGACNCGCCGGNNCCTTCNGNCAGAAAACANATTTTTTGCTTGCCAAGAAAANGGAAAGCGGTTAAGNAAGCAACTTGCCGCTGGCGTAGCTCAACTGGCAGAGCAGCTGATTTGTAATCAGCAGGTTGCGGGTTCGAGTCCCATCGCCAGCTCCACGAGANGCTGAACAAAAGCCNGNGCGGCTTTTGCGGCATGTGGGGAGGGGTTCCCGAGTGGCCAAAGGGAACAGACTGTAAATCTGTCGTCGTAAGACTTCGGTGGTTCAAATCCACCCCCCTCCACCATCCCTGCANCNTGCGGAAGCCGCGCTTCCGCGCCCGGCCGCGAGGCCATGCAGGGNGAAGTTATGGCTGCCTTGGCTGTAGGAGACAGCGNGACTGTCGGGGAACTACGGCGCGGCGGACGCCGGGGCNTNNGCCCCGGTGCGCGAAAATGCGCCGCCACTGTGCGGGAATAGCTCAACGGCTAGAGCATCAGCCTTCCAAGCTGAGGGTTGCGGGTTCGANTCCCGTTTCCCGCTCCATTCCTGCAAGTATCCCCGAAACTGACTCCCCGCCAATGCGCTTCCCTGGGAACAGGGAAAGATTCGGGCGNAAAGCGCCCATGGTTACGCGACAGACGCCNCTGCNTTNCGGCAGCNGCGGAGTGGAACCGNAACAGCAATTTTTTTCCAGGGAGACGTAAGATGGGCAAAGCGAAATACGAACGCAAGAAGCCGCATGTCAACATCGGCACCATCGGCCACATCGACCACGGCAAGACCACCCTCACCGCGGCCATCACCAAGATCGCCGGCCTCAAGGGCGAGGGCANCTTCGTCTCGTATGACGANATCGACAAGGCCCCCGAAGAAAAGGANCGCGGCATCACCATCGCCACGGCCCANGTGGANTACGAGACGCCCAAGCGCCACTANGCCCATGTGGACTGCCCCGGCCACGCCGACTACATCAAGAACATGATCACGGGCGCCGCCCAGATGGACGGCGGNATCCTCGTGGTGGCCGCCACCGACGGCCCCATGCCGCAGACCCGTGAGCACATCCTGCTCGCCCGCCAGGTGGGCGTGCCGCAGCTCGTGGTNTTCCTCAACAAGNGCGACCTCGTGGACGACGAGGAGCNGCTTGAGCTCGTCGAGCTGGAAGTGCGTGAACTGCTCTCCTCCTATGACTTCCCCGGCGACGAGGTGCCCGTCATCCGCGGCTCCGCCCTCAAGGCGCTGGAGTGCGACAAGGCCGACGACCCNGCCGCCAAGTGCGTGGANGANCTGCTCGAAGCCTGCGACACCTTCATNCCCGACCCGGTGCGCGACATCGACAAGCCCTTCCTCATGCCCATCGAAGACGTGTTCTCCATCTCCGGCCGCGGCACCGTGGTGACCGGCCGTGTGGAGCGCGGNGTCATCAAGGTGGGCGACGAAGTGGAAATCGTGGGCATCAAGCCCACCCAGAAGANCACCTGCACGGGCGTGGAAATGTTCCGCAAGCTGCTCGACCAGGGCCAGGCCGGCGACAACATCGGNGTGCTCCTGCGCGGCACCAAGCGTGACGANGTNGANCGCGGCCAGGTGCTNGCGGCNCCCAAGTCCATNACGCCGCACAAGAAGTTCAAGGCCGAAGTGTACGTCCTCTCCAAGGAGGAAGGCGGCCGCCATACGCCGTTCTTCTCCGGCTATCGTCCGCAGTTCTACTTCCGCACCACGGACATCACCGGCGTCATCGACCTGCCCGAAGGCGTGGAAATGGTCATGCCCGGCGACAACTCGCAGTTCATCGTCGAACTCATCGCGCCCATCGCCATGGAAGTGGGCCTGCGCTTCGCNATCCGCGAAGGCGGCCGCACCGTNGGNTCCGGCGTGGTGACCGAGATCCTCGAGTAGGGCCATGAGAGTCAACGTCATCCTGGCTTGCACCGAGTGCAAGCGGCGCAACTACAGCACCCGGAAGAACAAGAAGAACACCACCGGGCGTCTGGAAATGAANAAGTATTGCCCCTGGGACAAGAAGCACACGGTGCATCGCGAAACCAGGTANTCACTTTCCGCCGGGNGNGGGNNNNTNCCNCTCCCGGCGGCGCGCAGGGCAGTAGCTCTAACGGCTAGAGCGGCGGTCTCCAAAACCGCANGTTGGGGGTTCGAATCCCTCCTGCCCTGCCATTTTTTATCTTCCGGGATGCACGCTATGGCAAAGAAGCAGGCGCAGGCCGNGGACGACAGGGCCGANNCNNCGCCGAANCCCATCACGCGCTTCATCCGTTATGTGGAAGCCTCCAAGGCGGAACTGCGCAAGGTCACCTGGCCCACGCTCAAGGAGACCCGCAAGGCGACGCTGGCGGTGCTGGGCTTCGTGGCCGTCATGGCCGTCATTCTGGGCCTGATTGACCTCGGTCTCTCAAGCCTGATCAAGACCATACTGTCCTGAAGGCCGCTATGAACGATTCCGCAAGCGATACCGCGCCGGATACCGCCCCCAACGGCTGGGGCGCGCCCGAAGCCGACGCCCCCGAAGCCGCCAGCCCGGAAGGCGCAAAAGGGCGCGCTGGTACATCGTGCACACCTATTCCGGTTTTGAACAGCGTGTGCAGAAGACCATCGCCGAGATGCAGCGCACCGGGCAGGACCAGGGCCTCATCGAGGAAGTGGTGGTCCCCACCGAAAAGGTGCAGGAACCCTCCCGCCACGGCGAAAAATCCCGCACGACCACGCGCAAGTTCTATCCCGGCTACATCATGGTGCGCATGGTCATGACCGACCTTTCCTGGCATCTCGTGCAGTCCATCCCCAAGGTCACGGGCTTTGTGGGCGGCAAGAACCGGCCCGCGCCCATGCGCGACAGCGAGGCCCAGCGCATCCTCAAGCTCATGGAGATGCGCCAGGAAACGCCGCGTCCCAAGTTCAATTTTGAAGTCGGCGATGATGTGCGCGTCATTGAAGGGCCCTTCGACGGCTTCAATGGCGTGGTGGAAGATGTGAATCACGACAAGGGCAAGCTGCGCGTCTCGGTGTCCATCTTCGGGCGGCAGACCCCTGTGGAGCTGGATTTCGGGCAGGTCTCCAAGGGCTAGGGCCCGGCCTGCCGCGCNNCGCG
>JAAUYU010000019.1:100890-205090 GCA_014804965.1 Desulfovibrio sp.
CGGCGCGCCTCATGATGAAGGATGTGAGAAATGGCCAAGAAAGAAGTTGCCAAGATCAAGTTGCAGATNCCCGCNGGCGCNGCCAANCCCTCCCCNCCGGTGGGCCCGGCNCTGGGCCAGCANGGCCTGAACATNATGGGNTTCTGCAAGGAATTCAATGCCCGCACCCAGGACCAGAAGGGGATGATCATCCCNGTGGTCATCACCGTCTATGCNGACCGTTCCTTCACCTTCATCACCAAGACCCCGCCNGCGGCGGTGCTGATCATGAAGGCGGCCAAGATCGAGAAGGGNTCNGGCGAGCCCAACCGCAACAAGGTGGGCAGCCTCACCCANGCNCAGGTGGAGGAGATCGCNAAACTCAAGCTGCCGGACCTCAATGCGGCGAGCCTTGAGGCCGCCGTGAAGTCCATCGCGGGCACNGCCCGGAGCATGGGCATCGACGTCAAGTAGNGTCTTCGNGCCGTANNGGCGANGGGCTGCGCGNNNNCNGCANNCANGCCCGTCGCCTTTTTCCGCCATCACTTGTACTGCCCGGCCGACCCAGTTCCGGCTNNGGGGCAGGAGATAAGCAAAGGATCGTAACATGCCCAAGCATGGCAAGAATTTCCGTAAAGCGGTCGAAGNCTGTGACGTGCAGGAGCGCTACAGCGTCGAGGACGCGGTGGCNAAGTCCCTCGGCGCGTCCTTCGCCAAGTTTGACGANACNGTCGATGTGGCCCTGCGCCTCGGCGTGGACCCCAANTATTCGGACCAGATGGTGCGCGGCGCCGTNACNCTGCCGCACGGCCTNGGCAAGACGGTGCGCGTNGCCGTGTTCTGCAAGGGCGAGAANCAGGCCGANGCCAAGGCCGCGGGCGCGGANATTGTGGGCGCNGAGGACCTNGTCGCCAAGATCAAGGACGGCTGGCTGGANTTCGACGCCGCCGTNGCCACNCCGGACGTCATGGCCCTNGTNGGNCAGATCGGCCGNGTGCTCGGCCCNCGCGGNCTCATGCCCAATGCCAAGACCGGCTCNGTCACNTTNGANGTGGCCAAGGCCGTCAACGAGCTCAAGGCCGGCCGCGTGGACTTCAAGGTGGACAAGGCGGGCGTGCTCCATGCGCCGCTCGGCAAGGTCTCCTTCGGGCCNGANAAGGTGCTCGGCAACCTCAAGGCCCTGCTNGAGGCNGTCAACCGCCTGAAGCCCTCGGCCGCCAAGGGCAACTANATGCAGTCCATGGCCATTTCCACCACCATGGGNCCNGGCCTCAAGGTGGANATGCCNCAGGTGAAGAAATTTCTTGAAGGCTAGNGCGCGGGCANNNGTCTCGCGCNGCCNNNGNNCNNNNCTGNGCCGGGTGGNCNTTCAAGGGTTGCTNNNGCAACCACTGGCTGAGGAAACGGAATACGGGTCGAAGACGGCAGGCGGGCTTGTCCCTCAATTTCCTGCCCAGACTTCTCTTTGGCTCGGCATTCCACCAGGCACCCCTGACGTGAGAGGTATCACGTGNACAGGTCTGAAAAAGCCGTAATCATCGAGGAGATCAAGTCNCGCGCNGACGCCTCCTCCTTTGCGGCGCTCACGGACTTCAAGGGNATGTCGGTGGAAGAGCTGACGAACCTTCGGGTGCGCCTGCGCGGCGCCGGCGGCGAATATCACGTCGTCAAGAACACCCTGGCTCGCATTGCTCTTACCGGCGGCAAACACGACGCCATCAAGGACAAGTTCCATGAGAATTGCGGCGTGGCCCTCGGGTTCGACGACCCTGTGGCGGTGGCCAAGGCGTTGAGCGACTTCGCCAAGCAGAGCAAGCTGTTCAGCCTGCGCTGCGCCAGCCTGGACGGCAAGGAGATGTCCGCCGACCAGGTGGAGGCCCTGGCGAAGCTGCCCGGCAAGGAGCAGCTGCTCGGCCAGCTGCTCGGCACCATGAACGCCGTGCCCACCAACTTTGTGTCGCTCTTCGCCAATATGCTGCGCGGGCTGCTCTATGCCCTCAAGGCTATTGAGGAGCAGAAGGGCAAGGCCGCTGCCTAGCGGCGTGAACGCGCAAACATCCAGCCAAAGACGAGGAGACCATCATGGCCGTTACCAAAGAAGAAGTGGTTGAATTCATCTCCAATATGACCGTTCTCGAGCTCTCCGAATTCATCAAGGAGCTTGAGGAGAAGTTCGGCGTTTCCGCGGCCGCCCCGGCTGCCGCCATGGTCATGGCCGCCCCGGCGGGCGGCGGCGACGCTGGCCCGGCCGCCGAGGAAAAGACCGAGTTCGACGTGGTGCTCAAGGGCGCCGGCGCCAACAAGATTGGCGTCATCAAGGTGGTGCGCGCCCTGACCAGCCTGGGCCTCAAGGAAGCCAAGGAGAAGGTGGACGGCGCCCCCTCCACCATCAAGGAAGGCGTTTCCAAGGAAGAGGCCGAGGAAGCCAAGAAGCAGCTCACCGAAGCCGGCGCCGAGGTCGAAATCAAGTAAGTGGTCCGCCATTCGGCGGTGCAGGATCTACAGCAAGACGGCGGTCCCTCGGGGCCGCCGTTTTTGCTGTCCGGGTTCTTGCCGCATATTTTCCGAAGCGCTGGCGCTNCGGAGAAAGGNCTGGAGCATCGGCTGGGGGCCGGGATGCAGCCCTTCCATTTTTCGCCAGTCGCTCCCGCCACGCGAAAGGGCAGACACCGCGAAGGCGCAAGCTCCGTGCCTTTCGCACATGATCGCTCCCTGGCGCTCGAAAGCCGGGGTTTGCAGAAGCCGGGGAACTTTTTGAGGAAAATCCGGAGTCTCAGGCTGTCCCGAAGCCGGGGATATGAGCGCGCCGCTCCAGCCAGTGCAGAAGCCAGCTCGCCAGAGTGACCATGATGAGGTAGTAGGCCCCCACGGTGAGAAAGACCTCGGTGAAGCGGAAGGTGTCCGAGGCNACCACCTTGCCCTCGCCCATGAGCTCCATGCAGGTGACGAGATAGGCGAGGGAGCTGTACTTGATGAGNTAGACNATCTCGTTGCCNCAGCCGGGCAANGCCCNGCGCGCNGCCTGGGGNACCACGATCCAGAGGATGGTCTGCCACNGGGTGAAGCCCAGNGACTGCGCGGCGAGTATCTGNCCGCGCCGGATGGAGAGCAGGGCGCCGCGCACATATTCNGACTGGTAGGCCGAGGTGCAGAGGATGAAGGCCGTGAGNGCNGCCCCATAGGGGGCGAAATAGATGCCGAGCTTGGGNAGCGCGTAATANATCATCATCAGCTGGATGGCCAGCGGCACGCCGCGCANAAGCGAGGTATAGGCGTCGCCCAGNCGCCTCAGCCAGCGCGGNCCGAAGGCNCGGGCGCAGCCGAGCGCCACGCCGCCCACAAAGCCCAGNGTCGCCGCCGGGATGATGAGCGCGAGCGAGACCATGAGCCCCTTGTTGAGGGCCGGCAAAAGCTCCTGGGTGAAGAAANCCGTATCCAGCATGGGCCTNGNGTTCCTCGCCNGNANCCTCNGGCCTGNGCCCNGCGTTTNNCCTGNNGNGANGGGCNTTAAGGTAGGGGATTCNNCNCNCCCGCGCAACAAAAAAGCGCTTCCCGCNGCNCGGGNCTNGNGNNNGCCCNGGCACGGCGGGAAGCGGNGGANNGNGGCNNTGCGTCNGCTACTTGGCGGCGGCGCACTTCTTCTTGAGNGCGTCGGCCACGGTGGCGCCGAGGGCGTGGCAGGCCTTGAANACNTCCTTGTCNGGGCGCCAGGCGCNCTTGACGGGNTCGGCGGGCATGTCCATGTGCATGGCNGCAAGGCGCGCCTGCAACTGCTTGGGCGCTTCGCCGGACCAGCCGAAGGAGCCGAAGGCCCCGCCCACGCGGTTCTGCGGGCGCAGCCCTTCCATATAGGTGAGCATNNCGGCCACCAGCGGCAGGANGCCGTTGTTGTGGGTGGGCGAGCCNGCGAGCACNGCGCCGCAGTCCGCAAGCTCGGTCATGACGGCGCTGTGATGGTTGGCCTTGAGCGACATGATGCGCGCGGGCACGCCGTTTTCCGAAAGGCCGTCGCACACGGCNTAGGCCATGTGCTCGGTGGACTTCCACATGGTGTCNTAGAAGATGACGGCGCGCTGCTGCGGCTTCTGCTCGGCCATCTTGCGGTACATGTCGATGATGAAGCGCACGGCGTCGCGGCCGCGGTGGATGAGGCCGTGGTCCGGGGCGATCATGTCGATGTCNAGGCTTTCCACCACNGGGAGCGCCTTGAGCACCGTGGGCGANTAGGGCAGCACNATATTGTAGTAGTATTCCTTGATGCGGCGNACAAATTCGGCCTGGTCGTCGAAGTCGTCCGTGTAGCGGGCGGTGCTCGCGATGTTCTGGCCGAAGATGTCATTGCTGATGAGCAGCTTTTCTTCCGGGATNTAGGANACCATGCTGTCNGGCCAGTGGAGCATCCGCGTTTCNTGGAAGATGATGCGGCGNGNGCCNAGNTCCAGCACGTCGCCGCTTTTCACGGCCTGGACGGGCCAGTCCTTGCCCGCGAAATAGCCGGCCATGGACTTGAGCCCNAGCTGGGAGACGAAGATCTTNTCCGGCCGNACGCGCTCCACGATTTCGGCGAGCGCGCCCTGNTGGTCNAGCTCCATGTGGTTGCAGACGATATAGTCTACCTTGTCCGGCGGCATGGTCTTGGCNAGGCGGCANAGCAGGGCGCCTTCCATGCCNGAGGGCACGCAGTCCACCAGGGTGTTTTTTTCGTCCTTGATGAGGTAGGCGTTGCAGGTGGTGCCGTCCGGGCAGCGGGAATAGCCGTGGAAGTCGCGGTGGTCGAAATCGACCTCGCCNACCCAGAAAATNTCTTTNTTGATTTCGATTGGCTGCATGGTGTNCTCCCANGTTCCGAAGTGTCGGCAGGGCCGNAGGCCCNGNAAAGANANGNCGCGCCGTNNCNGGCGCNNANCNGCAAANGCCCCGCCTCGCCNAAGGGCAAGACGGGGCGGNNATCAGCGTCGTCGCGCCGANGTGCGCGCTACATTTTGTTGAACTGGTCCTTGCCCACGCCGCAGACCGGGCAGGTCCAGTCNTCGGGNAGGTCCTCNAAGGCCACGCCGTCGTGTTCCTTGGGTTCGTATTCGTAGCCGCAGACGCTGCAAACATAGTTGGCTGCCATGATGTCACTCCTTGCGGGGCTTCAGTTTTCGGCCTTCCAGAGACCGTGCAGGTTACAGAATTCGCGGGCCGTCACCTTGTCGGCCTCCACCTCGTCGAAGAAGGCTTCCGGCTCGTCGGCCGGGGTGAGGAAGCGGCGGTAGACCTTGCCGTCATCGGTGACGAGCTCAATCCACTCGATATAGTGCTTCTCCTCCATGGGATGCCGGGCGCTGCCGATTTTCACATGGTAGCCCTTCTTCCACTTCTCGATGACGGGCACATGCTTTTCGGTGGCGCCGTCGGTAGAACCAGCCTGCATGAGCTTCATGGGCTGCCCACAGCACACGAGCTCGCCGTCGCCGGGGTGAAGCACTTCGACGATATTGCCGCACACATTGCACTTATACACTTCAAGCCTTTTGGTCATACTGCAACCTCTCTGGTAAGGGGTCTCATCGTCCGTTCATGGGAGCGGGCGCGGTGGCGCCTGCGGCTCCGGGACAGGAGGGCGCCTCTGGGCTCACTCCTGCCGACCTCCTAGGATTATGGCGGAAAGCCGCGCCATTGTAAAGGCGTTTATCAGTCCCGCGCAGCGGCCGCTTCCGCGGGCGCAAGAGGGCGGGCGTCCTTGCGGCGCACGCCGAGCACATTGGGGAGCAACGCCTTGAGGTTGCCGGTCACGAGCAGCGACGGGGCATGAAGGCCGCCCATGTCGCGCCGAAGCGAATGCGAGCGCACGAGCAGACCGGCCTGCGCGCCGCCTTCCACATACATGACCGTGCGCACGTCGAGCGGCAGGTGAAGCAGCTGCTGGGCGAAGGCGTAAGCCTCCACCGGGGCGCGGCTGTGGAGAAAGAGGATGCGGCCCGCGCCGTCCTGCGCCACTGCGGAAATGGAATAGAGCGGGCCGCCGGGGCTCCAGAGGATGCGGCGGTCGCTGTTGATCATGCGGTAATTCTGGATAACAAGGTCATAGCGGCCGATGCGCTCCTTCCAGTCCGGCATGTCGCGGTCGATGATGGCGGCCTTGGGCAGGTCCCCGGCATCCGGGCCGGCCACGAAGAAGGCGCCGAAGCGCTCCACCAGGCGGGGATTGTTGACGTGGCCCGCGCCGCGCATGTAGCCCGTGCTCGTGGAGCCGTCCTCGCGGTACATGCTCGCGTTGATGGCGGCCACGAGGTCGCGCTCCTCGCCCCAGGCCTCCAGCGCGCGCGGGCCCTTGCCGTCGGCGGAGCTGGCGCAGAGCTCGAAGTCGAACTTTTCCGGATCGATGCGCAGGGCGGTGAGGCGGAAGTCCCCGCCTTCCAGGCGGAATTCGCCAAAATCCAGCCCCGGCTCCAGGACGAGCCATTGCGCGCCGCCCTTGTCGTCGATGCCCACCTTGTCCTTGGCCGCAGGTGTGCGGGAGAGGACTGTGGCGGTAGGCGCAGCGTCGGTGCGGGGCGCGGGCTCAGGAGATGCGGGAGAAGGGGAGGGTGCCTCCACGCCGAGACCCCTGTCCGCGCGCAGGGCCTCGACCGCCGCCTCGGGAGCGGCCGCGGGGGGCGGCGCGTCGTCGGCTCTGGCGAGGGCTGCGAGGGCGCAGAGCCACAGGATGCAGAGCCCGGCGAGGGCCGGGTGCGCGCCCCGGCGGGGCCGGGGGCCGGGCTGTGTCTCGATGGCGCGGCGCATGGAACTCAGGGGAAGCGGGCGCGGGGGCGCCGTTACCTTTCCTTGACGGGATTTTAAGCCCCGCCACCGGCTTTGGCAAGTCAGGGGGCTTCGGGATTGACGTATCAATATATCTTGATATAGAAATACTCTGTGCCGGAAACCTGCGGCGCGGCCGGTGGGACGTGGCCCCTTCAGCCGCCGGAACTGAGAGTTTCACGGAGCTTATCTTTTAAGGAGCGACCCATGCGCATCGGAACCCTGATCCGCCAGGCGGAGCGTCCCTTCTTTTCCCTTGAGTTTTTTCCCCCGGCGGAAGAAAGCCAGCTCCCCGCCTTTTATGCCACGGTGGAGGAACTGCGCGCGCTTTCCCCGCTCTTTGTGTCCGTGACCTACGGGGCGGGGGGCTCGCGCCAGCGCAACACCCTCGCCGTCACCGCGGAGCTTGCGCGGAGCGGCCTCACGGCCATGGCGCACCTCACCTGCGTGGGCGCGCAGCCGGAGGACATCGCCGCCTTTTTACGGGAGCTCCGCGCCCACGGCGTGGACAATGTGCTCGCCCTGCGCGGCGACCCGCCCAAGGGCCAGACCTGGGAGACGACCTGCGGAGCCTTTCGCCATACCGCCGATCTCGTCCGCTTCATCCGCCGGTGCGAACCGGACATGGGCATCGGCGTGGCCGCCTACCCGGCCCCGCACCCCGAATCCGCCACCTTCGCCCTTGACCGGCTGCATACTGCGGAAAAGCTGGCCGCCGGCGCGGATTTCGCCATCACCCAGCTCTTCTTCGACGTGCGCGAATACGAGGCCCTGGTGACGAGCCTGCGCGAGCACGGCCTGGACGTGCCCGTGGTTCCGGGCATCCTGCCCATCCAGAGCCTCGATTCCCTGCGGCGGGTGCTCTCCCTCTGCGGGGCCAATATCCCCGGCAAGCTCTATCTTGAACTGGAGGAGGCCCATGCCGCGGGCGGGGCCGAGGCCGTGCGCGAGGCCGGGCTGGCCTTTGCCGTGCGCCAGATACGCCGCCTCATGGACATGGGAGCGCCCGGCATCCACCTCTACACCCTGAACAAGCCGGGCCTTTGCCGCCGCATCGCCGAGGAAGTGGGTTTTTGAGCCGAAGCCCCGCGCCTGCCCGCGGGCCGGCCGGGGCTTGACCCGGGGCGCGCCGCCCTCTAGGCTGGCCGCATGAGCATTGAGAAAAGCCACCGCCCGCTGCTGGCGGCCATCTGCGCCTCGCTCTTCTGCATGCCCTTCATGCTTGCCGGGGTGAATGCGGTGCTGCCGGCCATCGGTGGGAGTCTGGACGCCAGCGCCCGGCAACTCAGTCTCATCGGCGCTTTCTATTCCCTGGGGCTCGCCGTGTTCCAGCTCGCTTCCGGCAGCCTGGGCGACATTTTCGGCCGCCGCCGCATCTTCCTCACGGGCATCGCCGTCTTCGCCATTTGCGGGGCCGCGCTGGGCTTTGTGCGCTCGGTGCCGCTCTTCATCGCCCTGCGTTTCTTTCAGGGGCTCGGAGGCGCCATGTTCAATGCCAGCGGCCTCGCGCTTCTGGCCTCGGCCGCGCCGCCGGAGAAGCGTGCGGCCTATCTCGGCTTCAGCGGCGCCGCCGTCTATGCGGGCATCGCCTGCGGGGCGCCCATCGCCGGCTTCGTGACCGGCATCCTCGGCTGGCACTGGCTGTTCTGGGGCAACGCGCTGGCCTTTGTAGGCGTTTTCCTGCTGATGAAGGTCACGGTCCGTCAGGAGTGGCGCACCGCCGCGGACCAGCCCTTCGACGCCTCGGGCTGTTTCATTTACGGCTGCGCCATGGTGGCGCTCACCTTCGGAGCCTCGGAACTGGCCGAGAGCCCGCCCCTTGCCTGGTGCCTGCTTGCGGCCTTCGCGGGCCTCATCCTCCTCTTCTGCCTGCACGAGCTCAGAAGCCGCTATCCGCTGCTCGACATGCGGCTTCTGGCGCAAAACCGGGTCTTTGCGCTCTCCTCGCTGGCGGCCTTTGTCAATTACAGCTCCTTTTTCGGCATTCTCTTTTTCTTCAGCCTCTATCTTCAGGTGGGGCGGGGCATGGAGGTGCAGGAGGCGGGCCTCATCCTCGCCTTCCAGTCCGTGGTACAGGCCGTGACCACGCCGCTCGCCGCACGCCTGTGCAAAAGTTGGCGCCCCGGCCATGTGAGCGCCGTGGGCGTGGCGCTCTGCGGCGCAGGCCTTGCCACGGCCGCTTTTTTGCATCTTGACTCGCCACTGTGGCTCATCTTTGTCATCCAGGCCTTCCTCGGGGCGGGTATGAGCCTCTTTGCGCTGCCCAATACGGCCATCATCCTCGAAAGCGCGGGCGAGAAGCATGTGGGTCAGGCCTCAGGGCTCACGGGGGCCGTGCGCACGGCGGGGCAGCTCTGCAACATGGTCGTCATTACCCTGACGCTGGGCTTCTTCCTCGGCAATGCCCCGGTGGACGCAGGGACGCTCCCCGGCTTCATGCTCTGTATGCGGGTGGACCTGGTCATTTTCTGCCTTTGCAACCTGGGCGCGATTGCCTGTGTGCTTGCACGGAACAGGAACTGATTTTTTGTAATCCCGGCAGGTTGGATGAACCTTGCGCGGCAACGGCAAAAAGCATAAAAAAAGTCTAAAGTTTTGCCGCCCGGGGCCGTAAAGAGCAGCAGGATGGTGTCTCATGCCTGATATGCACACCCTGCAAATGCGGATCATGCTCCAGAGCTATGAGCAGCAGCTGCTCGCGGCGCGGCGTCTGGCCCGTTTTCGCGTCAAGCGCCGCCTGGCAGCAGGGGAAAAGCCCCAGGACCCGGACCCATCCGTCAATCGCCGTGTCTTTGTGGAGAAAGTGGCACGGGAATTGTATGACACCCTCATATTCACGGGAAGCGCAAATCCCGTGGTGGAGGAGATCCGCGCGGAGCTCAGCGAGGCCATAGGCCTCGAAGTGGGCTTCACCTACCCGCCGGGGGCGCGGCTCCGCATCGTGGCCATCGGGCCGGAAGGCCAGCGGCCGCTCAGCGCGGAGGAAGAACGGCGCGCCCGACATGCCCTGTGGCGCATCACGCGCCAGAAAGTTGACCAGAGCATGTTGGAGCGGCCGGAGCGGCACGAGGCCGTCTGCTGAAGGGCCAGGATGGCCCGGACGGCCGGACGCCCGCCAAGTATGAGACCCGCCGCAGGGCAAGAGCCCTGTTGAAGGAGCAGAGAATGGAAATCCGCAATGCCGGTATGGGCTACCCCCCGCTTGACCCTTATGCCACGAGCACCGGGACCGGAGGGGTGGACAAGAGCGGCGAGGCCGCCACGGGCCGCGCGAGGCCCGCTGAGGAGGCTCCCGCGGGCGGCGACACCATCAGCGTTTCGCGCGACGCCCTCCTGCTCACCGAGGCGCGGCGTACCGCCCAGAACACGCCCGACGTGCGCGCGGACCGCGTGGCCGAGCTGCGCGAGCAGGTGGCCAACGGCACCTACAACATCGACGCCCAGGCCATCGCCGAGAGCCTTGTGCGCGAGGAGCCTTCGCTCTTCCGCATCGTGTGAGCGGGCATAACCGTATCAGTCAGCAAGGCGGCCGTTCCTTCGGGGGCGGCCGTTTTTTGTTTCAGGCATGGTTCCTGCATATAAGGGGCAAGCACAACCAGAGCGCCGCTTCACGAACCGCCCGACACGGGCGGGAACACCGCAATATGAGGCCTGGGGCCGACGGCGCGGAGGGAGTATCCATGCAATCGTTCTTCAAGATTTTGACGCCGCTGTTCCGCTGCCTGTGGGCGCTGGCCCTCGCCGTGAGCATTCTCGGCTGGTCCGTCCCGGCCGAGGCCGTGCGCATCAAGGACATCGCCACCTTCTCCGGCGTGCGCGACAACCAGCTCATCGGCTACGGCCTCGTGGTGGGCCTCGCGGGCACCGGCGACAAGAAGGATTCGGCCTTCACCATGAGCTCCATGAAGAACATGCTCGACCGCATGGGCATCGGGCTCAATTCTTCGGCGCTCAAGGTCAAGAACGTGGCCTCGGTCATGGTGACGGCCAGAATGCCCGTGTCCTCCAAGCCGGGCACGCGGCTCGACGTGACCGTCTCGTCAGTGGGCGACGCCACGTCGCTTTTGGGCGGCGTGCTGCTCCAGACGGCGCTCAAGGGCGTGGACGGCAAGACCTACTGCCTCGCGCAGGGCGCGCTCACCGTGGGCGGCTATTCCGTCAACGGCGAGGCGGCCTCCACCTCCAAGAACGTGAGCACCGTGGGCCTCATCCCCGGCGGCGGCATCGTGGAGCGGGCCATCCCCTTCGAGTTCAACCAGCAGGACAAGCTCACGCTCAACATGCGCGTGGGCGACTTCACCACGGCCCAGCAGATCGCCGAGCGGCTCAATTCCGCCATGGGCGGTTCCTTCGCCCGCGCCGTGGACGCCATGAGCGTGAGCCTGGACGTGCCCCCGCAGTACCGCAACAACCTCGTGCCGCTCATGGCCTCGGTGGAAAATCTCGAAGTCACGCCCGACACCGCCGCCAAGGTGGTGGTAGATGAAAAGACGGGCACCGTGGTCCTCGGCAAGGACGTGCGCATCACGCGTGCGGCCGTGGCCCACGGCAACCTGCAAATCACCGTGCAGGAGAACGAGCAGGTCTCGCAGCCCGGTCCCTTCTCACAGGGGCAGACCGTGGTCACGCCCGAGACGGACATCAATGTCCGCGAGGAGAGCCGCCGCCTGCACATGGTGGAAGGCGCGACCCTGCAGGAGCTGGTGGACGGCCTCAACGCCATCGGCGCAACCCCGCGCGACCTGATTTCCATCCTGCGCAGCTTGCAGGTTTCCGGCTCGCTCCATGCGGACCTGGAGGTGATCTAAGATGACCACGCCCCTTGACGCCACGGCCCTTGTGACCTCCCAGAACGGCGCCGCCGACCAGTCGCGCCGCGAACTCCAGGCCAAGCTCACCGGCCTCGGGGGCATCAACGGGCGCAAGCTCTCGCCCGAAGCCCAGGAAAAGAAGCTGCGCGAGGCCTGCGAGGGCTTCGAGTCGGTCTTCATCCAGAAGATGTGGCAGGAGATGCGCAACACTATCCCCAAGGGCGGCCTCATGCACGGCAAGGAGGAGCGCTTCTGGCAGGACATGTATGACCAGGAGCTCTCCAAGTCCATGACCAGCGCGGGCGGCATCGGCCTCGCGGACATGATGTACGCCCAGCTTTCGCGCAATCTCGTTTCGGCCAGCCGCAGCGCGGCCGGGGCCTCCCAGAGCCGGGCCTTCGCGCCCGAGGCGGCGCCGCTGCTGGATGCGCCGGCCCCTACCGGCGAGACCGGGGCTTCGGACAAGGCCCCCGCGGCACCTGTCCAGCCGGCAACGGCGGCGGCTTCCGTGGCTTCCATCTATGATGGCGCCGCCCCGGCTACGGCCCCGGGCCCAGAGGACAAGGTAGCCCCGGCCGCTGCCGTGGCTCCGGCCCCCGCGGCTGCGGCGAATGCTGCTCCCGCTGCCGCGCCCGCGGCCATGGCGGCCGCCGCCGAGGAGCCTGTGGAGCTCAACCCCGAGGTGGAGCGCGCCCTGGCCTCCCTGCGCGCGCGCCAGGCCCTGCACCAGCAGGAGACCGGCGGCGCCACCCCCCAGCAGGGCGCCGCCGCTGTCGCCGCGGCCCAGCCGCAGGCACCGCAGCACAAGCGCACCGCTCCGGCCTCCGGCCTTGAGCTCGCCCAGGTGGCGCGCCGCGAGGCCGGGGACAAGCTCGGCTCGCACGCGGTGCGTCCGCCCCTGCACCAGCCCTCGACGCGTCACAGCGCTGACGCGGCGCAGGCCGCTCCCGTGGAGGGCGCCGCCACTTCCGGTGGGGACGTGGCCGGGGCGGAAGGCGCGCAGGCCACGGGCCGCGCCCGCAATGTGCGCTTCTCAACCAACATGAGCACCGCGGAGCGCAGCAAGCGCGGGCTGAAGCCCATCCGCGTGCTCAATGTGGACAATGTGGGCGTGAACAGCAAGGCCGGGGCGGGCATCGCCGCCTACCACGCCGCCAACGAGGCGCAGGCGGGCGCCNCGGCCGCACAGGCCCAGNCGCAACCGGCGCAGGCGGCAGCCCCCGCNCCCGGCGCGGCCCCGGCAGCGCAGTCCGCTCCCACGGCTGCTTCCGCGGCCGCTCCTGCTGACGCCGCGGCTTCCGGCAACTTCAGCATCCCGCCGCTGACGGCGGCGGACGCGAGGGGNTAGGGCGTGGCGNTTCNCNACTCNGGCNCCANGCGNCGNNATGCCCTNCATGCTGTCATGTTCATGGCATAAATTTTGCTTTGTAACTGGCACAACCAGATTTTTCGGCAGCTTCTGCCTGCCCCGTCCGCAAGAGAGGACAGGATGTACCAGATAATCCACGAAAGTTTATCCCGTCAGGACAAGGCCCTGGCGCTTTTGCACGACCTCCTCGANGAGGAGTACGGCATCCTGATGAGCCGCAACACCGACGGNGTGGCNGCNCTGGAATTTTCCATCCAGGAGCTCATCCGCCAGATNGCCGTGGAAAAGACCCTNGTCATCCGCACCCTTGGCGGCGTGCGGGTGAGCGATTACGCNGCCGGGCTCCCCGNGGAGCAGGGCGCCACNCTTCTGACGCTCTTNNCCTCCNTNGATGGCGGCGAGCAGCAGGTNTCGCGCCAGGCTTCGCGCAATGCCCAGCTTTCTCTCGCCCTGCTCGACCAGAGCACNCGCACCCTGCAGGCGCTGACCAGCCAGGCCGCGCCGCCGCGCGCGGGCGTCTACGGCCGCCGGGGCGGGATGCGCCACGAGATGCACCCGCAGGCCGCGCTCATCTCCGGGAGGCTCTAGGCCATGCTCAACGGACTGCTCAATATCGGCCAGTCGGCCCTCAACGCATCGCAGGCGTGGATCTCGGTCACGGGCAACAACCTTGCCAACGTGGATACCGAGGGCTATTCGCGCCAGTATGTGGACCAGAAGGACGCCGGNGGNCTCAAGTACAAGCCGGGGGCGCAGCCTCTGGGCGTCAANGCNCAGCAGATCATGCGCTTNTTCGACGCNTTTCTNGAGCGCTCCTATGTGAAGCAGTCCACCAATTCGTCGCGCTGGGACCAGCAGGACACCATCATGGCCTCGCTGGAAAACATCTTCAACGAAGCCAACCGCGCGGGCATCAGCTCCTCCCTGACGAGCTTCTTCAACGCCTGGCAGGACCTCGCCCTGCGCCCNGACGACACGGCCGTCCGCGAAAGCCTGCTCTCCTATGCCGACAACCTGNGCGACATGTTCGGCAACACCATGGACGCCATCAAGAACATCCAGAACGAGATGGATGTNTCCATCAAGCAGGGCGTCAACCGCGTCAANGACATCGCGGTGGCCATCGCCGACCTGAACCGCCAGATCACCGCCCAGACNGTNGANGGCATCAGCAATCCCAATTCGCTCCTCGACAAGCGCGACCAGCTNGTGCGCGAGCTCGCCACCCTCGTGGACGTGGAGACCATCGACCACGGCAAGGGCAATTTCCGCGTGCAGCTNTCCACCGGNCAGCCCCTCGTNGACGGCATCGTNACCTACGAGCTCGAGGTCATGGGNCCGCGCGCCGAGAACCACCTCAAGTCCGGCTCNACCTANGCGGGCAACATCAANTTCACGGGCAACGACAGCCACGAATACACCGTGGAGATCGTNCGCGGCGGCGACGCCGGCGGNGACGANCCCCCGCAGTTCCGCGTNTCGCTNGACGGCGGCAAGACCTGGCTGCGCGGCGACGACGGCCAGGANCTGCGCTTCGACATCACGANCAGCGGCAAGACCGATGAATACGGCAACCCCGTCACCGACGAGGTGNTGGTCAAGGACCTNAAGATNTCCTTCTCCTCGNNGGANAANTTCCACGCGGGCGACCAGTTCGACATCATCCCCAAGGACGGTCTCTACTGGATCGAACCCTCGCGCGGGCCCCAGAACATCACCCCGCAGATCGGCTTTGACGGNCAGGACAACAAGAACCGCGTCACCGGCGGCAAGCTCGCGGCCTANTACAATATCCGCGACGACAACTGCGGCCGCTACATGGACGAGCTCAACGCCGTGNCCTCNNNCCTCATCTGGGAGGTCAACCGCATCCACAGCCAGGGCGCGGGCCTCTCCAAGCTCACCTATGCGCAGGGCCAGCAGCGCGTGGAGGACACCAAGCAGGCNCTNGGCTCGCCGCAGGCCATCCTGCCCTTTTCCGACAAGCTCCAGGCGGGCAATGTCAACTTCCATTTTTATGACAGCGTCACCGGGGACCACCTCGANTCCACCATGCTCGACTTCGGCGGCGGNGCCAATTTCGACCCNTCCNTCCACAGCCTNGAGGANGTGCGCGACGCCATCAACAACATGACGCTGGAGGACGGCNGGCAGCCCCTNNNNGCCACCATCCAGGACGGCAAGCTGCTCATCGAGACCGCCGCGGGCTCCAATATCGAGTTCGCCATGGGCGCGGACAGCTCCGGCCTCATGGCGGCGCTCGGCATCAACACCTTTTTCAGCGGAAGCACGGCCAGCGACATCGCGGTCAACACGCAGGTGCACAGCAACACGCACCTCATCGCTTCCGGGCAGGTTAACGGCCAGTTCCAGACCAATGTGGGCGACAACATCACGGCCACGGCCATCGGCAAGCTCATCGACAAGCCGGTGACCATCTCCACGCTCTGGAAGACCGTGGACAACCAGAGCATTTCGCAATACTACGCCAACCTCGTCACCACCGTGGGCGCGGACAGGCGNCTTTCCAAGACNAACACCGAATANCACACCGCCCTCACCGANGACCTTTCCGAGCGNGTGGANTCGGTCACNGGCGTGAACATGGACGAAGAGATGAGCAACCTCATCAAGTACCAGCATTCCTANACGGCGGCNGCCAAGCTCATCACCACCGCNGANCAGATGCTGCAGACCCTGCTCGGCCTCAAGCAGTAAGGGGGGAGCCANATGNCCATCCGCGTCACNCANAAGACCATGTACAANGACATGGTCGGCCAGATGCAGAAGAACCTGGCCGGATATATGGAGAGCGTCCAGCAGGGCTCCACCCAGAAAAAGATCAACCGCCCCTCGGACGACCCGGCGGGCACCTACCGGGTGCTCACCACGCGCNTNGACCTCACCAATACGGCCCAGTACCAGGAAAACGTGGACACGGCCAAGGGCTGGCTCAACCTTGAGGACAGCGTGCTCTCCACGCGCGTGCCCNCGGTCATCCAGGACCTCATCNCNCTNGCNGAGCAGGCCTCCACCGGNACCTATGACGCGAGCCAGCGCAAGATCATGGCCGACCAGGCGCGCCAGCANTTCGGCAGCCTGCTCGAGCTCGCCAACACCGAGTTTGAGGGCAAGAGCATCTTCGCGGGCCACCGNTACGACTACAATGCCTACGAGGAGGGCCTCGCCCTCACGAGCTGGGACGAGAACTGGGATGCGGCCATCAAGAACGGCAGCTACACGCTGGAGGGCGCGAGCTCAAGCACGGTCATCGTGCANTTCACCGAGGACGGCACNCTGGAGGGGATGCCCTCNTTCCGCTGGTCCATCGACGGCGGCGACAACTGGCAGGAAGGCACCTACGAGACCGACGAGAACGGCGACCTGCTCACCGATGCCGACGGCAATGTGAAGATTTCCGCCAACGGNGTCATCCTNACCGTGCCCAAGAGCATGGAGGTCAAGGCGGCGGAAACCACCAATGCCGACGGCGAAGACATGGGCCCGGGCGCCTANAACGGCACCCTGCTCTANATCCGNCCNNCNGCCATCTACCAGGGCGACGACAAGGACCCNCCNGTGGANGTGACCCAGATGGGCGCGCCCGCCGGGCTGGAAGTTNCGGCCACCGGCGACTTCGGCAAGAATCTCCTCGTGCGCATGGATACCGACGTGGANCTCAGCGGCCCCGCGGGCAGCGAGTTCACCTGGTCCTACAGCACGGACGGCGGCTCCAACTGGGTNACGCTCAAGGGCCAGACCAACGGCACGGACACCCTGCGCCTGCCCGTGCCCGGCGGCTATGTGGATTTTGACGCCGGCGGCGTGGCCGACAACACCATCACGGCGGGCAGCCANGTCATGGTGCACCCCTCGCGCGCGGACCTCAAGTTCGAGATCATGAAGGACACCTACCTTTCGGTGAACGCCGTGGGCAAGGACATCTTCGGCGGCTACTACGAGGGNANGCCCGCNCTNGACGGCGACAACAACCTCTTNGAGGTGGTGGGCGCCTTNATCGGCTATCTGGANGGCAACAACCAGGAGGGCGCGCANAAGACCCTCGCCGCCCTCAAGGTGGCGGAAAAGCAGATNCTTTCNGCNGCCACCTCGGTGGGCGGCAAGGAAACGCGCANCNANACGGCNTCNGANGTNCTCTCNTTCCANAAGCTGGACCAGCAGGANCGTTTGAGCTATNNTGAGGACATCGACCTGACGGAACTGCTGACCAAGCTCACNCGCCAGCAGCTCACATACCAGACGGTCCTGCAATCCTCGTCCATGATCATGAAGCTGAGCCTCGCCAACTATGTGTAAGCGCGCCCCTGGCGCATCGGACGCCATGCCATGCTCATTCTGACGCGACGCCCCGGCGAAAGCCTGTATTTGGGCGAAAATATCCGCATCACCGTGCTCGGTATCCAGGGGCGGCAGGTCAAGCTGGGCCTGGACGTGCCCGCCGACACCACGGTGTACCGCGAAGAGGTCTATAAACGGGTCATTGAGGAAAATCGCCGCGCCCTGGCGACAAAGAACGAAGATTTCATGGTGGCTGCTGAACTATGGCAAGCGAAAAAGAGCTAGAGATCGAAACCCGCCTCGGGCGGCGCGTCATCGATCCCGACAAGATCATTCGTTTTCCGCGCGGGCTCGCGGGCTTCGAGGAGGAGCACGACTTCATCCTCCTCCAGCTTCGGCCGGACGCGCCCCTGCTCATCCTCCAGAGCGTGACCAACCCGCAGGTGGGCCTGCTCGTGGCCGACCCGTACAGCTTTTTGCCGTCCTATCCGGTGATGCTCGGCGATGCGGAGCAGGCCCTGCTCCAGATAAGCAACACCGAGGACGCGGCCATCCTCGTCACGGTGTCCATCCCGCCGGGCGAGCCGGAAAAGGCCACCCTCAACCTCACCGGGCCCATCGTCATCAACCACCCGGCGCGCATCGGGCTTCAGGTGCCGCAGGGCTTTGACGGCCCCTCGCAGGTCAATATGCACTCCCCGGAGACCGCGCCTGCCGAAGCCCCGGCCCCCAAGGACGAGGACCAGGCCTAGCCCGGCCCCGGCCGAGCCGCTTTCTGGCCCCCGTGACACTGTCGCGGGGGTCTCTGGTTTTAAGCCGCGCCTCGCGTCTTTTGCGCGCGTTCCCCGAGCGGGACGATGCGCTCAAGCGTGTTCTCCAGCTCATTTGCCACAAGGGACAGGTCGTGCGCACTCTGGAGATTGCTCCAAAATTCCGCGCTTGTGCCGAAAAAGCGGGCCAGCCGGATGCTGGTGTCCGCACTCAGCCCGCGCCGCTGGTGGACGATGTCGGCAATCCTCGTGGGTGGAACGCCCAGGGCCAGGGCGAGCCCGTGCGGGGTGATGTTGTTCGGCTTGAGAAATTCTTCCAGCAATATCTCGCCGGGATGGGTGCGGATGCGCATGTCCTCTCTCCCCTGAAAAGCGGGCGCAGGTTCAGTGATAGTCAACGATTTCCACTCGGTGGGCGTTTCCCTCATGCCAGACAAAGCAGATGCGCCACTGGTCGTTGATGCGGATGCTGTGCTCGCCTGCGCGGTCCCCCTTGAGGGGCTCAAGGCGGTTTCCTGGCGGCCTGCGCAGGTCATCCAGCGTGGTGGCCGCATCGAGCATATCCAGCTTGCGCAGGGCGACGCGTGCTATGGCCTGAAAGCGCTTCGGGCTTTCGCCATTGAAGAGGTCCTCGGTCTCGCGGCTATGAAAGCTGACGATCATATGCTGTTTCGCGTTTACTGTTTTTCGGTATGTAGAAGCTCCGCACTTTCCTGTCAAGGTCTGTTGCGCCGCCCCCGGGGGGATAGGCGATACCTCAGAAATTTTCACAATGATTTTGGTAAGGTGCACCGACACTAGGAGACCTTTTTTTCGCAACCCGATTGACGCGGCAAAAAGTTTTGAATAGTTCTAGAAACGCGAGAGCGCCACGGGCTTAATAGGGAATCCCGTTAAATTCGGGAGCGGACCCGCCGCCGTCAGCCGTCGCGTGCGCCATAAGGGCCGCGCCCCGTTTTTCCACTGCGCCACTGGGCCAAGGCCCGGGAAGGCGGAAAAACGGCGGGCAAGCCGGAAGACCTGCTCTTGCAAAACGTGCGTCACCGGACGCAAGGGCGGACAGCAGTAACGGGCTTTTGCCGCTGTCCCCGCGCCTGCGCCGCGTTCGCGGCCGCAGCACGGCTTCATTTTGCAGAAAAGCCCTCCTGTTTGGGAGTAGACCATGCCCGCGACGATCATCAAACGGGACGGCACAGCCGTGCCCTTTGACTCGAAAAAGATCCTCAGCGCCATCACCAGGGCCAACCAGGCCGTGGAAGGGGAGGACATGTCCCCGACGGATCTGCTCTTCGTCACGGAAAAGGTCTGCCGCACGCTGGAGGAGCGCAAGCTGCGCCATGTGGAAGAGATCCAGGACGTGGTGGAGGAAAGCCTCATCCGCTTCGACTATGCCCGCACGGCCAAGGCCTATATCCTTTACCGTGCGGAGCACGCCAAGATCCGCAATGCCGAATCGGCGCTCATGGAAATCTACCAGCGCCTGACCTATTCCCCGGCCGTGGCCGAGGACATCAAGCGCGAAAACGCCAATATCGACGGCGACACGGCCATGGGAACCATGCTCAAGTATGGTTCCGAAGGCTCCAAGTATTTCGTGGACAGCTATATCCTGCCCAAGGACGCCTCGGCGGCGCACATCAACGGCGATATCCACATCCACGACAAAGATTTCTACATGCTCACGGAAACGTGCTGCCAGATCGACCTCATCCCGCTCTTCCGCAATGGTTTTTCCACGGGCCACGGCTTCTTGCGCGAGCCCAATTCCATCGAGAGCTATGCCGCGCTCGCCTGCATCGCCATCCAGGCCAATCAGAACGAGATGCACGGCGGCCAGAGCGTGCCCAATTTTGACTGGGCCATGGCCGGGGGCGTGGTCAAGACCTGGCGCAAGGAGTATCGCCGGGCGCTGGAGGCCAGCCTGCGCCTCGCCGGGGGCATGGATGCCGAAGCCGCCGGGGCCCTCGCCGACCGCCTCCTCGCCGGGAGTGAGCCGCGCATGGGCGACGCGGAGGCCCTGGGCGAGGCGCTTGTGGCGCGAGCCGCGCCCGGGGAGCGCGAGCTCGTGGCCCGCGCCCACGCCTATGCCGTGGAGGAGGCGCTCGGAAGGACGGAGACGCGCGTCTACCAGTCCATGGAGGCGCTCATCCACAACCTCAACACCATGAATTCCCGTGCGGGCGCGCAGGTGCCCTTCAGTTCCATCAATTACGGCACGGACACCTCGCCCGAGGGCCGGATGGTCATGAAGAACCTGCTCCTCGCCACGCAGGCGGGCCTCGGCAATGGCGAGACCTCCATCTTCCCGGTGCAGATCTTCAAGGTCAAGGAAGGCGTCAACTATGATCCCGGCGACCCCAACCACGACCTTTTCCAGCTCGCCATGGAGACCTCGGCGAAACGCCTCTTCCCCAATTTCAGCTTTCTCGACGCCCCCTTCAACCTCCAGTATTACCGGCCCGGCGACTACAACAGCGAGGTGGCCTACATGGGCTGCCGCACGCGCGTGCTCGGCAATGTGCATGACCCGGATCGCCAGGTAACCTGCGGCCGCGGCAACCTGAGCTTCACCACCATCAACCTGCCGCGCCTCGGCATCGAGGCGAAGGGCGACATCGACGCCTTTTTCAGGCTGCTGGACGACGCCATCGACCTTGTTTTCCGGCAGCTCCTGCACCGGCTCAAGATCCAGAGCGCCAAGAAGGTGCGCAACTATCCCTTCCTCATGGGCAACGGCATCTGGATAGATTCCGGCAAGCTGGATGTGGAGGACCGCATCGGCGAGGTGCTCAAGCACGGGACCCTCACCGTGGGCTTCATCGGCCTCGCCGAAACGCTGGTGGCGCTCATCGGCGAGCATCATGGCCAAAGTGAGGCCGCGCAGGAGCTGGGCCTGCGCATCATCGGCCACATGCGCCGCCGTGCCGACGCCGAGGCGGAAAAGACGAAGCTCAATTTCTCGCTCATCGCCACGCCCGCCGAGGGCCTGAGCGGCCGCTTCACCGCGCTCGACAAGGCGCGCTACGGGGAGCTTCCGGGCATTACGGACCGCGGCTATTACACCAATTCCTTCCATGTGCCCGTGTATTTCCCCATCCGGGCGCACAGGAAGATCGCCATCGAGGCGCCGTATCATGCGCTCACCAATGCCGGGCACATCACCTATGTGGAGCTGGACGGCGATACGGCCAAGAATACCGCGGCCTTTGAGCGCATCATCCGCTATATGCACGATGCGGGCGTGGGCTACGGCTCGGTCAACCACCCGCTGGACCGCGACCCGGTGTGCGGCTACACGGGCGTCATCAACGATGTCTGCCCGCGCTGCGGCCGCCGCGAGGGCGAGGGCGTGAGTGAGGAAAAGCTGCGCGAGCTTGCCAAGCTCTATCCCAATATGCCGCGCTGGAACTGAGAGCAGCCGCCCGAGGCTGCGGAAATTTTCTTTTTGAAAAAATCCCGAGGAGGAAAAAGACCATGCTGATGAAATCGCGTCTGTTCGAGGAAGCGCAGAACGAGGATGCAGCCGCGGTGCCCGCGACCGCGCTGGTGGGCGAAGGCGTGGGCTTTGAGCGCATCCGGCGCATCACCGGCTATCTTGTGGGCACGCTCGACCGCTTCAACAATGCCAAGCGCGCCGAAGAGCACGACCGCGTGCGCCATGCCTGAACAGGCGTCGCCCCTCGCCGGGGCGCGGCAGAGAGATTTTCCCGCGTCCCCCCTGCCGGGGGCGCAGGCCAAGGCCCCCCCGCTGCGGCTGGCGGGCATTGTGGAAGATTCCATCGTGGACGGCCCGGGCCTCAGGCTCACCATCTTCACCCAGGGCTGCCCGCACGACTGTCCGGGCTGCCACAATCCCGAAACGCATCCCGTCAACGGCGGCAGCCTCCATTCCTTGGACGAACTGGAGGCCCGCTACCGGGAAAATCCGCTGCTCGCGGGCGTGACCTTTTCCGGCGGCGAGCCCTTTCTTCAGGCCCGCCCGCTGGCCGAGCTGGCGGCGCGCATCCACGCCCTCGGCGGCACGGTCATCACCTATACCGGCTTCGTTTTTGAGGATTTGGCGGCGCGCGCCCGGAAGGATGCGGCCGTCGCCGCCCTGCTCGACGCCACGGACCTGCTCATCGACGGCCCCTATATCAAGGCCCTGCGCAGCCTCGACATCGCCTGGCGCGGCAGCTCCAACCAGCGCCTGCTGGACAGGGAGCGGCGCGCGCGGCTCCTCTGCCTGATTTCGCCAGAGCCCGATTCAGTCTAGCGTGGAACGCGAAAAGCGCCGGAAGTCTCCTCCCGGCGCTTTTCGCGTTCATTGGTTCTTTCTTTCCGCTCAGTCCGTCAGGGTCAGGCGCTTCTTGTTGGCGAAGATGGTCTCGCTCGGGCTTTCGCTGCGGTCGGAATAGGCGGTGTGCAGCAATTCGTGCGCCAAGTGCGAGTTGGGCTCGCCGAGGAAGTCCGCATAGAGCTTCTTCACCTGCGGGTTCTTGTGGGACTGGCGGCGCGGCATGGCCCGGTCAAGGCTGTAGAGGCCCTGCTGGCGCGTGCGCGCCTGGGGGTGATAGTTGCCCTTGACGCGCGAGGTGCCGCCGCCGTCCACGCAGCCGCCGGGGCAGGCCATGACCTCGATGAAGTCATAGGGCGATTCCCCGGCCATGGCCTGCTCGGCCAGGGCGCGCGCATTGCGCAGGCCGTGGCAGATGGCGACCCTGATGCTGCCCTTGCCCTCGCCGAGGTCGATTTCGGCCTCGCGCACGCCGTCCATGCCGCGCAGGGGCGCGACCTCGATATGCTCGAGTTCTTTGCCCGTGACCACGGCATAGACCGTGCGCACGGCCGCCTCCATGACGCCGCCGGTGGAGCCGAAGATCACCGCCGCGCCCGTGGACGCGCTCATGAAGGGATTGTCAAAGGGCTCGGGCTCCACGTCCGCGAGGTCGACGCCCATGCGCCGGAGCAGGCGCGCGAATTCGCGCACCGTGAGCACCACGTCCGTATCCGGCACGCCGCCCTCGCGCGCGAGCTCGGGGCGCGCCGCCTCGTCCTTCTTGGCGATGCAGGGCATGATGGAAACGGTGCGCAGGCGCTCCTTCTCAAGTCCCATGGCCTTGGGCAGGTAGCTCTTGGCGAGCGCCCCGAGGATGCCCTGGGGTGAGCGCGTGGAGGAGATATGCGGCAGGATGCCCGGACAGTGCTTTTCGGCATAGTTGATCCAGCCCGGACAGCAGGAGGTGAACATGGGGCCTTTGGCGCCCTTCTTGAGGCGCCCGAGCAGTTCCGTCCCTTCCTCGAGGATGGTCACGTCGGCGGCGAAGTCCGTATCCAGCACCACATCCGCGCCGATGCGCCGGAGCGCGCCCACGATCTTGCCCTCCACATTGACGCCGGGGGCGAAGCCGAACTCCTCGCCGAGGAGCACACGCACCGAGGGCGCGAAGCTGAACACGGTCGTCGTTTCCGGGTCGGACAGCATGTCGAGCACGAGGTCGTTCTGGTCGCGCTCGGCCAGCGCCCCGGTGGGGCAGACGAGCGTACACTGGCCGCACTGGATGCAGGCCGAGGCGCTGTGATTATCGGCCATGCCCACGCCGATGCAGGTGCCGAGGCCCTGCCCGTCCACGGTGAGGGCGGCCACGCCCTGAATCTGGCGGCACACTTCCACACAGCGCAGGCAGCGGATGCACTTGCTCATGTCGCGCGTCATGCCCGTGGCGCTGTCGTCCAGCGGGCGCTCCGCGGCCGTCGGCCGCAGGCGGTGGGTGAAGCGGTTGCGCGCAAGGCCCACGGCCTCGCCCAGGTCCTGCAATTCGCAGTCGCCGTGACGCGCGCAGGAGACGCATTCCTGGTCGTGGTCCGCGAAAATCATCTCCACCTGGGTGCGCTGCATATCCCGCACCCGGCGGGAGAGCGTGTCGATGCGCATCCCGTCCGCAAGCGGCGTCTCGCAGGAGGCGACCATGCGCGTGCCATTGTCGTCGCTCACCTCCACGAGGCAGACACGGCAGGTGGCCGGCTTGTGCTCGAGCGGCTCGAAGCGGCAGAGCGTGGGGATAAAGACGCCCGCGCGCCGGGCGAGCTGGAGGATGGTTTCCCCCTCCGTAAAACTGTATTCCTGACCATTGAGATAGGCTTTCATGGCGTGTCCTCTTGCTGCGCGAAAATCTAGGCGGGATTGCCGGGGATGGGCTCGCGCGTGACGACGGAAAGCACGCGATAGCAGCGCATACAGCGCGACGCCTCGGACCAGGCTTCCTCGCGGGTCATGGTCTGCTCCACCTCGTCGAAGTTGTGGGCCCGCTCTTCCGGCGGGATCTCGCGCACGCCCACGCGCTCCTGCCGGGGCTTGGCGGGCACGGGCGCGGCGTCATCCAAAAGCCGCCCTTTGGCGATCCATTCGCTGAGGCGCCAGCGCGAATCAAAGGGCACCTGGTCCGTGGAAAGGAACTGGTCGATGGAGCGCGCCGCAAAATAGGCGTGGCCCATGCCCATGATCATGGTGGTGGGGCCCGAGGCGCGGGGTCCGGTCGTACAGTCGCCCCCGGCGAACACGCCCTTGCGGCTCGTCTCGTGCGCGGCATTGATGATGATGCAGTTCTTGCGGTCGCGGGCGATGCCCTCGTCCTCGCGCAGCATGGCGGCATCGGTTTTCTGGCCGATGGCCGCGATGACATGGCGGCAGGGGATGACGTGTTCGGAGCCCGGGATGGGCCGGACACCGCGGCGGCCGCTGGCGTCCGGCTCCGTGCGCTCCATGTCGAGAACGCGCAGGCCCGTGATCTCGCCGTTTTCCACCACCAGGGCGTCCTGGCCGCAGAGGAAGTGGAACTGGACGCCTTCTTCCTTGGCTGCCTTGATTTCCTCAGGGTCCGCCGGGGCGTCGGCCTCGGTGCGGCGGTAGATGAGGTGCGTCACGCCCGTGGCCACGCGCGCGGCCGCCCGGCAGCAGTCCATGGCCACGTTGCCGCCGCCGACCACCACCACGTCGCCCTCGAGCACGGGCGGATTTTCCGCCTCCACGCCCTCGTAGACGCGCTCAAGGAAGGCGATGCCGTTTTCATAGCCGGGGAGCGTCGTGTCCTCGCCCTCCATGCCGAGATAGGCCCCGCTGGGACAGCCGCAGCCGATGAACACGGCGTCATAGCCGCGCCGGAAGAGCTCGTCCACGTCAAAATCCCGGCCCAGCTTCTGGTTGAAGAAAAACTTGCCGCCCATGGCCGCCACGATGTCGGTCTCCTCCTGGAGCGTGCTCTTGGGCAGGCGATAGATGGGGATGCCGTAGCGGATCATACCCCCGGCCTTGGGCTTGGCCTCGAAAATATCCACGGGATAGCCGCGCTCGAGCAAATGATAGGCGCAGGAAATGCCCACCGGGCCCGCGCCCACCACGGCCACGCGCTTATTTTTGGCCGGGGCCGCGTCCTGCGGCTGGAGCATCCCCGAGGCGATGGCCCTGTCCGCGGCATAGCGCTTGAGGTTGCGGATGGAGACGGCCTCGTCCACCTTGCCGCGGCGGCAGGCGCGCTCGCAACTGCGCACGCAGACGCGCCCGCAGCTCCCCACGAGCGGATAGCTGCGCAGGACGGTATTGGCGGCGAGATCGTCATGGCCGTCCTTGATGTAGTCGATATAGCGGGGAATGTTGACGAGGCCGGGGCAGGCCTCGATACAGGGGCTCGTGATGGCGCTGTAAAAACCGCGGGCGTCGGCCGCCTCGCCGGGCTCGAGCTCGGCGGGGAAATGCGCCAGTGCCGCCAGAAGGGGCAGCGCGCCCGTCTGGCCCACGCCGCAAAGGGAGGTACCGCTCATCTGGAGGGCGATGTCGCGCATATCCTGCCAGTCCACGTCCGCGCCGTCGCGCGCCGCGGCCAGCGCGTCGCGGAGCAGGGGCGCGCCCGTGCGGCAGGGAGAACACTTGCCGCAGGACTCGGAAGCCACCTTGTCGAAGTGCTTCCACAGGGCCCAGAGCAGGGGGAGCTCCGGGTCAAAGACGAGAAAGCCCCTGTCCGAAAGGAAGGAGCGGGCCGGATTGCCCTCGCTGAAGCTGTCGAAGACGGAAAGGTCCAGTCCGGGGGGCGTGGCGTCACCGCCGTTGCGGTTGTCATAGACAGTGCCGTCCCAGACTCCATAGACAAGTCGCGGCATGGGGGTCTCCTCACGGGCGGCGCCGGGGCTGTTGGGCGCCGTCCTGTCTGCGGGTGAAGCCTTGAGGGTATGCCCATGGAGATAGCACAGGGAAGGCGACACTTCAATGCCGGGAAGGGGAAAGACGGGCACGGGCGCAAAAAACCGCGCCCGGCAAAAGAAAACCGGGAACAGGCGTCGGCCTGCTCCCGGTGTCGTGTCCGTGGGTCGGCAGCCCTGCAAAAAGGTGACTGCCGCCGCGATGTTTTTCCGCTCCCATCCTGGGGGAGATTTTCCGGCCCCAAGCCCATCCTGGGGCCGGAAAACCTTGTGGGGAGGGGAGATATGCCGCCGCGAGGACGGGGCGGAACCCGTTTACGCGGCCATGGTGTCGAAAAGCTCTTTCGCGCTGCTGTTGGCCGGATTGTCGCCGAGCACGGCTTCCAGATGCTCCCGCGCCTCGTCGTTGCGGCCGAGGTAGATGAGGCAGCCCGCCAGGGTCACGCGCACGGCCTCTTTCTCCTCGCTGGCGTCGAGGGCCGCGGTGAGGTAAGGCAGGGTGGCTTCCACCTGCCCGGTCTGGTAGGCCTCGCGCACGAGGCAGTTGAGCGCGACGATGTTGGCGGCGGATTTTTCCAGCGCGCGGGTGAAGTAGGTGAAGGCCTCCTCGTGATTGCCTTTCTCCATATGGACGAGGCCGATGCCGCAAAGGGCCTTGTCGGTCTCTTCCACGGAGGCCGCTTTCTCGTAGAGCACGAGGGCCTTGTCCAGCTCGGAGCGCTGCACGGCCACAGTGGCAAGGCCCATATAGGGAGCGGCGCTGCGGGAATTGCCCGCGGCGGCCTTGCGATAATACTCCTCGGCCTTGTCAAAGTCGCCCATGAAAAGGTAGCACTCGCCCAGTTCCTTGTTGATTTCGTAATCCAGCTGATTTTCCATGTCATCCTCCCCTTTGAGGCGTTTCCCTTTTGGCGCGGTGCGCCGGTGAATTGCCCGGGAATATGCAGGGAACATGCCACGGAAAAGAAAAACTTTGAAATCAGTAGGTTAGTCGACTGAGCGTGCGGGCGCCGGGCAAAAGCTGCCCGCCTTGCGCCAAAAACTGCCCGCGACGGGGGGCTGCCCGGCGTCCCCGCGTCGTGCCCTTGACGCGGCGAGGGCAGATTTTGCCGCCCCGTGCGCCGGAGGAAGGAAGGGGCGGGGAGGGCAGGCGTCAGGCCAAGGCCGCACGGCCGCCGTGCGCCTCTATATGGTTGATGAGCACCTGGAACACTCCCTCGATGTCCAGCGCGGACGTATCCACGATGAGGGCGTCCTCGGCGGGTCGCAGGGGGGCCACGGCGCGGCCGCGGTCCAGCGCGTCCCGCTGGCGGATCTGTTCGGCGAGCACCGCGAGCTCCTCATGCTGCCCGCGGCACGCAAGGTCGCGCTGGCGTCGGAGGGCGCGGGTTTCCGGCGTGGCGTCGAGAAAGAACTTGAAGCGCGCCCCGGGAAAGACGGCCGTGCCCATGTCTCGCCCTTCGGCCACGAGGGGACCGCGCGCGCCGAGCTTTTGCTGCGCTTCTTTAAGGATGTCGCGCGCCGCAGGGATAGTCCCCAGTTGCGCCGCCAAAAGGCCCACGGCCTCGGTGCGGATCTCGTCGCCCACGGGCTCGCCCGCGCAACTGAGGCGCGAGGCCGCGCCCGTGCCCTCGAGGGTGAAGGGCCATGCGGCGCAGCGCCTGCGGAGTTCCTCCGGGGAGAGGCTTGCCGCGTCCGGCCCGAGGCGCAGGGCCAGCGTGCGGAACATGGCCCCGGTGTCCAGATAGGGCAGGGACAGGGCCTCGGCCAGGCGGCGCGCCAGGGTGGTCTTGCCCACGCCAGCCGGGCCGTCCAGCGTCACCACGGGGAGCTTGTCTTTCCGGGAAGTCATGGGCGCGCCCCGGCGGCCAGTTCTTCCTCGAGAGCCGTGAGGAAGGCCGCGTTTTCTTCCGGCGTGCCCACGCTGACGCGCAGATGCTCCGGCAGGCCGTAGCTGCGGAGGGGCCGGATGATGATGCCCCGCCGGAGCAGCCCCTCGAAGCAGGCTTTCGCGTCCTGCCCTTCCGGCAGCCGGAACATGAGGAAGTTGGCCTTGCTGGGCCAGACCTCGCAGCCGAGCCGCCGGAGGCCCTCGGCCAGCGTCCGCCGCCCCGTGCGCACGGTCTCGAGCGTGGCGGCGCGGAAGGCTTGGTCCTCAAGGGCGGCGAGCGCCGCCTCCTCGGCGAGCACATTGATGGAGAAGGGAAGCCGCGCCCGCCAGAAGCCGTCCGCAATGGCGGGCGGCAGGATGCCGTAGCCGATGCGCATCCCGGCAAGGCCGAAGCTCTTGGAAAAGGTGCGGAGCACCGCCACATTGTCCGGCAGCTCCCCGCCGTGGAGCAGGGAGCGGGCGGCCTCGTCCTCCGCAAAGTCCATATAGGCCTCGTCTACCACCAAGAGGGCCCTGGGCGCTGTTTCCGCAAGGCGCTGTGCCAGCCGGGCCACTTCCCCGCGCGGCGGGCAATAGCCGGAGGGATTGTCCGGCGTGGTCACAAAGACGAGGCGTGTCGCGTCATCCGCCAGTGCGGCGAGGCCGTCAAGGTCCTGCGAGAAATCCGCCCGTAGGGGAAGGCGGCGCAGGCCCACGCCCGCCACGCGCGCCTGGATGGGATAGATGCTGAAGCAGGGGTCGAAGCAGACGATATTATGCTCCCCGTCGGCGGCGAGCATACGGACAAGGAGGTCGATGATCTCGTCCGAGCCGTTGCCCACGGCCACGCGCTCCTGCTCCACGCCGTGCAGCCGGGCGAGGGCCGCTGTGAGGCGCGGGTTGCCGCCCTGCGGGTAGCGGAAGGCGAGGCCCGCATGGCGGCGGATGGCCTCCTGCGCCAGCGGCGAAGCGCCCAGCGGGTTCTCGTTGCTCGCGAGCTTGATGACCTTGGCGAGGCCGTAGCGGCGGCGGATTTCGGCAATGGAAAGTCCGGGCGCATAGGCGTCCAGCGCCTGAATGCGCTCAAGGACCGATGGTGTGGACATGCTGACCTCGACGGCAAGGGGGAAAAGCCGCGGGCCGGGCCCGTGCCCGGAGCGCCCGCGGGCGCGGGCGCTTCCAGGGCATGGCCGGACTAATCCTTGGCGGGCTCGCTCGGGCGGATGGTGAGTACGGGCATGTCGGCGTTCTTGACCACCTTTTCGGCCACGGAGCCGAAGAGGATACGGTCGATGCCCTTCCTGCCGTGCGTGCCCATGACGATGATGTCCACCTTTTCCTCGTGGGCGCGGTTGAGGATTTCCTCGGCGGCATAGCCGATGAGCACCTGCCCGCGCGCCTCGATGCCGGAGAAGTTCTCGGCCACAAAGGCTTCCATGGACTTTTCCGCGCCGGTGACGATCTCGCCGACGAAGTTCTCGATGGTGTTGGGCGGCACATGGAAGCCCACATACTGGCTCAGCGACGGCGCGGTGTAGACCACGATGACGCTGGCCCCCATCCCCTTGGCCAGCATGGCCGCATAGGCGGCCACGTCCCTGCTGTGGTCGGAAAGGTCCACCGCGCACAGTATCTTCTTGATTTCCTTCTTGGCCATGGCGTCCTCCTCGGCGTGGCCCCGCGCGGGCGCGCCGGGCCGTTTCGGCACAACGTCTCGATATTTTGCAGGATAGGTGCTTTTGAAAAAATAGACAAGTGCCGCGCTTGACGGTAGAGTTGGCGCACGGAAAAGAACGCCGGGCCTCTCCGGGCGGGAAGCACCGGGCGTGCTGTGACGGGCGCTTCCGGCAAGAATTGCCGCCGTTTTTTTTGAAAAAGTCTTGAAAAATGCCGTTTTGCGGCCGCCGCGCGCTTGGCAGGCATCTTGCACAATGCCGGGGGAACGCCAACCCTGGAGGCGATTATGGAAATAAATGCCGAACAATTGGAAGCGTTGCTGCGTGTACAGGAGCAACAGGCGCAAGGCACCCGCAAAACTGCGGCGCAGCCCGGCGTGTTTGACGCCCTGCTTACCGAGCAACTGGCCGGCCAGGACGCCGGAGCCGCGGCCACAAGCCCGCTCCCCCCGGGAGCGCAGGCCGCCCTCTACAGTCAGATCATGCTGGACGGCGTCGGCGCGAGCGAGGCGACGGACCCCGATACGGCGGTGTTCCAGGCGGCCTTTGACCAGGCCTCCGGCACGCTGGATATGTGGGACATGTATGCCAAGACCCTGGGCTCGTCCCCGACGGACAGCTCCCTGCGCGAAGCCTATGCCCTGCTTGAGGGCATCGACAGCGAGGTGACGCGGCTCAGGCAGGATACCGAAGGCGTGCGGGGCAAGAACCCCGGCCTCGACGGCCTGCTGAACGAACTGGAAGTGCTGACGGCCACGGAAAAATTCAAGTTCAACCGGGGCGACTACCTCATGTAGCAGCCCCCATGCGAGATGCTGAAAAAACCGCAGGTGTCAGGGTGCCTGCGGTTTTTTTGTGGCCTGCGGCGGGGGGGAACGCCGTGGAGTATACCCCGGTTTTCACACGGGCCGCTCAGCCCAGCCATTCGCCGATGGCACGGGCCACCTCGGGCCGCCCGCTGGCCCCGTACCACGCGGCAAGGTCCTCATAACAGCGGCGCAGCTCCGCGGTTGGCAGGTCCGGCCGGCGCATTTTGGCGGTGATGGCGTCCTTCATCCGCGCAAGCCTGTCCGGCGCCCCCGCGGCCACCTGCCCGAGGCGCGCAAGGTCAAGGCCCTCATGCCTGCGCGAGAGGATGCGGCCCTTGCGCAGGGCCTCGTCAAGCTCGTCATTCTCCAGCGCGAGGGCCATGTCGCGCGCGAGCGCGTCCACATCCGGCTCCGCAGCGCGGCGGACTTCGGCCGCCAGCGCCCAGGCCGGGAGATCCAGAAACTGTTGCATTTTCGGCAGGAGGCGCAGGATGCGGGTGTCGGGGAACGAAGGTTCGTCCAGATGGTCGTAGAAGTTTTGCAGCCTGCGTTCAGCGCCGCCTTTCATCTGCGTGACGAGGCCGCGCGCGATCTTGTCCTGGAAATCCTGTTGCGATTTGTAATAGTAATGGTTTATCCGTAGCTTATCGCCCAGCGGATAACTCATGAAGTCCCCGATGGGCACCCTATCCTCGTTGACGCAAAAGGCGCCGGGGCGAAAGGCGAAATGGTGGGCCGAAACAGGGCGGAGCACCTGCGCGGGCCGGACGATGCTCTTGATATGCGGGTCGAGCCCGAGGCTCTGCGTGTAGTTGGCGAGGATGCCTCCATGCGGACGCGAGATGCGGCCACCCGAGCCGAACATGGCCCAGTGCGCGCCCACGGCCCCGCAATCGCCGTATTCGTCCAGAAAGTCCCGGATGTCGTCATGCTGAAGCGGCAGGATGAATTCGTCCACATCAATGAAGGCGAGCCAGCTTGTGTTTTTCCCCCAAGTTCTCAGGGCGTGGTGATAGGCGGAAAGCTGCTGTGCACGGGTCAGGGGCCAGTCCACAACAGTGACCAGGCCCGCGGAAACATGGTCCGCCAGCGTGGTGCGCAGGGGAATGCGACTGTTGTTGTCATAGATGAGAACGTGCTCGAAGCCCGTGGCGAAGTGATAGGCCAGCCACTCATGGATATCCCTGTCCTCATCCTTGACGATGGCGCAAAGGGAAGCATAGTGCATTATCGGCCCCAAGGGTGAAAACGGGGATTGCAGGGAGGAAATGTGGATACATTCAAGGATATTGTAAAGCAGACCGAGCATGTGGTCAAGACGCTCGGCACCCGCTGGCTGAAAGATGCATGGAAGAATGAACGCGAGATAGGCGAGGTGCTTGGCCTGCTCTCCGATGCGGAGAGCCGCGACGTTTACAGTCGGGAAATCATGTGGTGCTTTCTCAGCACCTTCCTCAAGGGGCAGCTCGCAGCATCCATGGCCGGCATGATGACACAGGCGAAATGGCAGGCGAGCATCATTGCCACTGTGCAAAACAATATCCACCCTGAAATCGAGGCGCCCGCATCAGCCCTCGGCACGCTGAACTACAGCAAGACCGCCACCTTCACCCTCGGGCAATACCGCTATGGCGACAAGGTGATGCCCCGCAAGGGCGATGTCTGTCTCGACCTCGGGGCCTGCTACGGTGATACGAGCCTCTGGATGCTGGACCAGGGGGCGGCGGCGGTCCATGCCTTTGAAATCGACCCCGGCACCCGGGAATTTCTTGCCGGGACCCTGGCGAAAAAGCCTGAATATGGGCGTATACAGGTCGTCCCCAAGGCGGTGACGGACACAAGCGGCGAGCTCTATCTCGTGACCAATGACTACAACCCCGGGGCGAGCTGCATCACGCGGCAAAAACCCGCCACGGGCAGCTTCGCCACCATTGCCGCCACGAGCCTTGACGACTATTGCCGGGAGCAGGACATCCGGCCGGACTTTATCAAGATGGATATCGAGGGCGCGGAGCTCGACGCCATCAATGGGGCGGAATCCGTGTTTACTGACTGCCGCCCCAGGTTCGCCATCTGCATCTACCACACGCCGGAGCACCGCTGGCAGATACCCCTGAGGCTTGCCGAACTCTGCCCGGACTATGATTTCTACGTCAAGAAATCCCATCCGGTATTTGAGACCGTCTTTTACGGCCGCCCGCGCTGAACCGGGGACGCCGCGTCTTTGGCCATTGCCGCAATGCCCCGGAGCAGGGCCGCGCGGGTGTCGCCATAGTTTTCGTCCTGCGGCAGCCCTTCCAGCAGCTCCCGGGCGTGGCCCGCGGTCGCGAACTGGCGGCGGCTGGCGGGAAAGTGCATGTCAAAGAGCCAGGTGCCGAGCAGTACGCGCAGGTCATTGACGCTTGCAAGGTCCGCGTAGGAGGCCACGCGCCCCTCGCGGGCGGCGCGGAGCACGGCCGGGCTCACGAGGGCCGGGTCGTCGGGCAGGCCCAGCACCACGGTGGGATGGTAGGGCTCGGGCCCGCAAAGGTTTTCGTGCATGATGCGCAGGATGTCCAGCTTGTCCGCATCGCGCACCACATGCGTGACCTCGGCGATTTCTTCCGGCAGGTGCGCGGGCAGGGCAAAGCGGTTGTGCAGCCCCACGCCCGCGAGGACGCGCCGCCTGAGGGGCGCGGGTTCGCCCTCGAGGCGGCGCTCCCGCTTGAGGATGCGCACGCCCTCAAGGCCGTGGTTGCAGGATTCGCGGTCACGGAAGGTGCGGTAGCGGCGGTACTGCTCAAAGCGGGCCACATCGTGATAGAGCGCGGCCAAAAGAGAGGCCCTGCGCTGCTCGGGCTCCATGTCGGCTTCCGCCACGATGGCGCGCGCCGTGGCGAGCACCTCGCGGCTGTGCCGTATCTTGAGGTCGATGGGGGCGGCGTCCCCGGTCTCCAGGGCGCGCTCGCGCCGGGCATAGTCGAAGAACCAGGCTTCATGTTCCGCAATGTCCATGCCCGTCCTCTACGCCTCGGCCGGGGCGCTGGCAAGCGGGTGGCGACGCCGGGGAAATGTCCCGGCCTGCCGGAAGCGGCCGGCCGCGCCTTGCATAATTTCAGAAACAACGTATGCTTGCGGGCGAAACCGGCGGTGCAGATTTGCGCGTGGTTCCGGCGCGAGGGCTTAGGCCGCGCTGCCGAGCGCCGGCTTCACAAATTTTTTCCGGGCAGCCCCGCATGGCGGCCCAGACAAGGAACTGCATGACTTCCGAGCAAGATTTCCCGCCAGTTTTGTCCCCAGAAAATCCCGTCACAAGCCAGCAAAACAGCCAGCCGGCCGACTCTTCCCCGAAGGGGGAGGGGCAGGAGGTCCCGCGCCCGCGCAGGCGTGCGCCCCGGCGCGCTGCCCCGGACAAGGCTGCGGCGCATGATGCCGGAAACACAGAGAGCGCAGAAGCCGCGACGCCCCGCAGGCGCGGGAGGCGCCCTGCCACAGCCCCCGCAGAATCGCAGCAGGCAGCCCCCGAAGCGCCGGAGGCCGTGAGCCCCGGCGAAAACGCGCCTGCGCCGGAAAGCGCAGCCGGCCCCCGGCGCGGCCGTCCGCGTGGGCGTGGCAAGAGCGCGCCTGCCGCTGCGGGCGCAGCTCCCGAGGAAGCAGGCGCTGTCGCTGCATCTGTGCAAGAGGGGGAAGTCGCTGCCCCGCAACGCCCGCGCAGGGGGCGGCGCCCGGCTGCTCCTGCGGCCGCGGAAGATGGAGTGGAGGCGGCTCCGCGCNAGACNCCNCGCCAGCGGGGGAAGCGTCCCGCCGCAAACACTCAGGGCGATGCCGCGCCTGCCGAGGCCGTGGCGCAGGCCGCTCCCGGCGAGANGGGCGNCGAGGCCCCGGCGGAGGAANGTGCCGCANCTNCCCGCCCNCGGCGTTCACGCGGTCGCGGTCGTTCCAAAAGNGCCAATGCGGCAGNCGAAGGCGCGTCCACGGCGGAGAACGGCCCGGAAGCTGAAGNNCCTGCTNCCGCTNCCNATTCCTCAGANGCTGANGCCCCGGCAGCCNCNNCCNNGGANGCNCNGGCTGCCGAAGCAGGCGAAACTGCGGAGGCCGAAGCGGGCGAAAGCTCCCGCCGCAGGAGCCGTCGCGGCAGGCGCGGGGGCCGCGGGCGCGGGCACAAGAACCGNGCGCCCGAGGGCCACGACGAGGCCGCCGAAGCTCAGGCGGCGGNCGCCGAAACCGCCAGCCCGGAGGATGCCGCACCAGCGNCAGGGGACGCNGCCCCCGCGGANGCGCAGCCCGGCGAGGAAGCCGGGGGNGAAGGCNAGGNCCGCGAAAGCGGCTCCGCCAAAAAGAGCGCCGCCAAAAAGAGCCGCGAAAAGGCCGTCGCCGGGAACAAGCGNATGTTCATCAGCGTCCTCCCCGGCGAGCAGGTGGAGGTGGCNCTGGCGGAGAACGGCGTCCTGCTCGAGTATTATCTGGACATGCTCCACCAGCGCAAGCTCAAGGGCAATATCTACAAGGGCGTCATCCACAATATCGACGCCAATCTCCAGGCGGCCTTCGTCAATTACGGCGTGGGCAAGAACGGCTTTTTGCAGATNGACGAGGTGCATCCCGAATACTGGCTCGCGCCGCACGAGCCCGCCAAGGGCAAGAAATTCCCGCCNATCCAGAAGGTGCTCAAGNCNGGGCAGGANGTGCTCGTGCAGGTGGTNAAGGAGCCCACNGGCAACAAGGGNGCCTTTCTCACCACCTGGCTNTCNCTTGCCGGGCGNTTTCTCGTGCTCACGCCNGGGCAGGAGCAGATCGGCGTTTCGCGCAAGGTCAANGANGAGGAGGAGCGCGCCCGCCTGCGCGAAATGATGAACGGCATCGACCCCGGCAGCGGCCTCGGCGTCATCGTGCGCACGGTGAGCGCNGGCACCACCAAGGCCACGCTCAAGAACGANCTCCAGTATCTCAAGCGCCTCTGGAAGGACATCCGCAAAAAGGCCACCGAAGTNGCGGCCCCGGCNCTGGTNCANCAGGAGCCCGGCCTTTCNGAGCGCGCNGTGCGCGACTACCTCACCGAGGACGTGGGCGANATNTGGGTGGACAACGAGGCCGAGGCCGAGAANGTGCGCGNCATGGTGAGCCTGCTCTTCCCGCGNNGGAAGGACCTTGTGCGCCTCTATGAGGATGTGCGCCAGTCCCTCTGGGACCGCTTCAATCTNCGCCGCCAGCTCGAGCAGATCTATTCGCGCGAGGTCGTCCTGCCCTCGGGCGGNCGCCTCGTCTTTGACCAGACCGANGCCCTCATGGCCGTGGACATCAATTCCGGCAAGATCTCGGGCAAGGGCAATTTCGAGGCNATGGCCTTCAAGACCAACATGGAGGCNGCCGAGGCCATCGCCCGGCACCTGCGCCTGCGCGACATCGGCGGCCAGGTGGTCATNGACTTNATCGAGATGCGCGACAAGAAGCATGTGGTGGAGGTGGAAAAAACCCTGCGCCAGGCCATGAAGAACGACCGCGCGCGGCANGACGTGGCCCGCATGAGCTCCTTCGGCCTTCTGGAGCTGGTGCGCCAGCGCATGGGCTCCTCGGCGCTTTCCATCACGCTGGAGCCCTGCCCGGCCTGCGGGGGCACGGGNCTTCGGCGCAATCTGGAATGGCGNGCGCTNCAGGCCCTGCGCGATTTGCGCAGCCGCCTNCAGGCCANCAGCGCGCCCACCTGCGTCTACGAGGCGGAGNGGGAGCTNGGNCTCTATCTNCTCAACCACAAGCGCGACACCCTGCGCGACATGGAGCAACTGTTCGGCAAATGCCTGGAAATCTCCATCCAGCCCTAGGTGCGGCCCCGGTGCGGGAGCCGGGGCCGAGGGTTGCGCCCGCTCCGCGCGAGGGCACACCGCTTTTGCTCCACGCCTGCTGCGGGCCCTGCGCCATCATGCCGGCGCTGCGGCTGCGGGACGTGGGCTTTGCCGTCACGCTCTGGTACATGAACCCCAATATCCACCCGCTGACGGAATACCTCCGGCGGCGGGAGGCCGTGGGCGAGTGCGCGGCGCGTCTGGGCGTGACCGTGCTGTATGACGATGCCACCTGGGATGTGCGGATGTGGCTGGCCGCGCCGGAAGCGCAGGAATTGCCGCCCACGCGCTGCGAGTGGTGCTGCGTGAGCCGTGTGCGGGCCGCAGCGGCTGCGGCGAAAGCGCTGGGCTTTGCGTATTTCACGACGAGCCTGCTCTATTCCCGCTATCAGCCGCACGATGCGATTGCGGTGGAGGGCAGGGCGCTGGCGACTGCCGGGGGCCCGGCATTCGTGTACGGCGATTTCCGGGAGGACTGGCAGGAGGGCATCGACCGCTCGAAAGACTGGGGCCTTTACCGCCAGCCCTATTGCGGCTGCATTTTCAGCGAGGCCGAGCGCTACCATAAGAAGCTCGCGCGCTGCATCCGCGAAGCCGGACAGATTTGAACCGCACGCGGATTTTTTGCTTGACCTTGTGCCGCGTTTTCCGTATAAACACGGCTGCCAACGATCCCCGATAGCTCAATCGGCAGAGCGGGTGACTGTTAATCACTAGGTTGGCGGTTCAAGTCCGTCTCGGGGAGCCAGGAAATCCAAGGGGCCTCGGCACAAAGCCGGGGCCCCTTTTCTGTGCGCGGAAAGACTGCACACCCCATTACAACTTTTCCCTTTGCCAGCGTTCCCCTGAAAGTGTAGAGAAAACGCAGGGAAACAGCGTGGTTTCCGCGCGAGCCGTGGCTGCCGCCCGCTCACCTTCATCATTCCCTGCCAGGGGGCCACTATGCAGATTTCACTTCGGGATCTTGTGAGCGATCCGGCCAAGTATGTGTTGCTCGCAGGTACGCAAGATATTTATATCACGCAGGAAGGAAAGAAGCTCGCAAAGTTGACTGGCATAAAGTCGGACAAGGCCGAGATTGCACGGTCCTTATTTGGCATCCTGCCACAGGATATTGACATTACATCAATAAAAGATGACTATCTCAGATAATGAAAATACTTGTGGATACGAATATCATTCTTGATGCGCTTGCATCGCGAAAACCCTTTGCCGGGGATGCAGAAAAAATTTTTCTTCTTGCTGCCAGGGAGGAAGTGGAGGCCTATATCAGCGCATCGAGTATCACGGATATTTATTATATATTGAAAAAATATTCCTCAGAAGACAGTTCAAGGCAGAGTATTTTTCGCCTTTGTCAAATCTTCAAAGAGTTGTCTGTCTCCGCGGCCGAGTGTATCGACGCGCTTGAATCCGGAATTCCCGACTATGAAGACGCCTTGCAAGAGGCCTGCGCGCGAGGCGCGCATATGGACGGGATACTCACCCGAGACGAGACGTTCCTCAAATATTCAGCATTGGCCCTGAGCCCAGCAAATTTCTTTGCGAGGACCGGGCTCTGAACAGCATATTTTTAAAAAACTCTGCTGCTTGCGTGGGTCTTGCTCCCCCCTTTGAAAGAGGGGTGCCTCCTCAGGGAGTCAGAAAATCCAAGGGGCCTCGGCGCAAAGCCGGGGCTCCTTTTTTTTGCTGCTTACGCTTTGGTACGTTTCCTTTTCCGGGGCAGCAGCGCCTGCGCCTCGGCTCAGTCCTCCGTCCGCAAAAGTTGCGCGAGTAGGGTGCGCGTTCTCGGGCCGTCGCCTTCATAGAGATAGATGCTTTGCCAGCGTCCGAGGGTGAGGCGTCCGCCCTCCAGCGGCACGAGCAGGGAGGCCCCGAGCAGACTCGCGCGGATGTGGGCATCCGTATTGCCCTCGGCGTGGCTCCAGCCGTGGCTGTGCGGTGCGATTTCGTTGAAGAAGCGGATGAGGTCGCGTTTCACGTCCGGGTCCGCGCCTTCGTTGATGGTGAGGCCGCAGGTGGTGTGCGTGCAGAAGAGGTGCACCGCGCCGTTTGTCCAGCCCTGCCGGCGGACAAGTTCGGCGACGGCCCCGGTGATGTCCAGCATCTCCTCGCGGCGCGTGGTGGTCAGTTGCAGTGCTTGCATATTTTCGCCCTCTCAGGGTTTTTTCACCATGACCCAGGTCTGGATCTCGAGGTCCTCTTCGGTCCAGTGGCGCTTGTATTCCATGCGCGGGCCAGTCACCGGGCCCATGTCATAGCGCAGGACGCCCTCCTCGCAGAGCCATTGCAACGTCTCGAGCTGGAGGAGGTTGCCGAGCGAGAGCCGCTGCGCCGCGGCGGCATAGCTGAATTGCTGGCCGCGGTAGGTCGCGCTGTCCCCGGTAAGGCCGCCGAAAATAAAGCCGATGTCCTCGCCGTCCCGGCTCGCCATGATGGCCCGCAATTTCCCGGCCGCAGCCAGTTTTTGCACCAAGGCGGCATAAAATTCCCGCGCCGGGGGCTCGGCCATGCCGCAATGGCCGAGGCCCTTCCAGCTTTTGGCCTCCACCGCCAGCATCCGCGCGTAGAGCGCGGCCGCCTCCTCCTTCGTGGCTGGGAGTTCCCGTGTAAAAATCACGCCGCACTCGGCCGCGCGGCGGCTGGCCTTCCTGAGCTTGGCGCGATGGTTGGCGGAACGGCGCGAAAGATAGCCGTCCAGCCCGCCCTCCAGCGATGCCACGCACTGCGCCGAGCTGCCGTGCCGGAAAAAGGCGTGGCTTCCCCCGAAGCGGTGCAGGAGCCTCGCCGCCAGGGGGCCCGCGGGCTGGATGCCGCTCAGGATGATGTGCGGCAGGGCCTGGGGATAGGCCACGTCAAAGGCGTCCAGGGCGGCGCCCAGCACTTCGCAGGCGTCCGGTCCGAGCACGGGGCACCCGAAGAGCCAGCCGCTTTCCGCCGGGGCCAGGAAAACGCGCCCGCGGTCGGCCACAAATTCCGAGAACACCGCTAGGCCGCCGGGCCTTGTCAGGTAAAAAAGGCGCTTCTCCGGGGAGAACGTCTCGTGGAAGGCGAGCTGCCATTCAGGGCCGCAGCAGAAAGGGTCCGCCTGCGCGGTGGTGGCGGCAAGGCGTTCCCAGAGGGGCAGTGAGTCCCGGAAGGCCTGGATTTCCGCCGCGTTCTCCGCACCTGCCGGGCCTTGCGCCTCTGTCAGCGTGAGAAAGGGCATGGGGCCTCCGGGGCCGGGAAGGGACGGGCGCACATGGCGGAGAAATCCCATGTATCGGGGCCGCGGTCAAGGCGTGGCAGGGGAAGTGGGCCCTGCACGTTGACAGGGGCACGGACTGGACTTAACTAGTGTGATGCCCGCATTTTGCGGCTCTAACTCTGGAGGAAATATGCTCGAACTGACCGAAAGCGCCCGCAACGAGCTTGAGGCGTATTTCAAGGATAAGGACAAGGAAACCATCCGCATCTACCTCGCCCCCGGCGGCTGCTCCGGGCCGCGTCTCGCTCTGGGGCTGGACCCCGCGGGCGATGACGACGTGAGCGAAGAGGCGGGCGGCTTCACCTTCTGCATCAACAAGGACCTGGTGGACCAGATCAAGGGCGCCAAGATCGACCTGACGCCCATGGGCTTCATGGTCGAGCCCACCGTGCCGCTCCCCGAAAGCGCGGGCGGCGGTTGCGGCGGCTGCTGCGGCGGCTGCGGCTCGCATTAATCGCTTCCAGAAGCGCGGCTGGGGCCGTTACGGGCCCTGTGGCCGCGCGTGAATCATGCGGGCTCCGGGGGGGGAAATTCTCCGCCCCCGGAGCATTCCTGTATCCCGCCGCTGCCGCATCCGGGCAACGGCGGCCTTGTGCGTTTGCAGGCTTCCATGCAGGACTTTGACGCCATCCTGGCGAGCGCCGAAAACCGCATCTATCTTGAGCGCAGCGGCATGGCGACGCGCTGCCGCCTGGCCTGCCGGGCGCTGGCCGAGGGCCGCACCGCGGTGCTCGTTGCGCGCAGCCGCGAAGAACTGCATGAGGCCTCGGCGCTCGCCCGCCTCTTCCTGCCCGAGCTTTCCGTGGGGGACCTCGATGTGGCGCGCCCGGTGTGGGAGCGGCCACTCGTCGTGCTGCCCCGACTCAGGGATTTTGCCGACCGTGACGGCTGGAGCGGCCGCCTGGCCGGGCTCTACGCCCTGGCGCAAGGGAAGCCGCGCGTCGTCGTGGCCTCCATGGACAGCCTCATCCCGCGCTACATGCCGAGGGATTTCTTTTCCGGGCGCAGCCTCGACCTTGCGCTGGGCATGGATTTCTCGCCGGAGCTCATCATCGAGCAGGCCGTGGAATGGGGCTATGAGCGCGTGGGCATGGTGACGCGCCCCGGGGAGCTTGCGCGGCGCGGCGACATCCTCGATATTTACGCACCCGGCTACGGCCGCCCGGTGCGACTGGAATTTTTTGGTGACTCCCTCGAGGAGATGCGGCTCTTCGATGCGGAGAGCCAGCGCTCCCTGCGCAATATCGAGGAGCTGACCCTCCTGCCCGCGAGCCCCCTGCCGCTGGACCCCAAGGGCATGGAGGCGGCGCAGGCGCGTTGCGAGAAGCTCGTCCGCGAAGGGCGTATCAGCGAGAACGACGCCTATACCTGCCGCAAGGCGCTGGAGGAGGGCGGCGCGGGCCTGCTCCCCGGCCTTTTGTGGGAGGATGCGAGCCTTTTCGAGAACTGGCTCGACCCGGCGAGCCTCTGGATAATTCCCGGCGAGGCCGACAGCGCCGAGGCCCTGCGCGCCTCACGCCAGAGCCTCAAGGAGGAGCTGGAGCGGGAGGACGCGACCCTGCCCCAGCCCGCGAGCCTGGTGCTCAGGCGCTCCTCCCAGCCAGCGCCCTGGAACGGCTTCCAGTGCGTCTTTGACGAGCCCCTGGTGGTGGGCGTGGAGGCGCGCGGCGTGACCCTGCAGGAGCGCCCGCTGCACCAGTTCGCCGAGCTTTTTCCGGCCCCCGGCGCGCAGGACCGCCCCTGGCAGCACCTGGCCGCGGGCCTCAAGGCGTGGCAGCGTGAGCGGCGCCAGGTCATCCTCAGTTTTTCGTCCGAGCGCGGCCGCAACAAGTTCCTCAAGCTGGCGGAGCAGGACGGCATCGTCCCGGCCCTGCGCTATACGCCGGGGCAGGGGGGCCTCTTTGCGCTCATTTCGCCCTTCCGCGGCGGCGCCGAACTCGTCTGGGACAATGTGCTCATCCTCGGCGAGGACATCCTCTACCCGCGCGCCGAAAAGACGCACCGCTCGGCCACGCGCGCCTTCAAGGGCCTCGACAGCTTCGAGAGCCTGAAGGAAGGGGACCTGCTCGTGCACCGCGATTACGGCATCGGCCGCTTCGCCGGGCTGCACCACCTCGACCTCAACGCCGCGGCCAACGATTTCCTGCTGCTGGAATATGCGGGCCACGACAAGCTCTATGTGCCCGCGGACCGGCTCTCGCTCATCCAGCGCTTCAAGGGCGGCGAGGGCGTGGAGCCCGCGCTCGACAGGCTGGGCGGGGCCGCGTGGAGCGCGGGCAAGGAAAAGGCCCGCAAGGCCATCGAGAAGATCGCCGCGGACCTCGTGGAAATGTACGCCTACCGCAAGGTGGCCAAGGGCTTCCGCTATGACCCGCCGGGCGAGCTCTTCCGCGAGTTCGAGGCCACCTTCGGCTATGAGGAGACGCCGGACCAGGCCCGCGCCATCCAGGACGTGCTCGACGACATGGACGGCGAGCGCCCCATGGACCGCCTTGTCTGCGGGGACGTGGGCTTCGGCAAGACCGAGGTGGCCCTGCGCGCGGCCTTCCGCGCCGCCTCCGAGGGGCGGCAGGTGGCGCTCCTCTGCCCGACCACCGTGCTTGCCGAGCAGCATTACCAGACCTTCCGGGCGCGTCTCGCGGGCTTTCCCGTCAATGTGGGTCTCCTCAGCCGCTTCGTGCCCCGCGCGCGCCAGAAGGAGACCCTCAAGGCCGCCGAGGCCGGGCAGATCGACATCCTCATCGGCACTCACCGCCTGCTCTCCAACGACGTGAAGCTCCCGAACCTCGCGCTGCTCATCCTCGACGAGGAGCAGCGCTTCGGCGTGCGCCACAAGGAAAAGCTCAAGGCCCTGAAAAAGAACGTGGATGTGCTCACGCTCACGGCCACGCCCATCCCGCGCACGCTCCAGCTTTCCATGTCCGGCATCCGCGAGCTCTCCATCATCGAGACCGCCCCGCAGGACAGGAAGCCCGTGGCCTCGGCCGTGCTCGGCCGCGACGACGCCACCCTGCGCAAGGTGCTCCGGCGCGAGCTGGACCGCGAGGGCCAGGTGTTCTGGGTCTACAACCGGGTGCAGGGCCTCGAGCGCGTGGCCGAATATGTGCGCAAGCTCGTGCCCGACGCGCGCGTGGGCATGGCCCACGGCCAGATGGCCGAGGCCGAGCTCGAGGACACCATGCGCAAGTTCTGGCACGGAGAGCTGGACGTGCTCGTCTGCACCTCCATCGTGGAGTCGGGCCTCGACTTTCCGCGCGCCAATACCCTCGTGGTGGACCAGGCGCAGATGTTCGGCCTGGGCCAGCTCTACCAGCTTCGGGGGCGCGTGGGCCGCAGCGACCGGCAGGCCTACGCCTTCTTTGTGGTGCCCGACGCCTCGCGCCTCACGGAAACCGCGGAGGAGCGCCTGCGCGTCATCCTCGACATGGACTATCTCGGCGCTGGCTTCCAGGTGGCCATGGAGGATCTGCGCCTGCGCGGCGCGGGCAATATCCTGGGCGAGGTGCAGTCCGGCCACATGAGCCGCGTGGGCCTGGACCTCTACCTCGAAATGCTGGAGGAAGCCGTGGCGCGCCTCAAGGGCACGCCCGCGGCCCTCGCCGCCGAGACCGAGCTCACCCTCGGGCTCCCCGCGCACATCCCGGCCTCCTATATTGACGACGGGCGCGAGCGCCTGCGAGCCTACAAGGCGCTGAGCTCCGCCGTGGGCGGCGCGGCGCGCGAGGAAGTGGCCCTCGGCATCCGCGACCGTTTCGGAGCCTTCCCCGAGGAGTTCCGCAACTTCCTCGCCGTGCTCGATTTCAAGGAATTTCTCACCGAGCTCCAGGTGCAGAAGGCCGACATTCACCGCAACAGCGTGCGCCTTGTCTGGGCCCAGGGCCAGACCGCCGTTTCGCCCGAGCGTGTCATGGCGCTGGCCGCGGGGGACAAGCGCGTGAAGCTGCATCCTCCGGCCGGGCTCTCCCTGCCGGTTTCCGAGGAAGTCCCGTTCAGCGAGGCGCTTGGCAAGGTGCGCGCCCTGCTGGAAAAGATCCGCGCGCCGAGGATAGCCCCCCCGGCGGTCTCGGAAGCCGTGCCCGAATCCGTGCCGAACGGCGCCGACGCCTTGCCTGCGGCGGGGGGCGCCGCATGAAGGCCGGCTTCCGTCACGTCCTTCCCTGCGCGGTGCTGGCGTTGTGCCTTCTGCTCGCGGGCTGCTTCGAGAGCCGCCTGCCCGACGGCGTTGTGGCAAGCATCAACGGCGAGCCCATCCGCCTTTCCGCGGTGCAGGCCCTCATGGACAGCCGCTCCGCCTCGCTGGGCATCCCGCACCGGCCCTCGCTCGAGGCCATGAAGAGCCGCTACGGCGGGGCGCTGGGCACGCTCATCGTCCATGCGCTCGTGCGGCAGGACCTTGAGCGCCGGGGCATGGCCGTCACCGACGCCGCGATGGAGCACGCCATCGACCAGGTGCGCGAGGATTTCGGCCCCGGCGGCCTCGAGCAGTTCCTCACCGATGCCTCCCTGCGCGAGGAGGACTGGAAGGCGCTCATGCGCGACCACCTTGCCATGGAAACCTTCAGGAAAAGGGTGCTTTTGCCCGCCATCAAGGTCTCCATGGACGAGGCGCGCGCCTATTATGAGGAACACAAGGCGGATTTCGCGCTGCCGGGCTATGTGGACGTGTGCTTTGCCGCGGCCTCGGAAAAGGAGGCGCTCGCCGCCTATTGCGCGGCGTTCACGGAGCGCTGGCGCGCGCGCCCGCAGGAGGCGGCCGAGGCGGACTTCGCCGCGCTTTCGGGCGCGGCCGCCCATGACACCGGGGTCATCGCGCAATGCCTCGAGGTGCCCCCCGAGGAGGTCCCTCCTCCCTGGCGGCGGGAGCTGGACGCCCTCAAGCCGGGGAACTGCGGGCAGGCGCGGCTTCAGGACGGCGAATGGCGCGCCGTGGCCCTGGCCGGGCGCCAGCGGGGCCACGCGCTGGACCTCGCCGAAGCCTATCCGCTCATCGAGGCCGTGCTGCTGGAAGAAAAAAAATCCGCCGCCTTCGGCAAATGGCTGGAGGACAGTGTGGCGGCGTCCAAGATACTCGTCTCCCCGGAATTGCATGAATCTCTCCTCAATCCGGGCCTCCCCGGCTATGCCGAGGCCCAGCCCGACGAGGGGGACGAGCTTGAGCGCCCCGATAGCCGGGACGTGCGCGAGGAGGACGGCGACGTGGCCGCCGATGCGCGCACTTCCCCGGAGGCCGCGCCGCCCGCGGCTCCCGCGCAGCAAACGCAGCGGGGGCGCACCCGACGCCACGGCGCGCGTTCCCCCTAGCCATTGCCAGCGGACGCCTTTTGCAGTAGGCATGAAGACCGACATCCCGCGCCCCGGCGGCGCTTTCGTCTGACAGCTTCACGCGAGAGCCGCATGGCGCAGCCATGCGGAGCAAGGAGAAGCCTGGTGAAAATGCGTTTTTTCTTCACGGCGTTCTGCATCGCCTGTTTCTGCCTCCTTTGCCTGGGGGCCTTCGCCGAGGGCCAGGCGGCCCAGCTGAACAAGGTGGCGGCGGTGGTCAACGGCCAGGTCATCACCATGTTCGACCTCCAGAAGGAGGCCATCCCGGAGCTCGCCCGCGCGCGCCTCAACCCCAATGACCCGGCGCAGGCCAAGGCCGTGGACGCGGTGTTCCGCAAGGTGCTCGACCTGATGATCATGGACATCCTCATCGGGCAGGAGGCCAAGCGCCTCAAGGTCACGGTGAGCGCGGGCGAGGTGGACAACGAGCTCAAGCGCATGATGCTCCAGCGCAAGCTCACCAAGGAGCAGTTCGAAGCCCAGCTCGCGCAGCAGAAGATCCCGCTTGCGAGCATCCGCGCCAATATCGAGAAAAGCCTGCTCCGCCAGAAGGTCATGGGCATGGAGGTCGGCCGCCGCGTGGTGGTCACGCCGGACGAGATCAAGGCCTATTACGAGGCCCACAAGGACACCATGTATGACCGCAGCGGCCTGCGCATGGGCCTGCTCGTCTATCATCCCAAGGCCAATGCCAAGACCGTCGCGGCGCAGATAAAGTCCGGCAAGATGCGTTTTGAGGAGGCGGCGGCCAAGTATTCCATCGCCCCCAACAGGGACAAGGGCGGCGACATGGGCCCGGTGGAGTGGGACCGCCTCAACCCCGAGTGGGAGGGGCGCCTTTCCAAGATGAAGCCCGGCGACGTGACCGAGCTTTTTGACCTGCAGGGCCACAAAGCGCAGGTGCATCTGTTCCGGCCGGGCGGCGGCGAGGAGAAGCTGCTCACGCTCGAGCAGGCCACCCCGCAGATCGACGCCATCCTGCGCCAGCCCAAGGCCAAGGACCGCTTTGAGGACTATTCTCGCCAGCTGCGGGAAAAGGCCGTCATCGACATCAGGCTCAAGTAGGCCCGCGCACGGGCGGCCACTGGGCCGACAGGCGCGAAACCCCTGCCCGGCGGCGAGGGACGACGATGAATTTTGACGAACTGGGCGCGGCCCTGCGCACCGAACGCGAGCGCCGCGGCCTGCGCATAGAAGATGTGGCCGACCATCTCAAGATCAGCGCGCGGCACCTGCGCGCGCTGGAGGAGGGCGACGCCGCGGCCCTGCCGCATCCCGCCTATGCGCGGGGCTTCATCCGCTCCTATGCGGCCTTTCTCGGCATGTCCCCCGACGAGATCCACAACGCGCTCAACGGCGTGGCAAGCCACGAAGCCGCGCCGCAGGCTCCCGTCCACATGGCCGAACCGGCCCCGCGCGGCCAACGCAACGGGAGGGGCAGCGGGGGGAGCAGCGGCGGAGGCAAGGGCGCGCTCATCATCTTCCTGCTCCTGCTGGTGGGTGCGGGCGCCTATGCTGGCTGGCAGTGGGGACTCCCCCTGCTTTCCGGGCTGGAAAAGCCGCGCCTCGCGCAGCCCTCGCCGCCGCTGAGCTCCGCACAGCCCGCCCCCGTGGCGGAGGCGGGGAAGATGCAGGCCTCCGGCCCGGCGGCGGAAAAAGCCAGGGCCGCACAGCCCGCGCCGTCTCCTGCACCGGCAGCTTCCACTCAGCGGCAGGACGAGCCGCGTGTGGCAGCCTCCCAGACGGGTGGACGGGCCGCCACCGCCCCCGAGCAGCAGACGGCGCAGGCATCCGCGTCAAGCGCCTCACCCGCGGCACAGGCTCAGGCAGGCGGCGCCACGCCTTCCCCCGCCGTGCGGGAGGAAGCCCCGGCGCAGGCCGCCAGTGCAGCGGGAACAGGAGCCGCGGCCGCCAGTGGCGAGGAAGCGGCCGCCACTCCGGGCCAGCACAAGGTCATCATCACGGCCACGGAAGAATGCTGGATACACTCCAACGCGGACAAGACCGACACCCGGCAGTTCTCTCTGCGCAAGGGCGATACCTTCGCGCTCACCTTCGCCCGCAGTCTCGAGCTCAAGCTCGGCAATGCCGGGGGCGTACGCATCCGTTATGACGGGCAGGCCATGCCTCCCGCCGGGCAGTCCGGCCAGGTGAGGACCGTGACCTTCCCGCCCCAAGACGCCCGGTGAGGGAATGGCTGGACGAGGCGGTGGTGCTGCGCATGGGGCACTTCCGCGAGGCCGACCTCTGGCTCCGGCTGCTCTGCCGCGGCCGTGGCGCGCTCACGCTTTTCGCCTTCGGGGCCAGCCGCAGCCGCAGGCGTTTTTGCGGCTGCCTTGACGTGTTCAATACCCTGCATTGCCGGGTGCGCGTCTCCAGCCGCGGGGATTTCCTCAACCTTGAGGAGGCGGCGCTCCTGCGGGGGCCGCGCGGGCTTCGGGCCGACTGGCGGCGCATGGGCCTCGCCACCAACTGCCTGCGTTTTCTCGAGGCCCTGGGCGTGGACGGCGAGGGCGCTCCCGAGAGCTTCGCCCTCCTGGAGGACCTGCGCGAACTCCTGGAAGCGGGCCGCTCCGTGCCCCAGCTGCTGGCCCTGTTCTTCCGCCTGCGGCTCGCCGGGGCCCTGGGCTTTGCCCCCAATCTCGGGCGCTGCGGCGTCTGCGGCGCGGAAGTGGTGGAGAAGGCCAGCTTCGTGGTGGACGAGGGGCTCCTGCTCTGTCCGCGCTGCCGGGCTGCGCGCCCCCTTGCCGAGACGCGCTATTGCGTGGACATCTCGCGGCGCGGGCTTGACGTTTTGCGCGCAGTGCAGCAAAGTTTTCCGTCCGCATGGCCTTGTGAGGCGCTGCCCGCGGCGGAGCGGCGCGCCTGCGCGCGGCTCATCGACGGTTTTGTCCAGTACCATCTGGGCCTTGCCTGGGAGAATGGCTATTTTCGCCGCGTATGACGCGGTTTTTTGCGGCGCCGGCCCATCCCGGTGGTCGGGTGCAAGAGGAAGCAGCATGTATTTTCAGGACGTTATCCTTACCCTTCAGCAATACTGGGCCAGCCAGGGCTGCGTCATCGAGCAGCCCTCGGGCGTGGAGTGCGGCGCGGGCACCTTCAATCCCAGCACCTTCCTGCGGGTGCTCGGACCCGAGCCGTGGAAGGTGGCCTATGTGGAGCCTTCGCGGCGCCCCACGGACGGCCGCTATGGCGAAAATCCCAACCGCCTCCAGCGCTATTTCCAGTTTCAGGTCATCCTCAAGCCCTCGCCGGACAATGTGCAGGAGCTTTACCTGCAAAGCCTCGCCGCCCTCGGCATCGACCCGGCCACGCATGACATCCGCTTTGTGGAGGACGACTGGGAATCGCCCACCCTGGGTGCCTGGGGCCTCGGCTGGGAGGTGTGGCTCAACGGCATGGAGGTGAGCCAGTTCACCTATTTTCAGCAGGTGGGCGGCATCGACCTTTCGCCCATCAGCGTGGAACTCACCTACGGCCTTGAGCGCCTCGCCATGTATTTGCAGGGTGTGGAATCGGTCTATGACCTCGCCTGGAACAAGGACGTGACCTACGGCCACATCTATCACCAGAACGAAGTGGAACAGTCCCGGCACAATTTCGAGGCCAGCAATGCGGAGATGCTGCTTCGGCAGTTCAACGATTTCGAGGGTGAATGCAAGGCCATGCTCGATCTCGACCTGCCTTGGCCCGCCTATGACTATTGCCTCAAGTGCTCCCACACCTTCAACCTCCTCGATGCCCGCGGGGCCATTTCCATCACCGAGCGCACCGGCTATATCGGCAGGGTGCGGGCGCTGGCGGCCGGGGTGGCCGCCCGTTACGCCGCGCAGCGCGAGCAGCAGGGCTATCCCCTGCTCACTGAAAAGGCCGGGAGGTAAGTCATGGCGACCTTTGTGCTGGAGATCGGCAGTGAGGAACTGCCCGCCCGCTTCCTCCCCGGCGAGGAGGCCGAGCTCGCCGCCCGTATGTCGGCAGCGCTGGAGAAGGCCGGTCTTGCCTACGGGAATTTGCGCGTCATGAGCACACCCAGGCGCGCCGTGGTTATGGTGGATGAGCTCGATCCGGTGCAGCGCGAGCGCGAGGAAGTCATCGTCGGGCCGCCCGCGCGCGTGGCCTACGGGGCCGACGGCGCGCCCACGAAAGCGCTCGAAAGTTTCGCCCGCGCCAATGGCGTGGACGCGGCGGAGGTCTTCCGGACGGAGACCGAAAAGGGCGAATATGTGGCGGTGAAGAAGCGCAGCGGCGGCGCGGCGGCAAGCGGCCTTTTGGCCGAGATTTGCCCGGAGGTCATCCAGAGCCTGCCCTTTGCCAAGCGGATGCGCTGGGGGGCGCATACGCTCGCCTACGCGCGGCCCCTGCGCTGGGTGCTCGCGCTGCTCGACGGCGAAGTGGTGCCCTTCACGGTGGGGCATCTTGAATCCGGCCGGGAGACATGGGGCCACCGCGTCCACGGCGAGGGGCCGCACAAGGTGCCTTCCGCGGCCGACTATGTGGCCGTGGCGGAAAGCGCGGGCGGCATCGTGGTGGACCCCGCGAAGCGCCGCGAGATCATCATCGAGGGCGGCAATGCCCAGGCCGCGGCGGTGGGTGGCACGGTCGTGTGGAAGGAGAGCCTGCTCGATGAGGTGCAGGGCCTGGTGGAGCATCCCGTGCCGCTGCTCGCGGATTTCGATCCCGCCTATCTGGAAGTGCCCGCGGAAGTGCTCCTGACGAGCATGGAGAGCCACCAGAAGAGCTTCGGCATCCGCGGGGCCGACGGCGCGCTTCTGCCGCATTTCCTCACCGTGCTCAACCTGACCCCGCGCGACATGGCGACGGTCAAGCGCGGCTGGGAGCGGGTGCTGCGCGCCCGCCTTGAGGACGCGCGCTTTTTCTGGCGCGCGGATTCGCGGGAGAGCTTCGACACCTGGCTTGAAAAGCTCGATCACGTTATCTTCATCGGCCCCCTGGGCAGCATGGGCGACAAGACCCGCCGCCTCGAGGCCCTGTGCCGCTGGCTCGCCGAGCGCGTGCCCGGCGCGGACACCGGCCTCGCCGCACGGGCGGGGCGGCTCTCCAAGGCCGACCTCGTGAGCGGCATGGTGGGCGAGTTCGACACCCTGCAGGGCATCATGGGCGGCATCTACGCCGCCAACAAGGGCGAGGCGCCGGAAGTGGCGCAGGCCCTGAAGGAGCAGTATTTGCCCGCCGGGCCCGACACGCCCGTGCCACAGAGTCTCACCGGGGCGCTGCTCTCCATCGTCGACAAGGCGGACACACTGGCGGGCTGCTTCGGCCTCAACATGATCCCCACCGGAGCGGCCGACCCCAACGGGCTCAGGCGCTGCGCGCTCGGCATCATCCGCATCCTGCTCGCCTTCGACCTGCACCTCGATGTGCGCGCGCTCTTCGCCAAGGCGCGGGAGCTTTATGGCGAACGCCGCTGGAAGCTCTCGCCCGAGGTGGCGCTGGACAAGCTCATGGAGTTCTTCCGCGGCCGCCTGCGCCAGTATTTCGTGAGCCAGGGCGACGACACGGTGCTCGTGGATGCGGCGCTGGGCGCGGGGGTGGACGATGTGCCCGCGTGCGCGGCGCGCGTTCATGCGCTCTCGGCCTTTGTGCGCGGTGCGGAAAACCAGGGCGCGCTCCTCGCCTTCAAGCGCGTGGACAATATCCTCCGCAAGCAGGCGGCCAAGGCGGACATTCCCGCTGCGTGGGACGCGGCCCTTTTGCAGGAGCCCGCGGAGAAGGCGCTGGCTTCGGCCCTCACCGCGGCGCTCCCCGGCGTGGACGCGGCGCTCGCCAGTGGGGACATGGCCGGGGCGCTGGACAGGCTTGCGGCCCTCGGCCCGGCGGTGGACGCCTTTTTTGAGGGCGTCATGGTCATGGCCGAGGATGCGGCTTTGCGCCGCAACCGCCTTGCCCTGTTGCGGGCGCTGGGGACGCGCGTGGCCCGCGTTGCCGACATCGCGGCGCTCCAGATATAGTCCGAAAGCGCTTGACAAGCGCGCGGGATGCGGATAAGAACCCTGTTTCGTATTTCTGGCAACACCATCGCGGCCCAGGCCGCGTGCGGAACGACAGATTGCGCGGGCTGGTCCCCGGCGGCGGCAGCGCAAGGAGTGGAGGAAGAACGTGGCCAATCATAAATCCGCCATCAAGCGGCACAAGCAGAGCCTCAAGCGGGCCGCCCGCAACCGCGCCCAGCGCACCCGCGTCAAGAACGCCGTCAAGGACGTGCGCGCCGCCATTCAGGGCAACGACAAGAGCCTCGCGCAAAAGCAGCTGAGCGAAGCCTCCTCCGTGCTCGCCAAGGCCGCAGGCAAGGGCGCCGTGCACTGGAAGAAGGCCGCCCGCAAGATTTCGCGCCTCGCCAGGGCCGTCAACGCCCTCGAGGCGGAATAGGGCGCAAGCCCACAGATTTTTCTTGACAGCCCGCGCCGTCAGGAATAGTAAGTTCACTTACGCGCCCGTAGCTCAGCTGGATAGAGCGCCAGGCTACGAACCTGTAGGTCAGGAGTTCGAATCTCTTCGGGCGCGCCACTTTTCGAGGCGTCTGTGGTTTTTCCGCAGACGCCTTTTTTGCTGCCTGCGGCGGGAATTGGCGCTTCAGGTGTTGACGCACCTCCGGCTCCTGCCGCGTTGACTTGCGGGGGGGAGGCGGCTACTCTGTTGTTCTTTCAGCGCATGGCAGCGGCAAGGAGAGGCTCATGGCGTCCGTGAATACCCTCGTCATCACCGGCTACGGCACCAATTCCCATCTGGAGACCGCGCACACCGCGCGGCTGGCGGGTTCGGACCGGGCAGACGTGGTGCATTTTTCCGACCTGATTTCCGGGGACTGCCGCCTCGCCGACTATAATTTCCTCATTTTTCCCGGCGGCTTCCTTGACGGGGACGACCTCGGCGCGGCGCAGACGGCGGCCATGCGCTGGCGCTCACTCAGCGATAGCGCGGGGAAGCCCCTGCTCGAAAGCCTTGAGGAATTTCTGGAGGCCGGGGGCCTTGTGCTCGGCATCTGCAACGGCTTCCAGCTGCTCGTCAAGCTGGGCGTGCTTCCGGCGCTGGACGGCGCGCGCTTCGAGCGCCAGGCCTCGCTCGGGCACAATGATTCCGCGCGCTTTGAGGACCGCTGGGTGACACTTGTGCCCAACCCTCAAAGCCCGTGCGTGTTCACGCGCGGCCTCGGCACGCTCGCCATGCCCGTGCGCCACGGCGAGGGCAAGCTGGTCTGCCGGGATGAGGCCACGCTTGAACGCATTGCGGCCGAAAACCTCATTGCGCTCCAGTATGCGGACCCGGAAGGTCATCCCACGCAGGACTATCCCTGGAACCCCAACGGTTCGCCGCTCGCCATCGCCGGTCTCACCGATCCCACCGGACATGTGCTCGGCCTCATGCCGCATCCCGAGGCCTTCCACCATGTCACCAATCATCCGGGCTGGACGCGCGGCGAGCTGGACCCGCCGGGGACCCTGCTTTTCGTCAACGCCGTGCGCTACCTGCGCGAGCACTAGGCCGGGNCNTTCTGGGAANNTATGCAACTTTCGGAAATCATTAGCGGTATTGAGCGCATCGCNNGNCCCGGCACCGCNGCCTCCTGGGACAGGTCGGGCCTGCAGGTGGCGTCCGAACGCAGCGAGGTCACGCGCCTCGCCGTCTGCCTGGACCCCACGCCCGCCTCGGTGCGCCGCGCNCTGGACGCCGGNGCNGACTGCATCCTGAGCCATCATCCGCTCTCGCTCTCGCCNGACCTNCCCTGCCGNCTGGACAGCTACCGCGAGGTGCTGCGCCTNTTGCTCTGCGCGGATGTGCCGCTCTATGCCGCGCACACCACGCTGGATGTGAACAGCACNGGCCCCGCCGCNTGGCTCGCGGACGAGCTCNGGCTCGGCAATCGCGCGGTGCTCGAGGTCGTGGCCCCNNCCGCGGCTCCGGGGGGCCTNCCCACGGGCTACGGCCTTGCGGGCGACCTGCCGGAANCTCTCGATTTCGCCGNCTTCAACGCCCTNNTGTCGCGCCTGCTGGNCTTTGANGGGGGNACNGTCTGNGGCCCCGTGCCGCCCCGNGTGGAGCGCGTGGCCTATTGCACGGGTTCGGGCTCNTCGCTGTGGCAGGAGGCGCTTGCCACGGGCGCGCAGCTTTTCATTACGGGCGACGTCAAGTACCATACCGCGCTGGACACCCGCATCGGCATCCTCGATGTGGGGCACCACAGCCTTGANGAAGAAATGATGCGCCGCATGGGCCTTGAGCTCGCGGCCATGCTTGCCGGGGTGGATGTCATCTTCGTGGCTTCGGCATCCCCCTTGCGNCCGCGNNGCGCGTGCGGCGGCGCNCCGGCNTTGTGAGAGAGGAGGAACGCCATGAGCGATGCCGTGTATCTGGACCAGATNCAACAACTTGTCGAACTCCAGAANGTGGACGANGAAATCTTTGCCGTGCGCCAGGAGCTNGAGGCCGCGCCNCGCCAGCTCGAGGAGCTNGAGAAGCGCTTCGCCGCCTCGGAAGCGCGCCGGGCGCGGGTGCTGGACAAGCTGTCGCACCTGCAGGAGCAGAAAAAGCGNCTCTCGCTGGANATCGACGANGATTCCGCCCGNATCAAGAAGAGCAAGAACAAGCTCATGCAGGTGGAAAATACGCGCGAATACCATGCCATGATGCGCGAAATGGACAGCATGGAGAAGATCAACCGTACGCGCGAGGAAGAAAAGCTCACNCTGCTGGANGAATTGCAGAACCAGGAGAAGGCCCTNGCGGNGTGCGANGNGGANCACGGCGCGCTCAAGGCCGAGCTGGACGCCGCGCGCTCCGGCCTCGACGCCCGNCTGGACCAGGCCCGCGCTAAGCTCGAGAANCTGAGCAGCAANCGCGAGACCGTGNGCAAGGCCATNCCGCGCCCGGTTTTCATGCGCTATGANTTCATCCGCAAGCGCCTCGAGCANCCGGTCATCGTGGCCGTGCGCGAGGGCGTGTGCTCGGGCTGCAATATCGCNGTGCCNCCNCAGGCCTTCATCGACCTCCAGCGCGGCCAGCAGATNCAGAGCTGCCCCAACTGCCAGCGCCTCATCTTCTGGTGCGAGCATTTTGAGGAGGNGNNGCCCANGGNAGCCGCNAAAGCCGAGGCGCNNGCCGAGNCTNCCGAGNCCGCCGAGGCCCCGGAAGAGGCNNCNGCCGAATAGAGAGGCNGAAAAAGAAGGCGGCGGCCGCGCCTTGNGAANNATCGGCCGCGCACGGGAGCCGGACAGACCGTCGCTGCGGACGNGGGCNNGCGCCTGCGTCCGGGGAGGAAAGTCCGGGCTCCGCAGGGCAGGACGCTGGGCAATACCCAGGGGGGGCGACCCCCGGACAGCGCCACAGAAAGCAAACCGCCGCGCNCCGCGCGGTAAGGGTGAAACGGTGGGGCAAGAGCCCACCAGATGTCGCGGTGACGCGACATGCTCGGCATACCCCGTCCGGAGCAAGACCAAATAGGGAAGGAGGCCGGCCCGGCCCATGCCTTCCGGGTAGGTTGCTTGAGGGCGCGGGCAACCGCGCTCCTAGAGGAATGACGGTCACTGCGCCCGGCTCTCAGCCCGGCGCGGGACAGAACCCGGCTTATCGTCCGGCTCCCGTGCGTTTTATGGTTTCAACCCCTTCCTCGCCGCCCCGTACCTTCGGGGAGGAACTCCCCTGGGCCGTGGTGCTCGCCGCGGGCAGCGGCAGCCGCCTGGCCGCCGCGCTTCAGGGCCGCGCCAAGCAGTTCGAGCCTTTTGACGGCGCGCCGCTCTACTGGCGCTCGGCCCAGGTGTTCGCGCAAAGCGGGGCCGTGGGCGGCATCGTNNTTGTCTTTCCCGAGGCNNTCNGCGAGGNCGAGGCGGCGCGCATNGCCGNNCTNCCNGCCGGGGACGACCTCGGCATCCCCTGGCTCGCCGTGGCGGGCGGCCCGCANAGGCAGGATTCCGTGCGNCTGGGCCTCGCCGCCGTGCCCCGCNNCGTCCGNCATGTGCTCATCCATGACGCGGCCNGGCCCTTTGTGANCGCCGCCCTCGTGCGNCGTATCTGCGCGGNNCTTGCCGGGGGNGCGCCNGCCGTCATCCCNGGCCTTNCCGTGACGGACACCATCAAGCTCGTGGANGNNGNCNCNCCGGAACTGGTGNCGGNGACCCTGCCGCGTCATCTGCTTCGCGCCGTGCAGACCCCGCAGGGNTTNGANGCCGCCNTGNTNCGNGAGGCCCATGAGCGCGCCCGCGCCGGGGACGCGCCCGCCACGGACGACGCGGCCCTCATGGAGGCCTGCGGNNATCCGGTGCGCATCATCCCCGGNGAGGCGGAAAACGTGAANATCACCAATCCCGAGGANNTNGCCCTTTTNCGCGGNTCCGCGCCCGCGCCGCTNCCCTGCAACGGCATNGGCTANGANGTNCACCGCTTCGGGGGCGNNNGGCCGCTCAGGCTNGGCGGCGTGGAAATCACGGGNGCGCCNGGCGTGCTCGCCCATTCNGACGGNGACGTGCTCCTGCACGCGCTCATGGACGCCATCCTCGGCTGCGCTTCCCTNGGCGACATNGGNCNGCATTTNCCGGACAGCGACCCCGCGCTTGCGGGNATTTCCTCNGCGCTCCTNCTGGACCGCGTGCTGGAGCTGGCACGNGGGNGCNGGCCTTGAGCTCTGCCATGTGGACATGACGCTCGTNGCGCAAAAGCCGCGCCTCGCNCCCTGGCGCGAGGANATCCGCGCCAATGTGGCGCGCCTGCTGGGCCTNNNNCGGNAGCAGGTCAACCTCAAGGCCACCACCGAGGANGGGCTNGGNTTCACNGGCCGGGGGGAGGGCATCAAGGCNTGGGCNCTGGTGAGCGCGNTGCGNANGGCCNGNGNNTGAGTTCCCCGACGCNGACTGCGTAATGAGTAAAGTNCTGTTAACTACTGGGATNGATGGAAATTCCATATTCCGTCTGGAGCGAAGCGGAAGACGGATGCTNGTGCCGGAAGAATCCTAAAAAATAAGATTTTTCGGTGCTGGCAAGGAAGATAAAAATTTTCGCAGGGAGTGTACTTAAGTACTCGACCAAGAAAATTTTTCTCTGACGCAGCCAGCACCGAAAAGGCTGTTTTTGACGGATAATTTCGGCAATAAGGAAGTAAGCATAAAGGATGCAAGCGTAAATGTGCTCATCTTCCTCCTNAACGCAAATGGGCAACAAAGCTAAGGGNCAACAAGCATGAANACCGATGTGATGCGTCCGTGGCTTGCCCATTATGAGGACTTCNTGCCGCATGAGGTCAAGCTCTGGGACAGGCCCCTNTATGCCATGCTCGATGACGCGGCGGAGAACTATCCCCAAAGGCTGGCCGTCATCTTCCAGAATACGCGCATCACCTACCGGGCNCTGCGCGACAGGGCNGANCGCTTCGCCGGGGCGCTCAGGCGCATGGGCGTGCGNCCGGGCGAGCGCGTGGCCATCATGCTGCCCAACCTNCCNCAGACCATCATCGCCTTCTGGGGNGNGCTCAAGGCCGGGGCCGTGGCCGTGATGACCAANCCGCTCTATATGGAGAAGGAACTGGTCCAGAACCTCACGGACGCGGGCGCCNCNCACATGATNCTNCTNGACCTGCTCTGGCCGCGCGTGGCCGCCCTGCGCGAGCGNCTCCCNGTCCGCAACTTCATCGTGACGGGCATTGCGGACGCGCTCTCCTTTCCGCTCAANNTNCTCTACCGCCTGAAGGAGCGCCGCAANNGGCCCNCTGTGCCGCAGGGCGACAGCGCGGTGCATTNCTGGAAGTCGTTCTGCCGCGGGGCCGAGCGCCATTCCGAGCCCGTGGCCTCGCCGAAGGACGACCTTGTGCTGCTCCAGTATACCGGNGGCACCACGGGCATCTCCAAGGGCGTGGAGCTCACGCACNCCAATATCGGCACCAATTGCCGCCAGGTGCTGGACATCATCAATATCANGGCCAGCGAGCACCAGACCTTCATCTCGNTGCTGCCGTTTTTCCANGTTTACGGGCTCACCATCTCGCTCATCATCCCGGTCTATATCGCGGCNACGGTGCTGCCNCTGCCGCGCTATGTGCCGCAGGACGTGCTCAAGCTCATCGCCAAATACCGNCCCTCGGTCTTTCCGGGCGCGCCNTCCATCTANATGTCCCTGCTCCAGCANAAGGACCTCGCCCGCTACAACCTGCACAGCATCCGCATCTGCGTGTCNGGCTCCGCGCCGCTGCCGCGCGACNTGTTCCTGCGNTTTCAGGAGGTGACGGGCGCCTCCATCCTCGANGGCTACGGGCTCACCGAGGCNTCGCCCATCACCCACTGCAATCCGNTCGGGCAGGAGGGGCAGCGNGCCAATTCCATCGGGATGCCCATNCCCGGNACGGACGCGCGCATCGTGGACATGGAGGCNGGNGGCNTNTCGCTGCCGCCNGGNAAGCTCGGCGAAATGGTGGTGCGCGGCCCNCAGGTGATGAAGGGCTACTGGAACNGNCCNGACGANACGGCCAACGCCCTGCGCAACGGCTGGCTCTANACCGGNGACCTCGCCACCATGGACGAGGACGGCTANTTNTANATCGTGGACCGCAAGAAGGACATGGTCATCGTCGGCGGCTACAATGTGTACCCGCGCGAGGTGGACGAGGTGCTTNTGGCGAACCCGAANATCGCCGANGCCGTGACCGTGGGCATCAGCGACGGGATGCGCGGCGAGACGCTCAAGGCCTNTGTGGTGCCCGAGCCNGGNGAGGAGCTCACCAAGGCCGANGTGGTGGCGTGGTGCCGGGCGAGGCTNGCCTCCTACAAGGTGCCNCGCCTCGTGGAATTTCGGGAGGAANTNCCCAAGACCATCGTGGGCAAGGTGCTGAGGCGGGCGCTNCGNGAGGAGGAAGAGGCGAAACGGGGCAAGGGCCGCNCGGCNNCTGCCNCNGCNGAAGNCACNGANGCNGGCAAGCCCGNGGAGGCCCCGGAATCACGGGCCTGATNCGGCNNAGAAGGCCGAAGGGTCCACGATGGANAAGAGGCGCGAGCAGCCGCCGAGNAGGAGCAGGNCGAGCANGGCGGCAAGCGCAGGNAANGCCGCNGCGAAGCTCCTNGGCGTCGGNCGCCGCNGGCGTCCNTTCNTTTNNCCCGNTCTCATGCGGGCCTAGCCNAGGTCCCAGTCCAGGCCGAANGTATCGTGNAGGATGCGCACGGCAAGNTCCACATACTTTTCCTGGATGAGGATGGTGATCTTGATTTCCGACGTNCTGATCATGAGGATGTTGATGCCCTCCTCGGTCAGCGCGGCAAAGGCGCGCGCGGCCACGCCCGAATGGTTGCGCATCCCCACGCCGATGGCCGAGACCTTGGCCACGCTCACGTCGTGCAGCACTTCCGAAGCGCCGATNTTGCGCGCAACTTCGTCCATGATTTCCAANGTTTGCGGCAAATCCTTGCGCGTGATGGTGAAGGTCATGTCCGTGTGACCGTCCTGGCTCGTGTTCTGGACGATCATGTCCACGAGGACGCCCCGTTCCGAAAGCGGGCCGAANACGGCNGCGGCCATGCCGGGCACNTCCGGCACGTCGCGCAGGGTCACGCGGGCCTGGTCCTTGTCGTAGGCGATGCCGGAAACGAGAACGGCTTCCATGCTGGGGTCCTCCTGGGTGACGAGNGTGCCGGGGTCGTCGCTGAACGTGGAGCGCACATGCACGGGNACCTTNTATTTCTTGGCNAACTCCACGGAACGGATGTGGAGCACCTTGGCGCCCATGCTCGCCATCTCCAGCATTTCGTCATAGGCCACGCGCTCCATCTTGCGCGCGGTCGAGCAGATATTGGGNTCCGTGGTNTAGACGCCGTCCACNTCCGTATANATTTCGCAATCGGCGGAATCCAGCGCCGCGGCNAGCGCCACGGCCGAGGTGTCCGANCCGCCGCGCCCGAGGGTGGTGATGCGGCCGTCNGNCGTGCAGCCCTGGAAGCCCGCCACCACNAGNACGTCATAGTGCTNGAAAAGCTCGCGCAACTGCTCGCTGTTGATGGCGATGATGCGCGCGCGCCCGAAATCGTCGTCGGTGGTGANGGGNATCTGCCAGCCNAGGAGNGAACGGGCGCTCACNCCCGCNTCCNTGAGCAGCATGGTGAACAGGCTNACNGAAACCTGCTCCCCGGTGGAGACGAGCACGTCGCATTCCGCCCNGTCCGGCGCGGGCGACCATTCGTCGGCNAGCGCCANGAGGCGGTTGGTCTCCCCGGCGCGGGCCGAAAGCACGGCGATNACCTTNTNGCCGCGCGCGAGGCCGTCCATGACCTTGCCGCGCACCATCTTCATGCTTTCCAGCGTCGCCACNGAAGTGCCGCCGAATTTTTGCACCAGGATNTTCATGCCCAACTCCGGTTAGCCGTTGCGCGGAACCGTTGCCGCCTGCGGGNGCNTGGGGTNGCGCTCCAGNGCNCNGNNCAGCGCNGCGGCNAGGGCCTTGCCCCNGGGCCCGGCCCCCTGCAGGATCAGTAGTCGGCCATCTTCCTCCATCTTCAGGGAGATGTCCAGAAAATCCTCCGGCAGCTCCGCGGGGTCGAGGCTGTCCGCCCATTCCACCACCGCAAGGGCGTCTCCGGCGTCGAGCGCGTCCAGAAGCTCCTCGGGCGCCTGCCCCGGAGCGCGGTAGAGGTCGCAATGCACCAGCGGCGGCTGGGTGGGGTAGATATTGCAGAGCGTGAAGGAGGGGCTGGCGACTTCGGCCTCCTCCCCGCCGGGAAGCGCCTGCACCAGCGCCGCGGTGAGCGTGGTCTTGCCGCTGCCGAGGCCCCCGTGCAGGAGAACGGCGCGCACGCCGGAAGCGGGCAAAAGCCGCGCGAGCAGGGCCCCGAAGTTCCGGGTGGCCTCAAGGGTGGCGAGCTTCAGCAGGGCCACGGCACGCGGCGCTCCCAGACGCCTTGTTGCGCTTCGGCCAAGGTGGCACGCACATGTGGGAGCGCGTCCGCAAGCTCCGAGGCCACGCAGCCCCGCCGGGGAAAGCGTTCCCCGAGGCTGCGCCCGGCCAGCGCATGCAGGGCGACGCCCGTGGCAGCGGCGCGTAGGCCCGCGCCCTCTTCGCCGCGGCTTTGCGCAAGCAGCGCCGCGAGCGTGCCCGCGAGCACGTCCCCGGAACCGCCCATGGCCAGCGCCGGGACGGCATAAGGGGAGATGAATACCGGCGCTCCCGCTTGTCCCACCAGCGTTCCCGCCCCCTTGAGGACCACGGCCGCGCGGGAGAGCGCGCAGAGCGCGGCGAGCGCCGCCGGGCGGTCCGCCTGGATGTGCGCGCCGTCCGTGCCGAGCAGGGCCGCGGCCTCGCCGGGATGCGGGGTGAGCACGTCGTCGGGCCCGAGCCTTGCAAGAAGTTCCCGCTGACGCGAAAGCAGCACGAGCGCGTCCGCGTCAATGACGGCGGGAGGCCGCTCGGGAAGCTCCAGCAGGGCCGCAAGGAAGGCCGCGGCGTCATCTCCGCGGCCCATGCCGGGGCCCACGGCCAGCGACGTGGCGCGGCGCAGGCGCTCAAGCAGGGCGTCCGGGATTTCCGCGGGCCATGCGGTCACGCCACGCGGACCCAGGGCCACGGTCATGATTTCGGGCCAGCCGCACTGGATGGCGTAAAGCGCGCTTTCCGGCGCTGCCGCGCTTACGAGGCCCGCGCCCGCGCGCAGGGCTGCGGCGCAGGCGAGATGTCCCGCGCCGGTGAGGCCGGGCGCGCCGCCGAGCACGACCACATGGCCGAAACTGTTCTTGTAGCTTTCCGGTGCCGGTGCGGGAAGGGCTGTGAGCGCGCGGCCGTCCAAAAGGTGGTGGCGCACCGGGCGGCGCACCGGGGCGGGCAGGCCGATGTCGCCCACATGGAGCGCGCCGACAAAGGGGGCCGCTTCCGGGAGCACGAGGCCCGGCTTGGCCGCAGCGAGGCTCACCGTGGCGTTGGCGCGCACGGCCACGGGGGAGGGGTGCCCGCTCACGGCGTCGAGCCCCGAGGGGATGTCCACGGCGAGCACGAAACAGCAGGGGAGGCGCTCCGCAAGAATGTTGATCTGTTGAATGGCGGCCTGCGCGTCGGGCCTGAGCGTGCCCGAAAAGCCCGTGCCGAGGAGGCCGTCCACCATGACGCGCGGCGGGGCGCTGTCGCTGCCGGGACAGGCGGAAACAGCGGCGGCAAGTTCCGTGAGCGGCGCCACGCGGACGCCATTGGCGCGGGCGATGGCGAGATGGAGCGCGCTCGCCCCGGTGGCGGCTTCCGGCGGCCGCGCGGTGAAGAGCAGGGGCTTTGCCCCCCGGTCCGCCAGAAGGCGCGCGATGCAGGCCGCGTCGCCGCCATTGTTGCCGCTGCCCATGATGAGCCACACGGCCTTGCCCGCCACATCCGGGGCATACCGCAAGAGCACGTCCAGCGCCACATGCCCAGCATTTTCCATGAGCATGGCCGGGGAAAGGCCCAGCGCCGCGGCGTCCTCGTCCCACTGCCGCATTTCTTCCGGCAGCGGCAGCGGGGACAGGCGGCCGCAAAATTCCGCAAGGGTCTCCATTATGCCTCCAGCACCACCACGGCCACGGCGTGGCTGCGTTCATGGCTGATGGAAAGATGCACCGAGCGCGCTCCCAGGCTGGCCGCGCGCTCCGCGGCGGCCCCGTGAAAGACGAGGCCGGGCGCGCCCTCGGGACTGGGCGCCACCTCCATCTGGCAGGGTCCGATGCCGCCGGAAAAGCCCGTGCCCAGGGCCTTGGCGGCGGCCTCCTTGGCGGCGAACCTGCCTGCGAGAAAGGAAATGCGCGGCTCCTGGGGGAGGGTCGCCAGTTCGCCGGGGCCGAGAAATTTTTCAAGGAAGCGGCGCCCGAAGCGCGCATGGACATTCCTGATGCGCTCAAGCTCCGTCATGTCGATGCCCAGCCCGACGATCATCCCTCTCCCCCTCCGGCCGCGTCCGGCAAGGCGACTGCGCACCCGCTTGCCCGGCGAAAAAAAATTGCCTATGTATATCGGCTACGGCCACGCATTTTGGCGTCATCCGGGCCGCGCCGTCAAGTCGCGCGGGCCCGGTCGGCGCGGGCCGCATACCATCAAGCAGAGCGCAGAGCGCGGGGAGAGCGAAAAGATATGAAGTTGTGCATCGTGGGCACGGGCTATGTGGGCCTTGTGAGTGCCGCTTGTTTTGCGGAAATGGGCAATACCGTCACCTGCGTGGACGTGAACCAGGCCGTGGTGGAAAAACTCAATTCCGGCTCGGTGCATATCTATGAGCCGGGGCTCGAGCCCATGGTGCGCCGCAGCCGCGCCGACGGGCGGCTCAGCTTCACGACCAGCCTGGCGGAAGGCATCGCCGACGCGGACTGCGTTTTCATCTGCGTGGGCACGCCGCCGCTGCCTGACGGCTCCTGCGACCTGAGCTATGTGCGCCAGGTGGCGCGCGACATCGGGCGCACCATGCAGAAGGACCTCGTGGTGGTGGACAAGTCCACCGTGCCCGTGGGCACGGCCGACATGGTGGCGGCCATCATCGGCGAGGAACTGGCAAAACGCGGCGTTTCCCTCAAGGCAGAGGTGGTCTCCAACCCCGAATTCCTGAAGGAAGGCGACGCCATCGCCGACTTCATGAAGCCCGACCGCGTGGTCATCGGCACATCGTCGCCCGCGGCCGCTGCGCTCATGCGCGAGCTCTATGCGCCTTTCGCGCGCACCCGCGACAAGATCATCGTCATGGCCGTGCGCAGCGCCGAGATGACCAAGTATGCCGCCAACTGCATGTTGGCGACCAAGATTTCCTTCATCAACGAGATCGCCACCATCTGCGAGCATGTGGGCGCGGATGTGCGCGACGTGCGCGTGGGTATCGGCTCGGATTCGCGCATCGGCTACCAGTTCATCTATCCGGGCGTGGGCTATGGGGGCTCCTGCTTCCCCAAGGATGTGAAGGCGCTCATCCAGACCGCCGAGGAGTCCGGCGTGGATCCCATGCTCCTCAACGCCGTGGAGGCGGTGAACGCCCGCCAGAAGGTGCACATGGCCCGCCGCATCGAGGAATATTTCGCGCCTCAGGGCGGCGTTGCGGGCAAGACACTGGCCCTCTGGGGCCTGGCCTTCAAGGCCAATACGGACGACATGCGCGAGGCAGCGGCCATCAGCATCGTGCGCGCGCTCACCGATGCGGGCATGAAGGTGCGGGCCTTTGACCCCGTGGCGGCCGATAACGCGCGCCGCATTTTCGCCGACAATCCGCTGGTGGAGATCGTGGACGACCAGTACGCGGCCTGCGAGGGCGCGCAGGCCCTGCTCGTGGTGACGGAGTGGAACCAGTTCCGCAACCCGGATTTTGCGCGCATCAAGTCGCTTTTGACCGCGCCCATCCTCTTTGACGGCCGCAACCTCTATTCGCCGCAGGCCATGGCCGACCGCGGCTTCGCCTATTTCTGCATCGGGCGCGCGCCCGGGGCGTAGGGGCTGTCAGAGGCGGGAAAAGGCTAACCGCCAGGCCACCACAGGCAGGAGGATGGCCAGCGTTGCCCACAGCCATTGGGGCAGCGTTGGCCATTTCCGTTTCTGGCAGAGGCCCTCCCACATACCGAGCGCAAGCCCGGTCACAAGGCCCGCCACATGGGCGAGATAGTCGGTGCGCTCGCCCTCCGTGCCCAGCATGGCGAGCAGGCCCGCGCCTGCGGCCACGGGGAGGAGCATCTCGCGCCGCCCCGCGCCGCGCAGGGCCATGAGCCCGGAGAGCGCGCCCACGCAGGCGAAGAGCGCCGTGGAAAAGCCGATGCTCTCCACTGGCTCACGCCGCAACAGCACGGCCAGCGCATTGCCGAGGCTCCCCCCCAGCAACGTCAGCCAGAGGGCGCGGCCANAGGGCGCGTCCCAGCCCCGCGCNGCGCGCAAGCAGCGCCAGAAACAGNGCCCCGAAGGCGAGNTTGCCGCAAAGATGCGCCGCGTCGGCATGAAGGGTGAGGGCAGTGATGACGNGANACCACTCGTGGTGCAGCCGCACCGCAAGCGTATCGAGGGCGCCTGCGGCAAGCCAGAGCCGCGGGGGCGGAAGCTGCTCCGGCGCGGGCCACCAGCCCACGCGCATCCCGTGCCAGACAAGGAGCGGCAAAAGGAAACACCCGGCGAGCCGCCAGTGCGGATAGCTTGCGGGGAGCGGCGCGGGCGNCCTTTTGCGCTCGGCGTCAAAGCCCGTGAGCTCCTTGAGGGCAGGCCCTTCGAGGAGCGGCGGCACATAGAGATATTCGCGNCCGTTGAACTGCGCGAGGCGGTGCGGGATGCCGCAGGCGGAGAGCACCAGCCGCCAGTCGCGCCGCTGCCGGTAGCTCGTGAAGCCGTGAGCGCCCGTGATGTTGCGCCAGTATGCGGGNATGAAGGCGGGGCGGACGCGCCAGTGTCGCCTTGCNGGGCGGCTCGCCGCCGCGGAGGGGGGGCTGTGCGGCATGGGGAAAAGCGGAAAAGAGCCCCGGCATTGCTGCCAGGGCTCCGGAAATCNTGCGGAGAAAAGCGGCTAGTCCTGCTTGCGGGCCGCGGGCTTGGACACGAGGCCCGAGCGCAGGCAGCGGGTGCAGACCGTGAGCGTGCGCACGCTGCCGTCGGGGAACTGGTGGCGCACACGCTGGAGGTTGGGATTGAAGCGCCGCTTGGTCTTGATGTTGGAGTGGCTCACGAGGTTGCCCACCTGGGGCTTCTTGCCGCAGAAATCACATTCCTTGCTCATGCTTTCCTCCATATATGCGCTGAAAGCTGTTCCACGCCGATTTTTGGAGTGCGGGNACTCCCGGCGGTGAAGCCGGCAGAGCTTCAGTTGGTCCGTGTGAACGGGGAACATAAACCCTTCCCGGAGAAAATACAAGCCTTTTTCCGGGCCAGCGGCGCAGCTTCNNCCGGGCGGACCCNGNTGCGGCNNCGAGCGGGGGNAGCGCCGGACTTGACAATGCCCGCCCCCTGCCTTAACTAGCCTCCCCTTCGCGGCGNAGGGTGCGCCGCGCAAGCACCGGGAACTTCCCGGAGAGAGACGGCGGCACGGCCGCCACAAACCGGAGACATGTGGAAATGTTGAGTTTTGCAAGGAACGAGCGCGGCATCCGTCTTGCTTCCGCTGCCATCGTACTCCTGCCCGTTGTTGCCCTGATCGTCGCCAACAGCCGCTCCACGGCGCTGGACCTGCTGGTGGCCCTCGTCTACTGCGCCTNTGCGGCCGTGGCCTTCATGGCCCTGCTGCTGGAACGCGCCGANGAAGAGGAAGACAAGCAATAGCCTGAAAGCGGTCAGGGGCAGCTTTCGCCCCGCCCGCGCATGAGAGCCCGGCCTTCGTTGAGGGCCGGGTTTTTTTGCGCCCGAAGCCGGNCGGGCCATGAACGGCTTGCAAGACGGCGCGTTTCCGGCTAGTTTCCTCATTCATATCAACAGCATTAACAGCAACATGAGGCTGGGACACATGAGCGACATTTNCGGGCAGCGGGGCCGAACCCGCCAATCAGGCGCGCCGGGGGAACGGCGCCGCAACGCGGGNCAGGAACGCCGCCCGGACAGGCGGNCNCCCNGCNCGGGCGGNACNTCGCTCAGGGAAGTGGTGACGGAAATCGACCGCGACATCCTGCGCCTNCTGNTNNNNCGCCACAACCTCATCGGGAAGATGCGCGGCAGCCGCCCGCGTCTGGACCCGGCGGAAGAAAAATTCCTGCGCGAGGCGTGGCAGAAGGCCGTTGCCAAGGTGAGCCGCGACGCGGACCTTTCCGGGCGCTTTTTCGCGCTCATGCAGGACGCNACCTTTTTGCCGCGTCCCGCAGGCGCTGACGCCGAGGGCGAGGGGGCGGATGCCGCGGCCCCCGGCGCGGAACGCCGCGACGCCTTCAATCTTGCGCCGCCGCGCAAGCCCATCGAGCTTTCCCTCACAGCGCCGCTCGCCTGCCGCGAGACGCGGGCGTGGCTCTTTCTTGCCGCCGCCGCGGGTGCGCCCGTGCNCCTCGCCCCGTGCCTGATGAACGACCCGCTGGTGGACCTGCTCAAGGCGCTCAACCAGTTGGGGGCCTCGGCCACGCGCGAGCAGGACGCGGTGNTGACNCGCCCCGCGGANCCGCTGGCGCGGCCGGACAAGGTGCTCTATGTGGGNGACGACCTCTGGAANCTCTTCCTCCTGNTNGCCTTCTATGTGGCAAGGCCNTCGCGNGTGAAGTTCCTCGGCGAGACCGAGCTCAAGCTCGTTGANCTTTCCTCCACGCGNCGTTTCCTGCCGCAGCTNGGCGCGCGCTTCACCCATGTCATCCCGCGCAGNTCCGGGCTGCCCGCNCGGCTGGAATGTTCCGGCATCGTGCCGGGNCTTGTGNAATTGCCCCCGGATGTGCCGGGCGCGCTGGGCGCGGCGCTGCTTTTGGCAGCCCCCTTCTTTGAGCGCGAATTTACCCTGGACCTCGGCGCCCATCCACAGCGGGCGGACGTGCTGGCCCTGGCGCTGCCCGTGCTCCGGGCGGCGGGCTTCGCCGTGACGGAGCAGGAGGGCCGCGTCAGCGTGGAGCCGGGCGCCCCGAAAATCCCGGCGGAACCGCGCCTCCCCATGGATGCCGGGCTTGCGTCGTACCTGCTGGCCCTCGCCATGCCGCTGGCAGGCTCGGTGCGCCTTGCGGGCGCATGGCCGGAAAGCCCGGCAGCGTTGGCCGCCCAGGAGGTGCTTCTCGGCATGGGGCTGCGGCTGGAAGATTCACGCGGAGAGCAGGGCACGGTGAGCGTCACTCTGGATGCGCCGCGCGTGGCCGCCCGGCTCTCCACCGTGCCGACGGACGCGCTGGCGCGCCTTTCCGCCGAGCTTGCGCCCCTTCCGCTGGCCCTCGCCGCCTGTGCGGCCCTCTCCGGCGCCGAAGCCGACGCGCCCGACGCGGCGCTGAAAGCCCTGCGCTGCCCGCCCGCGCTGGCTGCAGATTTTTTTGCCGCTTGCGGGCTGGAACTGCGCGAAGACAGGCTCTGTCCGGGCCCCGAGCTTCAGCGCGAGAGCGGCAAGGGCTTTACCGGGCCGGCCTGGAACGCGCCCTCCGCCGCCTGGGCGCTGGCGCTGGCGCTCGCCGCCTGCGCGCGGCCGGAGCGCTGCCACGGCTTCCGGCTGGGCAATCCCGGCGTGCTCACGACGCTCTATCCCGGCTTCTGGGCGCTCTATAACGGACTTCCCCGGCCTGTGTCCCGGCAGCGGGAAGAGGCGGAAGCGGCAGCGCCCCGGCGGGAGCACAGGCGCATCCGCACCGCAACAATGGCAGTCCTTCCCCCGGAACCGGAAGCGGACGAATGGTGAGCAGGGACGAAGCCACGATGGACCAGCCCCGGCGCGAGCGCAGGCTCCGGCGGCTCTATGCCGTTGACCGCGCCAATGCAAGGCTGTTCCGTATGCTTGCGCGCCGGGCGTCCGCCAAGGGCCCGCATGTGCTGCTGGACCGCCTCGCCTTCCACTGCAAACAGCGCCTCACGGTCATCGAGCAGCATATGGAAGGGCCCTTGCCGCCGAAGCGCCTCTCAGTGCTTTTGGCGCTCTGCCTTTTGCAGGTGCTGTTCCGGGGCCTCGCCCTGCGCATCATGGAGCGCCGCCTGCGCCGCCAGGCCCGGCGCTACCAGCGCTTTGAACAGGAATTCACCCCCCTGCCCGGCACGGAGTCGACCGTCAATGCGGACGCCGAGAAGCTCGACGCCTTTCTCGGCGACAGCGATGCCGACACCTTCATGAGCGCCGTGGTGCTGGGGCTCAACGACGCGCTGGTGGAAATGACCGGGGCGCTCGCCGGTTTCACCATGGTGCTCCAGAACAACCGGCTCATCATGCTGGCCGGTTTCACCACCGGCATCGCGGCCACGCTTTCCATGGCGGCCTCGGAGTTCTTTTCGCAAAAAGCAGCAGCGGACGGCGGCCAGCCCCGCCTCGCGGCCATGTATACCGGCATCGCCTATCTCGTCACCGTCGTGCTCCTGCTGCTCCCCTACATGCTCCTGCCCGATGCCCTGGCGGCACTGGCCGTCTGCATGGTCGTCGCAAGCCTTATCATCCTCTGCTTCACCTGGGTGGATTCGCTCCTGCGCGGGACCAGCTTCTGGAGGGGCTTCCTCCAGATGTTCGGCATCAGCTTCGGCGTGGCGCTGGCCATCTTCCTCCTGAGCTGGCTCGTGCGGGCGTGGCTGGGCATCGAGATTTAGCGGCGTCCCTCCCGAAATTATCCATGAAAAAAGGAGCCCGCAACATCTGCGGGCTCCCTTCGTTTTATCGGACTGTTTGCCGCGTCCCTACTTGCCAGCGGCTTCCTGCTGGCTCACCGGGCGGTAGTCCTGGCCGAACCAGACCTGCGGCGCTTCGGGGAAGACGGGCAGGATCTTGGTCCACGGGTTCTGCTGGAGGAACTCGCCGTCCTGCTGGAGCTTGCGGCTCATCTTGAGCATGGGCGGCACGAGCTTCTTGATGTCCTGCGCCATGATGGGCGCGATGCCCCAGTTGGTGGCCTGTTCGGCCAGTTCCACGGCCTTCTGGCTGCACTCCATGGAGGTCATGAGCGTATCCAGCGACTTGGAGGGATTGTGGAAGCCCACGCCGTTCTCCGCGGAGACATAATCCCAGAACATCTGGCCCTTGCGGTTGATTTCCCGCGCCTCGGCCATGAGCCTGTCATAGTCGGGCGACTTGGGGCCGTCCCAGATCATGGCCTGGCGGATGGCCTCGTGCGCCCGCACGGAGGCCTCCTCGGCCTTGAGCAGCTGGTTGTAGGTCTTGGACTGGACGTAGAGCACCCGGCCCTTGAGGTATTCGGGCGTCTTGTCGTAGTGGCACTGGCGGCAGGCGCGCAGTTCCGGGTCCTTCAGGGGCGACGTCATCCAGTGGCTGGAGAACTTCGCACCGCCCTGGCGCATGTAGGGCATATGGCAGTCCGCGCAGGAGACGCCGGCCGAGCCGTGGGGGCCGTTGCTCCACATCTCGTAGTCCGGGTGCTGCATCTTGATGCACGGCGTCTTGGAAGCGGCGTGCACGAAGTCCACGAACTGGGTCTCCTTGCCCTCGGCGTTCTTGGGGCCGTGCGACTTGTAATACTGGTACATGTCCTCGGGGTCGAGGCCGTTGTCCCACGGGAAGACGGGCTTGGCGGTGGGGCCGTTGCCCTTGGCCGTGAAATAGTATTCCACATGGCACTGGGCGCACACGAGGCTGCGCTTTTCGTTGCGCGAGATCTTGCTCCAGTCGCGGCCCGAGCGCTTCAGCCAGTCCTGCAGGGGCACGGAATAGAGCCTGAGCTCCATGGTGGCCGGGTCATGACAGGTGGCGCAGGAAATGGAGTTCTGGATCTCGTTGATTTTGTCGGGCGCGCGGAAGCTGTTCACGTCCTTGGCCCAGAATTCATCGCCGTATTCCTTGATCCAGTTCATCATCTTGGGCGTCTTGCAGTTCCAGCAGGTCGCCGGCAGGCCGCCCTTTTCCGCATAGCGGTTGATGCGGTCGATGTTGACGAAATCCTCGATGGCGCGGGTGTGGCCCCTGGTCTCGTTGTATTCATACATGAAGGGGTAGCCGAGCCAGAGGTTCTTCAGGTAGGGCTGGGCGTACTTGTAACCCACGGGGAGCGGGTCCACGTTGTCGTTCTTGTGGTAGGGGATGGAGCCCTTGTAGACCGTCATCTCCTTGTCGCGGTTGTTCCACATGTACGTTTCGTACTGGTTGGGGAACTGCTGCTTGAAGGCGTCCATGGAGATGTTGTCCGGGTTGATGCCCGTCTTGTAGGTGGGGGGCTTCAACTCGGTGTTGACGTCGTTGCAGCCGCACGCGAGCAGCGCCGCAAGGGCGATGCAAGAGAGGGAAAAGCCTTTCCTAATCATAGCCCACCGTCCTTTCGCTTATGGGAGTGAAGCGCCTGTGCGCGACGCTTCTGTGGCAATCCGTGCAATAGGGCTTGACGGCCATGCTGGCCACCGTGGCATTGACCGGCGCGTGGCAGTTGATGCAGTTCTGGTTGACCACATCACGGTGCCGCTTGGAGGCCGGGATGGGGATGCTCTTGCCCTGGAGGTTCCCGATGATGTCCTCCGCGCCCGCCTGCGCCTTGAAGGGGATCTTGGCGAGCAGCGCGTGCGGCGCGTGACATTCGTTACAGGAGAGTTTCGCGTGCATCCCCATTTTTTGCGTCACCGCCGCTTCGTGCATGATGTGGCAGGTGGCGCAGAACTGCCGCTGGTCCGTGGCGTTGAGCGCCCAGGCGAACACCGCGGAGAGCACGACGCCGATGACAAGGCCGCTGAAGAGAAATTTCCACACATGGGCCCTGGGCTGCTTGCCCGGCCCGTTCCTGGCACCATCCATGAGTTCCCCCTTGATCAGGCAGTTCAGGTTGCGTGGGCCTTTTCCCGGGGTCTAACCTCTCTGTAAAAATTTTGCAAGGGGCTTTTTCCACATTGACAGAAAGGCCGTCCTGGGCAACGGTGCCTTTTGTTGCATTGCTGAAACAGGGAGAGATATGGCCCACGGTTTTCTCGGCTATGGCAGCGCGCTGCTCGCCACGATCATCTGGTCGGGCAATTTTGTGGTCTCGCGCGCCGTGGCGCACCTCATCCCGCCGTGGCAGTGCAATTTCTGGCGCTGGCTCGTGGCGCTCCTCGTCATCCTGCCCTTTGCCTGGAAGGGCCTTCATGCCGACTGGCCCGCCATCCGCAAGGAGTGGCGCTATCTCACGCTCATGGCCATCCTCGGCGTCACCCTGATGAACACCCTCATCTACAAGGCCGGGCAGACGACGACCAGCCTCAACATGGCCCTGCTCGTGCCCACCGCGCCCGTCGTCATCCTCATCTTTTCGCGCCTCATCTATGGGGAGCCGCTCACGGCGCGGCGCCTCGCGGGCGTGGGCCTGGTGCTCTGCGGGGTCGTCCTGCTTGTGAGCCGGGGCGACCTTGCCAGGCTCACGGGGCTGCATTTTACCAGCGGCGACGCCTGGGCGCTGGCCGGGGCCTTTTGCTTCGGCCTTTATTCGCTCTTCATGCGCAGGCGTCCGCGCGACCTTTCGGCGCTGGGCTTCAATGTGGCGACCTTTGCCATCGGGCTTGTCCTCTCGCTGCCCTTCACCGTGGCCGAGGCCTGTCTTCTGCCGCTGCCGGAGGCGAGCGCGCCGGTCATCATCAGCGTCCTCTACACGGGCGTGGGCTGCTCCTTCCTGTCCTTCTGGCTCTGGACGCTGGCTGTGGACAGGATAGGCCCGGTGCGCGCGGGCATGGTCTATTACAGCCTGCCCATCTTCGCGGCCGCGGGCTCGTTCCTCGTGCTGGGCGAGCGCGTGACCGGGGCGCAGCTGGTGGGCGGCGCACTCATCATCGGCGGCATCCTCGCGGCCACCTGGCCGCACAAAAACGCCCATGCGGCCGCACAGCAGGGAGAAAACAGGGATGGACACGAAAATCGGAACTGAAAACGCCGGGAGCCGCCCGCGCGTGGTGCTGGCCACGCGCAATGCCGGGAAGATCGCCGAGCTGGCGGGCCCGCTCTCGGCCTTCGGGGTGGAGCTCGTGGGGCTGGACGCCTTCCCCGAGATCGGCGACATCGTGGAGGACGGCGCCACCTTTGAGGAAAACGCGCTCATCAAGGCGCGCGCCGTGGCAAAGGCCACCGGCCTCACGGCCATTGCCGACGATTCCGGCCTCATGGTGGATGCGCTCGCGGGCGCTCCCGGCGTGTATTCGGCCCGCTATGCGGACGACTGGGAGATGCTTCCCGGTGAAAACCGCGATGGGCGCAACATCCGCAAATTGCTTCACGCCCTGAAAGATGTGCCCGCAGAGAGACGCGGCTGCCGCTTCGTGACCGTCATGGCGGCGGTGCGCCCGGACGGGCGCGAGCTCGCCGTGCGCGGGGAGTGGCCGGGCACCCTGCTCACAAGCCCGCGCGGCAGCAACGGTTTCGGCTATGACCCGGTGTTTTTTGACGCGGATATCGGCCGCACGGCCGCCGAGCTCACACGGGAGGAAAAAACTGCCTGCAGCCATCGCGGTCGGGCCGCCGCAGCCCTGCTTGAACGCTGGCCCGGCTTCATGGAGGCCTGAGCCGGCGCGCCTCTTGCTTGCCCGGCTGGTGCTGGTCCGGCATCCCGTGGGCGCGTCAAATACTTGAAAGGCTCTAAACTTTTTCTTGGAATTGCCGATTGCCCTGAAAGCGGCGCGGTTCCTGCATGAGCGCGTGCGGGAGGCGCCCCGCGCCGTTCCGCACCGGGCCGGATTGGGAATCAGGTTTGCACGCATCTTGCAAAGCATTGGCCGCAAGAGAAGGCAAGCAAAGTTTTCCCTCTCCGGGCCACGGTACGGCCCAGAATATTTCACGGCAAGAGGCGAGCATGAGCATCAGTATTTCCGGTTCCAATTCCATTTCGGGGCTGGGCGGCAACGATACCGATTTTGACAAGGTATTGACGCAGCTCAAGCAGATCGAAAAGACCCAGCTCAACCGCCTGGAAGCCTGGAAAAGCGACTGGCAGCTCCGTTATGACGGCTTCACCCAGATCATCGAGCAGATCCAGGCCGCCAGCAGTATGCTCGCGCAGTTGAGCGACAAGAACAATTTCGTCTCCAAGCTCGTCAGTTCGAGCAACGACAATATCCTCACCGCCGTGGCCAACGCCTCGGCCCAGGACGTGCAGCACACCATCAAGGTGGACCAGGTGGCGAGCAACGCCATCTGGGCCAACACCGGCCATGTGTTCGAGTCCAAGACCGACATCATCAACACCACGGGCGAGGCCCAGTATTTCAGCTATACCTACGCGGGCAAGCGCCACGACTTCAAGGTGCCCGCCAACACCACGCTGGATTCCTTTGTCAGCATGGTGAACAATTCCTCGGACAATCCGGGCATCAAGCTGAGCCTCATCCAGACGGGCTCGGGCTATGTGTTCCAGGTGGCCGGCAAGGACACCGGCGCCGCCAACGACCTCATCATCCACGACAGCAAGCTCGTGGGCATGGACGCCTCGGGCTCCACCTCCACCTGGCAGACCAACGCGGCGCTCGACCTCAGCCAGTCCATGACCGCGCCCACCAAGTATGTCTTTGACCTGGTGCTCGCCAACGGCGCGAAAAAGTCCATCACCGTGAGCGGCGACAAGTCGCCCGAAGATTTGTGCGTTGCCCTGGAGAACGCCGCGGGCCAGGGCGTCATCAAGGCGGAGGTCGGCCCGGACGGCACCCTGACCATTTCCGGCGTCCAGTCCTTCAGCAGGCGCACGGTGGGGGACGAGGAATATGTGCCCGCCTCCACCCAGGTGACGCTCGCGGGGGACCTCAAGAACAACAAGGGTGAATACGTCAAGCTCAATGCCGCGGGCGGCCTTGCCGAGGGCCTCGGCGACGACGACCTCATCACGTTCACCATGACGATGGATGACGGCACGACGCGCACCTTCGACATCAAGGCCGGGGCCAGCAAGCGCGACCTGCTCGTGCAGATGGCACAGGCCACGCAGGAGGGCTCGAGCCTCGACATCGGCCTCATGGGCGCGAGCTGGGGCACCAATCTTTCCGGCGTCACCGGTATTTCCTTTACGGCCGGGGACGACAAGACGCTCAACGAGTCGGCCCTCAAGACCAAGCTCACGGACGCCACGGGCGTGAAGGACACCCTCGGCGGCACNCTCACGGCCACCACCACGCTGACCTTCAAGGGCGACAAGCTTTCNGANCGCNTCGACGGCAAGAAGNNCGACGCGGACGCCGAGGACCTTGTTTATACNCTNACCACCCAGTCCGGCCAGGTGNTCTACCTNAAGGGCNTCAANNGCNNNATGACCAANGAGGANCTGCGCGACGCCATNGTGAGCGGCNANGGCCTNGTNGACGCCGNGNGCNANNCCGTCAGCTGGGAGGACGCCGGCATCACGGTGGAGTTCGACGAGGACGCGGGCACGGTCTCCCTNGNCGGCATCCGGAGCTTCCAGCTCACCNCGGGCTCCGCCTCGACGGATGGCTTCTCGACGAGCCTCACCTCCACCACCAGCATCCCGGCCGGCAGCGGTGGCGCCGCGGGCAACCTTTTCTTCCAGGCCGATGACGGCAGCTTCCAGCTCGAAAAGACGCCGGACCTCGTGTATTCCATCACCACCAACAGCGGCGTCACGGGCACCCTNACGCTNGCNTCCGGCACGTCCATGAAGGATGTGCTCTCGGCCCTCAAGGACCCCACCAACGCCGGCTGGGCCTGGACGGATGCGGCGGGCGACCCCGCGGCCGCNCCGGCGGATTTCGGCGTGAAGTTCACGGATGCCGACGGCAGGGANTATGTGGACGCCAGCGGCAATCCGCTCTCCCTTGACGACATCGACGGNCCNGTCTACCTGAATTTCGNCAATGTGCAGGNCGCCTCGGGCCCCGGCGTCACCGGCCAGGTGGCCACGAGCTCCAACTGGAACATCCAGCGCGCGGCCAATGCGCGCTATCAGGTGGACAACTGGCCCATCGAAATGGAGTCGGCCACCAACAAGATTTCCGATGTCATTGAGGGCGTGGTCTTCACCATTCAGGATGTGGGCGACGCGCGCATGTCCGTGAGNACGGACATCACCTCGGTGGAGCAGTCCATCCAGAACTTCCTCGACGCGGTGAACTCCGTNCTGCTCACCGTCAACGAGCTCATGAAGTACGACGAGACCAAGCAGGTCACGTCCAACGANCCCAACGACATCGGCACCGACAACTACAGCCCCTCGGGCCTCACCAACCAGAAGGGCGGCNTCCTNATGGGCAACTANGGCGTGCAGCTCTTCAAGTCGCGNTTNTCCAGCNTGNTCNNCNCNTCGCCGCCAGGCTTCAAGAGCCGCCAGNCNGCCACGGACGTGCTTTCNGGNGANGTGCTCGCGAGCCTCGCCAACCTCGGCATCAAGACCGACACGGACGAGAACAGCGACACCTACGGCCTCCTTGTCATCGCGCCCAGCTCCAGCATTGCGGAGCTCCAGTCCATCGACAAGGAAAACTATTCCAACATGATCACCAACAACCTGGAAGCCGTGGTGGATTTCTTCTGCGCGAGCGGCACAGGTTCGTCCACCAGCACGGATTTCCGCTACGGCAGTCATGTCGAGGGCATCACCAAGGGCGGCAATTATGAGGTAAAGTATTCGGTAGACGAAGACGGCAACATCACCAAGGTCACGGTGGGCGGCGTGGAGGCCACGCGCGACGAGAGCCAGCCCGGCCACTATTACAGCGTGGCTTCCGGCGATGCGCGAGGCCTGTCCATCCTCATCGACGACCTCACCCCCGGCGAGCANCCCCCGGCNGGCGAAGACCCCATGTATGTCCGCATCAAGCAGGGGCTGGTGCAGACCACCCAGAGCTTCCTCAAGGACGAGCTGGTCTTCAACGATGTNANCATCNCGGCCAANNCCACGNCGNANNANNTTGNNGACGCCATGGCGCTCAAGTCCAAGAACGGCGCGCTCATGTCCCTNNGNGACAANTACATGANNGTCATGNAGANCATCGANGTCAAGATCGAGCGCGAACAGCGNCGCCTGGAAACCTGGGAGGCGCGCCAGAAGGCCATCTTCGCCAATCTGGAGACACTGCTCAAGCAGTACGATGAAAAGCAGACATCCCTGGAGGCGCAGCTCAAGCAACTGNGCGGCAANAGCTAGGGCAGTCGGATNCATGATGCCGCGGCGGCTGGCGGGCCNNCGCGGCAAACAACGGGCAACGAGAAGAGGAACGGCACATGAACAAAGCGGCAAATGCCTATTTTCAGACCAAGGTCAGCACCACGGATCAGGGGCAGCTGCTCCTCATGCTCTANGACGGTGCGCTCCGCTATCTCCAGCAGGCGCGGGACAAGATGCTCGCCAAGGATTTCGCGGGCAAGGGCATCCTCATTTCCAAGGTCATCGACATCGTNAACGAGCTTTCCGCCTCGCTGAACATGGAGAAGGGCGGCAGCCTCGCCACCAACCTGAACAACCTGTACATNCTCTGCACGGCGCGGCTGCTCCAGGCCAACCTCAAGATGAACATCGAGTCGNTGGACAGCGTGGTGCAGATACTCTCCGGCCTGCGCGGGGCCTATGCCCAGATCATCGAGACGCCGGAGGCCCGCAAGGCGGCCGCGGAAATCGCCGGGCGGATGCAGCCCGCGGGCTCGGTGACCAAGAAGGCCCAGCCCCTCATGCAGGGCACCACGGCCGCCGTGCCGCGCACCCATGCGCAGGCCGTCTATGGCCGTAACGCCATGCGCGCCAATCCCGCGGCGGCGCAGGCTGCTCCGGCAGCTGCTCCTGCCGCGGCCCCCGCAGGCGCGCCTGCGGCTCCGGGCGCCCCGGCGGCTGCGGCAAATCCTGCCGCCGCGGCAGCCCCGGCGCAAGCCGCCGCGCAGCCCGCCGCCGCGCAGGTGCCCCCGCTAGCGGCCCCCCAGGCTGTGCAGGCCCCGCGGGCCCATGTGCAGCAGTTCGCGGCCCCGCAGCAGCCCGCCCCGGCTGCCGGCATGCATGCCCCGGCCGGCGCCCCGGGCATGCCCCGCGGCATGCGCCTCCCCGGCGCCTATGCCCGCGGCTGAGGCTGGCTTCGGCGATACCTTTCCCCTCGAGCGCCGGTACCGGGATTTCCCGGCGCCGGCGCTTTACTCATGGGGAGAAACAAGGTAGAAAAAAGTACGAGAAGCGCCAGCAGGCGCTTCCGCCCTCAACCTGCATCCACAGGAGGTCTTCCATGAAATACCTGCGTACCCTCGCCATCCTCGCCGCCCTTGCGGCTCCCGTGGCCTTTGCCCTTCCCGCCCAGGCGGCCTTTGATGGCCCCGGCGCCAAGGCCGCTGCCGGCGGCTTCTCCGGCCCTGTCAGCGGCGTCCAGGCTGACACCGTTGCCAAGGCCCTGACCCTCGGCGATGACGCCCCGGTGGTGCTCACCGGCAAGATCGTCTCGCAGGTGGCCGGCACGAAAGATAAATTCATCTTCAAGGACGCCACGGGCGAAGTGCGCATGGAGATCGACCGCAAGGTGTTCGCCGGCCAGAGTGTCACCCCCGAGGACACCGTGCGCATCGTGGGCAAGGTCGACAAGGACCTCGGCAAGGACGTGAAGATCGAGGCCAAATCGCTGGAAATCGTGAAGTAATCGGCCATCACGGCACGGGCGGGGTTGCTGCGGCGCCCCGCCTTTTTCGTCTTTTCCCCGATTTTGCCCGTGGCCGCCACCATGCGGCCCGGCCATCCCTTTCCCCCCCGGATTTTTTCCAGGAGCTGCTGTGACCCTTTCCTCCGAGCGCCAAAAATTGCGCGCAAAGCGCCCAAGGCGTCTCTGGTGGGGCATCGGCGCGGCGCTCGTGCTGGCGGCGGTCTTCCTGCTCTGGCGTTGCGGGGGGAGCGGTCCTGACCGCCCCGGCATGGGCGGTGATGCGCCCCCGGTGCGTGTGGCCATCGCCGTGGCGCAAAATGTGCCGCACTTTTTGAACGGCCTCGGCACGGTGCTCCCTTCGAGCGATGTGCTCGTCCAGAGCCGGGTGGACGGCCAGCTCCTGCGCCTGCACTTTCAGGAGGGCCAGCGCGTGGCCGCGGGCGACCTTCTGGCAGAGATCGACCCGCGCCCCTTTCAGGCGGCGCTGGATGAGGCCGAAGGCCACCTGGCCCGGGACAAGGCGCAGCTGGAGAACGCCCGGCGCGACCTTGCGCGCTATGCCAAGCTCACCAAGGGCGACTACATCGCCGGGCAGCAGTATGAGACCCAGCGCGCCCTCGTGCGCCAGTACGAAGGCACGGTGGAGGCCGACCAGGCCACGGTGGATTCGGCGCGCCTGCAACTGGAATACAGCCGCATCACCGCGCCCGTGGGCGGCCGCCTCGGCCTGCGCGCCGTGGACGAGGGCAACCAGGTGAAGAGCTCGGACACCGCGGGCATCGTGCGCATCACCGAAGTGAGCCCCTGCGATGTGCTCTTCACCCTGCCGGAAAGCCAGGTGGGCCTCATCACTCAGGCCATCAGGCGGCGCGAGGCCGACCCGGCATTGCCCCCCCTCGTGGTGCAGGCCTGGGACAGGGAGCAGAAAAAGCTCCTCGGCGTGGGCGAGCTGCTCTCCCTCGACAACCAGATCGACACGGCCACGGGCACGGTGCGCCTCAAGGCGCGTTTTGCCAATGCGGACGGCAGCCTCTATCCCAACCAGTTCGTCAACGCGCGCCTGCTCGTGCAGACCCTGCACGATGCCGTGACCATCCCCTCGGCTGCGGTGCAGCTGGGCTCGCGCGGCTCCTATGTGTATCTCGTGAAAAAGGAGGAGCGTGACGGGCAGGAAGCGGAGGTGGCGATCTTGCGCGAGGTCAGGCCCGGCATCGAGGCGGCGAGGATCGCCGTCATCGACAGGGGCGTGACCCCCGGCGACATGGTGGTGGTGGACGGCGTGGACCGCCTGCGCGACGGCATCCGCGTGCGCGTGGCCGCCACCGTGGAGACACCGCGGGCCGAAGATCCCGCCGGACCAGCGGATGAGACCGCGGGAGACGAGACAGCGCCCGCCGCAGGAACAGGGGCGGGTTCCGGCGCGGGCGCGCCATGAACATTTCTCGCCTCTTCATCCTCAGGCCCATAGCGACCTCGTTGCTCATGGCGGCGCTTTTGCTTTCCGGGCTTCTGGCCTATCGCTCGCTCCCTGTGGCGGCGCTGCCGCAAATCGACTATCCCACCATCCAGGTGCAGACCCTCTATCCCGGGGCCTCGCCCGACGTCATGGCCTCGGTGGTCACGGCCCCGCTGGAGCGGCAGTTCGGCGTCATGCCCGGCCTCACGCAGATGAGTTCGCTCTCCTCGGCCGGGGCCTCGGTCATCACGCTCCAGTTCGACCTCTCCGTGCCGCTGGACGTGGCCGAACAGGAGGTGCAGGCGGCCATCAATGCCGCGGACAACCTCTTACCCAATGACCTGCCCAATCCGCCCATTTACAACAAGGTCAACCCGGCGGACCCGCCCATCATCACGCTGGCCGCCACCAGCGACGCCGTGCCGCTGACGCGCCTCGAGGACCTTGTGGACACGCGGCTCGCGCAGAAGATCTCACAACTCCCCGGCGTGGGCCTCGTGACGCTCTCCGGCGGCCAGCGCCCGGCCGTGCGCATCCAGGCCAATCCCAAGGCGCTCGCCGCCGCCGGGCTCACCCTTGCCGATGTGCGCTCGGCCATAGCTTCCGCCAATGTCAACGGCGCCAAGGGCAGCTTTGACGGGCCCGAGCGCGCGAGCACCATCGACGCCAACGACCAGCTGGCCTCGGCGGCCGAATACGCGCAGACCATCATCGGCTACAAGGACGGCGCGCCGCTGAGGTTGCAGGACGTGGCCGAGGTGGTGGACGGCGCGGAGAACGCGCGCCTTGCCGCCTATGTGGCCGTGCGGACAGCCGGGGGCGCGGACGAGTTCCGCCCGGCCATCGTGCTTTCCGTGCAGCGCCAGCCCGGCGCCAATGTCATCAGCGTGGCCGACAGCGTGACGCGCCTTCTGCCGCGCCTGCAGGAGACCCTCCCCGGCAATGTGGAGGTGCGCGTGGTCACGGACCGCACCGTCACCATCCGCGCCACGGTGCATGATGTGCAGCTCGAGCTTTTGCTTTCCATCGCGCTCGTCATCGGCGTCATCTGGGTGTTCCTGCGCAATGCCGAGGCCACCTTCATCCCGGCGCTGGCCGTGCCGCTCTCGCTGGTGGGTTCGCTCGGCGTCATGTATCTCGCGGGCTATTCGCTGAACAACCTCACCCTCATGGCGCTGGTCATCGCCACCGGCTTTGTGGTGGACGACGCCATCGTGGTCATCGAGAACATCACCCGCTATCTCGAGGCCGGAGCGCGCCCGCTCGAGGCCGCGCTCACCGGGGCCGGGCAGATCGGCTTCACCATCATCTCCCTGACCATTTCCCTCGTGGCCGTGCTCATCCCGCTGCTCTTCATGGGCGACGTGGCGGGGAGGCTCTTCCGGGAATTTGCGGTCACGCTGGCAGTGACCATCCTCATTTCGGCGGTCATTTCGCTCACGCTCACGCCCATGCTCTGCGCGGTGATGCTCCGGCCCGAACGGCACGGGAGCGCCAAACACGAGGAGCCGGGGCGCTTTTTCGGCCGCCTGCTCGCCTGGTATGAGAAAAAGCTCGACGTGGTGCTCCGCCACCAGCGTCTCACCCTCGGCGTGGCCCTCGCCACCATGGCGCTCACCGTGGCGCTCTACGTCATCGTGCCCAAGGGCTTCTTTCCCGTGCAGGATACGGGCGTCATCCAGGGCATAGCCGAGGCCCCGCAGGACACCTCCTTCGCGGCCATGGCCGGGCGGCAGCGCGAGCTTGCGGACCTCATCCTCCGCGACCCGGCGGTCGCCAGCGTGGTCTTTTTCGTGGGCGTGGACGGCATCAACCAGAGCCTTGCCACTTCGCGGCTCACCATTGCCCTGAAACCCCTCGCGGACCGCGACGCCCGCGCCCCGGCCATTGCCCGCAGGCTCATGGCCGAGGCCGAGCATGTACCCGGGCTTTCGCTCTATCTCCAGCCCGTGCAGGACCTGACCATCGAAGACCGCGTCTCGCGCACGCAATACCAGTTCAGCGTGGAGGCGCTTTCCCGCGCGCAGCTGGATGAATGGATACCGCGCATGACCGAGGCCCTGGCGAAGCTCCCCGAGCTTTCGCATGTGACGAGCGATTTGCGCGCCCCCGGCCGCATGGCCTGGCTCGACATCAACCGGGACGCGGCGGCGCGCCTCGGCATCAGCATGACCGACATCGACAATGCCCTCTATGACGCGCTGGGGCAGCGGCTCGTGTCCACCATCTTCACCCAGACCAACCAGTACAAGGTTGTGCTGGAGGTGGCGCCGCGCTTTCGCATCGGGCCCGGCTCCCTCGGGGATATCCATGTGCGCGGCTCAGGCGGCGAGGCCGTGCCGCTGACGAGCGTAGCCACGCTCACGGAAAAGCCCGTGCCGCTTTCCATCGCCCGGCAGGGGCAGTTCCCGGTGGCGACCATCTCCTTCAACGTGGCGCAATCGTCCTCGCTGGGCGCGGCCGTGGACGCGGTGCTCGGCGAGGAAAAGCGCCTCGGGCTGCCCGCGGCCCTGCGCACGGAATTCCAGGGCGCGGCCCGGGCCTTCCTCTCCTCGGCGGACAACCAGGTCTGGCTCATCATCGCGGCCATCGTGACCATGTATATCGTGCTCGGCGTGCTTTACGAGAGCTATGTCCACCCGCTGACCATCCTCTCCACCTTGCCCTCGGCGGGCGTGGGCGCGCTCCTCGCGCTGCTCATCGCCGACATGGAGCTCGGCGTGGTGGGCATCATCGGCATCATCCTGCTCATCGGCATCGTGAAGAAGAACGCCATCATGATGATCGACTTCGCGCTGGAGGCCGAGCGCGGCGAGGGCCTGGCGCCCGAGGCCGCCATCCGCCAGGCCTGCCTGCTCAGGCTCCGGCCCATCCTCATGACCACGCTGGCCGCGCTTCTCGGCGCGCTGCCGCTCATGATCGGCTGGGGCATGGGCGCGGAGCTCCGGCGCCCGCTGGGCGTGACCATGGTGGGCGGCCTCATTGTGAGCCAGGCGCTTACCCTGTTCACCACGCCGGTGATTTATCTGTGGTTCGACCGCCTGAGCCGGGGCTTCGCCCTCCGGCGCGGCCGGGCCGGGGACGGCCGCACACGCGGCAAGGCGGAAGCATGAGCGGGGAGGGGAAGCGACGCCGCCGCCTGGGGCCGGAATTTTTGCCGTGGAACATCTCCGCGCCCTTTATCCGCCGCCCGGTGGCCACAACCCTGCTCACCATCGCCGTGGCGCTGGCGGGCATGGTGTCCTTCGGGCTCTTGCCCGTGGCGCCGCTCCCGGAGGTGGACTTTCCCGTGGTGGTGGCCCGCGCGCGGATGCCCGGCGCGGGCCCGGAGACCATGGCCGCCACGGTGGCGACGCCGCTGGAGCGCGCCCTCGGCCGCATCGCGGGCGTGACGGAAATGACCTCCACAAGCAGCCTCGGCTCCAGCAACGTGGTCCTGCAATTCGACCTTGACCGGAACATCGACGGCGCCGCGCGCGACGTGCAGGCGGCCATCAATGCCGCGCGTTCCACCTTGCCCACCATGCCGTCCAATCCCTCCTACCGGAAGGTGAACCCGGCGGGCGCGCCCATCATGATCCTTTCCATCACGTCGGATGTGCTCACCCGCGCGCAGCTCTACGACGCGGCTTCCACGGTGCTCGCGCAGAAAATCTCGCAGATCCCGGGCGTGGGCGAGGTCACGGTGGGCGGCGGCGCGCTCCCTGCCGTGCGCGTGGAGGCCATCCCGGACGCGGTCTCGCGCCTCGGCCTCTCCATGGAGGACATCCGGCGCACCCTTTCCCGCGCCAACGCCTTTTTGCCCAAGGGGATGCTGGAAAACGAGGACCACTCCTGGCTTGTGGGCGCGAGCGACCAGCTGGGCGCCGCCGAGGATTACAAGCCGCTTATCGTGGCCCATCAGGAGGGGGGTGCCATCCGCCTCGGCGACGTGGCGAAGGTGGAGGACTCCTCCCAGGATGTGCGCAACATGGCCGTCGCCAACGGCAAGCCCGCCATCCTGCTCATCGTGTTCCGCTCGCCCGGCGCCAACATCATCGAGACCGTGGACCGGGTGAAGGCCATGCTGCCGCAGTTGCGCGCGTGGCTCCCGGAAAGCGCGGACCTCACCCTGCGCATGGACCGCTCCATCACCATCCGCGCCTCGCTGCGCGAGGTGGAGAAAAGCCTCATGCTCGCCATGGGCCTCGTGGTGCTCGTGACCTTTCTCTTTTTGCGCAATGTGCGCGCCACGGCCATCCCCGCGGTGGCCGCGCCGGTCTCGCTCATCGCCACTTTCGGGGTCATGTATCTCTGCGGTTACAGCCTCGATAATCTCTCGCTCATGGCGCTGACGGTCTCCACGGGCTTTGTGGTGGATGACGCCATCGTGGTGCTGGAGAACATCGTGCGCCGCCTCGAGCTGGGCGAGAGCCCGCTGCGCGCGGCTCTGCGCGGGGCGCGCGAGGTGGGCTTCACGGTCATTTCCATTTCCCTTTCGCTCGTGGCTGTGTTCGCGCCCATCGTCTTCATGGGCGGGGTGGTGGGGCGGCTCTTCCGCGAATTCGCCGTGGTGCTCACGGCGGCGGTGCTTGTCTCCATGCTCGTCTCGCTCACCACAACGCCCATGATGTGCGCGCAGATGCTCAGGCCCTTCGACGAGCAGGTGAAACGCCGCAAGGCGCAGCTCAAGGCCCTGCGCGCCGGGGGCCTCGGCCCGCTGGCCCGCTGGATGACTCGGCTCGGCATGTGGTGGGGGGCCGGGCTCGCACGCCTGCAGGGGGCCTATGCCGTGAGCCTTGATGTGGTGCTGCGCCATCCGCGCCTGACACTGCTCGCGCTCTTGCTCGTCATTGCCGGGAATGTCTGGCTCTACATCATCATCCCCAAGGGCTTTTTTCCGCAGCAGGACACGGGCGTCATCATGGGCGGCATCAGGGCGGACCAGAGCGCGTCCTTCCAGTCCATCCAGGGCAAGCTCGAAAAGCTCGTCAATGTCATCCGGGCGGACCCGGCGGTGGAGCAGGTCTCGGCGCACATTTCCGGCGCGCGGGCGGGCGGCGGCGTGTTTATCGCCCTGAAGCCCCTCGAGGAGCGCAAGGTCGGGGCCCAGGCCGTTATAGGGCGGCTCAGGGCGCAGCTTTCCGCGGAGCCCGGCCTGCGCATCTTCCTCCAGCCCGCGCAGGACATCATGATGGGGGGCCGCAGCTCGCGCTCGCAATACCAGTACACGCTTCAGGCGGACGACCTCGAGGCCCTGCGCCTCTGGGGACGCCGGCTTCAGGAGGCGCTGGCGCAGGAGCCGCTGTTCAAGGATGTGGACAGCGACATCGAGGAACGCGGCCTCCAGACCATGCTCGATGTCAACCGCGACGCCCTGGCGCGCGCGGGCCTGACCATGAGCGACGTGGACGCGGCGCTCAACAATGCCTTCGGCCAGCGGCAGGTCTCCACCATTTACCGCGACAAGAACCAGTATCGCGTGGTGCTGGAATACGGGCCTGACTGGCTCGAGGGCGCGGAGGCGCTGGAAAAGGTGCGCCTGCCCGGCAAGGACGGCCTCGTGCCCCTGCTTTCCGTGGCGAGCGTGGGGCCGGGCTTTGCGCCGCTTTCCGTGGCGCATCAGGGGCAGTTCGCGGCGGTGACGGTGTCCTTCAACCTCGCCGGGGGGGCCTCGCTCTCCCAGGCGCAGGCGGCCATTGCCGAAACGCGCGTGCGCATCGGGATGCCCGCGGACATTGTGGGCAGCTTCCAGGGCACCGCCAAGATGTACAGCGACACCATGAAAAACCAGGTGGTGATGATACTGGCCGCGCTGGCCGCGCTCTATATCGTGCTCGGCGTGCTCTACGAAAGCCTGGTCCATCCGCTGACCATCCTCTCCACCTTGCCCTCAGCGGGCGGCGGGGCGCTGCTCGCGCTCATGGCCTGCGGCATGGAGTTCAGCGTTATCGCGCTCATCGGGGTGCTGCTGCTCGCGGGCATCGTCAAGAAAAACGCCATTATGATGATCGACTTCGCGCTGGAGGCGCAGCGCACGCGCCGCCTCACGCCCGAGACGGCCATCCGCGAGGCCTGCGCCCTGCGTTTCAGGCCCATCATGATGACCACGGCAGCGGCCATCCTCGGGGCCGTGCCGCTGGCGCTGGGCCACGGGGACGGCGCTGAGATACGGCGCCCGCTGGGCGTGGCCATCGTGGGCGGCCTGCTCGTCAGTCAGTTGCTCACGCTCTACACCACCCCGGTGGTGTATTTGTGGATGGACCACGCCCGCATCCGCGCGCGCAGGCTCTGGCTGCGCCTGCGCTATGGGGCGGAGCGGGGCCGCAGGCTCGAGCTTCTGGGGCGGAAGGCATGATGGGGGAGGGACGGCCAATGCGGCCCGTGGAAATCGTTGTCAACAGGCAGCGGCAGGCGGGGCCGCTTGCGCTGGAGGTGGGCGCAGGCGCGCGCCTCGCGCGGAAATTCCACGCCACCTTGCCGGGTTCCGCGCCCACGCCGCTGGTAACGCTCCCGGGGCTGGCTGCCAGACTCGGGGTGCGGGCCGTCCTTATCAAGGACGAGTCACGGCGCTTCGGGCTCGAAGCCTTCAAGGGGCTCGGGTCCTCGTGGGCGGTGGCGCGGGTGTGGGGGGAAAAGCTCGGGCTTGCGCCCGAAAAACTGACGCTGGAGGCGTTGCGCGAAGCCCGCGCAGCCCTCGGCGAGCTCACTTTTGTCACGGCCACGGACGGCAACCACGGCCGGGGCCTCGCCTGGGCCGCGCGCCTTTTGGGCCATCGGGCGCGCGTCTTTATGCCCAAAGGCGCGGCCGCGGCGCGCGTGGCGGCCATCCGCGCCCAAGGGGCGGAGTGCGTGGTCACGGACCTCGCCTATGACGACGCGGTGCGCCATGCGGCGGCCCATGCGCTGGAGACGGGCGCCATCCTTGTGCAGGACACGGCGTGGGCCGGGTATGAGAAAATCCCGGCGTGGATCATGGAGGGCTATGGCACACTGGCGCTGGAGACGGCGGAGCAGTTGGCAGCGGGAGGGCCGGAAAGCTGGCCCAGCCATGTTTTTTTGCAGGCGGGCGTGGGCTCCTTCGCCGCTGCCGTGCTGGCGGGCCTCGGCACTGCGCTTGAGGAGTCCGGTGCGCCGGACCCCGCTTTTGTAAGCGTGGAGCCCCAGGCCGCGGATTGCGTATTCCGCTCAATCAGGGCAGGGGACGAACATCCGCGGGCTTGCCCCGGCAGCCTTGAAACGCTCATGGCCGGGCTTTCCTGCGGCGAAGTGAGCAGTCTTGCGTGGCCCGTATTGCGGCCGGGCCTTGCGGCGGCCTGCGCCGTGCCGGATGATCTCGCGCGGCTGGGGATGCGCCTTCTGGCGCGCCCGGAAGGGGACGATACGGCACTGGTTTCCGGAGAGTCCGGGGCTGTGGGCGCTGGCCTGCTTCACTGGCTTATGCAGCCGGAACCCGCGGCCCGGACCGATGCGGCCAAGGCGCGGGCACTCCTGAAGCTCGGCCCGCAGTCGACAGTCCTCCTCATCAGCACCGAGGGCGCCACGGACAGGGCCGTGTGGGAAGCCGTCACGGGCTGCGCTGCCCCGGGGGACTGAGGCCACCAGCCCGCGGCAGTGCCGGGCAGCGGCGCGCGGCTCAGGCCTTGTCCGCCAGCTCCACGGTGATGTGGTCGGCCTCGCGGTTGCGCAGGGAAATGGTCACGCCGGAAAGGCGCAGGGCCACCGGGTCCTTGAGGGGCGCGCGTCCCACCACGGAGACTTTCGCGCCGGGGATGAGCCCCATGTCGCGGATGCGGCGATTGACCTCACCGGCAGCCTCCACCCGGGCGATCTTGCCCTGCTGGCCCACCTTCATCTTCCGCAGACTGATAATCTCGCTCATGACCGCTCCTCTGGTTGCGCGCGGGTAGCCCCACGCGCGTACGGCATGGCGTTCATTTACGCCACGCACAGCAAATCGTCTGGGGCCAGAGTTGCGCAAAGCGGCGCTCGTGTCAAGAAAAAAGAAAATCATTTTCATTTTAGGGATTTCACACGGCTGCCCCGCAACGGAGTCGGCTGAGGGCTCAAGTGGCGGGGTGGATGAGCCCGCGCCTGAGCAGGAGGGCCGCCAGCGGCGTGAGCGGCAGGCCCACCACGGTGCTCCACGCGCCATCGATGCGCTCCACAAGGAAGGCCCCGCGCCCCTGGACGGCATAGGCGCCGGCCTTGTCGTCCGGCTCACCGCTGCGGGCATAGGCCTTGAGCACCTCGCGCGGCCAGGAGGCGAAGGTCACGCCGGCCGTGTCCGTGAGGGATTCTCCGGCTGCGCCCGGCCATGATGCGGGGAGGACAAGCGCCACGGCGCTCGTCACGGTATGCGTTTTGCCGGAAAGCTCCTCCAGCATGGCAAGGGCCTCCGCCCGGTCCCGCGGCTTGCCGAGGATATGGCCGTGAAGGCAGACGACGGTATCCGCCGCAAGGATGAGGCTTGTGGCCGCGTCCTGGGGGGCGAGCAGGCGGCGCACGGCCGCCGCCTTGCTGCGGGCGGCGCGCAGGGCATAGGCGGCCGCGTCCTCCCCGTGGCCGGGGCGCGGTTCCACTTCCTCCGGGGCTGTGCGGACGGTAAAGGGCAGGCCCCAGCCGGCAAGGAGCTCCCGCCTGCGGGGCGAGCCGGAGGCGAGCACCACCGCAATTCCCGGCGCGGGCACGAAGAGCGGCGTCACGGCCGGGCAGCCGGGCTTGTGGCTCTCCATATCCGGTCAGGCGCGCGGCCGATGCCGGAGGATTTCCCGCCCCTCCATATCCAGCACGCGGAAGACACCATCCTCATAGAGCCCGTAACTGCGGGGAAAGCCCTGCTTGGGCAGCGACAGCGAGCCCGGATTCCAGAAGTGCAGCCCGTCCAGCGTTTCGCCACGCGGCACATGCGTATGCCCGCGCAGGATGACCGTGCCCGCGGCGAGGCCCGGAATGGGGGGCACTTCGGGCAGATGGTGGCCGTGGCAGGCGAAGATGCGCAATCCCTCCACATCGAGCCACGCGCTTTCCGGCATGGGGAAGGGCAGGAGACTCACATCCACCTCGGCGTCGCAGTTGCCTCGCACGGCGGTGATGGGCGGCCGCATGGCCGCGAGGTCAGGCATATCGTGCAAGAGCCCCGGTGTGTCGTAGCCCGGGGGCAGGGGATTGCGCGGTCCGTGGTAGACGAGGTCGCCCAAAAGCACGAGCATGTCCGGGCCAAGCTCCCGGATGCGGTCCTCCAGAAAGTGCAGGCTTTCGAGGGAGCCGTGCAGGTCCGAGGCGATGAGCAGCCGCATCAGGCGTCCCCCCTCGCCAGTTCGCGCGCGCCGGGATGTTCGCGGTCCCACTGGTCGCGCGGGATGGCCTCCTCCACCAGCATCACCGGGATCTGCTCGCGCACCGGATAGACGACGGCGCAGGCATCACAGGCAAATCCGGCCGTCTGCCCGTCGCTCTCCAGCGCGGCGAGGTCGCCGAGGCATTTGGGGCAGGCCAGCAGGCGCAGGAGTTCTTCGGTATTCATGAAAGGCTCCTTCTTTGCGGGAGGTCAGCGCCCCCAGAGCGCCAGCAGCGGCCCGGCGGGCAGCAGCGCCTCGAGCGGCATTTCCACCTTCTGCACGCCCGCGGCCCAGGGGGCTACCTGATAGGGCTGGAAATTGATGCAGACGCCCTGCGGCGTCAGGGTGAGGCTGGAAAAATTCTCCACAAGGGGCGCCGTGCCGTCATCCAGCATCCTCAGGCGCACACTGGCCCCCAGCCGGGGCGCGAGCTCCTTGCGGGACCATTCGGACATGAGCACAAGCGCGGTCTCGGGCTTTTCAAACAGGTCCATGAAGGCCAGGCGCTGCCCGGTGATGAGACTGTAATTGAGGGTGAGGATGTCGAGATTGCCCTGGGGCGTGCCCGTGTAGTTCCAGATCTCGAAGGTGATGCTCACCGCCGCGTCCGAGGGGCGGCTGATGCTGTAGGAGCCCCAGAGCTCGAAAGTGGGGCGCTGGTCCCCGGTGTCAGCCGCCTCCATGGGGTCATGGAGAGGCGCCAGCTCCGTTTCGGGAAGGTCGGCGCGGCTGAGGTCCAGATGGGCCGCAAAGGCGTTGGCAATGCCGCTCACCCAGGCGCGGATGTCCGCATCCACCGCTGGAACACCAAAGGAAGGATAGTCGATATGGATATCCGCCCCTTGCGGGTCTTGCGCGGTGCCGGGGAGCGGCCTTTGCAGGAGGTGGTTGATGACGCCGGGCCACTGAGAGCCGGAAAGCTGCGCGGCCGCCTCCTCCGAAGTAGCGGGGAGAGTTTCCTCGGCGCCCGTATCGGGCGTGCCGTCCGCTGCAGGGTCATCCGGGGCCTGGTTGTGGCCTGCCCGAACCTCGGGGCCGGCTGGCTGGGGGCTCACCGTTGCGGCGTCCGGCGTGGCGGCTGCGAAGAGACGCGGTGTCGCCGCCGTGGCGAGGCTTGACGCGGCCATGGCACAGGCCGTCACAACAAGGAGCGCGGCCACACCCCGGCAGAAGCGCAGCCGTCCTGCCGCAGGCCGCGGCGCGCGGCCGTTCACGCGGCGCACATCAGCCGCATCCACAGAAGTGAATGGAAAAGGGAACATGGGATGCAACCCGTCGCGGGAAAAGTCGCCCGTCAGCGCCTCTTTTCGGCGTTCTCGCCGTCCTTGGCGGGCGGTGTCGCCGCGCCGTCCGTGGGCGCCTTCCCGGCCTTCGCCGCAGCCGCGGCCTCCGGCCAGACGGCAGCCTCGGGCCCGGCGGCGGCAAGCTCCGCCAGGGACATTTCCACCTGCTGCGGGCCTGCGGACCACGGCCCCACCTGATAGGGCTGGAACTGGATGGTGACGCCCGCGGGCGTGAGCGCAAGCTCGCCGAAGTTGCGCATTTCAGGCGCCGTGCCCTCGCGGATCATCTCTTCGTCCGATTCCTCGCCAAGGCTCTTGGTGAGGCTTTCCCTGGCAAAAGCCGACATGAGCTCAAGGGCCTTTTCCGGGTCCTTGAAAAGGTCGGCGAATTCAAGGCGCTTGCCGCTGGCAAGATCATAGTTGCGGCAGGTGATGACAAGGTTGCCGTGCGCGCCGCCGGTATAGCTGTACACATTGAAGATGATGCTCACCACCTTGGGCGAAGGCCGTTCAAGGCTGTACATGCCGGTGAGGTCCCATACGCCGTAACTGCCCGGCTTTTCGCCGTCAGGGCCGATGCTTCCGCGCACTTCTTCCTCATAGGACCGGATAACGCTGTCGGCCCAGGCGCGGATGTCGTCGTCCACGGCCTTCACCCGGAAGGCCGGATAATTGAGGCTCAGCTTGGGCGTGTCGTCGCCGCCGCTCTGGAGGTGCACATTCTGCACGCCGGGGTAGAGGGCCTGCTCGGGGGTGGCGTTTTCCGGTTCCGGGGCGGCCGCGGGGCTGTCCTGGGCGATACTTTCGATGCGTGACACGCTGGCCTCATCGGCTGGGGCGGCGGTTTGGGCCTCACCGGCAGCCTTGGCCGCCCCGGCGCCGTCGGCCGTGGCGGCTTCACCCGCGGCTTTTGCGGGCGCGGCCGCATCCACGCGCGCGACAGTGAAGAGCAGTGCCGCCAGAAGGATCACAACAAGCGTCAAGGGGAAGAAAGCAGTACGCTGCATGGCGTTTCCTCTTGCTTGGAAGGGATGCCGGGTCGGGCCGCATCAGGCCCTGAAGCCGCGCCGAAGCTCCCATACGCCGCGGCGGTGCCAGATCAGGACCACCACGGCCAGCACCAGATAGAGCCCCGCATAAACATTGTGCAGGCGCAGCGGGTCATGCGCCAGCCCCAACAGGGCCTCGAGCTGCGCGTCATAGACCGGCGAAAGCAACTGGGCCGTGAAGAGCGTCAACAGGGCAATGGCCTCGCGCACGCGCAGATGCAGGTCGGCCAGGAGCGCCACGGCAAACAGGGATTGCCCCGCCGTCAGTAGTATTTCCTGAAACTGGTGGCTGTCAAGGTTTATGGGCGGATAAAATCCGCCGGAAGAGGCGGCGTAAACGCCGGGGATCATGCCCACGAGCAGGGTCCACTGGTTCAGTTTGGAGGAGAGCAGGCTCCCCAGCGCCAGCGCCGCATTGCCGCGGAAGGCGAACATGAGCGCCACGATGAATTCCGGCGCTTCCGAGGCGATGGGCGCGAGCCACTGCACGAGCAGGAACTCACTGACGCCGAGCAGCTTGCCGCTGGCGACGAGGCTCTCGCTGAAGGGCTCCGCATTGCAGAGGATGACGAGCGCCGCGAATACAAAGAGGCAGATAATGGTGGTCAGGCGCGCCCGGCGGGAGAGCTTCGCCAGCGCAGCGGCCGGTCCTTCGGGCTCTTCGTCCGCGCAGGGGCGGTGCGCCACGATCCAGATATACCATATATAGATGCAGAGTAGGACCACGCCGTCCACCCAGGTAAGCGAACCCTTGACGGGGATGAAGAGCGCATAGACCGTCGCCATGCCGAGAAAGAGAACGTCGGTGCGCTTGTCATCCGGGAGTACGACGCCCTTGTGGTAGCGCGCCGCGAAAATGAGCACGATGGCCGACCAGCCCACGCCGATGAGCAGCCGGTTCGCCCCGGTCATGTTGGCGATGGCGTAGTGGGAATAGGCGCTGGCCGGGTCCTGCCCTGCCATCCAGGTGAAGTACATGTCCACCGCATATTCGGGAAGCACGGCGATAAAGGCCACCACGGCCACGGCGATGGCCTGGGGGATGTCCATCTGCGCCACCTCGCAGGCCCAGGTCAGCAAAAAGGACGCGCCGAGAATGGCCACGCCCGCGAGGAGCGCCGTGATGAGCGGCGAGATGTCCGGGTGCATGACGCGGAGCGCGAGGCCCGGAATGGTCAGCAGGATGGCGAGGATGAAAGGCCTGAGTGCGCGGAGGGACATGGGTTCTCCTTGCGGTGGGGCCCCTGCAGGGGCCTGAAAAACAAAAAAGACCTCGGCATGGCTGCCAAGGTCTCACTTATCGGCGAAGCCGACGACGACGCCAGACCGTGAGGTCATGCTGTTGACGCCGTCCGGGTCTCAAGAACCCAGCTACTCCCCTTGTGCGGCGACTATGCCCGTGGCCGCGCGCCCTGTCAAGAGTTGATGGCGATAAGGGCGTAAATCGGGGCACCCAGGGCCCAACTGGAAGGCAGGTGAAAAGATTACGGCCACGCCGGGCGCAAACCGGAGCCCCCCAACCTGGGACAAAACCGGGGAAAGGGCCCGCATCTTCCCCATGAGATTTCTCCTCAACCAGGCACACAAAAAATGCTTGCCAACTTTCTCGAACAGGGCTAAGAACATTCTTCACGCCGAGGTGGTGGAACTGGTAGACACGCTATCTTGAGGGGGTAGTGGCAATTGCTGTGCGGGTTCGAGTCCCGCCCTCGGCACCAGGAAAGAATCCAACAAAGTCCCGCAAGGTCCAAAAAGCCTTGCGGGACTTTGCTTTTTGGGCGATGGCTCGTCCACCGGGGTGCGGGGAAGAGGAGGGACAAAACGCAAAAAAGACGGTATGGGGAACGGTTCGAGCCAAAATGGAGGTAAGGCTTTCTGAAAAATACCGTCTGCCCGAAACCCCTTGCCTATAGAGGATTTGCGCCATGCCACTGAACGACACCATGCTTCGGAATTTGAAGTCCGACGGTACTCCGACAAAGCTCGCCGACTCCGAGGGGTTTTCCCTCTACCTGTCCGCGTCAGGGGGGAAAACTCTGGCGAATGGACTACCGTTTTGGCGGCAAGTGAAAGACGCTCAATTTCGGCGCGGCTCCCGCCGTCTCCCTGAAAGAAGCCCGGATGAGGCGCGACAAGGCCAAGGACTGCTCGCCGACGACATTGACCCCGGCGCGCAGAAGAAAGCCGCTGGGGAAGAAGCGGAAGCTGCCGCGCGGGAACAGGCGCCACCGCTTATCGTTATGGCCGGGGAGTGGTTCGCCTGCTATATTTCACTGGGCAGGCGGACATGGGCGTTCCTCTGCTGCAACAGGTCGCCGGGCCCGCCAGATGCGTGCATTTTCCCGGAAAGCGATGGATAAGGCTGGAAAAAATATCTGGTGCCCACACTTTTGGAAGTTTTTGTTATACAAGATGGTGTATCGAGAGCCTTTTTCAGCTGTTTTTGGCTCCCGTCGTTAGCGAACAAGGATTTTCCCTGTTTGGCGCCCGGCCCTTCAAGAGCAGTCCCTGACGGCCCTTGCCGATTTGCAGCCCGCGCGGCACCCCAAGCATGACGCCCACAGGGCAGGTGCCGAAGCATCGGCCCCGGGTTGGCAGCCAGCCGGACACAGCCGGGAAACCGACCTCAGCGCACGGCCTTATAGCCGCCTGTCACGCCCCCAGGGCTCAGGACGATCTGCCAGAGCTCGATGTCACGGCAGCGGAATGCGGCCGCGCAGGTGAGGAGATAATAGCGGAACATGCGGGCCTCCGCCTCCGTAAGGTCGAAAGCGCCGGTGCGCAGCCCCTGTTCGAACCTTTCGTGCCAGGCCATGAGCGTCGGGTCATAGTCCGCCCCCAGATTGTGGCAATCCTCAAGCACGAACAGCCCCTCGCAGGCCCTGATAATGGCATCCAGCGTGGGCAGCTGGCCGTTGGGGAAAATGTAGCGGGAGATCCAGGGGTCGCAACCGGCCCGCAGGGAAAGGGACCCGATGGTATGCAGTAGGAAAAGTCCGTGCGGCTTGAGCAGCCCGCGGGCGGTACGGAAGTAACGACGGTAGTTCTTGCTGCCCACATGCTCGAACATGCCCACGGAGACGATGCGGTCAAATTCGCCGCGCAAATCGCGGTAGTCGCCGAGTATCCAGGTAATACGGCCGGGGCCTGCCGGACCTTCCGGCTCCCGCTGTCTGGCCCAGTCTATCTGGTTGTGCGAGATGGAAATGCCGGTGACCCGGCACCCGTAATTGCGGGCCATGTACCGTGCGAGGCTGCCCCAGCCGCAGCCGATGTCCAGCACCGTCATGCCCGGCTCCAGCTGGAGCTTCCGGCAGATCAGTTCCATCTTTGCGTTTTGCGCCTCTTCCAGGCGGGCGCCCGGCTGATGCGGATAGCAGGGCGGCAGTGCGTCGGTGCTGTCCTCCGGAGCAGGGGCGCCACTGTCATTACGGGCCTCGGCGCGCGCCTGCGCCGTGGCGCGGAGGGCGGCCTTGCTTTTTTTTACGTCCTCAAGGCCCGACCACCAGGCGCAGGAATAGTTCATGTTGGGGCCCAGCATGGCCTCGAAGAGCTCATTGCCAAAATCATAGTGCCGGCGCGCTACCATCGGGGCGCGGCCGCTGCTCTGCATATTGAAAAGGGTGTGGCGCACCGTCAGCGCGAGTGTGTACAGGTTGAGGCGCAGCCTGTTTTCAAGACCGGCGCTGATGGCCCGGGTGAAGAGCCGGTCCAGTGCCTCGCAGTCCCACCAGCCTTGCATATAGGCTTCACCAGCCCCCAGGGTGCCCGCCGCGATGACGCGGTCAAAGAGGCGTTCATCATGCACGCGGATGTCAAAGGGCCGGTCGCCGTCAAGACGGATGTCAGCATGAGCCAGCAATTCCTCCAGCCATTTGCGGGCGCGCGGGCTCTTGAAATATGATGTCATGGCAATGCTCCAAGGTGCTCAGGCAGCCTCCGAAAAAGGCTGTTTTTGCTCTCCCTGGCGCTGGCGGGCATGACTGGCACACCCATAACCGCTGCCAGCGCGTGACATATCCGGCTGCCGACCACAGTTTCGGTTTAGGCCTGCGCCTACGCCAAGTCAACGTGCGGCACGGGGCAGCTCCGGGGCAGGCCCCCAAGCGCCCCTTTTCGGCTTTTGCCGGTTGCCGCGAGAGAGCGGCCCTGCAACACAAAAGCATTTTCCGGGCTGCTCGCCGGGGCAGAACCGGCCGGACGCCGATTCTCCGGCAGTGAGTATTGTCTGCAGTAAGCCACGTCAGGAAGAAAGGTCAAACTTCATATCTCTCTTCAATGAAGAAAATCTTAGGGAAGAGTTACAGGAATAAAAGAACCATGACTACACCGAAAAACATTGAGCAGGTGCTGCTGGTGGCCTAGGTGAAGATATGGCCGAGCGCGGGAATGGAGCTCACCGGGGCCGCAGTGACGGCCCCAGTCCCGGTGTGGTTTTGCGGCCACCCGCACAGCATCATGGATTTATGGCCGGGTGGAACTTGAAAATCTTGTCACCGTTCCAGATTGCCGGGGCCAGAGGAATGGTCGTTGCGAAGAAGCCCATGACAAATTGGCCCGGTATTCTGGGGCTTGGGCATAGGCTGGCTGATTCTGGATCTTTTGGGGCCGGCCAGCAGAAAAACCATACACCTCATGCTCTATATGGCGGTTTTGAGCTTCCGTGACGGCGCGACAAAGGAATTCACCAATAGTCTGGCACTCAAGTAGCCGTTGGGGGAAAGAGCCCAGCGCACGACAGTTCAAGGGCAGGGCAACGGCGGAAATGCGCCTCATGTGCGCGAGGCGCCCCCGGGCATAGCCCGTAACTGGGCGTCGTCACCTGAGAGGCGCTGTCGCAAGGGCGGAAAGGAGCTTTTCCGGGATGGGGTCGCTGCCCCCCGGTGACCTGGGCCTGTCATATTTCCCACATGAAGAGCAGGGTGCCTGTCGTCATCCTGCTCTTTTTTTGTGGCTAAATCCCGATATACGCGGACGACGCCGGCCTATCCGGTCCCTTTGAGGCGCTCGCTCCTCCTGCCTGAGGGGCTGCTCATCTGCGCCTGATCACCTGATCAGGAAATTTTAAAATTTTTCCCCATTTTCCGTCTTATGGAATTTCTCTCCGCTACTGTGGCTTGCACGGGCGTCAGTGCACGTCAGGCGAGCGTTCGCAAACGGTATCCCTGACAACGAAAAGCAAGGAAAAGCCCCCGGCAAGCCCGGTGAAGGCGTGGGCGTTGAGTCCGCTGCGGATGCCTTTCGCTGGTGTCCGCAGCCGCGAGGCAGGCCCTGTGCTGCCGCCGCGCAGAAAAGCGCAACGCCCAAGGGCCAGGCCACCACCGTTGACGAACCGTTATCCGGCATTCCCACAGAACAAGGAGGCACCATGTTCCCGATTCCGCCATTCCCCCCTTTCCCGCCCTTTCCTCCGGGCTCGCCCTTTCCCCGCTTCCCCCTGCCGGGCAGGCTGGACAAGCTGGGCAAGTTCGCCGGCGCTGCGGCCGTGCTCGGCTATGGCGCGTGGAAATTGTGGCAGAAGCGCAAGGCCAAAAAAGGCGGCATGTGCGGCAAAGGTCCGCAGCCCGCGCGCGGGCCTGCCGAAAGCCGCGGGTCAGGCGTCCCGACCGGACCCAACGCCGCCCCGGCCTCTGGCGAGGCCTATCCCTTCGGCTCCATGAAGTCCGCGGGCCGCGAGCGCATTTCCCTCAAGTCCGTGGCCATTTCCGGCCGCGTGGAGGGCCTGCTGTTCTCGTCCACCATCCGCCAGGAATATGTCAATGACACGGACAAGGCGCTGGAGATCATCTACACCTTCCCGCTGGGTTGGGGCACGGCGCTGCTGGGCCTTGAGGCGACCATCGGCGAGACGCGCCTCATTGGCGAAGTGGTGAAAAAAGCCGACGCCGAGCAAAAGTACGAGGAGGCCGTGGCCGAAGGCGACGCGGCCATCATGGTGCAGCAGTCCGCACCGGGGCTGTACACGGCGAACCTCGGCAATATCAGGGCCGGGGAGAAGGTGGTGGTGGAGATCCACTGCGCCCGGCTGCTGCGGTACGAGCAGGGCCAGGTGCGCCTCTGCATCCCCACGGTCATCGGTGAGCGCTATGGCGACCCGCACTGTGCGGGGGGCCTGGCGGTGCATGAATCGGCCAGGGTGGATGCCCGTGCGCGCTATCCCTTCACCCTGGAGCTGGACCTCGTGGGCGACATGGCGCAAGCCGATGTCAGCTGCCCGAGCCACCACGTCGACATCCAGCCTCGCGAGAACGGCCTTGCCGTCTCGCTGGATTCCGGGGCGGCGCTGGACAGGGATTTCATCCTGCTCATGCGCGGCCCAGAGGCCCACTCCCACGCTCTTGCCGTGCCCGACGGCGAAGGCTTCATGGTGGCGGCGTCCTTTGCGCCGGAGTTGCCGCAAAAAACCGCTGCGCCCATCGGGCTCAAGATTCTTGTGGATTGCTCCGGCTCCATGGAAGGCTCGAGCATCGCCGAGGCCCGGCAGGGTCTGAACACGCTCCTGGGCCTGCTCGGCCCCGCCGACCGGGTGGCCTACAGCCGTTTCGGCACGGAGGTGGAGCACCTGACGCGGCGCCTCATGCCCTGCAACGCCGCTACACTGCGCGAGCTCGGGCGCGCCATCGCCGCCACGGAAGCGGACATGGGCGGCACGGAAATGGAGGCTGCCCTGCGCTCCGTCTGCGCGGATATTGCGGCCGACAGGGGTGAGGAAGTGCCCCCGCTGGTGCTGGTCATCACGGACGGCGACGTCTGGGAGGTGGAAAGCATCATCGCCGCCGCCAAAAAGTCGGGCCACCGCATCTTTGTCATCGGCGTGGGCTGCGCGCCGGCGGAGAGCCTGCTGCGAAACATGGCGGAGCAGACCGGGGGCGCGTGCGAGTTCGTGAGCCCCGGGGAAGATGTGCCGGGCGCCATCGTGCGCATGTTCCAGCGGATGCGCGGTGCCCACGCGCGGAATATCCGCATTGACTGGGGGCAGGAAACGCTGTGGCGGTCCGCCGTGACCAAATGCCTCTATGACGGCGAGACGGTCCACGCCTTCGCTTTGCTCAAGGGTGCGCCCATATCCGGGCCTGTCCTCGCCTGGGAGCAGGACGGCAGGACGGAACAGGCCAAGTGCGACCGCGTGGAAATCGCAGGGGACGCCACGGACCTGCTGCGCCTGGGGCGGCGCTGCCAGATGGTGGAGAGCGCCTCGGAGGAGGAAAAGCTGGCTCTGGCGCTCAAGTACCAGCTCGTCAGCGAGCTCACCTCGCTCATCCTCGTGCATGAGCGGGAAGAAGCCGACAAGGAGCGCGGCCTCCCCGCCATCCAGCAGGTCCCGCAGATGCCCGCCTGGGGGCACGGCTGCAACAGGGGCAGCATGAGGGGTGGCATGAGCAGCTTCCTCATGGGACAGGGCTTTGTGTGCGCCGGGCACGGCATTATGGGAGACCCCACGTTTGCGGCAGTCTCCAAAAGTGTGGTTGCGGGGGAGAACGAAGTCTCCTCGCTGTGGGTATTCACGCAGATGCGGCCGGATGAACTGGGGCCCGGCGGCTTCTCCAGCTGGAAGCAGCTTCTGGAATATGTGCTGCTCTGCTGGCACAGGGAGCTTCTCACCCTGACATCCATGCAGGAGTTTATGGACAGGCTCTTCGCCTCGGAGAAGGGGGAGGTGCTCAGGACGTATTTTGAACTGCTGGACGACAATTCCATTCTGGAGCCGGAGCAGAACATGGCCGTGTTCCTGCAATGGGCCTTCGCCAAACTGAATCCGGGCCAGACGCTGGACCGGCACTCCCTGCGAATCATCATGGCTACCATGAAGGATGGCGACGAGATCATGGCCGGGATGCTGCCTGAGATCCTCGACGGCTGGTACACCAATTCCTGACCGGAAACGCGCGGCCGGGGCGTCCGGGAGGCGTCCCGGCCTTCCTTGTGCTGCCCATTGCGGGACTTTGCCATGAGCCCGTTGCGCCGGTCTCGCAGACCCTGTTCGCGTATGAACCTGTTTCGCCTTTGACGACCGATGCCGGGCAGGCTATAAGGGGGCCATGAAACATTCCGGCATTTGGACTGGAGCGGGGCAGGGCGCCCGCGCGGGAAAAGAAAAGCCCTTGCGGGATTCCCGCAAGGGCTTGAAAAGTGGTGGGCCATCAGGGACTCGAACCCCGAACCAACTGATTAAGAGTCAGCTGCTCTACCAATTGAGCTAATGACCCGCAACACAAGGCAGCTTAGGCAGGCGGCGCAGAGTTGTCAAATGTTTTTTCGCCATTCTGAAAAAATTGTGCCGTTCCGGCCGCTCAGGGCTTTTTAGGTCATGCCGCACGCGTTCCTGCTTGCGCTGATCCTCGCCTGCTGGGGCCTGCTCGGGGGCGGCCTGCCCGCGTGGGCCACGGACGTGGCGCCCACGCTGGAATTTGCGCGCCACGGCGACGCTGTGGTGGGGGCCATGCGCTACCGCGTCCCCGAGGGCTACCACGCCTATGCCCATGCAGCGGCGGAGACCGGGCGCCCCACCAGCCTCGACCTCACCCTTGAGGGCAAGGGCCTCATGCCCGTGCTGTATCCGGCAGGCTCCCTCCAGCGCGACCAGTTTGACCCGGAGAGCACCGTCTCCACCTATGAAGGGGACGTGCTCCTGCTCACGGTGTTGCCTGGGGAAGCCACTGGCCGCATCTATGCGGCGGAGCTCAGGATGCTCCTTTGCTCGGACCGCCACTGCCTGCCCGTGAGCCAAAGCCTCACCGGGACCATCCCGGAGCAGCTGCCGGGGCTTGCCGGGCGCGACTGGCACAAGCAGGCCGAGGCGCTGCTGGAGGCATCCGGGGGCGTGCTCACGGCCGGCGGCTCCGGCGAAAGCCCGGATGTGCTGCTGGTGGAGGAGGGCACGGCGCCCCCGCCGCGCGCCACCGCCCAGGAGGCTGAAGCGGAGCGGGACGCGCCCCCGGCCGAAGCCGAGGCGGGCACGCTCCCCCCGGAGGCCACGGCCCTGCCGCCGCCGGAGGATTTCGACCTCAGCCTCGAACCCCGCTATGCCGCGGCCGAACTGGAGATTTTCGGCCTCGGCAAGGCGCTCTTTCTCGGGCTTCTGGCCGGGCTCATCCTCAATGCCATGCCCTGCGTGCTTCCGGTGCTGACCTTCAAGCTCAGCGGGCTTTTGCTCATGGGCGGCGGCCGGGGGGCACAGTTGCGGCGTTTCCGGGAGCACAATCTCTGTTTTGCCGCGGGCATCCTCACGCTGTTCACCGTGCTGGCCCTGCTGCTGGGCCTTGCGGACCTCATGTGGGGCCAGCTTTACCAGAACCAGGCCATCCTTTTGGTCATGCTCCTCCTCGTGTTCCTCATGGGGCTTTCCATGCTCGGCGTTTTCACGCTGCCGACCTTTGACCTCAAGCCCGGCACTTCGGAGCATCATCCGCGGCTCAATGCCTATCTCACCGGGCTCGTCTCCACCTTTCTCGCCACGCCGTGCAGCGGGCCCCTCCTCGGCGGGGTACTGGGCTGGGCCTTCACCCAGCCGATCTTTGTGCTGGTGGTGGTGTTCTGGTCCGTGGGGCTCGGCATGGCGCTGCCGTACCTCGTTTTCAGCATCTGGCCCTCGCTCGTGCGCATCCTGCCGCGGCCCGGGCCGTGGATGCACGTTTTCGAGCACCTGCTCGGCTTCCTCCTCCTCGCCACGGCGCTCTATCTCCTTTCCATCCTGCCCGTGGAAAAGCACATGCAGGTCCTGAGCGTACTGCTGGTGGTCGCCCTTTGCGCGTGGCTGTGGGGGCGCTACTGCTCCCTTTCCGCGCCGCTCCTGCGGCGGCGCATCCTGGGGCTTACGGGCTGTGTGCTGCTGGCGCTCGCCGTTGTCTGGGTGCTCAGGCCCGTGACGCCGTTGCCGCAATGGCGCGAGTTCTCGCCGGAATATTTCACGGCCACGCTGGGCAAGAAGCCCATGCTGCTGGAATTCACGGCGGACTGGTGCCCCAACTGCAAGTTCCTTGAGGCCACCGTCCTCACCGGGGAGCGCCTGCGGGAATGGCAGGCCAGACACGGCATGGAGCTCGTCCGCGTGGATTTGACGCGGCCCAACGCCTACGCCGTGCGCCTTTTGGAAATGCTCGGCAGCAAGAGCATCCCGCTGACCGCGCTCTTCCCGGCCGATGAGATGGCGGAAAAACCCCTGGTATTGCGCGACCTCTACAGCGTGGACGACCTTCAGCGCGCCCTTGGCGCCACCTTCCCCGAGCGCATCCCCGCGCCGGGCGAGCCCATGTTCTGAAGCGATTTTTTGCTTCCGCCCTAGTGAACTTTACGCTTGGGACGATAAGGCATAGTGTGACCAAGCATGTGCGGCGCGGCAGCTGGTTTTTCAGCCGCGTAGGACGCCAGTGAGATGAGGGAGCGGATATGGATCCAAGCCTGAAAAAGCAGGATGATGAACTCCTGCAACTGGTGACGTTCAGCATCGGCGATGAGGAATTCGGGGTGAACATCCTCAAGGTGCAGGAGATCATCCGCACCATGGAGATCACCAAGGTTCCCCGCGCGCCGGAATTTGTGGAAGGCGTCATCAACCTGCGGGGGAAGGTGATCCCGATCATCGACCTGAGGCGGCGTTTCGGCCTTGCGCCCAAGGCGCATGACAAGAACACCCGCATCATCGTCATCGAGATCAACAACATCATCGTGGGCTTCGTGGTGGACGCCGTTTCGGAGGTGCTCCGCATTCCCGCGAGCACGGTGGAGCCGCCGCCGCCGGTGGTGGCGGGCGTTGAGTCCGACTATATCAGCGGCGTGGGCCAGCTTCAGGACCGCCTGCTGATCATGCTGGACCTTGACAAGCTGCTTTCCAGCGAAGATGTGGAAATGCTGAGCGCCATGTAGGCGCAAGGCCACCACAGCCCGCCTTTTTTCCGGCCGTGTCCGGGGCGCTTCGATGTGCGCTCCGGGCGCGGCTGCGGACTTCACCTTTCAGAAGCCGGGAGCGCCGATTCCGCGCCTCCCGGCGCGCCATTTCTGGGCTTCGCGCGTGGGCGCGCTTGCGGATACGCTCTGACCGGGCTATGCTGCGGCGTCCCCGGGGCGCTTCCCGCCGCCCTTCCGCCCATCCTGTTCCCGAGCGGAGGTCCACGCCCGCATGGCCGCCAGCCCCAACCTCCCCGCAGTGCTGCTCCTGTGCGAGAGCGAAGCTCTCGGCGCGCTGGACAAGCGCGCCCTGCGCGAGGCCGGGGCGGCCGACGTGCGCGTCATGACCTCGGGCGCCGCCGCCGCGCGGATGCTGGCGGGCATCACGCCGGCCAAGTCCGGCTTTTCGCCGGAGATCATCGTCTGCACGCAAAAGCTGGAGGACATGGACGGCGAGCAGTTCTGCGCCATCCTGCGGCTGCACCCGCGCCTCCTTGCCATGCCCGTCCTGCTCATCCTGCCCAACGACAGCGAGGCCGAACAGCTCAAGACCCTCGGCAGCGGCGCGAGCGCGCTGCTCGGGCGGCCGTATTCCGTGCCCGCTCTTCAGGAAAAGCTCGCCTCGCTCCTCGCCGAGCGGCCACGGCTGGACCAGTTGCGGGTGGCCGCGCAACACGCGGACACCAGCGCCTTCGACGCCGCGCTCGCCACCTATGGGATGCTGCTCAGGCCCAATCGCCAGCCCGAAGACTATTTCAAGGTGGGGATGCGCTGCCTTGGCGAGAACCGCTGGAACCACGCCATCAGCGCCTTTCAGCGGGCCTTGCGCAGCGCGCAGATCAAGGGCGAGGCCGAGCTCGGCATGGCCGCGGCCTGGAAGGGCAAGGGCGATTTGCCGCGATTCCACGCGTGGCTCGCGCGCGCGGCCGAGACCTTTGTGCGCGCCCGGCGCTGGCACCGCGCCCGCACGGCCTATGGCCGCCTTTTGCAGGATGACCCGGACGCGCGCAGCCCCTTTCTCGCCGAGGCGCACCGCCTTATCCGCGAACACGCCTATGACGAGGCGGCCGAGGCCCTGGCCCAGAGCCTTGAGGTGACGCCCAAGGCGCAGGACAGGTTCGCCCGCATCTGCATGACCGCGGAGAGCCCGGAGGCCATGCTGGCTGCCCTTGAGGCCGGGCTCGGCAAGGCTATGGGAGAAACGGCGGGCGATGCCCTGAGCAAGGACATCCGCGAAAGCCTCAATGCCTTTTCCCGTGAGCGGGAGGAACGCCAGCGCCAGGTGGCGGCCGAGCGCCAGTGGCAGCTCAGCCGCGTCATGGCGGCGAGGCGCGGTACTGCTGGGGATGTCGAGAGCATGGCGGGAGAGGAAGGCGAGGCGGCAGAAACCGGCACAGGCGTGGAGCTTGCCGATGCCCCTCCGCCACCGCCGTCGGCCCCCGGCCGCCGGGCGCGCACCGCGGACCCGGCCGACGACGCGGACGCCCCTGGCCGCCCAGCGGGGGATGGGGACGCGAAAACGCGCCCTCCTGCTGGAGCCGTTGCCCTCAAGCCCCTCACCGAAGCCGACGCCACCACCAGCCTTTTCTCCGGCCTCCCCATGCTGAACGAGCTGCTTTCCGTCATCAAGCTCACCTGGAAGCTCATGCGCAGGTCGCGCTAGGGCGTTTCCTCTGCTGACATCCTTCCGGGCTACGACAGCCCGAGCAGGCGCGGCAGGAAGGTGGAAAGCCCCGGGAAGAGAATGATGACGATGAGCGCGATGAGCGCGGCCCCGATGAGCGGGAGCGCCGCCTTGCTGATCTGCTCCATGGTCAGGCCGCTGATATTGGCCCCCACATAGAGGTTGACCGCCACCGGCGGCGTGACCTGGCCCACGGCCAGGTTGACGGTCATCATGATGCCGAACCAGATGGGGTCCCAGCCGAAATGGGCCATGATCGGCAGCATGAAGGGCAGAAACACATAGTAGATGGAAATGGCGTCCAGCAACATGCCCGCGAGCAGCAGGATGATGTTGATCATCAAAAGCACGACCCACGGGTCACCGGAGACGGAAAGCAGCAGGGCCGAGCCGCGCTCCACAAGGCCAACGGTAGAGGCCACCCAGGAATAGAGGCCCGCGCAGGTGACGACGATCATCACCACGGCCGTGGCCTGCATACTGGCGGAAAAGATCTCGAAGAGCATCTTCACGCTGTTGATGGTGCGGTAGATGAAGATGCCCACGAAAAGGCCCCAGAACACGGCCACGGCCGCGGCCTCAGTGGGCGTGAAGATGCCGCCGTAGATGCCGCCGAGGATGACCGCCGGGGTGAGCACGCCCCAGAAGGCCTCGCGGAAGGCCTTGCCCACGGGCTTGGTGCCGTGCTTGCCGCGATAGCCCTTCCTGCGGGAGATGAAAAACACCGCGGCCATGATGCACAGGGCCACGATGAGGCCGGGCACGAAACCCGCGGCAAAGAGCGCGGGCACGGACACATTGGCGATGCCGCCGTAGACGATGAAGGCGATGCTCGGCGGGATGACGATGGCGAGCCCGGAGGTGACGGAGACCGTGGCCGCCGCGAAATCGCGGTCATAGCCCACGCGCGTCATGCCGGGGATGAGGATGAGCCCCAGCGCCGCCACGGTGGCGGGCCCCGAGCCGCTCACTGCGCCCCAGAAGGTGGCCACGGCCACTGTGGCGATGGCGAGGCCGCCTGTCATGGTGCCCGTGAGCGACTCCATGAGGGTCACGATGCGCGAGGCAATGCCCGCGCGCTCCATGATATAGCCCGCGAGGATGAAGAAGGGGATGGCGAGCAGCGGAAACTTGGCGATACCCGCAAAAAAGTTGTAGGAAAGCATGTTCAGGCCCATGTCCCACTTCCAGACGACCACAAGGGCCGCCACGCCCAGCGAGAGCGCAATGGGCACGCGCAAAAGGAGCGGCACAAGGAAGAGCGTCAAAAGCCAGAAGGCGGGGTCCTGAAAAAGCGTACTTTCCATGGCAGGTTCGGGGGCGTTGCGGTGGCGCAACGCGGGCGCGGGGCCTGGCCCGCGCCGTCGCTAAAGGTTTATATTATGTAGGACAAATGCCCGCCTTCCTTAATCCCCGTCTGGAGCGAAGCGAAAGACGGGTGCCGGTGCCGGAAGAATCCTAAAAAATAAGATTTTTTGCTGCTGGCAAGGAAGATAAAAATTTCCGAAGGGAGTGTACTTAAGTACTCGACCGAGGAAATTTTTCTCTGACGCAGCCAGCAGC
>JAAUYU010000020.1 GCA_014804965.1 Desulfovibrio sp.
AGACGGGTGCTGCGACCGGATGGCGGCGCGAAGCGCCGTGCCCGTTGGCGAGCAAAGCGAGCCCTACGGGCATCGACAGCAGCGCTGGTGCCGGAAGAATCCTAAAAAATAAGATTTTTCGGTGCTGGCGCGCTAGCCGTTGGCGAGTCTGCGAGCCATACGGATAGCGACAGTGGGAGCGTTAGCTGTCCTGCGCGGTAACTAACTGCTGTCTTCATCCGTAGCTTCCTTCGTCGCAACGGCTGAAGCAAGGAAGATAAACATTTCCGAAGGGAGTGTACTCAAGTACTCGACCGAGGAAATTTTTCTCTGACGCAGCCAGCACCGAAAAGGCTGTTTTTGACGGATAATTTCGGCATTACAGAAGCAGCACAGGCACGACACCAACTCCACAGGGCAACCAAGCCTTTCCAGGAAGCGCCATGATCCCCTACGGCTCTCTCGTCATCTATGTCACGCCCAAGGGGCGGCGTTACCTCAAGCGGCTGGAGGAGGGGCAGGACTGGCACAGCAATGACGGCACCCTTGCCGCGGCCGATGTGGCGGCGCTCGACTTCGGCTCCGTGGCGACGACCAACGCGGGCGTGCCCATCCGCGTGGAGGAGGCGACACTCCACGACCTCCTCCTCGGCGTGAAGCGCCAGACGCAAATCATCTACGCCAAGGACATCGCCTATATCTGCCTGCGCCTCGGCGTGGGCCCCGGGCGTACCGTCATCGAGGCGGGCTGCGGCTCGGGCGCGCTCACCCTGGGGCTTTCGTGGTTCGCGGGCCCCACGGGCCGTATCGTGAGCCACGACGCGCGCGAGGAATTCACGCGCCTTGCGCGCCGCAACCTCGACTGGGCGGGGCTCGGCGACAATGTGGAGCTGCACTGCCGCGACATTGCCGAAGGCTTTGCCGTGAGCGGGGCGGACGCGCTCTTCCTCGACGTGCGCACCCCCTGGGACTATCTCGGGCAGGCGCTCGCCGCCGTGCGCCCCGGCGCCACCCTGGGCTTTCTCCTCCCCACGGTGGACCAGGTGAGCAAGCTCCTGCTGGGGCTGGAAAACGGCCCTTTCGCCGAAATCGAGGTCAGCGAGCTTTTCCTCCGCGGCTGGAAGCCCGTGGCGGACCGCTTGCGCCCGGCGGACAGGATGACCGCGCACACGGGCTTTCTGGTTTTCTGCCGCCAGCAGGAACCCAGCGCGAAATTTGACGCGCTGGGGCCGCGCGGCACACGCGAGCGCAAGCAGGAGGCCGCGCGCCAGGCGCGGCGCGAGGCTTTCCTCGAGGCGGAAGAAGCCATCGACGAGGCCTGAGCGCAGCGCCGGAGCGCCCCTAGGCCTGGGACACGCTGCCCTTCACCTTGAAAAAGCGCAGGCGCAGGGCATTGCTCACCACGGAGAACGACGACAGCGCCATGGCGACGCCGCCGATCATGGGCGAGAGCATGGGGCCGCCGAACACGTGCAGGAGCCCGGCTGCCACGGGCAGGCCGAGGATATTGTAGCCGAAGGCCCAGCCGAGATTTTCCCTGATATTGCGCATGGTGGCGCGCGAGAGTTCCAAAGCCGCCAGCACGGCCTCCATGCCGCCGCGCATGAGCACGATGTCCCCGGCCTCGGCGCTCACGTCCACGCCCGTGCCCACGGCCATGCCCACATCGGCGAGCGCCAGGGCGGGCGCGTCGTTGAGGCCGTCGCCCACCATGCCCACCACCTGGCCTTCCTCCTGCAGGCGGCGCACATAGTCGGCCTTTTCCGCGGGCAAAAGACCCGCCGCCACCTCGTCGATACCCGCCAGTTTCGCCACGGCCGCCGCCGTGCGCGCATTGTCGCCCGTGAGCATGACGATCCTGATGCCCATGCCGCGCAGCCGCTTCACCACGGAGGCGGACTCGGGCCGCAGGCTGTCCGCCAGCGCGAAGATGGCGGCCATTTGCTCCGCTGGCTTCTCCGCACCGGCCCCCACCGGGGCCACGGCCATGAGCAGAGGCGTCTGGCCCTCTCCGGCCAGCGCGTCGAGCTTCGCCGCCACTTCGGGCGATGGCTCGAGCCCGCGCGTGCCCATATAGGCGGCGCTCCCCACGGCCACCGACCAGGCCTTGCCGCCGAGGCGCACGCGGCCCTCGATGCCGAGGCCGGGCGCGATGCGCGCCTCCTCCACCTCGCAGAAGGGGCAGTCCCGCTCCTTCCCGGCCCGGATGATGGCGAGCCCCAGCGGGTGCTCGCTGCGCCCCTCAAGGCTGGCGGCCAGCGCCAGGAGCTCGCGCTCGCCAAGGCCCGGCACGTCCGGCGTGAGCGGTATGACCTCCGTGAGTTCGGGCCTTCCCGTGGTGAGGGTCCCGGTCTTGTCCACGGCCAGCGCCGTGACCTTGCCCGCGCGCTCAAGGGCGGCGCCGTTCTTGATGAGCACGCCGAGCTGCGCGCCGCGGCCCGTGCCCACCATCACCGACATGGGCGTGGCGAGGCCCATGGCGCAGGGGCAGGCCATGACGAGCACGGCCACAAAGACGGTGAGCGCCGTGGTGACGGGCTCGGCGCTGAAAATGAGCCAGCACAGGGCGGAAAGCGTGGCCAGCGCCATGACCGCGGGCACGAAGTAATAGCTCACCCGGTCGGCCAGGCGGGCGATGGGCGCCTTGCTGCCCTGGGCCTCCTGCACGAGGCGCACGATGCGCGCAAGCCTTGTGTTGCCGCCCACGGCCACGGCGCGCATGACGAGCGGACCCTCGCCGTTGACGCTGCCCGCGGTGAGGCTGTCGCCGGGGGCCACAGGCACGGGGATGGACTCGCCCGTGAGCAGGGAGAGGTCCACGGCGCTCACGCCCTTTTCCACCGTGCCGTCCACGGGCACGCGGCCGCCGGGCCGCACGAGGAGCAGGTCCCCGGGGGCCACGGCGGAAAGCGGCACTTCGTCGGGCGTCGCGTCCGCGCTCGCGAGGCGCAGGGCCGTTTCCGGGGCGAGGCTCATGAGCGCGCCCATGGCGTCGCCCGCGCGCTGCTTGGCCGTGGCCTCGAGGAACTGGCCGAACTCGATCATGGTGAGCAGGACGGCGCAGGACTCATAATAGAGGTTCATGGCCCTCCAGGAGGGGTCGTCGCCCATGAGGCCGAGGACCGTGTTCACGAGGCTGTAGAGAAAGGCCGCGCCCGTGCCCACGGCCACGAGGCTGTCCATGTTGGCAGAGCGGCGGAAAAGCGCGGCGAGGCCGTCCACATAGAAATGCCGCCCCAGCCAGACCACGGGCAGCGTGAGCCCGAGCTGGACGAGCATGAAGGCCCTGGGCGAGCCGTGCGGCTCGAGCCACGCCGGGAGCGGCATCCCGAGCATGTGGCCCATGGAGACGAAGAGCAGCGGCAGGGAGAGGATGAACATGGGCCAGAGCCGACGAAGCCTCTTGCGACGGTCCGCGCGGGCTTTGGCCTTGGCCTCGGCGAAGCGGGCCTCGGCGTCCTCGCCGGCTGCGGGCGTGGCCGTGAAGCCGAGCTTCGCCACCGCGGCCATGAATTCGCGGCGCACGGCGTCGGCGTCGCCCGGCGCCGGCCAGACCTCGGCGCGGGCCGTGGCGAGGTTGACGCTCACCTTTTCCACATCGGGGAGTCGCCCTGTCACGCGCTCGATGCGCGAAGAGCAGGCCGCGCAGTGCATCCCGCCGATATCGAAGCGCAGGGGGCAGGCCTGAGCCGCGGCCCCGCCTTGTGCATCCGTCATGAACTGACCTCTTGATTTTCCAGAAAAAATACTGTATCCAATATTTCACAAAGTCGGCAAATCCGCGTATGTTGCGCGTTTCACGCCAACTTCCCGAGGAGGATACTATGGCTACCCTGAAAGTCAATGGAATGCACTGCGAGAACTGCAAAAACGCCGTCGAAAAAGCCGTTTCCGCCATCCCCGGCGTCAAGAGCGCCAAGGTGGACCTGGACAAGAAAGAGCTCCAGTACGAGGAAGAGGACAAGAACATGCCCATCGCCCTCGACATCATCATGGGCGCCATCCGCGACCTGGGCTACGAGCCGGTGAACCAGCGCCCGTAGGCGGGGCGCCCGAAATTCCCGCCCGGCCCCGCGGCGCGGCCCTTCCCCCGGCCGGGAGCGTTTCCTGCGCCCCACCCGCTACGGCGCGTCTTTATGCGCGGGCGCGAGATGACGCGCGGGGCGACGGGGAGTCGTCATCTTTGCCGTCCGTTCCCTGCCGGAACGGACGGCTTTTTTGTCGCTTTAGGTGGGCGCAGGCCGGTCCGGAGGCTCGTAGCTTGAAGCGGGCAGCCGGGGAAGGCTTCCCGGAGCGCCTGCCCAGTACCTTCCCGCATACCTCCCCCAGCGCCTGCCAAAGTCCGCCGGGCGCCCGGCAGCCCGCGTTCCGGCCAGCCCGTGCGCTTTCACCGAGCAGCACGGCTCGGCCGCGCGGGCCCCTGCCATTGACATGCCAGGGAGGAAATGATAGGTTAAGAAGATAAATTTTATCCAATTGTTAGCCCTTGGGAGGAGCCATGTTCACCAATCGCGGCAAGGCGCTGACCTTTGACGACATCCTGCTTATTCCGGGATATTCCGACATCACGCCCGATGCCGTGGACATCACCACTTGGCTCACCCCTTCCATCCCCTTGCGTATCCCCCTGCTCTCCGCCGCCATGGACACGGTGACGGAATCGGCCATGGCCATTTCCATGGCGCGCATGGGCGGCATCGGCGTCATCCACAAGAACATGCCCGTGGCCCGGCAGCGCCTCGAAGTCGAGCGCGTCAAGAAGAGCGAAAGCGGCATGATCCTCGACCCCGTGACCATCGCCTCCGGCCAGAGTGTGCAGGAAGCGCTGGACCTCATGCGCGATTTCCGCGTTTCCGGCCTCCCGGTGGTGGATGGCGACAGGCTCGTCGGCATCCTCACCAACCGTGACGTGCGCTTCGTGGAGGACGCGAGCGCCGTGCGCGTGGCCGACGTGATGACGAGCGAGCGCCTCATCACCGTGCCGCTCGGCACCTCCCTCGACGAGGCCAAGCGCCACCTCCACGAGCACCGCATCGAGAAGCTCCTCGTGGTGGACGGGGACAAGCGCCTGCGCGGCCTCATCACCATGAAGGACATCGACAAGGTCCAGAAATATCCCAACGCCTGCAAGGACGCCAACGGCCGCCTGCGCGTGGGCGCTGCCATCGGCATCGGCAAGGATTCCGAGGCGCGCGCGGCGCAGCTCCTCGAGGCCGGGGCCGACGTGCTGGTGCTGGATTCGGCACACGGCCATTCCGTCAACGTGCTCAACGCCATCCGCAGCGTCAAGGCGAACTTCCCCAACTGCCAGCTCATCGCTGGCAATGTGGCCACCTACGAGGGCGCGCGCGCCATCCTCGAGGCGGGCGCGGACGCGGTGAAGGTGGGCATCGGCCCCGGCTCCATCTGCACCACGCGCATCGTGGCGGGCGTGGGCGTGCCGCAGGTGACGGCGGTCATGGACGGCGGGCGCGCCGCCCGCGAGATGGACCGCTGCTGCATCGCCGACGGCGGCATCAAGTTTTCCGGCGACATCGTCAAGGCCCTTGTGGTGGGCGCGCACTCGGTGATGATCGGCTCGCTCTTCGCGGGCACGGAGGAAAGCCCCGGCGAGACCATCCTCTACCAGGGCCGCACCTACAAGATCTACCGCGGCATGGGCTCCATCGACGCCATGAAGGAAGGCAGCTCCGACCGCTACTTCCAGGAAAAGAGCAAGAAGCTCGTGCCTGAGGGCATCGTGGGCCGCGTGCCCTACCGCGGCCCGGTCATGGAGGCCGTGTACCAGCTCATGGGGGGCCTCAGGTCCGGCATGGGCTATGTGGGCGCGCACAACCTCGACGACCTTTTCCGCAACACCACCTTCTGCGAGATCTCGGCGGCGGGCCTGCGCGAGAGCCATGTGCACGACGTGGTCATCACCAAGGAAGCGCCCAACTACCGCATAGAGAACTAGGGCGGGGAGATTCAGCGCGCCGGGCGCCCCCGCACGGGGAAGGCGCCGCGCACACGAGGGAGCCTTATGCCGCACTCCAGGGTCATCATCATCGACTACGGCTCGCAGGTCACGCAGCTTATCGCCCGCAGGACGCGCGAGGCGGGCGTCTATTCCGAGATCCATTCCTGCGTCACCCCGGCCGCGGAAGTGGCGGCCATGAAGCCCACGGCCATCATCCTGTCCGGGGGCCCGGCCAGCGTGGGCGAAAAGAACGCCCCGAAGCTCGACCCCGGCCTGCTCAAGCTCGGCGTGCCCGTGCTCGGCATCTGCTACGGGATGCAGCTTCTGGCGCTGGAGCTTGGCGGCGAACTCGCGCAGTCCCTCACGCGCGAATACGGCCCGGCCGAACTCACCATGACCGCGCCCTGCGCCCTCTGGACCGGGCTTGACCGCGCAGCTCCCACGCGCGTGTGGATGAGCCACGGCGACAAGGTGGCGGCCGTGCCCCCGGGCTTTACCGTGACGGGCAGCACGGAGACCCTCGCCATCGCGGCCATGGCCGACGAGGCGCGCAAGATCTACGCGGTGCAGTTCCATCCCGAGGTCCATCACAGCGTGGACGGCGAGCAGATGCTCGAAAACTTCCTTTTCAAGGTGGCGGACTGCACCCCGGACTGGACCATGGCCTCCTTTGTGGAGCGCGCCGTGGCCGAGGCCGCCGAAAAGGTGGGCGACCGGCACGTGGTCTGCGCGCTTTCCGGGGGTATCGACTCCACGGTGGTGGCGGCGCTGCTCCAGCGGGCCATCGGCGACCGCCTGCACTGCATCTTCGTGGACAACGGCCTTTTGCGCTTCAACGAGGTCGAGGAAGTGAGCACCTTTTTGCGCGAGCACTTCCACCTTAACCTGACCGTGGTGGACGCGCGGGGGCGCTTCCTCGACCTGCTCAAGGGCGTGGAGGACCCGGAGAAAAAGCGCAAGATCATCGGGCACGCCTTCATCGACATCTTCCAGGAGGAGGCCGAGAAGCTGCCGCAGGTGGACTTTCTCGCCCAGGGCACGCTTTATCCTGATGTCATCGAGTCGGTCTCGCACAAGGGGCCCAGCGCGGTCATCAAGAGCCACCACAATGTGGGGGGGCTCCCCGAGACCATGAAGCTCGCGCTCATCGAGCCCCTGCGCGAGCTCTTCAAGGACGAGGTGCGCAAGGTGGCGGCCGAGCTCGGGATGCCCGATTCCATCGTCTGGCGGCATCCCTTCCCCGGACCGGGCCTCGCCATCCGGGTGCTCGGCGAGGTTGTCGAGGACAGGCTCGACATCCTCCGCCGCGCGGACAGGATCGTGCAGGAGGAATTGCGCGCCTCGGGCTGGTATCGCAAGGTCTGGCAGGGCTTCGCCGTGCTTTTGCCGCTGCGCACCGTGGGCGTCATGGGCGACGGCCGCACCTATGAGAATGTCATCGCGCTGCGCGTGGTGGACAGCGTGGATGCCATGACCGCGGACTGGTCGCGCCTGCCGCCGGAGCTCCTCGCGCGCATCTCCGGGCGCATCATCAGCGAGGTCAAGGGCGTCAACCGCGTGGTTTACGACATTTCCTCCAAGCCGCCCAGCACCATCGAGTGGGAATAGGGGGGCAAAATGTTCGGCATCGGCAGCACCGAGCTTCTGGTCATCCTCCTGGTGGCGCTTATCGTGCTCGGGCCCAAGAGCCTCGCCAAGGTATCCCGCAGCCTCGGGAAGGCCATGGGCGAATTTCGGCGCGTCTCCACGGATTTCCAGCGCACCCTCAATGCCGAGTCCGCCGAGGCCGACCTGCGCGAAAGGGAGGCCGCCCGGCGCAAGGCCGCGGCCGATGCGGGCGCCGCTCCAGGGAAGGACGCGGAGACCAAGCCCGCACCTGAAGCCACGGCTGCGCAAGCCCCCGATGCGGCCGATGAGGCCGACAGCCTCATCCCGCCCGAAGGCAGCCCCCTCGCCGAAGCCCTTGAGAAGGCGCGGGCCGAGGCCGAGGCCGCTACGCAAGGCGCTGCGCCCGACAACGCTTCTGCCGCCGATGCCGCAAGCCCGGCTTCCCCCACCCCGCCGACGGACGGGCCGCGCGCATGANCGNGAACCGGCCGCCGGANGGTCCGGCCCCTTTCGAGACNTCCTTTTCCGGGCCNGAATGGCNNCCGGATGCCGAACCNGGCGCGGGCGGNACGCCNCCCGGTACGCCNCCNCCGCCNAAATTCCCCTTCGGCTCNNTGCCGGACGCGCCCGAACCGCCGGATCCCGGCGCCCCCCCGGTCCCAGCCCCGGAAGGACAGCCCCCCGCGCCCCCGGATACCGCTCCGCAGCCCGAGGAGGGCGGCGAGCCCATGGGCCTCATGGACCACCTCTCCGAGCTGCGCAGCCGCCTCGTGCGCTGCTGCATCGCCGTGGGCATCGGCTTCGGCATCTGCTGGGCCGTGGTGGACCCCATTTTCGACGTGCTCATCCAGCCCCTGCTCGCCGTGCTGCCGCCGGGCACGCACGCCCAGTACACCACGCTCCCCGAGGCCTTTTTCACCCGCATGTATATCGCCTTCGTGGCGGGCGTGTTTCTGGCGAGCCCGGCCATCTTCTACCAGATATGGGCCTTTGTCTCNCCGGGCCTCTATGACGAGGAAAAGCGCCACATCCTGCCCATCGCCTTTCTTTCGGCCATCTTCTTCCTGGCGGGCGGGGCCTTCTGCTATTTCATCGTCTTTCCCTTCGCCTTCAGCTTTTTCGTGAGCTTTTCCACGCCCGACATCGTGGTCACGCCCAAGGTGAGCGACTACCTGAGCTTCGTGCTCAAGCTGCTCATCGCCTTCGGCCTCATCTTCGAGATGCCCATCTTCACGCTCTTTCTCGCGCGCATGGGCATCCTCACCGCGGCCATGATGCGCAGGGGGCGGCGCTACGCCATTGTGGGCATCTTCATCCTCGCGGCCATCCTCACGCCGCCGGACGTGGTCTCGCAACTGCTCATGGCCTGCCCCATGCTCCTCCTCTATGAGGCGAGCATCTGGGTGGCCGCGGCCTTCGGCAGGAAGCGCAAGCCGGAGCCGGAAGCCGAGCCGGAGCCGGAAAAGGCCGGGGAAGGCCCGGCTGAGGAAAATGCACCAGGCGCCCCGGCCGCATCGCCGGACGCAAATCCCGAGGAAAAACCATGAGCGAAGCCCCCCTNCCGGTGCGCCGCGCGGAATTTGCCCGCCGCACCANGGAAACGGACATCCGCGCCGCCCTCTGCCTTGACGGCGCGGGCGTGACGGACGTGCATACCGGCATCGGCCTTTTGGACCACCTGCTCACGCTCACCATGTTCTGGGCGGAAATGGACCTCACCCTCACCTGCAAGGGCGACCTTGAGGTGGACGCGCACCACAGCGCCGAGGACACGGGCCTCGCCGTGGGCACCGCCCTGCGCGANGCGCTGGGCGACCGCGCGGGCATCGGCCGCGTGGGCCAGGGCCGCGTGCCCATGGACGAGGCGCTCGCCGACGTGGTGGTGGACCTTTCCGGGCGCCCGTGGCTGGAGTGGCGCGGCGACGAGCTTTTGCCGCCCGTCATCGCCGGGGAGGAAAGGGACCTCTGGCGGGAATTTTACAAGGCCCTTGCCAGCGCCGCGCGCTGCAACCTGCATGTGTCTTTCCTCTATGGCAAAAACGGGCACCATCTCCTCGAATCGGCGGCCAAGGGGCTCGGGCTCGCGCTCGGCCAGGCCGTGCGCCGCCGNGGCACACTCATCAGAAGCACCAAGGGAGGCTTGGACTCATGACCANACGCCATCTGCCCCGCCTGTCCATCGTCCTTGCGGCCGCGCTCCTTCTCGCGCTCGCCGCCTGCGCCCGCCAGCCCGGAAGCACGGCGGACGTGCCGAGGCGCGTCTCGCAGGGCCACCAGATTTCCGTGGCGCCCTTCACCCAGCCCCTGCATCCGGGGCAGCTCATCGTGGGCCAGATCCCCGAGCCGCAGGGCCGCATCCCCCACGATGCGCTCGTGGCGCTGGACAGGGAATTGCGCGAGGTGCTCATCACGTCCACCAACCGGCAATACACCTTCATCCCGCGCCAGGACCTGCCGCCGGACCTCACCAATGCCCACAGCACGGGCCAGCCGGGGGCGCTCCCGCGCTGGCTCGCCTATGGCCGCCAGCATGGCGCGCAGTACCTGCTCATCCCGCAGGTGCTGGACTGGCACGAGCGCGAGGGCTCCAGCGCGGGCGTGACGCAATCGGCCCATGTGCGCGTGGAGTTCTTCCTTGTCAACGTGGCCGAGGGCGAGCTCGGGAACCGCTCCATCTTTGAGGAAAAGCAGGTGGGCCTCACCGAGAACCTGCTCACCGTGGGCGAATTTTTCAAGCGCAAGGGCGCCTGGGTCTCCGCGCAGGAGCTGGCCGTGGACGGCATGAAGAAGGCCGTGAAGGACCTCGGGCTGTGATCATCTTTCCCGCNGTGGACATCAAGGGGGGCAAGGCGGTGCGCCTCCGGCGCGGCCGCGCGGACGACGCCGACGTCTTTGCCGATGACCCGGCCGAGGCCGCGCGCCACTGGGAGCGGCAGGGCGCGAAGTGGCTGCANGTGGTGGACCTGGACGGGGCCTTTGACGGCCACGCCGNCAGCGCCGCCATCGTGGGCCGCATTTGCGAGGGGGNNGGCATCCCCGTGCAGCTCGGCGGNGGCATCCGNNATGCGGANGTGGCCCGCGCCTACCTGGACGCNGGNGTNACGCGGCTNATNATCGGGACCATGGCGCTGGAAGNGCCGGAGACTNTCGCGGNNCTNTGCCGCGCCTTTCCGGGNCGCATCGGCGTTTCGCTGGACGCGGCCGACGGCAGGCTCAAGAGCCGGGGCTGGGTGGCGGACACGGGCCTCANCGTGNCCGAGGTGCTNCCGCGGCTGGAGGACGCCGGGGCGGCCTTCATCATCTATACGGACATCGAGCGCGACGGGATGCACAGCGGTGTGAACGTGGACGCGCTCACGCGGCTCGTGCGGGCCGCGCATGTGCCGGTCATCGCGGCGGGCGGCGTCTCAACGCTGGCGGATGTCCAGCGCCTCTATCCGCTTGGCCGCGAGGGGCTTGAGGGCGTCATCAGCGGCCGTGCCCTCTATGAGGGCACGCTGGACCTCCCCGCTGCCCTCACCTGGATCGCGGCGCAGGAGAATGAGGTCGCGCAGGCACGCTAACCGTCCTTGCGCCGGCGCTTGAGCCGCTCCGTGCGCTCCTGCATAAGGAAGCGCCCGGTGACCGAGGCCGGGTCGGCCACGATGGCCTCCGGAGTGCCGGAGGACACGATAAGGCCGCCATTCTCGCCGCCGCCGGGCCCCATGTCGAGCACATGGTCCGCCGCGAGGATCATGTCCGTATTGTGCTCGATGACCACCACGCTGGCGCCCTTGTCCACAAGGGCGTGCAGCACCTTGATGAGCTTGCCCACCTCGTGCATGTGCAGTCCCGTGGTGGGCTCGTCGAGGATGTAGAGCGTGCCCGGCAGCGATCGCTTGCCGAGCTCGCGCGAGATCTTGATGCGCTGGGCCTCGCCGCCGGAAAGCGTGGTGGCGGGCTGCCCCAGGCGCAAGTAGCCCAGGCCCACCTCCTCCAGTACGGCGAGCCGCCGCTCCAGCGAGGGATAGCTCTCGAAGAGCTTGCGCGCCTGGCTGACCGTCAAATCCAGCACTTCGGCGATATTCAGGCCCTTGTAGCGCACTTCCAGCGTTTCATGGTTGTAGCGCTTGCCCTGGCAGACGTCGCAGGTGACGTAGACATCGGGCAGAAAGTGCATTTCCACGCGAATCTGCCCGTCGCCGCCGCAGGCCTCGCAGCGGCCGCCGCGCACATTGAAGCTGAAGCGCCCCGGCTGGTAGCCGCGCTTGCGCGCGTCCGGCGTCATGGCGAAAATATTGCGTATCTCGTCGAAAATCTTGGTATAGGTGGCCGGGTTAGAGCGCGGCGTGCGGCCGATGGGCGTCTGGTCGATGGCCACGATGCGCTCGATGGGCGTGGCGCCGCCCTCGTAGGAGAGGCCGCCGATGGTGCCGGGCTGGTCCACGCGCAGGCCGAGGCCCAGGGCCAGGTGCTTGTAGAGCGTATCCACCACCAGCGAGCTCTTGCCCGAGCCCGAGACCCCGGTGACGCAGGTCAGCACGCCGAGCGGGATGCGGCAGTCGATGCCTCGGAGGTTGTTGGTGGTCACGTCGTGGAGCACGAGCTCGCCCTTGGGCTCGCGCCGGGCGTCGGGCAGGGGGATGGTCTCGTCGCCGCGCAAATAGCGCGCCGTGAGGGTGTCCGACTTTTCGAGCAAGTCCTCCACCGGGCCCTGGAACATGATTTCGCCACCGTGCGCGCCCGAGCCAGGGCCGAGCTCGATGACCGTGTCCGCCTCGCAGATGGTGACCTCGTCATGCTCCACCACCAGCACCGTGTTGCCGCGCTTCTGGAGCGAGCGCAGCGTGCCCAAAAGGCGCTCGTTGTCGCGCGGGTGCAGCCCGATGGAGGGCTCGTCGAGCACATAAGTCACGCCCACAAGGCCCGAGCCCAGCTGCGAGGCGAGGCGAATGCGCTGCGCCTCCCCGCCGGAGAGCGTATTCATGGAGCGTCCGAGCGAAAGATAGTCCAGCCCCACATTGCCCAAGAAAGAGAGGCGGAACTCCAGCTCCTTGAGCAGGGGCTCGGCGATGAGCGCGTGGCGGCCCGTGAACTTCCGCTCCTTGAGCCAGGCGAGCGCCCGGTCCACGGGGAGCGCGCAAAAATCTGCGATGGAAAGGTCGTCCACGCGCACGGAAAGCGCCTCGGGCCTGAGGCGCGCCCCCTTGCAATCCGGGCAGTCGCAGGACTGGCGGAAGCGCGCCAGCTCCTCCCGCCAGGCGTCGCCGTACTGCATCCCCTTTTCCAAAAGCGGGATGACGCCGGGCCAGCGCCTGTCGCTGACGGCAACTTCGCTCTGAAGGCGCTGGGCCTCGGCGAAATTCTTGCTCTGGTAATCGCCAGCGGCGCCCAGCGCCACCACGCCGCCCATCCAGTTGCGGCGCAGGCCCAGCGAGCCCGCGGCGGGCTTGCCGTGCTCGTCCTCGCCGTAGAAGAGCGCCGCCAGCGCCGCGTCGGAATACTGCTCCAGCGGCGTGGCGAGCGTGAAGCCGAAGCGCTTGCCGAGCGCGGCCAGCGCCGTCTGGTAGCGGGCGAGCACCTTGGGCTTGGCCCAGGGCAAAAGCGCCCCGCCCGTGAGCGAAAGGCCGCGGTTGGGCGCGATGAGCCTGGGCTCGAAATAATCCACCGTGCCGAGGCCCACGCAGCGCGGGCAGGCCCCCTGCGGGCCGTTGAAGGAAAAGAGTTGCGGGCTCGGCGCGGGCAGCGAGATATGGCACACCGGGCACACGGAAGTGGTGGACTGGATGATGTCGCGCTCGCCCTCCGGGCGGCCGGGCAGGTGCAGCACCATCTGGCCCTTGCCCTGGCGCAGGGCGAGCTCCACGGAGTCGGCGAGCCTGCCGCGGATGCCCTCCTTGTTGACGAGGCGGTCCACCACAAGGTCGATTGTGTGCTTCTTGTTCTTTTCCAGCGCAGGCACTTCGTCCAGCGTATAAAACTCGCCGTCCACGCGCACGCGGGCGAAGCCCTCGGCCTTGAGCTTTTTCAGCAGGTCCTGGTGCGTGCCCTTTTGCAGCTCAACGAGCGGCGCGAGCAGCATGAACTTCTCGCCCTGGGGCAGCGCGAGGATGTCCGAGATGATCTCATCTGCGGCGCGGGCCTCGATGGGGCGGCTGCACTCGGGGCAATAGGTCGTCCCGAGGCGCGCGAAAAAGACGCGCAAAAAGTCATAGATTTCCGTCACCGTGCCCACCGTGGAGCGCGGGTTGCGCGATACGCTCTGCTGCTCCAGCGAGATGGCGGGCGAGAGCCCCTCGATTTTCTCCACGTCCGGCTTGTCCATCTGCGGCAGGAACTGGCGCGCATAGGTGGAGAGCGATTCCACATAACGGCGCTGGCCCTCGGCATAAACGATGTCGAAGGCCAGCGTGGACTTGCCCGAGCCCGAGGGCCCGCAGACCACCACAAGCTCGTCGCGCGGGATGTCGAGGGTGATGTTCTTGAGGTTGTGCTGGCGCGCGTTCTCGATATGGATGCAGGGGGGCTCGGCCTGCGGCCCACGAAGCATGGGGGGCTGTGCGGTGCTTTTCATTCCCCATATCTAAGCACCGGGCCCCCCTTGGCAAGTGCCGGGAGGCCCCGCCGGTGCCCTTATTCCGCCGCGAAAAGCGGGGTGGAGAGATAGCGCTCTCCGGTGTCGCAGGCAAAGGTGACGATATTCTTCCCGGCCATGTCCGGGCGCTCCGCCACGGCAAGCGCCGCGGCCACATTGGCCCCGGTGGAGATGCCCGCGCACACCCCGTCCGTCTCCATGAGGCGCCGGGACGTCGCCATGGCCTCGTCGGCGTCGGCGAGCAGCACCTCGTCGATGAGCGAGCGGTCGAGGATGTCGGGCACAAAGCCCGCGCCGATGCCCTGGATGGCGTGGGGGCCGGGCGCACCCCCGGAAAGTACGGGCGAGGCGGCGGGCTCCACGGCAATGACCTTGAAATCGGCAATGGATTCCTTGAGATAGCGGCCCGTGCCGGTGAGCGAGGAGCCGGAGCCCACGCCCGCCACGAGCACGTCCATGCGGCCCGCGCTGTCATGCCAGATTTCCGGGCCCGTGGTCTCATAGTGCACGGCCACGGCATCGCGGTTGGCGAACTGGTTGACGAGCCAGCCGCCGAGCTCGTCCGCCAGGTCCTGCGCGGCCTTGACGGCGGCGGCCATGCCCCCGGCCGCCGGAGTGAGCGCGAGCTCCGCCCCATAGGCGCGCAAGAGGGCGCGCCGCTCGCGGCTCATGGATTCCGGCATGGTGAGCGCACAGCGCAGGCCCCGCATGGCGCACACCAGCGCGAGGCCTATGCCCATGTTGCCGCTGGTGGCCTCCACCACGAGGCCCCCGGGGCGCACGTCGCCGCGCACGAGCGCGCGCTCCACGCAATGAAAGGCCACGCGGTCCTTGATGGAGCCGCCGGGATTGCGGTTCTCGAGCTTGAGCCAGACAGTGCCCGGAAGTTTTTCCGAAAGTTTGAGCCGCAAGAGCGGCGTCCTGCCGATGGTCTGGAGAATGGAGGTCTTCATGGCTGCTCCGGGTTGCTTCTGGATACTCCGGGTTGCTTGGCCCCGCAGGGGGAACCCGCAAGAACCGGATGGCGTCATCCGGGAAACGGGCTCGCCACCCCTTTCGGCGCGTGAAGGGTTGTATAGCGATTCGCTAGGTAATGCAAACCTTCCGCGCCGGGCGTGGGCATCGGAAAATCGCTGTTTTTCCCGTTTGCCGGATTTTTCCCCGTTTTCCCGGTTGACAGGGCGCGCCCGTGGTCTTAAAGAAAGCATCCGCACGCCGCCGGACAGAAAGGCTGCCTGCGCCCGTGACCCATAACAACACGGGATATTGTGCGAAAAGGAGGACTCCCATGCGATTTTTCCAGTTCGTGCCCCTGCTTCTGGCGCTCGCCCTCTGCCTTGCCGGCGGTATCGCCCATGCCAAGGCCGACCCGGTGGAACAGTACACCGAAGCCGTCATGACCGGCGACGTGGCTGCGCTGGAAAAACTGCTGGCGCCCAATTTCTGGTATATCGGCTCCAACGGGCACATCCGCGACAAGGCGCACTTCATCGAGGAAATCAAGGACAAGAAGCTCATCGTGGACCGTATGACGCTCTCCAATATCCGCGAGACGAGCGTGGGCGAGACGCGCCTCGTCACCGCCAACGGCGTCTTTCACGGCACGTCCGAGATGCCGCGCCCGCAGGGCCTGATGCGCTACACCATGGTGCTCGGCGACAACAAGGGCACCGAGCAGGTGGTGCTGTTCCAGGCCACGCCCGTCATTTCCACGCCCGACTGCAAGGACGGCAACTGCAAGATCAAGTAGCCCGCCCCTGCCTGAACAATCTGAGAGAAAAGGCCGTTCCCCGTGCGGGAGCGGCCTTTTTTGCTGGTGTGCGGGCTCAAAAGCTCATGCGGCCGGAATATCGGCCTTCTGACCCCGCTCAAGGTAAAGGCGCAGGCCCGCATAGCCCACGACGTGCTGCGTGTCGCCCGAGGCCGTGGCCGAGGTGTCGTGCGCGGCGAGCTCCACGCGCACATCGCCGAGGCGCCGCGCCGCATGAAGGGCGAGGGCCAGCGGCGCGGCCCCGCACATGCTGATGTCCGCCTCCTCCACCATCCGCAAGAGGCCTTCCGGGTCCGCGGCCAGCGCGCGCTCAAGAGCCAGGGCGTCCTTCTGCTCCGTGCGGCGCACATTCTCATAATGGTTCATGTCCGAGCTCACCACCACGCCCACGTCAGCGTTTTCCGGCCGGGCGAGCACGGCGGCCAGCGCCTCGCCCGCGCGCGCAAGGGCTTCGGGATGGCGCGTACCCACGCAGACCGGGACCACGGCGGGGACCACATCCCCGCGCTCCCCCCGCGCCGCCTGCAGGAAGGGCAGCAGCACCTCGATGGAATGCTCACCAAGATGCGACTGCACATCCGGGCCAAAGCCGCCCCCGGCGGCGATGAGGGCCCTCGCCAGCGCCTCGTCCACGGGGACAGCGCCCAGCGGGGTGAGCCACGCGCCCCCCGGCCACACGCCGAGCGGCTGCCCGCGCCCGGTGTGGTTGGGGCAAAGGATGACAAGCCTTTCCGGCAGGTGCAGCCCCGCCAGCGTGGCCCCGGCCACACCGCCGCTGTAGACATATCCGGCATGAGGCAACATGCAGCCCCACGCGGGCCGCGCGGGGCCGCCCGGTTCGGCGGGCGCCGCGAGAAAATGCTCCAGCTCCCGGCGCAGGGCTCCGGGATTTCCGGGATAGAATCGGCCCGCGACCACGGGCTGGCGTACCGGCATGGCGTCCTCCTCCGCGTTCAGAACAGGGCCTTGCCGCCGAGCCAGTGATGGCGCACGCGGCCATGCAGTTCGCGGCCCAGAAAAGGCGTGTTCTTGCCGCGGGAGCGCAAGGCCTCCGGCGTCACCTGCCACGTCGCGTCCGCATCGAAGAGGAAGAAATCCGCCGGATCACCCGGCGCGAAGCCATTCCACGGGAGATGGAAAATCTCGGCCGGGCGACGGCTCCAGAGGCGGTGCACGTCTGCCTCCGCCAGCACGCCCTCGCGCACCAGCTCCCAGGTGAGGGAGAGGGCGAGGTCCAGCCCCGTGAGGCCACAGGGCGCCAGGTCCAGCGTTTCGTCCTTTTCATGGGCCGCGTGCGGGGCGTGGTCGGTGACGAGGATGTCCACCACGCCCGAGGCCACGGCCTCGCGCAGGGCAGCGCGGTCGTCGGCCGTCCTCAGCGGCGGGCTCACCTTGGCGAGCGTGTTGTAACCCTCGAGGGCCGTCTCGTCGAGGAGCAGATAGTGCGGGCAGGTCTCCGCCGTGACTCGCACGCCGCGGGCCTTGCCCCAGGCGATGAGGTCCACGGTGAGGCGGCTCGACACATGGGCGATATGCACGGGCAGCCCCAGATATTCGGCGAGCATGATGTCCCGCGCGGCCTGCACGGCCTCGCCCGCCGCGGGCTGCCCCTTGACGCCGAGCATCCCGCTCACGTCGCCCTCGTGCATGAGCCAGCCGCGCGCGAGGTGCGGGTCCTCGCAGTGGTCGATGAAGACCATGCCGAGGTCCGCGGCGTATTCCATGATGCGGCGCACGAGCTCCGCGCTTTCCAGCGGCCGTCCGTCGTTGGAAACGGCCACGCAGCCCGCGGCGCGCAATTCGGCGAGCGGCGCCATGGCCTCGCCCTTCAGGCCCACGCTGGCCGCGGCCACCGGGTAGAGGCGCGGGCCGTCGGGATGGCTCGCCTTCGCGCGCTCGAGCATGAAGCGCGTCACCGCGGCCGTGTCGTTGACGGGCTTGGTGTTGGCCATGCACATCACCTGGCCGAAGCCGCCGTGCGCCGCCGCGTCGAGGCCGGTGGCGATCTCCTCCTTGTATTCAAAGCCGGGTTCGCGCAAGTGCACATGCGCGTCCGTGAGGCTCGGGAAAAGGCGCAGGCCGTGGGCCTCGAACACCTCGCTGCCCGCGGGGGGCGTCTCGTGTCCCGCGGGCGTCATGGTGAGGATGCGGGGGCCGTCCACAAACAGGTCCACGGCGGCGTCAAGATGCCGCGCGTTGCGGATGCAGAGCGTCATCGGGCTTCTCCCTCGGTGCGGGTGGCGAGCAGATAGAGGATGGCCATGCGGGTCGCCACGCCCGCGGCCACCTGGTCGAGCACCAGGCACTCGGGCGCGTCGGCCACGGCGCTCGAAATCTCGAGGCCGCGGTTCATGGGCCCGGGATGGAGCACCCGGCAGCCCGGTTTGGCGCCGGCAAGATGCCGGAAATCCAGGCAATAGCGGCGGGAATATTCGGAAAGGTCAGGGAGCAGGCCCGCCTGCTGGCGCTCCAGCTGGAGGCGCAGGCACATGACCGCGTCCACGCCCTCCACGGCCTTGTGGAGGTCGGAAAACACCTCCACGGGCCAGTGGTCCACCCCGGCGGGGAGCAGGGTGCGCGGCGCGCAGAGCCGCACCTTGACCCCGAGCTTGCGCAAAAGGTGCAGGTTGGAGCGGGCCACGCGGCTGTGGGCGATGTCGCCGAGGATGAGCAGCTCGCGTCCGGCGAAGTCCTCGCCCCAGACCTCGCGCAGGCTGAAGCAGTCGAGGAGCGCCTGGGTGGGGTGCGCGTGCCAGCCGTCGCCGCCGTTGACCACGCCGCAGGGCAGCAGTTCCGCGAGGTAGCGGGCCGCGCCGCTGGACTGGTGGCGGATGACGATGACATCCGGGTTCATGGCCTGGAGCGTCAGGCCCGTATCCTTGAGGCTCTCACCCTTGTTGATGCTCGAACCCGCGGTGGACAGCGCGAAGGTGTCCGCGGAAAGGCGCTTGGCCGCCACGTCGAAGGAGGTCCTGGTGCGCGTGCTGTTTTCCGCGAAGAACAGCACCACGGTCTTGCCCTTGAGGGTGGGCACCTTCTTCACCGGGCGGCGGTTGATTTCCTGAAAGCCCGCGGCGAGGTCCAGCAGGCGGCGCACCTCGTCCGCCGTGAGCTGGGTGACGTCGAGCAGATCCTTGTGCGGCCAGGGGTGGCGATTGTCCTCAGGCATGGCGTGTGCAGCCTCCTTGGCGGAGGGTGATGCTGCCGCCCCCGGGCGGAGCAAAAAAAATCCCCGCTCTCGGGAACGGGGAAAAGGCTGCCGGAAGGGCAAAAACTTCGGGGCGGGAGAGGGCCCGCGCCCCAGCCTGCGTGGCGGCGAGGGGCGGCCACGCGCAAGCGGCATCCGGCAGTTTGACCATGCGCCAAGTCTAGTCGCCGCCCCGGCCCTTGTAAAGAAAAAATCCCCGGCGCGGGCCAGCCTGTTGACGGGGAACGGGCCTTTGACTACCGTGTGCCTGCCCGCGCCGCCCGGAATATCCGGCCGCGCGACGGCTTGTGCGCTGGTCCGGGGCCATGCGCGAGGGAGGGTTTCCATGCTTCTGTCACTTCTCATCTATCTCTGCTGCGGCGCGGTGGTCGGCGTGCTCGCCGGACTGCTCGGCGTGGGCGGCGGCACGGTCATCGTGCCCATCCTCGTGGCCGTCTTCCCCTATGAGGGCGTGCCCCCGCAATATGTGCAGCAGCTGGCCCTCGGCACCTCGCTCGCCAGCATCATGTTCACCTCCATCTCCAGCGCCCGCGCGCACCACCTGCGCGGGGCCGTGCGCTGGGACATTTTCCGCCATATCGTGCCCGGCATCCTGCTCGGCACCTTTTTCGGCGGCCTCATCGCCACGCACCTGCCCACCATGTTCCTCAAGATATTCTTCATCTGCTTCCTCTTCGCCATTTCCGCGCAGATGATCTCCAACTACCGGCCCCCGGCCAGCCGCGACCTGCCCGGCGCCTTCGGCACGGCAGGCGTGGGCGGCGTCATCGGCATGGTCTCGAGCTTCGTGGGCATCGGCGGCGGCTCGCTTTCCGTGCCCTTCATGACCTATTGCAACGTGCCCATCCACACGGCCGTGGGCACGTCGGCGGCCATCGGCTTCCCCATCGCCGTTGCGGGCACGCTCGGCTATATCGTGGGCGGCTGGGGGCGCCCCGACCTGCCCGCTTCGTGCCTCGGCTTCGTGCACCTCTGGGCGCTCTTCGGCATCGCCTGCGCGAGCTGCCTCACCGCGCCCATCGGCGTGCGCCTGTCCCACTCCCTGCCCACCAAGAAGCTCAAGCGCTTTTTCGCCTTCTTCCTCATCGTCGTGGGCCTGAAGATGCTCTGGGACATCCTCTAGGCCCTGCGGGAACCGCCCATGCTCACCACCTATAACCGCCGCCTCACCGAATCCGTCTGGTGGAACCTCCTCTGGCTCACGGTCGGGGCCTTCCTGATGACCGTCTGCATCCAGAGCGTGGCCGCGCCGCACAACTTCCTCGCGGGCGGCGTCATGGGCGTGGCGCTGTTGCTCAACTACTGGGCGCACGGACTGCCGCCGCTCGTCTGGTATCTCGCGCTCTGCCTGCCCATCTATGTGGTTGGCTGGTTCTTCCTCGGGCGGCGCTTCCTGCTCTATACGGTCTACGGCACCCTGGCCATCAACTTCTTCGGCTACTTCGTCACCTTCGAGCTGCACTTTTCCAACGATGTGTACGCGGCGCTCGTGGGCGGCGTGCTCAACGGCGCGGCCGCGGGCATCATGCTGCGCACCCTCGGCAGCAGCGGCGGCACGGATGTGTTCGCCATCCTCCTCAAGGAGCGCTGGAACATCCCCATCGGCCAGTTCAACTTCCTCTTCAACGCCAGCCTTTTCCTTGTCGGCGCCTTCCGCCTGCCCGCGGACATCATCGTGGCTTCCATCCTGATGATGTTCATCTCCTCGCAGACGCTCGAATATGTGCTCGGCATGTTCAACCGCCGCAAGCTCGTCATGGTGATTTCGAGCCGCGGCGAGGAGATCGGCGAGGCCGTGCTCGCGAGCGAGCGCTACGGGGCCACCATGATCCGCGCCAAGGGTGCCTATTCCGGCACTGACCGGGAGATCCTCCTCACCGTCACCAACAACGTGGCGCTCAAGCGGCTGGAAAATCTCGTCTATGCCATTGACCCCAACGCGCTCTTCATCGTCGAGAACACCTTCTACGTCTCGGGCGGCCAGTTCGCGCGCCAGGGCAGATAGCGTGCCGGGAGCGGAGCAAAGCCGCCCCGTGGCCTTTCGGGCGCGGGCCCTTGTGAGCCTCGCCGGGGAGGGCCCGGCGCGGGGACGCGACCTTTTCGCGCCGCTCGCCCGCGTGGACGATGCCTTCCTGCTGGTTCGGGACGGGCGCATCGAGGCCGCGGGCCCGTGGAAAAACGCGCGCCTTCCCGTGGGAACGGAGGTGCGGGATTTGGGCGATGTGTGCCTCATGCCCGCTTGCGTGAACGCGCACACCCATTTGCAGCTTTCGTGGCTGGCCGGGCGCACCCGCTGGGGCGCAGGCTTCGGGGCCTGGCTTGAAAGCCTCATCCCGCAAATCGTTGCACCGCTGCACGAAGGCGAGAAGGAGCGGCGGCGGGAGGCCGTGGCGGCAGCCTGCGCCGAGCTTGCGGCCTGTGGGACGCATTGGCTCGGCGATGTGGGCGGCTCAGCAGCGGGGGCACTTTCCACAGTGCGCAAGGCCTGCGCGGAGGCTGGGCTTGAGGTCCGCCAGTTTTGTGAATGGTTCGGCTTCGCGCCGCCGCTCGTGGACGAGGTACGGCCCTGGCCGCCGCGCTGCCGCGCCGAAATAGCTGCGGATACGGAGCTTGAAGCCGCCTGCGCGCCGGGCGGACACGCGCTGTACTCCACGGCGCCGGATATTCTCCAGGCCGCGCGGGAGTGGTGCGCCCGTACCGGGAGCGTTTTTTCCTGCCACCTGGCGGAATCCGCGGAGGAAACGGAACTGCTCACGCAGGGCACCGGCCCCCTGCGGGCCTGCTACGAGGGCACGGTGCTTTCGGCCGGATGGCAGCCGCCGGGCCTGCGGCCGCTCGCTTATGCCATGAGTCTCGGCCTGCTCGGCTCCGGCGTCCTCGCCGTGCACGGTGTCCAGCTCAACGGGGAGGAAATCACGGCGCTGGCGAAAAGCGGCGCGGCGCTCTGTCTCTGCCCGCGCTCCAACCACCATCTCGGCGTGGGCGTGGCCCCGGTGCGCCAGCTTTTGGAAAGCGGCGTCCTGCTCTGCCTCGGCACGGATGGCCTCACCTCCAACACGGACCTTGACGTGCGCAACGAGGCCCTGTGGCTGCGGGAGCATCTCGATGTGCCGCCCCGTGCCCTCGTGCGCCTGCTCACGGTCAACGGTGCGGCGGCCCTGGGCTTTCCGGCCGGGTCGGGCACGCTGTCGCCGGGGCAGCCGGCGGCCTTCGCCATCCTGCCCGCGGGCCTCGAGGAGTAAATCCCGGGGAGCAAGAAGCCGTTTACAATCGCGGCCGCACTCCCTATGCTGGGGCGTCATCGCGCACAGCAAAGGAGGAGTCAATGGCCACCGTCACCGCCAAATATCTCGGGGACCTGCGCACCGAATGCGTCCATGTGGCGAGCGGCACCACGCTTGTCACCGACGCCCCGGTGGACAACCAGGGCAAGGGCGAATCCTTCTCGCCCACGGACCTCTGCGCCACGGCGCTCGCCACCTGCGCCATGACCATCATCGGCATTTACGGCCGCTCGCATGATGTGGACGTGACGGGCGCCACCATCGAAATCACCAAGACCATGAGCGCCAATCCGCGCCGCATCGCCAAAATCGAGATGATCTTCCACATGCCGGACCGCGACTACACGGACCACCAGAAAATGATGATCCAGCGCGCGGCCCTCACCTGCCCCGTTCACCTCAGCCTGCATCCCGACGTGGAGCAGGTGTTCACCTTTAAATGGGCGCGTTAGCCCAGCGAGGAACAGCCATGAAAACCGTCATCAAGAGCGCCAGTGCCCCGGCCGCCCTCGGCCCCTATTCCCAGGCCATCCGCAAGGGCGACACCCTGTATCTTTCCGGCCAGCTCGGCATCGTGCCCAGCACGGGCGAGCTCATTTCCCCGGATGTGGCCGAGCAGACCACCCAGGCGCTGGCCAACATGAAGGCCGTGCTCGCCCAGGCCGGGGCTTCGGTGGAGGATGTCTGCAAGGTCACGGTCTTTCTCACCGACATGGCCGATTTCCAGACCGTGAACGACGTCTATGCCCGCACCTTCACCGCCGAGCCGCCCGCGCGCTCCTGCGTGGCCGTGGCCGCGCTGCCCAAGGGCGGCCGCGTGGAGGTGGAGGCCATCGCCGTTTTGTAGGGCGTCCTTTTCCCAAATACTGAGAGCGGACCGTCTTTTGCCGGACGGCCCGCTCTTTTTTGTGGCGAATTTTTGGAAAAGCTACGCCCCGCCCTCGCCGCGCAGGGCGAGGATGCCCGCAAGGATGCTCCAGGGATTGGGCGGGCAGCCGGGCACATAGATGTCCGGCGTGAGCCCGGCTTCTGCAAGGGCTTCGGCTGCGCCCCCCGCGCCGGGGCGGATGTCCTCCGCCGTGCCGCCGAGGCCGCCCAGGGATTCCGGGGCCTCCCGGAACAGGCCGCCGGAAATGGCGCACGCGCCCACGGCCACGAGCAACCGCGGCCGCGGCACAGCCGCCCAGGTGTCGATGAGGGCCGCGCACATGTTGCGCGTCACCGGGCCCGTGACCACAAGACCGTCGGCATGGCGCGGCGAAGCCGTGAACTCGATGCCGAAGCGGCCGAGGTCATAGACGAGAGTCCCGAGCACATTGGTGTCCGCCTCGCAGGCATTGCAGCCGCCCGCGCTCACCTCGCGCAGCTTGAGCGAGCGCCGGAAGAGGCGGAAGCGCCCGCGCAAAAGCGCCACCGGGTCGGCAGGCGCGGGCTCGGCCGCCTCCGCGCCCGGAGCCTGCGGATGAACCAGCAGCCCCTCGCGCGAGGCCGCGGCCACGCGGTAGTCGCGGCTGAAGCGGATGGCGTGCTCCGGGCACACATCTGCGCATGCCCCGCAAAAGATGCAGCGGCCCATGTCCAGCACAGGGGTGCGACCGGGCGCGTCCGCCCGCGCAAGGAGCGCCCCGGTCGGGCAGGCGGCATAACAGGCGCGGCAGTCACTGCAGTCCGTGTCGACAAGCTCGGGACGCCCGCGGTAGCGCGAGGAAAGGGCGGGCTCCTTCCGGGGCCAGTCAAGGGTGCGGTAGCCTTGTTTCAGGCGCTCGGCGAGGATGCGGAACATGGCGGGCCCTCACAGATCATAGCCGCAATAGGAAAGGTTGAAGCTCTTGTTGCAGAGCGGAAAATCCGAAATCTGGCCGCCGCGCATGGCGAGCGCCATGCCTGTCCAGTTGTGGAAGGAGGGGTCCACCACCCTGAGCGCCAGAAAATCCCCGGCCGGACCCGTGACGCCCACATGGCAGATCTCGCCGCGCCAGCCCTCCACCTGCGCCACGGCGAGGCACCGGGGCGGAAGCGGCGCCAGGGCGGCGTGTGCCATATCGCGGGCCTGTTCCCGCTCCGCCGCATCTTCGGGATGCTTGCCAAGCCAGTCGAGGTCCGCGGCCACAAGCTCGAGGGAATCCTCCATTTCCGCACGGCGCACCTGGGCACGGGCGAACACGTCCCCGCTGCGCTCGGTGCGCGGGGCCGACGCCACTTGCGGAAGCGGCGAAAGCGGCGCATGGAAGCGCGCGTCACGGGCAAGCCCGCAGGCCCGCGCGGCCACGCCCACAAGGCCGATCTCGCGCGCCAGCGCTTCCGTCACCTGTCCCGTGCCCGCCATGCGCTGGCCCACGCTGGCCGAGGCGAACATGATTTTCGCCGAACCCGCGGCGTCCCGGCCCGTGGCCGCGAGGCGGCCAGCCATATCCTCACAGTCTTCCGGTGAGAGGCCCCACGCCGTCCCGCCGTAGGCCAGCAGGCCACGCCCGAAACGGTTGCCGCAAAGCGTTGCCGTGAGATTGAGAAAATCCCCGCGGATGCGGCCGTTCCAGGACGAGGTGGGCAAGAAGCCCGTGTCCCCGGCGATGGCCCCGAGGTCGCCGCAATGGTTGGCGAGGCGCTCGAGCTCGAGGCCCACGCGCCTGAGCCGCTGGCTGCGCTCAGAAAGTTCCCCGAGCCCCAGCAGCCGCTCGCGCAGCACGCAGAGCGCCGTGGCGTGGGCCACGCTGGAATCCCCGGCAGCACATTCCGCAAGGCGCAGGGCCGCCACGGGCCTCGCCGAGGCGCCCGGCCGCAAAAGCTCCATGAGGGCGCGGTGCTGGTAGCCGAGCGCGATTTCCAGGTGCAGGATGATCTCGCCATAGCACTGGAAGCGGAAATGCCCCGGCTCGATGATGCCCGCATGCACCGGGCCCACGGCCACCTCGTGCACCTCGCTGCCGTCCACGCGGTAAAAATCGCGGGCAGCACCGCCGGGCGCGTCCGGCGAGCGGCGCACAGGCTTGAGCCAGGGATGCCCTTCCGGCAGGATGCCCCGTTCCTCATAGATTTCGCGCTCGAACAGCTCCACCTGCGGGCAGGCCGCGGCCAGCGAGGGGAAATCCGTAAGCGGCGCCGTGCGCGCGGCCGCAAGGCGCTGTTCCGCATCATGCGCGAGCACGCAGCAGAGGCCCGCGGCGCCGTCCCCGCCCGCTTCGGGCAGGGCGAAATAGGCGAGCACCCGCCAGCCCTCGCGGACGGCGGCGAGGATGCTCTCCCCCAGGGCTTCGGCGCTGAGGACGGGGACTTCATCGAGCGCGACCGCCTTGCGATAGTCAAACTCGTGCATCACTGCCCCCCGATGAGCCTTGCGCCCATTTCCAGAAAGCGCCAGAGCCAGTCCGGCACCCAGAGGCCGAGGCCGAGCACGGCCACGGCCAGCGCCAGCGGCGGGACCACACTCCAGAGCGGCTCGCGGCGGCTGCGCGGCCTTGCGGACATGTCGAGCGGGCGCGCGCCCTGCACCATGCGCAGCACCGCCACGGACATGCCCACGAAGATAACCGCCAGCGCCCCGAGGTAGATGGCGGCCACAGGCCACGTGCCGTCGGCGAGCATCCCCTTGAGGATGATGAGCTCGCTCACGAAGATGCCGAAGGGCGGGGAGCCCGCCACNGCGAGNAAGCCCGCNGTCCAGAGNGCGCCCGTGGCCGGCATGGTCCAGCGCAGGCCGCGCACGTCATAGCTNGAATAGGTGTGGTANCGGGCGAGGATNTTGCCNGAGAGNAGNAAGAGCAGGCACTTGGTCAGCGAATGGCAGACGGAGTGCAGAAGCGCGCCCTCCACGGCGATGCCNCCNAGCCCGATGCCGAGNGAGAGNATGCCCATGTGCTCCACGCTGGAATAGGCGAGCAGCCGCTTGTAATGGCCCTGGCCCACGATGAAGATGGCGGCCGTGAGCAGGGAGAGNATGCCNAAAAAGACGAGNAGNCCGCCGCTGAAATCCCCGAGNCCGGCNGCGAGCANTATCTGGTGNCCGCGCAGGATGCCGAGCAGNGCGCAGTTGAGCAGCGCCCCGGAAAGNAGCGCCGAGACGAGCGANGGCGCCTGGCTGTGCGCGTCNGGGAGCCAGTTGTGCAGCGGCGCGAGCCCCATCTTGGTGCCGTAGCCCACGATAAGGAAGATGAAGGCCGCCTTGAGCCAGGGCGGCGCGGCCGCGGGCGCGTGNGCCACGAACCAGCCGAGGGAGTCGATGTCNTCGGCGAGCACCGGGCTCTCGGCGCCGCTNCCGGGNGCGTAGAAGGCCACGGANAGGAGNATGTTGCCGAGCAGCGCCAGCGCGATGCCCACNGANCAGATGATGAGGTATTTCCAGGTCGCCTCCAGCGAGCGCCGGTGCCGGTGAAAATAGATGAGCGGGGCGCTCGAGNGCGTCGTCGCCTCGATNCCCACCCAGAGGGCCCCCAGNTGCGGCGTNGTGGTGACAAGGCTCATGGCCGCGAGGAAGAANCAGAGGCAGGCGGTGAAGCGGCGCTCCGGCGCATTGGTGAAGGGGCGNCCGTCGTGGATGCAGGTGCGCACCTCNATGGCCTCCTCCTCGCNNAGATAGCCCACNGCATAGAGCGACGCGGCGAAAAAGAGCAGGCTCGCGAGGATGAGGAAGAGCGCGCCCAGCGCGTCCGGNGCCATGAGGCCGCCGAGCGCCGAGGGNCGTTCCCCGCCGGCCACGGCNGCCACCGTNGCCAGNGAAAGGCAGGCGTGGCCCGCNCCNGTGAGCGGCAGNAGCGCNCGGCANAAGGCCGCGTTGCCCACGGCCAGCATGAGCGCGCCCGCAACCAGGGGGAGNAGNATCAGGGCTTCGAGCATGATCAGTCCCTGAGGCTGCGGAAGCNGCCGGTGTCGAGGGAGTCNAAGGTCTCGCCGATATGCCCGATGGCATTGCCCATGACAAAGACCGCCACAAAGATGTCGAGCAANAGCGCGAGCTCGAACCAGATGGCCCCGGCCGCCATNAGCGGCATCCCGAGNAGGAAGATGCCGTTTTCCGCCACAAGNTAGCCGATGACCTGCGAGATGGCCGTGGCCCGCCCCACCACGAGNATGAAGCCGCAAAAGAGCGTGGTCAGCGCNGTGGGNANNAGCAGNGGCGGNAAGAGGTCCGGCAGGATGGGAAGNCGNGTCTCNAGCCAGAGGGAAAAGACGAGCCCGAGGATGCCCGTCACCACGCACACGCCGAGNTGCATACGCGGNCTNGGCTCGTCCGCCGCGCCNAGCCTGCGCCGGGTGCGCTCGAGCAGGCCNGGCAANAGCAGGCCCTTGATGCCGAGCACCGCGCAGGCGAGCAGCGCGTGCTCCATGCCGAACAGCAGGAGGCCGAGNAGGATGCCCTGNAANGCCGTGAGCCGGATNAGCGCGCGCAGGCCCGGCGCGCCCAGCANNAGCAGGTTGTTCAGGAGCAGCAGGAAGAGGATNGTGGAAAAGAGCGAGCCNGNCGAAATCACGGGNNCATGCCCTCCGTTGCGGCNTTNCTAGCGNGCCTGGGTNAGGATGAGGGCAAGGGCCGCCAGGGCGGCGGCCACGCCGAGAAAATGCGGCACGCTCNTGAGCNTGAGCCGGGCCATGCCCGATTCCACAAGGCCCACGGCCACGCCCATGCCGAGGATGACGGCAAGNGTCAGCCCGGCCTGCTNCCACAGCGGCAGCGGCGGCACGAGCAGCCCGGCNACNAGCGCCGCGAAAAACCACAGCTTGAGCGCNGCNCCNTAGACNANNATGGCGAGGTTGGGGCCGGAATGNTCCAGCACCATGACCTCGTGNATCATGGTCAGCTCGAGNTGNGTGGTGGGGTCGTCNACGGGGATGCGGCAATTTTCCGCCAGNAGCAGCGCGAAAAACACCGCGGGCGCGAGCANNAGCTCNGGNCGCCCNACCTCGCGGAANGCNGCCATGTCGCCNTTGAAGAGCGCGGAGAGGGAAAAGGCCGCGCGCGCNTCNACNATGGAGGCCNCGGCCGCGCCGCGCCCGAGGTCAAGGGANAGGCTCGTGAGCGTGAGAAAGGCNAGGAAGAGCGCGGGCTCGCCCAGGGCNGAGAAGGCGGCCTCGCGGCTCGCGCCCATGCCCTCGAANCTGGANCCNGTGTCCAGCGCGGCCAGCATGATGGCGAAGCGCCCCATGCCGAGCAGNTAGGCGGCNAGNANNAANTCCCCGCCNAAGGCCAGCGGCGAGGCCACGCCNCCNAGCGGCAGCAGCAGNAGCGCGCANANNGCCGCNGCCAGCGACACGCCGGGGCCNNCNGCNAANGTCCAGGTGGTGGTGCGGCTGATGACCTCGCCCTTGCNGAGGAGNTTGGCTATATCATAGTAGGTCTGGAGCAGGGGCTTGCCGTGCCTGCCNGCGACCTTNGCCTTGACGCGGTTGATGATGCCCGGCAGGAGCGGCGCGAGCANGAGCGCGAGCANAAGCTGGATGAGGAAGGCGNCCTGCGCGTTCATGGCCTNAGCCCCCAGACGAGCAGCCCCACCACCNTGGCGAGGATATANAGGATATAGAGGTGNATCTTGCCGTGCTGGAGNATCTTGCAGGCATTGCAGGCCCGCTCCACNAGCTCGAAGAGCGGCGCGAAAACNAGGGTCCTCAGCCTGTCCGGCGCNGAGGTGCTGAANANGGCCCGNNCNGGGAAGATGCCCTCNGGCGCGCCGCCGCGNNTCACNAGGCCCATGCCGGGCGCGAANAGCCTNGCCAGCGGCTCCGCGAAGGANGCCGCCGTGTACTGGATNCGCGCNGAGGAGGCCTGATANCCGCAGCCCCAGGTGGTCTCNTGCAGGACGCCGTTGCGCCGGAGCANNAGCCCGCGNGCNGCGAAAAGGCAGAAGGCCAGCGCNACGCCGCCCCCGCCCACCATGGCNATCATGGCGAGGCTNCNNCGCATCTGCACGTCCGCGCCGGAAACGGCGGNGGCGAGCCCCTGCGGCAGNGGGATGGANNCAAGCGCCGTATCCGCGGCAAGGTCAAAGAAATACGGGGCGAAAAGGCCCCCGGCCACGCAGGCCGCCGCCGGGATGGCNAGAGGCCAGACGCCGCGCCACGACACGGCNTGGGCATTGGCCGCAAAGCCCGTGCGCGGCTCCCCGAGGAANGTGATGCCATAGGCCCGCACATAGACCGCCGCTGCCACGCCGCTCACGAGGGCGAGCCCGGCCAGCGTGAAGAGGAGCACGAGCTGGCGCTCCACGCCGGGGAGGGCCGCGCCGTCCAGCAAGGACATGGCGAGCACAAATTCGGAGGCGAAGCCGCTCAGGGGCGGCAGGCAGGCGATGGCGGCAGCGCCCAGCGCAAAACCCGCGCCCACCAGCGGCAGCCTGCGCTGGAGGCCGCCCAGAAGCTCCATGCGCACCGTGCCCGCCGCGTGGAGCACCTCGCCCGCGCAGAGAAAGAGCAGGCCCTTGAAGCCCGCGTGGTTGAGCATGTGCAAAAGCGCCCCGGTAAAGCCCAGCACGGCGGTCCAGCCGTCGCCCGCGCTCACGCCCACGAGGCCCGCGCCCACGCCCATGAACATCAGGCCCATGTTCTCCACGCTGGAATAGGCGAGCAGGCGCTTCAGATTGCCCTGCCCCAGCGCCTTCAGGATGCCGAGGAGCGCCGTGGCGAGCCCGAGCAGGAGCAGGAACCAGCCCCACCATTCGGGGAGGTTCCCGAGCACCCCGGCCGAGGGCGCGCCGCCGAGCAGGGCCAGGCTGCGGATAAGCCCGTAAAGGCCCGCATTGATCATGGCCCCGGAAAGCAGGGCCGACACATGGCTCGGCGCGGCCGGGTGCGCCTCGGGGAGCCATACATGCAGCGGCGCGATACCCGCCTTGGCCCCGAAGCCGACCACGGCAAGCACGAAGAGCACGGAAAGCGTGCCCGCCCCGGCGTCGGCGAGCGGCGCGCAGGCCGCCAGCGTGAGAGCCGTTGTGCCCGTCACCTGCCAGAGCAGCACGAAGAGGGCGAGAAGGAACACCGCGCCGAGATGGGCGGCCACGAGATAGACCCAGGAGGCGTCGCGCACCTTGCTGTCGCCGTCATTGAAATCAATGAGGAAGAAGGGCGCAAGCGACATGATCTCCCACGCGAGCAGGAAGAAGATGGCGTCGCGGGCGCACATGACGCAGGCCATGCCGAGGAGCAGGAGCAGGAAGAAAAACCAGTGCGCTGCCAGATTGTGCTCGCCGGGGCGCACGGTGCGCAGGGCGATGCCGCCGGAAAGCGCACAGACAAGGCCGAGCCCGAAAACCGGCAGGAGGAAGAAGGCGGAGAGCGCGTCGAGCGTGAGCACGAGGCTCCCCACCGGAAGGCCCCAGGGGAGTTCCACCGTGGCGCCGCCCGTAAGGAAGGCGCTCACCGCGCCCGCAAAGCCGATGGCGCAGCCAAGCGCCGCCCCCCCGGCCCCCAGGGCGTTGACGCGGCGGCTCCTGCGCGGCCGCGGCGTCCTGAAGGACGCGGCCACGGCCATCACCGCGAGCAGCAGGGCCACGGCCACGAAAACGCAAAGGCTTGCGAGATAGCACTCCATAAACTGCGCGCACCCCGAAGAAGCGCCCCGGCGCGGCCGGAAGCGGCAGCCGGAACTCTCCGGCTAGATGAGGCCCTCTTTGAGGAGGCCGTCAAAATAGGCGATGGTCTTTTCAAGGCCCGCCGCCAGCGGCGTCGTCGGCTCCCAGCCGAGTTCGCGCCGGGCGAGCGTGATGTCCGGGCGGCGCTTGGCCGGGTCGTCGGCAGGCAGGGGCTCGTGGACGATGCGGGACCTGCTCCCGGTCATCTCCACCACCTTTTCCGCCAGCTCGAGGATGGTGAACTCGCCGGGATTGCCCATGTTCATGGGCCCGGTGAAATCCTCGCGCGAAGCCATGAAGCGCACCATGCAGTCGATGAGGTCGTCCACATAGCAGAAGGAGCGCGTCTGGCTGCCGTCGCCATAGATGGTGATGGGCTCGTCCTTGAGGGCCTGCACGATGAAGTTGGAGACCACGCGGCCGTCGTTGGGGTGCATCTTCGGCCCGTAGGTGTTGAAGATGCGGCCCACCTTGATGGGGAGATTCCCCTGCCGCCAGTAGGCGAAGAAGAGCGCCTCGGCGCAGCGCTTGCCCTCGTCGTAGCAGGAGCGGATGCCGATGGGGTTGACGTGCCCCCAGTAGGATTCGGGCTGCGGGTGCACCTCGGGGTCGCCGTAGACCTCGCTCGTCGAGGCCTGGTAGATGCGCGCGCGGACCCGCTTGGCGAGCCCGAGCATGTTGATGGCCCCGTGGACGCAGGTCTTGATGGTCTGCACCGGGTCATGCTGGTAGTGCACGGGCGAGGCCGGACAGGCGAGATTGTAAATCTCGTCCACCTCAATATAGAGGGGAAAGGTCACGTCATGGCGGATGAGCTCAAAGCGCTTGTTGTCCATGAGCTCTTCCACATTGGAGCGCGCGCTGGAGAAAAAATTGTCCACGCAGATGACTTCGTTGCCCTCGTCAAGAAGCCGGGCGCAGAGGTGCGAGCCGAGAAAGCCGGAACCGCCGGTGACCAGGACCCTTTTGCGCAGGTGCATGACATCCTCCCCGCGCCTTTTTGCGGCGCAATACCGCCGAAGCGCGCACCGCACTCTTACGCGCAATGGGCGGCCATGGCAATGGCTTTCTTGCGCGCCCCGCGGCCCTTTGCTAGTATGGCCGCGCCTCACAGCACCTCAGCCGGACAGCGACCTCATCAGCATGGCACATAAGAAACCGCAGCGCATCGACCCCCTTACCGTCGCCCTGCCCCCGGGCGGCGTGGACAGCCACGCCCACCTTGACGGGGAGGAATTCGACCCCGACCGCGAGGCCGTGCTCGCCCGCGCGCGCGCCTGCGGGCTTTCCGGCGTGGGGAATGTCTTTCTTTCGCCCGAGGCCTTTCAGGAGCGCAAGGCGCTCTTCGCGGACCATCCTGAAGTCTTTTTCCTCCTCGGCATCCACCCCTGCGACGGCGAAAAATGCACGCCCGCCTGCCTCGAGAGCATAGCAGCCGCCTTCGCCGCGGAGCCGCGCCTCAGGGCCGTGGGCGAGATCGGCCTTGACTTTCACTGGGACGACTGCCCGCGCGAGCTGCAAATGGCGGCTTTCGCGGCCCAGCTCGACATGGCGCGCGCCCTTGATAAGCCCGTGGTGCTCCACTGCCGCGAGGCCGAGGCGGAATGTCTCAGCATCCTCGAGGCGCGGGGCTTTGCGGGCTATCCCCTGCTCTGGCACTGCTTCGGCGGCGGTCCGGGCCTTGCGCAGCGCATTGTCGCCAACGGCTGGCACATTTCCGTGCCGGGGCCCGTCACCTATCCCGCCAATGCGCCCTTGCGCGAAGCGGTGGCGATCATCCCCGATGACCGTCTCCTGCTGGAGACGGACGCGCCCTACCTCTCGCCCGTGCCCTGGCGGGGCACGCGCAATGAGCCCGCTTATACCGTGTTTACGGCGCGAGCCGTGGCCGAGGCGCGGGGTGTCGAGCCCGCTGAGCTTTGGCGGATGTGCGGCCGCAACGCGCGCCGCTTTTTTGGGCTTGAGGGCGCGGCGGAAAGCTCGCTTTCCTAAAGGCGAGGCCAGGCTTGCGAGTTGGTGGTGTTCCTGTGCTGCATGGGTAATGCCGAAATTATCCGTCAAAAACAGCCTTTTTGCTGCTTGCTGCGTCAGAGAAAAATTTCCTTGGTCGAGTACCCGAGTACACTCCCTTCGGAAATTTTTATCTTCCTTGCAAGCAGCAAAAAATCTTATTTTTTAGGATTCTTCCGGCACCAGCACCCGCCTTCCGCTTCGCTCCAGGCGGAATTAAGGAATTTTTTCAACTGCCTGGTGTGATTTGATAGTGCCAAAATTTCCAAGGAGGCCCGCATGGCAACGCGCCCCGTATTTTTCGTGACCACGCCCGGCGAGTCGTGGGTCCGCGTGGTGGAGGTGAGCTTCCAGTGGTTCCCCGGCATGTCGCTCGCGCAGAAGCGGCGCTCCATCGACGCCATGCAGGCCGCGGCGCACACGCTCGCGCCCAAGGCCAGCCTGCTGGAGATCTCCACCAAGTCCGCGGAGGCGGACGGCCGCGCCCTGAGCGGCTTCGAGCTCTGCCTCGAGGCCCGCGGGAAGCGCATGGCCGTGGAGTCGCTCTTCCAGGGCAGCAAGCTCTGCCGGGTGAATAACGGCGTCGCCGGGCCCTATCAGGACCTCTACGGAGACGATGCCGTCATGGCAAAGCGCGACCCGCGCCTCGCTCGTTGCCACCTCGCGGGCTTCCGCCTCTTTGACGAGGACTGGCCGCTCACCCCGTGGCCGCCCCGGGCCGGCCAGAAGGACGCGCTGCCCCCGAGCGCCTTTTATGACTACCTCTATTTCCGGGCGCTCCTCCAGCAGCCGGAGCTGGCCGCCAAGGCCTGCGCCTTCGGGGGCTTCACCGACCTTGAGTTCACGCCCGGCAAGTCCGACAACTGTCAGGCTTTTTCCGCCGCGCTCTTCGTGGCGCTGACGAAGGCCGCCAGGGCGGACCCTCATATCCCGGCCCCTGCAGCGCTCGCCGCTTCCGCAGCCGCGTTCCGCGAGGGCGCGGCGCGCCTCGGCCTCTATGCCGCGGCCACGGCCCTCTGGCCCCGCTGACCCCCGACGGGACAAGGGAATCCATGCCCGCCCGCCATCTTGTGCTGCCCCTCGGGGACGCGGCGCGCAATCTGGCCACCGAGGAAGTCCTCTTCCGCACGCTCGCGCCCGGCCATCCCGGGCTCTTCCTCCTCTGGCGCAACGAGCCCGCCGTCATCGTGGGGCGGCACCAGTGTGTCGCAGACGAGGTGGACCTTTCGGCCGCCGGGCGTGAGGGCATCCCCGTCATCCGCCGCATCACCGGGGGCGGGGCCGTGTTTCACGATGCGGGCACGCTCTGCTTTTCGTGGATCGTGAATGACGCAGGCATGGGGTCGGCCTTCGCCCCCCTGCTCGCCCAGGTGGCGCGGGCCCTCGCCGACATGGGCGTGCCTGCGCGGCTCACGGGCCGCAACGACCTCGAGGCCGGAGGCCTGAAGATTTCGGGCAGCGCGCAGTTTCGCTCCGGCGGGCGGCTGCTCGTGCACGGCACCCTGCTGGTGCGCACGGATCTTGAACGCATGGGGCGCCTGCTCACCCCCGGCGCGGCCAAGCGCCGCGCCCACGGTGTCGCCTCGGTGCGCGGCCGGGTGGGCAATGTGGCGGACCTGTGGACACCGGGGAGCAGTATGGAAAGCCTGCAAGCCGCCCTTTTGGCCCGTTGCGCGCCGGACGCGGAGCCGCCGGACGCGGACCTTGCGCCTATGGCCGGACTGCTCGCCCAACGCAAATACCGCTCCCCGGACTGGAACATGGACGCAACCACCGCGGCCACGCGCACGCACGCGAAGCGCTTCCCGTGGGGCGGCGTGGAACTGCGCCTCACGGTGCGGGATGGGCGCCTCTGCCACTGCCGCATCAGCGGGGACTTTTTCAGCGATGACGGCGTGGAGGCGCTGGAGCAGCGCCTCGAAGGCTGCCCGGCGGAAGCAGGGGCCGTGCGCCGGGCTCTGGACGGCGTGGAGTGGGAGCGGATCTTCCTCGGTTGCGAGGCGGAGGCCATGCGCGGCTTTTTCATCAGCGCTGTCCCGGGCTTGGCATGAGCGCCCCCCTCCGGACGCAGCTGCCGGATTTCGCCGGGCGCCCGCTCACCCTCCCGGATGCGGCTTCCGCCTGGGAGCGCGTGGGGCCCGGTGGAGCTGGGCGCGACGTCCTCCTTCTCGGGCTCGGCCCCGGCGACCCGCAGAAGCTCCCCTTTGTGCGCGCGGCGCGGGAACGCGGCGGCACGATTTTCTGGGTCGAGGAACCGCGCACCCTCCGACTGCTGCATCCCGCGGGCATGGACGCCCCTGGCTGGCGCGAGCTCACGCCCGCGGAGGCCGCCAGCCTTTCCGGGGCGGACAGCTACCTCTACCGGCCGGGCCTCCGCCTGGCGCCGAACTTCTGGGGGCCGCTCGCGGGCCGCATCGAAGTCCGCAGCCTCGCCCCCGTGCCCGGCCGTCCTCCCGTGGTCTGGCTGCCGGGGGACGAAAGCTGGCTTTTGCACCGCGAATTGCGAGAGGCGCTTGAGGAAAGCGGCTTCACACCCGTGAGCAGCCCGGCGCCCCGCGACGCGGCCGCGTTGTCCCAAGCCTGGGGCGGCCGCGTCCCCGCTTTCGCCCTGTCGCTGAACATGCGGGGGCTGGATGCGGACGGCCGCGTCTTCCACGCCTGCCGGGCGCTCGGCGTGCCCGTGGCGCTCTGGTTCGTGGACAATCCCTGGCATGTGCTTTCCGCCGCGCGCCTCCCGTGGTGGCAGGAGGCGCAGCTTTTCGTCACGGACGCGAGCTTCATTGACGGACTTCGCGCCGCCGGGGCGGAGCACGTCCATCGCCTGCCGCTGGCCGTGGCCCCGCATATGTGGCGGCCGCTTCCGGATGCGGCCGAGGCCGCGCGCCTTGCCCGCCTTTCTCCGCGCTTCGTGGGCCGGGCGGCTTTTCCCGACCGGGAACGCTTTTTTGCAGCTGCGCGCGTGCCCGGGGACCTCTTGGCCCGCGGCCTCGCCCTGACGGACGAAAACGCCGAACCCGCCCGAGAGGCCCATTTCCACTGGTGGGCGGAACGCCTCCGGGTGCGCCCGTGGCCGGGCCATGAGGTGCGCGCCGCGGGGCTTGGCGCGGAGCGCTGCGCGCAGGCCAACCGTGCCCGCTGGATAGCCGCGGGCCTGCCGCAGGGCCTTGCCGTCACCGGGGACGACCTCTGGCGCGAGCTTGTACCCGGCTGCGAGCCCGAAGCCCCGGTGGACTATTACGGCAGCCTGCCCGAGCTCTACCGTCAAGCCTCGGCCGTGCTCAATGTCACGAGCCTGCTCATCCCGCAAAGCCTGAGCCAGCGCCATTTCGACGTCTGGGCCGCCGGGGGGCTCCTCCTCAGCGACGCCACCCGGGGCCTCGACATTTTTCCCGATGAACTCACGCGGCCCATCACGCTCATTTCCCGCGAGGGATTCGGCCCCAGGCTTGCGGAGCTCGCCGCAAATCCGCAACGCTCGCGGGATTTGCGTGAGGCCTGGCGCGAGCTCCTGCGCGCCGCGCACACCTACGCGCACAGGCTCGCCTTTATCCGCGAAAAAATCGGCGCCTGAGCCCGAGGCGTCCCGCCGCCCGCATCACCGCGCCCCGCAAGCCTTTCCCGCCGTCGCCCCCGCCATTTTCTCAATTTCCACGGCGCGCTTAAGCGCGAAAAGTTTTCAAGGGTAGTTGACTTTTTGTTAGAATATTCACAAGATGGTCGCGGAACCATTCCACTGGCGGCGCAGCGAGTGCGCCCCGAAGCCGCACCGCGGGGCTGCCGGGCAGCCGCCGGGAGCGGTTCGCCCGGAACCAAAACATGGAGGATTTCGCAATGTCCAAGCTGGTACCCCCGCATGGCGGCAAGGGTCTCGTGTGCTGCCTTCTCGAAGGCAAGGCCCTGGAAGACGAAAAGAAAAAGGCCGAGGGCCTGAAAAAGATCGAGATTTCCTCCCGCGCCAAGGGCGACCTGATCATGATGGGCATTGGCGGGTTCTCGCCCCTCAACGGCTTCATGAACAAGGCGGACTGGAAGAGCGTCTGCGAAAAGATGCTCCTCACCGACGGCACCTTCTGGCCGCTGCCGGTCACGCTTGACATCTCCGCCGAGGAGGCCAAGGACCTCAAGGTCGGCGAAGAGGTGGCCCTGGTCCGCAACGGCGAGATCATGGCGACCATGAAGATCGAAGAGATCTACGAGATGACCGAGGCCGACAAGAAGTGGGAATGCGAGATGGTCTTCAAGGGCGAGGGCCCGGACTCCGAGAAGTTCTGGGAAGTGGCCCCCAATGACCATCCCGGCGTCAAGATGGTGCTCGCCCAGAAGGAGTACAACATCGCGGGCCCCGTGAAGGTGCTCTCGCAGGGCGACTTCCCCGAGCGTTTCCCCGGCGTCTACATGACCCCGGCGCAGCTGCGCGAAAAGCTCGACGAGCGCGGCTGGGAGAAGGTCGCGGCGCTCCAGCTCCGCAACCCCATGCACCGCTCGCATGAATATCTCGCCAAGATCGGCATCGAAGTGTGCGACGGCGTGGTCATCCACTCCCTCGTGGGCTCGCTCAAGCCCGGCGACATCCCCGCCGAAGTGCGCGTGAAGTGCATCGACACCCTGGTGGACAACTATTTCGTCAAGGAATTCGTCATCCAGTCCGGCTACCCGCTCGACATGCGCTATGCCGGCCCGCGCGAAGCCCTGCTGCACGCCACCTTCCGCCAGAACTACGGCATCAACAACCTGCTCGTGGGCCGCGACCACGCGGGCGTGGGCGACTTCTACGGCATGTTCGAGGCCCAGGAGATCTTCAAGAAGATCCCGCAGCCCGAAGAGGAAGGCAAGCGCCTGCTCTGCCAGCCCCTCGACATCGACTGGACCTTCTACTGCAAGAAGTGCGACGGCATGGCCTCCATGCGCACCTGCCCGCATGGCAAGGAAGACCGCGTCATCCTCTCCGGCACCAAGCTGCGCAAGATGCTCTCCGAAGGCGCGGAAGTGCCGGACCACTTCGGCCGCCCCGAAGTGCTCGCCATCCTCCGCAAGTACTACGAGGGCCTGACCGACAAGGTCGAGATCAAGATGCAGCGCGCCGCTTCCGGCAGCACCATGTAAGAGCGGCTGCGCGGCTTGCCGCAAGGCCCGGTTTCAGGGGCGTCCGAGAGGGCGCCCCTTTTTTGCGTTTCCGGCGGTACCGCGCCCTGGTGACGCCCCGCAAAACGGCGGCAGCCCCGAATACTCCTAGCGCGACGGCCGCTTGACAAATACTTTTTTTCACATCGGGAAAAAAGTATTTGACGCTTGTCAGGGTGGACCGAATAGGCTACTTTCCTCCATATTAGAATTTTTCAGTCGACTCCTTGCGGCAGAGCGGCGGCGCAACCTCGTGCGCCGGACGGGCCGGGCCTGGAGATTCCTACCAATGGGGCGTCTATGACAGCAGCATTGTTCACCACAAGCGGTTCCTGGCTAGCGCTGGCCGTCGGCTCACTCCTCCTGATCTACGCCACGGCCAAGGCCGTGCAGCAGCGCAACGACCCGCGCAGGCTCATCCTCTGGGGCGGCGCGCACGATTTGGGCGTCCTCTGCATGGCGCTCTGCGCGCAGGTGGGGGCCGGGCTCACCGGCATCTGGCTTTTCGCCATCTTCCAGATCGCCGCGCGCCTTCTCGCCTGGTGCGCGCTGGCCCGGCTTTCTGCCCCGGCGGAGGGCGCCTGCGCCTGTCCCTTCCGCAATGTCCTTGCGGCGGGTCCCTCGCTGGAGGAGCTGAACGGGCGGGGACAGGCCAGGCCTTGGACGGGTGCCCTCTTCGGCCTGGGCCTGCTGGCGGCCGTGGGCGGGAGCCCCTTCCTGCTGCCCGAGGCGCGGGCGCTCATCACCGTGGGCCTGCTGGAAACCCTGCCCGCGGGCGGCTTTTTCTGCCTCATGCTCATGGCGGCGGCCACCACCATCTTCATCTGGCTCTATGTGATCGCCGTGCAGCACATNTGCCTTGAGCGCCCGGCNGANGGCAAGGANGNGGCGCCCGANGGCNGNGGCCTNTTCGGCACNGGNCTTNNGCCCNTGCTCTTCNNCCTCGGGGCCNTNGTNGCCNTGCTCGGNNTGTTCCGCGGGCCCATNACCGACGCCATCGGCGCGGCCTTCGGCNTCNTGNTTCCGCACAGCCCGGTGCATCCGGCCTTCTGGTGNCTCTATATCGGCGCNTTTGTCNCGGGCGCGGCCTTCCTCATGCGCGCCCATGTGGCCCCGTATATCGGCACGGCCTNCTTCGCCTGCGCGCTGGCNGCCGTCTGCGTGGCCGAGGCNGCGCCGCTNGCCCAGTTCTTCCTNGTCATCATCGCCCTCATCGGCCTNNTCGTNGCCNTCTATTCCCTGAGCTACATCCATGACGGNCGCAAGGGCTGGTACTGGTTCTTCCTGCTCCTCACCTTCGCGTCGCTCGCGGGCATCGTCTCCACGCCCGACGTGATGGCCATGTACGGCTACTGGGAGCTGATGACCTTCGCCTCCTACTTCCTCGTGGTCCACGANGAAAANCCCGCCGCCTACGCCGCGGGCCTCAAGTATTATGTCATGTGCGCGGGCGGCGCGCTCTTCATGCTGCCCGGNCTCTTCCTGCTCAAGGTGTTCNCNCTGGAGCCGGGCCTNGTNTTCCAGCTGCCCAACTGGCTCCAGCTGGGGCTCATCCTCTGCCTCGCCGGCTTCGGCGTGAAGGCGGGCCTCGTGCCGCTGCACTCNTGGCTNCCCGACGCCCACCCNGCCGCGCCCTCCTCGGTGTCCGCGCCCCTTTCCGGCGTCATCACCAAGATGGGCATNTTCGGCATCCTCTCCGTCATCATCATCGGNGTGGGCCGNCCNGAGGCGGAACTGCCCGGCATGTTCGGCCTCTCGTGGTTCGGCACCTGGCTCTGCGGCATGGGCGCGGCCACGCTNNTCTANGGCGAGATCATGGCCCTCATGCAGAGCGACATCAAAAGGATGCTCGCCTACTCCACNATGGGCCAGATNGGCGANATCGCGCTGGTGCTCGGCNTNGGCACNTGGCTCGCCACGGCGGGCGCGCTCTGGCANGTNTTCAACCACGCGGTNATGAAAGACCTGCTCTTCCTCGCCGCGGGCGCGCTCATCATGCGCGCGGGCAGCCGCAAGCTCGCNGACCTGCGCGGCCTCGGNCACCAGATGCCCTGGACNGTNGCCTGCATGTGCGTGGGCCTCATCAGCATCATGGGGCTCCCGCCCTTNGGCGCCTTCTACAGCAAGTTCCTCATGATCCAGGCCGCGGTGAGCGCGGGCCACATCTGGGTGGCNGTGCTCCTGCTGGCGGGCGCGCTGGTGGGCGCGGTGTACTACGGCCGCATCCTCAAGACCCTGGTCTTCGAGCAGCGGCCCGCGGACCTCCCCGNNGNGGAGGAGGCCCCCTTCACCATGCGCATCGCCATGCTGGTGCTGGCGGCCTTGAGCCTCGTCTTCGGCCTCGCGCCGCAGCTGCTCATGCCGCTGGTGCTTCCCGTGGCGTCGCTGGCCTATGAGGTGCCCGCGCAGGCCCCGGCCATCCTCGCGGCCATGAGCGTCAACTGGCCCATCTACGTCATCTTCCCGGTGTTCGGCGCGGTNCTCCCCGCCCTTTTCAACGGGCGCCCGCGCATGGCGGGCTGGATGAGCGTGGGCGTGCTGCTCATGACGGCGCTGCTCGTGCTCATTTTCGGGCGCGGGCTCGACACGCTCTCCTTCTGCTTCGCCCTCATCGTGCCGCTGGTGGGCGCCATCAACATGGCCTACGCCGTGGGCTACATGTCGCACAGCCATTCGCAGTGGCGCTTCTACTGCGCCTTCACCTGCATGTGCGGCGGCCTCGTGGGCATGGCCGCGAGCCAGTACCTTTTGAGCTTCTTCCTCTTCTGGGAGATCATGAGCTCGTGGACGCTCTACATGTCCATCGCCCATGAGGGCGACNGCGACTCGCTGCGCGAGGCGTTCAAGTACTTCCTCTTCAACCTCTTCGGCGCGGGCTTCCTCTTTGTGGGCCTCGCCGTGCTCGGGCCCTTCACGCCCTTCAACACGAGCCTGCTCTCNGGCATCCTCGGCGGCATCTCCCCCTGGGCCGCGTGGCTCGGCATGGCGCTGCTCGCCATCGGCTTTGTGCTCAAGGCGGCGCAGCTGCCCTTCCGCATTGACTGGCAGATGCACCCGGCGCTGGCGCCCACGCCCGTTTCCGGCTACATCTCCTCCGTGCTCCTGAAGAGCGCCATCATCGGCCTCGTGAAGCTCTTCATGCTGCTCGGCGGCGGCTTCGCCCTGGCGGGCCTCGTGAGCGGCTTCGGGGAGGGCATCATCACCACGGCGGTCATGTGGATCGGCGGCATCACCATCATCATGGCCGCCATCCAGGCGCTTCGGGCCAACGGCATCAAGCTCGTCTTCATCTACTCCACGGTGAGCCAGCTCGGCTACATGGTGCTCGCCGTGGCCGCGGGCGGNGCGCTCGGCTATGCGGGCGGCCTNCTGCACCTCATCAACCATGTCTTCTTCAAGGACCTGCTCTTCCTCATCTGCGGCGCGGTGATGTTCGCCACGCACGCGGACACCCTGGACGACCTCGGCGGCATCGGCCGCAAGATGCCGTTCACGCTCTGCATGTTCGCCATCGCGGGCCTCTCGCTGGTGGGCGTGCCGCCGACGAGCGGCTTCTCCTCCAAGTGGCTCATCTACCACGCGCTCATGCAGGCGGACCAGCCCTTCCTGGCCCTGCTCTCGCTGGTGGGCAGCGTCATCACGCTCGCCTATATCGCCAAGTTCATGCACGCGGCCTTCCTGGGCCAGCCCGGGCCGCATCTTGACAAGGTGCAGGAAGCGCCGCTCGTCATGCGCGTGCCCATGGGCATCCTCGCCGTGGGCTGCGTGGTCACGGGCATCTTCCCCGGACTGCCGCTCATGCATATCAACAATATCCTCGCCCAGTACGGCGCCTCGCCGCTGGATGTGGGTATCTCGGGCATCCTGTCCGGCCCCGGCACCTGGAACGCCACGGGCATGTTCGTGATGATGGCGCTGGCCTTTGCGGGCGGCGTCTGGTTCGTGCGCCGCTTCACGCGCCTGCGTGAGATCGACGTCCACACCTGCGGCCTGCCCACCGAAACGGCCACCAGCCGCATGACGCCCGCGAGCATCTACGGCGACCTCGTGCGTATGCTCGGCGGCGACAGCGCCCCGAAGGAGAACCGCTCATGAGCGACACCCTGCTTGCCATCCTGCACATGTGCATCTTCCCCGGCGGGGCCTTTGCCCTGATTGTGGGCTTCCTCTTCAAGGGCCTGGACAGGCGCGTGGAAGCGCGCCTCCAGCGCCGCGTGGGGCCGCCGCTCATCCAGCCCTGGCTGGATGCGGCCAAACTCCTCACCAAGGAGACGCTCATCCCCAAAACGGCNGTGCGCTCGGCCTTTTTGCTGGCCCCGGTGTTCGGCTTCACGGGCATGGCGGTGTGCGCGGCCTTCATCCCCATCCCCGGCGTCTTTGACGGGCTCTTCAACATGGGCGACCTGCTCGTCATCTTCTACCTTCTGCCCATTCCGGCCATGGCGCTCATGCTGGGCGGCTCGGCCTCCAGCTCGCCCTTCGGCGCCATGGGCTTCTCGCGCGAGATGCTGCTCATGCTCGCCTATGAGACGCCCCTGCTCATGATCCTGCTGGCCGTGGCCATGCTCGTGGGCAAGGCCATGAACGGCGGNGCCTGGGGCGCGGAGTTCTCCCTNNTNCANATNGTCGCCTGGCAGCAGGAATACGGNTCCCTGGGGCTGAACCCGGCCATGATNCCGGCGCTCATCGCCTANCTCATCTTCCTGCCNGGCACCATGGGCGCNGCGCCCTTNGACATCGCCGAGGCCGAGACCGANATCCTCGAAGGCCCCCTGCTCGANTACGGCGGNCCGCTGCTGGCGCTCTTNCAGGTGACGAGCGCGCTCAAGACCTTCGTGGTGCTCGGGCTCGGCGTNGCGCTCTTCTTCCCCGGGACCATCTGTGACTGGTGGCCCGTGAACCTNGTNTGGTTCGTGTTCAAGTGCCTGGTGCTGATGCTCATCTCGCTNACCNTCGTCAAGTCGGCGACGGGGCGCTACCGCATCGAGCAGGCNTTCCGCTTCTATGTGACCGTGCCCACCGGGCTCGCGCTGTGCAGTCTCATTCTTGTCTGGGTGATGTAAGGAGGCAGCCGTGGCTCTGGATACTACGCTGAAGAAACTTTCCGTCCGCTCGCCGTGGCTCTTCCGCATCAATGCGGGCTCCTGCAACGGCTGCGACGTGGAGCTCGCCACCACGGCCTGCATCCCGCGCTATGACGTGGAGCGCCTCGGCTGCCGGTATTGCGGCAGCCCGCGCCATGCGGACATCGTGCTCATCACCGGGCCCCTGACCACCCGCGTCAAGGACCGGGTGCTCAAGGTCTGGGACGAGATNCCCGAGCCCAAGGTGACGGTGGCCGTGGGCATCTGCCCCATTTCCTGCGGCGTGTTCCGCGGGGGCTATTCCATCGAGGGCCCCATCGACCGCTACATTCCGGTGGATGTGAACGTGCCCGGCTGCCCCCCNCGGCCCCAGGCCATCCTTGAGGGCGTGGCCAAGGCGCTGGAAATCTGGAAGAAAAAATTGGGCATCGAGGGATGAGGACATCCGGCGGCCTTGTCGCGCGCTCNCTGGCGCGCCTTCGCGCGGCCATGCGCGACGACGGCGAGCGCTGCCACCGCTGTGGCGTCTGCCACAATGTCTGCGGCCTCATGGGCCGCGAGCCCGGCTGGCTGCACCGCGCGGAAGCGCGGGGCGGNGCGGCCGGGGCCGCGAACCAGCACCCCATTGACGCCAAGGCTCAGGAGGACTGATATATGGCGGGCTTTCTGAAAGTTCTGTTCCGCAATCTTCTGGACGGGCCGAGCACGGACCCCTTCCCGCTGGGCCCGACCTTCACGCCCAAGCGCCTGCGCGGCAAGGCGGTGGTGGACCCGGACCTCTGCGTGGGCTGCGGCGTCTGCCGGCACGTCTGTACNGCGGGGGCCATCGACATNTCGCCCAAGCCGGACAAGAGCGGCTATACCATCACCATCTGGCAGGATTCCTGCTGCCTGTGNGCCAACTGCCGCCACTANTGCCCNACNGGGGCCATGAGCATCACCAATGACTGGCACCTCGTGCATCCCGAGTCGGAAAAGTACGAGATGCTGGAGCAGCANACCATCGACTACGAGCCCTGCGCNCACTGCGGNACGCTCATCCGNCCCATNCCGCTCAAGCTGGCGGAAAANATNTACGCGCATGACGCCAACATCTCCCCGGAGGAGATNCGGCATCTCTGCCCCAAGTGCCGCCAGCTCGANGACGCCAAGCGNATNGAGNGCGTCTATCCNGCNGTGGAGACNGAGGAAATCAGGGAGGCCGCNGCNCTGCCGGACCCTCCCNNNCCGCCGGAGCCGGNGGTGGGNNANCTTGAGGANGCNCCCTCCACNCAGATGAACCTGCCCGCCGANGAGNCNGCTCCGGCGGAGGAAAANGCCTAGCCTCGGAAAATTTTGTCCGNNGGTNCGGACAAGNNCGNAAAANGACTTAGTTATTGCTGCGCAAGCAATAAACTTCAGCATAGGACCGACCCATGCACGACATCATTCGCGGCAACAGCACGATCATCGAGGGCATNGAGCCCCTCTGCNCCCACGGGGGCAGCGTGCGCCACACCAGCGACAGCTTCGGCAACGCCTATCACTGGTTCCAGATCGACACGCCCCACGAGCTCCTGCAGGCGGCNGACATCCTGCACNNNCANGGCTCGCGCCTNGCCATGATCACCGCCTACAACCGCCACTCGGACACGGGCCCCATGCAGGCGCTCTGCTACCAGTTCGTCCTCGAGGGCGTGGTCTACAGCGTCACGGTNCCCCTGGACGAGAAGCATCCGCAGGTGCCNTCCATCACNCCNCTCTTCAACAATGCCGACTGGCACGAGCGCGAAATGATGGANCTNTACGGCATCAANATCGTCAACCAGCCCAACCCGCGCCGCCTCTTCCTTGACGAAGAGCTGGACAAGGGNCTNCTNGGCGAGCTCGTNCCCCTNTCCATCATGATGAACGGCGCGAGTTCCCAGGACCTTTGGGAGCGCATCCTTCAAGGCAAGGAGTCACGCTAATGAGCAAGAATACTTTCGTCATGCCCCTCGGNCCCGTGCANGTGGCCCTGGAGGANCCGGTCTATTTCCGCCTCGAGGTGGAAGGNGAGACCATCCGCAANGTGGACCTCACCTCCGGCCATGTGCANCGCGGCATGGAGGCNCTGGCCCAGCAGCGCAANCTCGTCAAGAACGTCACCCTNACCGAGCGCGTGTGCTCGCTNTGCTCCAACAGCCATTCCTTCACCTACTGCATGGCGGTGGAGAACGCCCTCGGCATGAGCATCCCNCCCAGGGCGCGCTATTTGCGCGTGCTNGCCGAGGAAATCAAGCGCGTGGCCTCGCACCTCTTCAANACGGCCATCCAGGCGCATATCATCGGCTTCAAGTCGCTCTTCATGCACGTCATGGAAGTGCGCGAGATGATCCAGGACGTGAAGGAAACNGTCTACGGCAACCGCATGAACCTCGCCTCCAACTGCCTTGGCGGCGTCAAGTGCGANGTGGACCCNAAGCTNCTNGANTACATCCTCTCNCAGATCGGCAAGATGGAGCCGCAGGTNGANGAGATCCGCGACATCTACAACACCAANCACAATGTGGTNACGCGCACCAAGGGCATCGGNCTTCTGCCNANGGAGGACGCCATCCGCCTCGGCGTNGTNGGNCCGGTGGCNCGCGGNTCCGGCGTNATGAACGACGTGCGCAAGGAATCGCCCTACGCNGCCTANCCNGANCTNGANTTCAAGTCCATCGTCAAGGACGGCTGCGANGTNCACACCCGCACNCAGGTNCGNCTNGACGANATNTTNGANTCNTTCGGNCTCATCCGCCAGTGCTGCGAGCGNATGCCNGANGGCCCCNTCNCCTGCCCCATGAANCCCATCCCGGTGACGCAGGCCACGGCCCGCAGCGANGCNCCGCGCGGCGAGGTGTTCTACTACATCCGCACCAANGGCTCGGAAACCCCCGAGCGGCTCAAGTGGCGCGTGCCCTCCTACATGAACTGGGAGTCGCTGGGCGTCATGATGCGCGACTGCGCTGTGGCGGACGTGGCGCTGATCACCAACAGCATCGACCCCTGCGTGTCCTGCACGGAGCGCTAGGGCCCATGGATACTCCGGCGCGTCGTCCCGTGGTCATGCAGGCCAGCGCAGGCCACGGGGCGCACGCCTTGAATAGGGGGCGGCGCGCCCGTGCATGAGGCGAGCCTTGTCCAGGGCCTGCTGGACCTTGCCCTCAAGTCCGTGCGCGAGCACAATGCCGCGCACCCGGGCGAGCCCATAGCCCGCATCGAGGAACTGGTCTGCGAGATGGGCCTCATCGCCTGCGTGGAGCCCCGGACCCTTGAGGCCTGTTTTGAACTTTTCGCCGAGGGCACGGCGGCCGAGGGCGCAAAGCTGACCCTCACCACAGCGCCCCTGGCCTGCCGCTGCGAGGACTGCGGCATAAGCTTTGAACTGCGGCATCGCCACTTCGCCTGCCCCGAGTGCGGCGGCGAAAACATCCATTTCAGCGGCGGGCACGGGCTGACGCTCCAGTCCCTGCGCGTCGATACCGAGGAAGCGCACCATGATTGAACACATCCGCGTCACTCCCGAAAAATGCCGCGCCTGCCGCCGTTGCGAGGTTGCCTGCATCGCCGCCCACCACAACATGAGCTTCAAGGAGGCCATGAAGCATCGCGACACGCTCGTCGCGCGCGTGCAGGTCATCAAGGCCGAGGGGCTCAAGACCACGGTGCGCTGCCACCAGTGCCAGCCCGCGCCCTGCTGCAATGTCTGTCCCACCGGTGCGCTCCAGCAGGAGGAGGACGGCCGCATCCTCTTTAATGAGGAATTGTGCATCGCCTGCCAGATGTGCATCAAGTCCTGCCCTTACGGCACCATTTCCATGGACGCGGCCGCCCACGAAATTCCCGCCGCCGAAGGCGAGGAGGCTCCCGCTCTCGTGGCCCCTGGCCGCGAAGTGGCCGTGCGCTGTGACATGTGCCACGCCTGGCGCATCGAGAACGGCAAGAAGATCACGGCCTGCATGGAGGCCTGCCCGGTGCAGGCGCTCTCCATGGTGCTTCCCGACGGCACCATCGTGGAGCCGCCCATGCCGGAAAAGAAGGCCGTAAGCGCCAAGAAGGAAGGCGAGACAGTGGAGGCCAAGCCCGCCCCCGCCAAGGCCGCGGCCGAAACGCCGGCCCAGGCCTGACGCCAAGCGCACTAGAAACACCAAAAGGCCGCGTCCCCATGCGGGAGCGCGGCCTTTTTCTGTTAAAGCAGGTCGCCGCCTATTGCGCGGCGTGCTTCTCCTCGCTGCCCTCGCCCGCGGCATGGGCGCGCAGGGAGGCCCAGAGCGGTTGCGCCGTGCCCCTGCCGGAGAATATCTCTTCCGGTGTGGCGGCCAGCGCCTGCGGCAGCACCTCGTCCACATGCTCCACAAAGACGAGCTCCAGGTCGCGGAGCACCTCGTCCGGCACTTCCTTGAGGTCCTTCTCGTTGTCCGCGGGCATGATAACTTTCTTGATGCCGCTGCGCCGCGCTGCCAGCAGTTTTTCGCGCAGGCCGCCGATGGGCAGTACGCGGCCGCGCAACGAGATTTCCCCGGTCATGGCTACGTCGTTGCGCACCGGGATGCCGAGCAGGGCCGAGGTGATGGACGTGGCGAGCGTGATGCCCGCCGAGGGGCCGTCCTTGGGCGTGGCGCCCGCGGGCACATGCACATGGATGTCCACCTTGCGGTGGAAGCGCGGCTCCAGCCCGAGGCTCTCCGCGCGCGAGCGCACATAGGAAAGCGCCGCCTTGGCCGACTCCTGCATGACCTCGCCGAGCTGCCCGGTGGTCACCACCTGGCCCGAGCCACTCATGAGGCTCGTCTCCACCAGCAATATCTCGCCGCCGCGCTGGTTGTAGGCAAGGCCCGCGCACACGCCCACCTGCGGCTCGGCCTCGCGCTCCTCGTGGCGGTATTTCTTCACGCCGAGCATGGAGGGCAGGCTCTGGGTCGAGACCTGCACCGTGCGCTCAAGGTCGTTCTCCTCCACGAGGCGGATGGCCGTCTTGCGGCAGAGTGCGGCTATCTCGCGCTCGAGGTTGCGCACCCCGGCTTCGCGCGTGTAGCCGCGGATAATTTCCATAAGCGCGTTCTCGGAGACGCGCAGATTTTCCGGCTTGAGGCCATGCTCCTCCAGCTGGCGCGGGATGAGGAACTGCCGCGCGATATGGCGCTTTTCCGTCTCAAGGTAGCTCGAGAGCTCGATGATTTCCATGCGGTCCAAAAGCGGGCCGGGAATGCCGTGCAGCGAATTGGCCGTGGTGATGAAGAAAATCTTGGAGAGGTCGTACTCAAGGTCGAGGTAGTGGTCCATGAAGGTGTTGTTCTGCTCCGGGTCCAGCACCTCCAGAAGGGCCGCGGCCGGGTCGCCACGATAGTCCGAGGTGAGCTTGTCCACCTCGTCGAGGCAGAAGAGGGGATTGTTGTATTTCACCCGCTTGAGGGACTGGATGATCTTGCCGGGAAGCGCGCCCACATAGGTGCGCCTGTGCCCGCGAATCTCCGCCTCGTCGCGCACGCCGCCGAGGGAGAGGCGCACGAAGTCCCGCCCCGTGGCCCTGGCCACGGACTTGGCGAGCGAGGTCTTGCCCACGCCGGGGGGACCCACGAAACAGAGGATGGGCCCCTTGAGCCCATGCGAGAGCTTCTGCACGGCAAGATATTCGAGGATGCGCTCCTTGGGGCGCTCAAGCCCGTAGTGGTCGCCGTCGAGGATGGCGCGGGCCTTCTCGATGTCGATATCAATCTGCTTCAGGTCGTTCCAGGGCAGATCGAGAATCCAGTCCACATAGTTGCGCACCACCGTGTATTCGGCGGCGGCGGGCGGCATGGAGCGGAGCTTCTTCACCTCGGCGAGCGCCTTTTCGCGCGCCTCCTCGGGCATGTCGCGGGCCTTGAGGCGCTCCTCCAGCTCGGCCACCTCGGCCTGCGGGTCGTCCTCGCGGCCCATTTCCTTGTTGATGGCCTTGATTTGCTCGGTGAGGTAGTATTCGCGCTGGTTGCGCTCCATCTGCACCTTGACTCGGTTCTTGATGCGCTTCTCCACGGTGGAGAGCGCCACCTCGCCCTGGAGGTACTCATAGGCCCGCTCGAGGCGCTGGGTCACGTCGGAAAGCTCCAGCACCTCCTGCTTCTTGCGGTAATCGAGCTTGAGCTGCGGCATCACCGCGTCGGCGAGGGGGCCCGGCTCCTGCAGGGCCAGCATGGCGAGGATGGCCTCCTGTGAGATCTTCTTGTTGTTCTTGCCGTATTCCTCCAGAGCCTCGTGCACGGCGCGCACCAGCGCCTCCTTCTCTTCGGGGCGGCTCTGGCTTTCGGGCACGCGGCGCACAAAGGCCACGGAATACTGGCCGCGCTCGCGCAGCTCCCGCCAGGTGGCGCGATAGAGCCCCTCGAAGAGCACCTTGATGGTGCCGTCGGGCAGGCGCAATATCTGGAGTATCTTGCTCACCACGCCCACCGGGGAGAGGTCCCCGGCGTCAGGCTTTTCCAGCCCGGCCTCGCGCTGGGCGACGAGGAATATCTGCTTGCTGTAGGTGGCGTGCGCGGCCTCGATGGCCTTGATGGAAGCCTCCCGGCCCACGAAGAGGGGCATGATGGACCGCGGGAACATGACCACTTCCCGCAGAGGCATGACCGGCAGTTCCTCAATGGCGCTCCCGCGCGCTTCATCCGACATGGTGTTCTCCATTCTGGCAAAGTCCGGGGGTCCCTAGGAGGCGTCCCTGGCCGGGGCTTCCTCAAGGGCGTGGGGCTCGCCGTTTTCGCCGTAGAGCAGGACGGGTTCCTTGCCCTTCTCGATGACCGCCCGGTTGATGACGCATTCCCGCACATTGGACAGCGACGGCAGGCGGTACATGATGTCGAGCATGATCTTTTCCATCACGTTGCGCAGGCCGCGCGCGCCCGTCTTGCGCTCGATGGCGCGCTTGGCGATTGCCTTGAGCGCGTTGGGCGTGAAGCGCAGGTTCACGTTGTCGAGCCCGAAGAGCTTCTGGTACTGGCGCACCAGCGCGTTTTTCGGCTCCGTAAGGATGCGCACGAGGTCCGGCTCGTCCAGTTCGTCCACATGGGTGATGATGGGGATGCGGCCCACAAATTCGGGGATAAGGCCGAACTTGACGAGGTCCTGCGGATGTATCTTTTCCAGAAGCTCGGAAAGGGGCATTTCCTTCGTCGAGCGCACCTTGGCACCGAAGCCCATGGCCGCGCCCTGCACGCGCGACTCCACGATCTTGTCCAGCCCCACAAAGGCCCCGCCCACGATGAACAGGATATTGCTCGTGTCCATGCGGATGAATTCCTGCTGCGGGTGCTTGCGGCCGCCCTTGGGCGGGATGTTGGCCTCGGTGCCCTCGATGATTTTCANNAGCGCCTGCTGCACGCCCTCGCCGGAAACGTCGCGCGTGATGGAGGGGCCGTCGCCCTTGCGCGANATCTTGTCGATNTCGTCGATATAGATGATGCCCTTGCTGGCGGCCTCGATGTCATANTCCGCGTTCTGCAAAAGCTGCACAAGGATGTTTTCCACATCCTCGCCCACATAGCCCGCCTCGGTGAGCGTGGTGGCGTCGGCTATGGCAAAGGGCACGCGCAGGATNCGCGCCAGCGTCTTGGCGAGCAGGGTCTTGCCGCTGCCCGAGGGGCCCACGAGGAGGACATTGCTCTTCTCNAGCTCCACGTCCTCGCCCAGGGCCTCGGCGCAGAACACGCGCTTGTANTGGTTGTGCACGGCCACGGCGAGNATCTTCTTGGCCTCGTTCTGGCCGATGACATATTCGTCGAGGCGCTCCTTGATTTCCTGCGGGGTGAGCAGGCGCTCCTCGCTGTCGGCGCTNTCCAGCCTGTCGCGGGCGATNATCTCGCCNCAGGCCTTGACGCAGTTGTCGCAGATGCTCGCGCCGTCCTGCACGATGAGGTTGCGCACCTCGAGCTCGCTGCGCCCGCAGAAGGAGCAGCGCAGAGGTTCNTTGACCGGGGTTTTTGTNNTCATTCCTTGCCTTCCTTGGCNGCGTCGCGGCGGGATACCAGGACCTTGTCGATGATGCCGAAGTCCTTGGCNTCCTCCGGCGTCAAAAAGTTGTCCCGCTCCGTGGCCTGCACGACCTCCTCATAGGGGCGGCCGGTATTGTCGGCCAGGATGCGGTTGAGCTTTTCCTTGAGGCGCAGNATCTCGCGGGCGTGNATCTCCACATCCGTGGCCTGGCCGCGGAACCCGCCCGACGGCTGGTGNATCATTACCTGGCTGTTGGGAAGTGCAAAACGCATACCGGGCTCGCCCGCGGCCANNAGGAAGGCCCCCATGCTCGCGGCNAGGCCCATGCACACCGTGGACACCGGGGAGGTGATGTAGCGCATGGTGTCATAGATGGCGAGGCCNGCCGTCACCGAGCCGCCGGGGGAATTGATGTAGAGGCTGATNTCCTTNTCCGGGTCCTGCGACTCGAGAAANAGCAGCTGNGCGCAGATGAGCGAGGCCACGGTGTCGTTGACCTCGGTGCCCAANAGCACGATGCGGTCCTTGAGCAGNCGNGAATAGATGTCATAGGCGCGNTCNGAGCGGCCTGTGGTTTCGATGACCATGGGAATGAGCGACATGGCGTGCCTCGNTNTNGGGCGGCCGCGGNCNTGCGGGCCGCGCTGGGGNNTTNGNAAAGGGGTGCGCGNCCCGGAAAATCAGGGNCGCGCACNGGAAAACNNNTCNGNGCGTCCGNNGGCGACGCGGGGAAACTACCCGGCGGCAGGNGCNTCGGGGGCCTNGACCGCGGCAGCCCCGGCGGGGGCATCCGCTTCTGGCTGCGGNNGCNGCNGGGGCCTTGTCNNCAGCACCGGCNTCNGCGGCGGGCACTTCCTTCACCTTGGCCTTGGCNTAGATGCGGTCCATGGCCTTGTCNGCAAGCAGGCGGTCNCGNAGNANNAAGATNAGGCCGCTNCGCTCATATTCCTGCTGGAGCGTCTTGAANTCCTGCCCGCTGCGCAGGCTGTTCTGGTAGATTTGGGCGAGCACCTCCTGCTCGCTGACCTCGAGGCCCTCCTTCTTGGCGATGGCCAGCAGCANCACNAGGCTGCGCGTGGCCTCCTCGGCCTGGGGCANNAGCTCNTTGCGCAATTCCTCCTCGNTCTTGCCGAGGGCGTCCAGGCGCTTNCCCTGGCGCTCGAGGCGCACAGCAAGGTCGGTCATNAGNGTGCGCATNTCGGCCTCGAGCATGGCCTCGGGAAGCGGNAAATCCACCATCTTGAGCAGGCCGTCGAGGAGCTTTTTCTGCGCCGCGCCCTTGTGCAGNCGCTCGCGCGTCTTGACATAGCTGTCCGTGATGGCGGCCTTGAGCTTTTCCACATTTTCCTGGCCCATCTGCTTGGCNAGCTCGTCGTCGAGNGCCGGAAGCTGGCGCTCCTTGACGGCGTGGACCTTNACCTTCATGGTCACGGTCNTGCCCGCGAGGTCATGGGCCACGAANTCCGCNGGNAAGGTGATNTCGGCCTCGCCTTCCTCGCCCGGGCGGATGGTCTTGACNAGGNNCTCGAAATCTTCCAGCGCCTCGCGCTCGCCGAGGCTGAGGTCAAAGCCNTCGGCCTTGATGCCGGGCACGGGNGCGCCGTTCTCAAAGGCCTCGAAGTCGATATTGGCNATCTGNCCGTCCTTNGCCGGNTCCGTGCCGTCCACGGGCACGAGCTTNGCGCGGTCGCGGCGGATGCGCTCGATGACTTCGGCCACCTCGGCGNCNTCCACGCCCACNGCCTCCTGCTCCACCTCCAGNCCCTCNTAGGGGGGNAGNTCAAAGGTGGGCAGCACCTCGAACTCCATGCTGTAGGTNTAGCCCTTGCCGCGCTCNAGCGGNGCNTCCGCNCCGCTGATGGTGATGCCCGAAACCGGCTGCACGCCGAGCTTCTGCATCACGTCGTTGATGTGCACATTGATGAGGTCCTGGCGGGCCTCGTCATAGATGCGGTCATGGAAGCGCTTTTCCACGACCGACGCGGGAACCTTGCCCTTGCGGAAGCCGTCCATCTTGACGGAATCCTGGTACAGGGCCACAGCGCCGAGAATGGCGGCCTCAGCCTCCTGTGGCTCGGTGGTGATGGTCACCTTTTTCTTGACCGGGGAAATATCTTCGACGCTGTATTCCACAAGTGGCTCCTTTGGTTTCTGGCCTGCGGCGGCAGTGGTGCGAAGGGGGGGACTTGAACCCCCATGCCCGAAGGCGCTGGATTCTAAGTCCAGTGCGTCTGCCAGTTCCGCCACCCTCGCAAAATCGGGGAAATCTAGCATGGACGCCGCGCTCCCGCAAGCCGCGCACACGGGGCACACCCGCGGGCCCGCGCGCACCCGGTCGTGCCCACCAATATAAGGCCGAAGGGCGCGAAGGCAAGCGTGACAAGGGTGGAGAAAGCAGGAGTGGACAGGGCGCAAGCGCTGGCTGGGATGCCGACTTGCGGGACAAAGGCAATGAAAAAGGGGGCCGAAGCCCCCTCTCAGTTGCAACCAGCGCACAGAGGATGTGCGCGATGATTCCCTTATGCCGCGGCCTTCGCCTCAGCGGCCGCGGTGCGCGAGAACTCGATGATGGCCATGGGCGCATTGTCGCCCTTGCGGCGCTTGGCGAGCTTGAGCACCCGCGTATAGCCGCCGGGCACTTCTGCAAAGATGGGGCCCACTTCGTCGAACAGGCGCTTGACGAGCGCGTGGTCGTTGAGCACCCGGTAGGCCAAGCGCCGGGCGTGGAGATCATTGCGTTTGGCAAGGGTGATGAGCGGCTCCACCACGCGGCGGAGATCCTTGGCCTTCATTTCGGTGGTGCAGATTTTGCCATGGATGAGCAGCGCCTTGGCGAGATTCTGCAGCATGGCCTTGCGGTGCGAAGGCGTCCGCGAAAATTTTCTGCCGGAATTGCTATGCCTCATTTTGCTGCTTCCTTTTCCATTCCTGGTACTTCTTGTCGAAGCCGTCCACCTTCATGCCGAAATCAAGCCCCATGTCCAGAAGGACGCTCTTGATTTCGTCCAGGGATTTACGGCCAAAGTTCTTGGTCTTGAGCATCTCGCTCTCGGAGCGCTGCACGAGCTCGCCCACGGTGGCGATATTGGCGCTCCGCAGGCAGTTGGTGGCCCGCACGGAGAGCTCAAGGTCGTCGATGCTCTTGAAGAGATGCTCGTTGAGCTCGCTGTTGTCGCCCGCGCCCAGGTGCATATCCCCGGAGACGCGCTCGTCGAAGTTGATGAACACCGAGATCTGGTCCTTGATGATCTTGGCGCTGTAGGCCACGGCGTCCTCGGGCGTGAGGGAGCCGTCGGTCCAGACCTCGAGGATGAGCTTGTCATAGTTGGTCATCTGGCCGACGCGCGCCTGCTCCACCGTGTAGGCCACCTTGCGCACGGGCGAGAAGCTCGAGTCCAGCTTGATGAGGCCGATCTCCTCGGCGAGGCCCTCGTGCATGTCGGCGGGCACATAGCCCTTGCCCATGCGCGCCTCAAGCTCCATTTCCAGCGGGATGTCCTCGGTGAGCGTGGCGATGTGCAGCTCGGGGTTCAGCACTTCCACATGCTGGTTGGCCTGGATCATGGCAGCGGTGACATTGCCCTTCTTGTCCGCGCGCAGGGTGAGGCGCTGGGGCTCGTCCGTATCCATGCGCAGGCGCACCTGCTTCAGATTGAGCACCACGTCGGTCACGTCTTCCAGGACGCCGTGGATGGTGGTGAATTCGTGCTGCACCCCGTTGATGCGCACGGCCACGAAGGCCGCGCCCTGAAGCGACGACAGGAGCACGCGGCGCATGGCATTGCCGATGGTGGTGCCGTAGCCGCGTTCCAGCGGTTCGCAGATGAACTTGGCGTAGGTGCCGCTTGCGTTTTCCTCATCACGCAGNATCTGCTCNGGCTTGACGAGCTCCGACCAGTTGCGCGCATTGATGAGGCGTTCGCCCTGTTTGATAAGCATGAGGCCCCCGGCTTATTTCGAATAAAGTTCGACGATGAGCTGCTCGTTGACGGGGAACTGGATATCGTCACGCTGCGGAAGCGCCTTNACCGTCCCCTTGAAGGCCGCGCCGTCAGCCTCAAGCCANNTGGGGCAGCCGCGNCGNGCNACNGACTCCTGGGCGGCNGCGAGCGCNGGNATCTTGCGGTTCTTNTCNGGCACCTCGATGACGTCGCCCACGCGCACCTGNAGCGANGGGATGTTCACCTTGCGGCCGTTGAGNGTGAANAGGCCGTGNCGCACCATCTGGCGGGCCTGGTCGCGCGAGCCGGCAAAGCCCAGNCGGTAGACCACNTTGTCGAGGCGGCGCTCCANNGTGACGAGCANGTTGGTGCCGGTGACGCCGCGGTGCATCTCGGCCTTTTCAAAATAGCCGCGGAACTGGCGCTCNAGCACGCCATAGGCGCGCCGNGTCTTNTGCTTTTCGCGCAGCTGGACCGCATATTCGCTGACCTTCTTGCGCGCGCGGCCGTGCTGGCCGGGGGCATAGGGGCGGCGCTCATAGGCGCACTTGTCGGTGAAGCAGCGGTCGCCCTTGAGGAAAAGCTTGCAGCCCTCGCGGCGGCAGAGACGGCATTTGGCTTCCGTATATTTGGCCATGGATAGTTCCTCTTCGTTGGTTCGGCGCGGTGAAGCTNCGCGAAACTACACGCGCCGACGCTTGGGCGGACGGCAGCCGTTGTGCGGGATGGGNGTGACGTCACGGATGAAGGCCACGCGGAANCCGGCGGCGGCGATGGCGCGCATGGCGGCCTCACGCCCGGAGCCNGGNCCCTTCACNTAGACGCCCACGGTGCGCATCCCGTTTTCCTGCGCCTTGCGGGCGGCCGTTTCNGCNGCCACCTGGGCGGCGAAGGGCGTGGACTTGCGCGAGCCCTTGAANCCGCTCTGCCCGGCGGANGCCCANGAAATGGCGTTGCCGCGCGTGTCCGTGAAGGTGATGATGGTATTGTTGAACGAGGCCTGNATGTGGGCGATGCCCAGAGGCACGTTCTTCCTTTCCTTTTTCTTGACCGCTTTCTTGGGTCTTGCCATGACTGTCCCTCAGNTTGGCTGGATNGAGGAGCCGATTACTTTTTCTTGCCCACGGCGCCGCGACGCGGACCCTTGCGCGTGCGCGCATTGGTNTGGGTGCGCTGCCCGTGCACGGGCAGCCCGCGCCGATGCCGCAGGCCGCGATAGCAGCCGATGTCCATAAGCCGCTTGATATTGCCCGAAACCTCGCGGCGCAGGTCGCCTTCCACNTTGTAGTGCTGCTCGAGCTCCTTGCGNATCTCGTTGACCTCATCGGCGGAAAGATCGTCAATATTGCGCTCCCAGTTGACCCCGGTGGTGTCCAGGATCTTCAGGGCGGTGGTACGGCCNATCCCGTAGATATAGGTAAGCGCAATGTCCACCCTTTTGCCGCGCGGCAAATCAACACCTGCTATTCTCGCCACAATCGTTCTCCTGCCCTAGCCCTGGCGCTGCTTGTGCCGGGGGTTTTCGCAGATGACTCGAAGCACTCCCTTGCGCCGGATGACTTTGCACTTGGGGCATATTTTCTTGACGGACGGTCTGACTTTCATCTCGCTACTCCACTCGCGTCTGCCGTTTTCGCCGAAAAAACGGGGCCGCGCCCCGGCTTGCGGGCGCGCCGCGCCATATGTCTGGCAAGAACGGAAATCTTTAGCCGTGTTGCGCCAACTTGTCAAGCGGCAATGGTGTGCCGGTTGAGGCCCCTGTCGGAAATGCTCAGGATTTTCGGGCCGTCGGGCGTGATGGCCACGCTGTGCTCAAAATGCGCGGCCCACTTGCCGTCGCGCGTGACGGCCGTCCACTTGTCCTCGAGGATGTCCACCTCATAGGTCCCGAGCGTCACCATGGGCTCGATGGCGATGACCATGCCGCTGTGCAGCGTGAGGCCNGGGCTCGCNGGCCTGAAATTGGGCACTTCCGGCTTTTCGTGCATCTTCGCGCCCACGCCGTGGCCCACGAAGCGGCGCACCACACCGAGNCCCGCGGCCTCCACATGCTTCTGGATGGCGGCCCCGATGGCGTAGACGTCATTGCCGGGCCGCGCCTGCTCGATGCCCACATAGAGGCTTTCCTCGGTGACGCGCATGAGGCGGCGGGCCTCGTCGCTCACCCGGCCCACNGGATAGGTGCGCGCCGCGTCGCCCACAAAGCCCTCAAACACCACGCCCATGTCCACGCTCACGATGTCGCCCTCGTCGAGCGGCCTGTCCGAGGGGAAGCCGTGCACCACCTGCTCGTTCACCGAGCAGCAGGTGGCGAAGGGATAGCCGCAATAGCCGAGGAAGGCGGGCTTGACCTTGTAGTCCGCGCACATGTCGCGCGCGAGCTCCTCAAACTGCTTCGTGGTCACGCCGGGGGCCACGATGTCGCCCACGGCGTCGAGGATATTGGCCACCATGCGGTTGGCCTCGCGCAGGCAGGCCACCTCGCGGTCATTCTTGATGAAGGCTCCGTGATACTTTTTCATGGGCCACCGCCGGTTCAGGNCCGGCCGCTCCTGCGGGCCTTCTGCATCAGGCCCTGGTACTGGCTGGAGATCATGTGCGACTCCACCTGGTTCATGAAGTCCATGGCAACGCCCACGAGGATGAGCAGGCTCGTGCCGCCGAAATAGAAGGGCACGTTGAAATTGCGGATGAGCAGCATGGGCATGAGGCAGACGAGCGAAATATAGATGGCGCCCGAAAGCGTGAGCCTGGAGAGCACGTTGTCGATATATTCCTGCGTCTTTTCGCCGGGCCGGATGCCGGGGATGAAGCCGCCCGCCTTCTTCAGGTTCTCGGCCATTTCCTTGGGGTCGAAGATGATGGCCGTGTAGAAGTAGCAGAAGAAGAACATGAGCGCCACATAGAGCACATTGTACATGATGCCGTTGGGCGAGAAGAATTCCGCCGCGCGGCGCACATACTCGTTGCCGGAGAACTGGCCCACCGTGGCCGGGAAGAGCAAAAGCGACGAGGCGAAGATGGGCGGGATGACGCCCGCGGTGTTGAGCCTGAGGGGCAGGTGCGAGTTCTGGCCGCCGAACATCTTGCGGCCCACCTGGCGCTTGGCATAGCTGATGGGGATGCGCCGCTGCGCGCGCTCCACAAAGACGATGCACACCGTGACCGCGGCCATGAACACGAGGATGACGATGGCCATGAAGATGCTCATGTCGCCCGCCTCGATGAGCGCGAAGGACTGGATGATGCCGCGCGGGATGCCGACAACGATGCCGCAGAAGATGATGAGCGAGATGCCGTTGCCGATGCCGCGCTCGGTAATCTGCTCGCCGAGCCACATGACGAGCACCGAGCCCGCCGTGAAGGTGATCATGGTGACGATGCGGAATTCCCAGCCGGGATGCAGCACCACCGGCGTGCCCGCGGGGCTCGTCATGTTCTCGAGGCCCACGGCGATGCCGAGGCCCTGCACGAGCGTGATGAGCACCGTGAGGTAGCGGGTGTACTGCGTTATCTTGCGCCGCCCGGCCTGGCCTTCCTCGCGGGCCATGCGCTTGATGTCCGGGCTCACCACCTGCAGGAGCTGCATGATGATGGACGCGGAGATGTACGGCATGACGCCGAGCGCGAACACGGAGACATTGGAGAGGCCGCCGCCCGAGAACATGTCGAACAGGCTGAAGAGCGTGCCCGCCATGCTGTCGAAGAAGGAGGCCAGGGCGGATGCGTTCACGCCCGGGATCGGCACATGGACGCCGATCCGGTAGCAGCACAGGATGAGGAAGGTCCAGCCCAGGCGTTTCGCCAGGGCCGGCTGGCCCGCCATCGTATTCGCCGTTCCCGTTGCCATGCCAGACTCGTTCTCGTTTGCTGCCCCGCCGGGGCGCGATTGATGCTTCTTTTCCTGNGGCCCTGAAAACCCGCTGCCGCCGCGGGAAGCCATCAAGCNGCCCGCGGCCGCCCGCTCAAGAGCGGACAAGACGCGCAAGCGCACCACAACCCGGAGGCTGTGATGCCCTGCGCGTCATATCCTGAAACAGGGGCTATTTCGCCTCAACGTCTTCCGCAGCTTCTTCCACCACTTCGGCGCTCTCGGTGAGCACCTCCACGAGGAGCTCGCTGGCCTTGCCGCCGGCCTTGTGTATCTTCTCCACGGCGGCGCGGCTGAAGCGGTGGGCCTCGATATTCATGGGCGCCGTGATGTCGCCGCGGGAGAGCACCTTGACGAGGGCGCCGCCCTTGACGAGCCTGCGCTCATAGATGTCTTCCAGGCTGATGTCGGTCTTGCCGGGAAAGGCCTCGGCCAGCGTGTCCAGGTTCACCACGTCATAGCGGATCTTGAACAGGGCGTTCTTGAAGCCGTGCTTGGGGAGCCGGCGCTGGAGCGGCATCTGGCCGCCTTCAAAGCCGGGGCGCACGCCGCCGCCGGAACGGGCGTTCTGGCCCTTGTGGCCACGGCCCGACGTGCCGCCAAGGCCGGAGCCCTGGCCACGGCCCACCCTGCGGCGCTGCTTGCGCTCTTCAGGGAAGGGATAGAGATCGTGCAGTTGCATAGTTTTCTCCTCGCGCGACCGCTATTCCACTACGGCCACAAGATGCGGAACCTTGGCGATGATGCCCCGGATGGCCGGGGTGTCCTTGAACGTCTTGACCATCTGCATGCGCTTGAGGCCAAGGGCGTCCAACATCCTGCGCTGGTGGGGCGTTGTGCCGATGCGCGAGCGCACAAGTTTGACTTTGATTTCGGCCATGGTCACTTCCTCGGGGCTTCGAGCTTCATGCCGCGCAGGTCGGAAACCTCGGCGGCGCTGCGCAGGGATTCAAGGCCCTGCATGGTGGCGCGCAGCACATTGTGGGGATTGTTGGTGCCGATGGCCTTGGCGAGCACGTCGCGCACGCCCACGGCCTCCATGACCGCGCGCACGGCGCCGCCCGCGATGATGCCCGTGCCTTCGCTNGCGGGCTTCAGCATGACGCGCCCGGCGCCGAAGCGGCCCAGCACCTCATAGGGCAGCGTGCCCTCGAGAAGCGGGATGCGCACGCGGTTCTTGCGGGCGCGCTCCGTGGCCTTGCGCAGGGCCTCGGGCACTTCCTGGGCCTTGCCGAGGCCGTAGCCCACGCCGCCCTTGCCGTCGCCCACGACCACGAGGGCGCTGAAGCTGAAGCGGCGGCCGCCCTTGACCACCTTGGCCACGCGGTTGAGGGAGACGATCTTTTCGATTTCGCCCAGCTCGTTCTGCTGGGTCTCGCTGTTGCTCGAGTTTTCCTGACGCATATCAGAACTCCAGGCCGCCTTCGCGGGCGCCGTCGGCCACGGCCTTGATGCGGCCGTGATAAAGGTAGCCGTTGCGATCGAATACCACCTTGCTGATATTCTTTTCCTTGGCCAGGCGGGCGATCTCCTTGCCCACGCGCTCGGCTCCGGCCTTGTTGCAGTGCAGGCCGGGCTCGCTCTTGCCGAGGACGAGCGTGGAGGCGGAAACAAGGGTCGCGCCGTCGAGGTCGTTCACGATCTGGGCGTAGATATGCATGTTCGACCGGAAGACCACAAGCCGGGGGCGTTCCGCCGTGCCGCGCACCTTTTTGCGGATGCGGATCTTGCGGCGCTGCCGGGATTCGTTCTTGCTTACGTTCATAGAGNGCCCCTACTTCTTGCCGCCGGACTTGCCCACCTTGCGGCGGATGGTCTCGGTCACATACTTGATGCCCTTGCCCTTGTAGGGTTCGGGCTTGCGGATGCGGCGGATGCGGGCGGCAGTTTCGCCCACAAGCTCCTTGTCCACCCCGGAGAGGGTGAGCACCTGCCCCTCGACGGCGGCCTTGATGCCGTCGGGGAGATCCACGATGACAGGGTGCGAGTAGCCCACGGCGAGCTCCACCACATTGCCCTTGACGGCAACGCGGTAGCCCACGCCGATGACCTCCAGCGCCTTGGAAAAGCCCTTGGTCACGCCCTCGATGCAGTTGGCGAGCAGCGTGCGGCGAAGGCCGTGCTGGGCTCGGCTTTCGCGCGTCTCCTCGCGGCGGGTCAGGGTGACGTGGCCGTCGGAAAGCTCGTAATTGAGCAGCGGGGAAACGGGCGTCGAAAGCGTGCCCTTGGGCCCCTTCACTTCCACAACATCCGTCCCGATCTTGACCTCAACGCCGGCCGGGACGGGAACGGGCAATTTGCCTATGCGAGACATATGACACCGCCTACCAGATTTCGCACAGAAGTTCGCCGCCCACCTTCTTTTCCTGGGCGGTCGCGCCGTCCATGACGCCGCTGGACGTGGAGAGAATGCAAATGCCAAGGCCGTTCTGCACCCTGGGAATCTGGCGCGAGTTCACATAGACACGCCTGCCGGGCGTGCTCACGCGCTTCAGGCCCGTGATGACGGGACGCCCCTTCAAGTACTTGAGGGTGATGGTGATGACGTCGCCGTCCACGGCCACATCTTCGACGTAACCTTCCTGCTTGAGGATGGCGGCGAGGGCCTCCTTCATCTTCGAGCGCGGCACATTCACTTCCTTGTGCAGGGCCAAATGTGCGTTGCGGATGCGCGTGAGCATATCCGCAATGGGATCTGTCAGCATCGAAAGCTCCTGAGTTTGTGGTCGCGGGGTTTGCGGCCCCATGCCGCCACTTCCCGCAACGAAAAACGCGAAAGCGCCCCTTTGCGCCCGTCCGCCGGCCTACCAGCTGGACTTGCGCACCCCGGGGAGCTCGCCCTTGTGGGCGAGATTGCGGAAGCAGATGCGGCACACGCCAAACGGGCGCATGAAGGCGCGCGGGCGGCCGCAGAGCGGGCAGCGGTTATAGGCGCGGACGCTGAACTTGGGCTTGCGCCGGGCCTTCACTTCCAGCGAGGTACGGGACATGGCATTCTCCTATTTGCGGAAGGGCATCCCCAGCTTGTCGAGGAGGAACTTGCCCTCCTTGTCGGTGTTGGCCGAGGTGACGATGGTGATGTTCATGCCCTTGGGGTTTTCCACGCGGTCGATCTCAAGCTCAGGGAAGATGGTGTGCTCCTTGACGCCGAGCGTGAAGTTGCCGCGGCCGTCAAAGCCGCGGTCCGGGATGCCGCGAAAGTCGCGCACCCTGGGCAGCGCAAAGTTCATGAGCTTGTCGAGGAAGTCCCACATGCGGTCCTTGCGCAGGGTGACGCGGGCCCCGATGGGCATCCCCTCGCGGAGCTTGAAGGCGGCGATGGACTTCTTGGCGCGCGTGATCACGGCCTTCTGGCCCGCGATGGCGGAGAGCTCGTCCACGGCCTCTTCCATGAGCTTGTTGTTCTGCGTGGCGGCGCCAAGGCCGATGTTCAGGGAGATCTTCTCGATCCCGGGAAGCTGCATGGGGGAGGTGTAATTGAACTCCTTCTGCAGCTCCGGGACCACCTTCTCCTGATATATCTTTTCAAGGCGTGTCATCGTTTCACCTTATTCCATGACTTCGTTGCACTTCTTGCAGAAGCGCACTTTCTTTTCCTTGCCCTCCACCTCGATGCGGCGGTAGCCGATGCGGGTGGGCTTGTGGCAGGCCGGGCACACCACCATGACATTGGAGATGGCGATGGGCATTTCCTTTTCCACGATGCCGCCGGGCTGCTGGGCATAGGGATTGGCGCGCATGTGCCGCTTGACGAGGTTGACCTTTTCCACAAGGACCTTGCCATGCTTGCGCAAAATCTTGAGCACCTTGCGCGGCACGTCCTTGTCGGCGTCCTTGCCGGTGATCACCATCACATTGTCGCCCTTGCGGATGCGAAACATATTCATGGCGGTCTCCTAGAGCACTTCCGGCGCAAGGGAAATGATTTTCATGAAATTCTGGGCGCGCAGCTCGCGGGCCACGGGGCCGAAAATGCGCGTGCCCACGGGCTCGCCCTGATTGGAGAGCAGGACGGCGGCATTGCCGTCGAACTTGATGTAGCTGCCATCCATGCGGCGCACTTCCTTGGCCGTGCGCACGATGACCGCCTTCATCACGTCGCCCTTCTTCACCTTGCTGTGGGGCATGGCCTCCTTGACGGAAACCATGATGATGTCGCCCACCGAGGCGTAGCGGCGGTGCGAGCCGCCCAGCACCTTGATGCAGGCGACCTTCTTGGCGCCCGAATTGTCGGCGACCTGGAGCGTGGATTCTACCTGGATCATGGCGTTGTCCTACACGGCTTTTTCGAGGATGGAGACGAGGTGCCAGCGCTTGTTGCGCGACAGGGGCCGATATTCGACGATCTTGACCTTGTCGCCCACGCCACATTCGTTCATGGGGTCATGCGCGGTGAACTTCTTGCGGCGGCGCACATACTTCTTGAGCAGGGGATGCTTGACCAGGGTCTCGACGCGCACGACGATGGTCTTGTCGTTCTTGTCGCTCACCACGACGCCGGTCATCGTCCTGCCCTTGCGGTGTTCCAGAGCTTGCATGTTCAGGCCCTCTGTTCCTTTTCGTTCAAGATGGTGGCGATGCGCGCCACCTGGCGGCGGCGGGCCTTGAGCTCGGAGGTCTTTTCAAGGGCGGCGGCCGCATGGCGGAAGCGCGTGCGCATGAGCTCCTCGCGCTCGTCGGCCAGCTTGTCGCGCAGCTCGGCCACGTCCATGGCGCGCAGGGCGGCCACGTCGCGAACTTCCTTGTCGCCTTTCTTCTTGGCAGCCATTTACATGCCCTCCCTTACCACGATGATGGTCTTGATGGGCAGCTTGTGCGCGGCGCGGGTGAGCGCCTCGCGGGCGAGGTCAAGGCTGACGCCCTTGATCTCGTAGAGCACGCGGCCGGGCTTCACCGGGGCGCACCAGCCCACCGGCGCGCCCTTGCCCGAGCCCTGGCGGGTCTCGAGGGGCTTGGCCGTCACCGGGCGGTCGGGGAACACGCGGATCCAGACTTTGCCGCCGCGCTTGATGTGGCGCATCATGGCGATACGGGCGGCCTCGATCTGCTGGCTGGAAAGATGCCCGTGCTGGATGGCCTTGAGGCCGATGTCGCCGAAGGCGATGGAAGCGCCGCGCGTCGCCAGCCCGCGCAAGCGGCCCTTCTGCCACTTGCGGAATTTAACTTTCTTGGGCGCAAGCATTATTGTTCAACCTCTTTATCAAGGATTTCACCTTTATAGACCCAGACCTTGACGCCGATGATGCCATAGGTGGTGTGCGCCTCGGCAAAGCCGAAGTCGATGTCGGCGCGCAGGGTCTGCAAGGGCACGCGGCCGTCGCGGTACCATTCGGTGCGGGCGATCTCCGCCCCGGCGAGACGCCCGGAGCAGGTGACCTTGATGCCCTCGGCGCCGAACTTGCGGGCCATGGAGACCGTGCGTTTCATGGCGCGGCGGAAGGCCACGCGGCGCTCGAGCTGCTGGGCGATGTTCTCGGCCACGAGCTGCGCGTCGATCTCGGGGCGGCGGATCTCGTTGACTTCCAGGGAGAACTCGCGGCCGAACTTCTGGCGAAGGTCGGTGCGCAGCTTCTCGATCTCCACGCCCTTGCGGCCGATGACGATGCCGGGCCTCGCCGTGGAAAGGATGAGGCGCACCTTGCCGCCCGCGCGCTCGATCTCGATCTTGGAGAGCCCCGCATGGTAGAGGAGCTTCTTCACGAAGGCGCGGATCTTGTGGTCCTCCTGGACGAAGGCCGGGTATTCCTTCTTGCTGAACCAGCGGGACTGCCAGTTCTTGTTGTACCCAAGCCGGAAGCCGAACGGATGTACTTTCTGGCCCATAGCCTATTCCTTGCCTTCTTGGAGTATGACGGTGATGTGGCTCGTGCGCTTGTGGATCTTGCTGGCGCGGCCCTGCGCGCGGGGCATGAAGCGCTTCCAGGTGGGCCCTTCGTTGACCAGCACTTCCTTCACCACCATGGCGTCCACATCCACGCCCCCGAGCTGGGAGGCGTTGGCAAGGGCGCTCTTGACCACGCCGTAGATGATGCCCGCGGGCTTGTTGGGGGTGAAGCGCAGGAGGTTCATGGCCTCCTCCACCCCCAGGCCCTGGACATTGCGGGCGACAAGGCGGGCCTTCCGCGGCGAGACGCGCTGGTATTTCGCAATGGCTCTCGATTCCATATCCCTACCCTACTTCTTGCCGGCCTTGGCTTTCTTGTCGGCGGCATGGCCGTGGAAGGTGCGCGTGGGCGAAAATTCGCCCAGCTTGTGCCCGACCATGTTCTCGGTGACGAAGACAGGCACGAACTTCTTGCCATTGTGCACCGCAAAGGTCAGCCCCACCATTTCGGGCAGGATGGTCGAGCGGCGCGACCAGGTCTTGAGCACCCGGCGGTCGTTGTTGGCCACCGCGGTATCGACCTTCTTGAGCAGGTGGCCGTCCACGAACGGCCCTTTTTTCAAAGATCTGGGCATGGTCTACTCCTACTTCTGGCCGCGGCGCTTGACGATGAGCCGCGAAGAGGGCTTCTTCCTGTCGCGGGTCTTGTAACCCTTGGCGGGCATGCCCCAGGGGGACACGGGATGACGGCCGCCGGAGCTTCTGCCCTCGCCGCCGCCGAGCGGATGGTCGATGGGGTTCATGGCCACGCCGCGCACCTGCGGACGCCGCCCGAGCCAGCGGTTGCGCCCGGCCTTGCCCAGCGAAATGTTCTCATGCGAGATATTGCCCACCTGGCCCACCGTGGCCGTGCAGGAAGCGAGCACCCGGCGCACTTCGCCCGAGGGCAGGCGCAAAAGGGCGTACTTGCCTTCTTTCGCCACGAGCTGGGCATAGGTCCCGGCGGAGCGGCAGAGCTGGCCGCCCTTGCCGGGCGAGAGCTCGATGTTGTGGAGCACCGTGCCCACGGGGATGCGGGCCATCTCAAGGGCGTTGCCCGGCTTGATGTCCGCCACCTGGCCGGTGCGCGTGTCCACGCCGCTCATGACCACATCGCCCTGCTTCAGGCCCACCGGAGCGAGGATGTAGCGCTTCTCGCCGTCGGCATAGTGGAGGAGCGCGATGCGCGCCGTGCGATTGGGGTCATACTCGATTTCCGCGACAGTGGCCGGGATGCCGATCTTGTTGCGCTTGAAGTCGATGATGCGGTAGAGGCGCTTGACGCCCCCGCCCCGGCGGCGGCTGGTGACGCGGCCGTTGTTGTTGCGGCCGGCCTTCTTGGGCAGACCCTGGGTGAGTGACTTCTCGGGCGTGGTCCGCGTGATTTCCTCAAAATCGGAAACCGTCTGGAAGCGGCGGCCCGCAGAAGTGGGTTTCAGCTTGCGGACAGCCATGATTACACCCCCTCGAAGAACTCGATTTTATCGCCCTGGGCCAGCGTCACATACGCTTTCTTCCAGCCGGGCTTGCGGCCGATGACGCGGCCCTGGCGCTTCCTGTTGCGGGGCGCGCGGCGCACGATGTTGACCGCCGTGACATGGACGTCGAAGGCCTTTTCCACGGCCTTCTCGATCTCGATCTTGCTCGCCTGCGGATGGACGTAGAAGGCGACCTGGTTGGCCTCGTCCTTCAGCATGGTCGTTTTTTCCGTGAGCAGGGGCTTGAGGAGAACAGTGGTCAGGTCCATCTTACTCTCCCTTGGCAAAACGCGCCTCAACCGGCTCCACGGCCCCTTCGAGCAGCACAAGCTGCTTGTGCCGCAGGATCTCCAGCACGCTCAGCTGGTCGGGCGTGGTGAAGTTGATGCCGGGAATGTTGCGCGAGGAGCGGATCAGGGTTTCGTTGACTTCGGGGGCCACGATGAGCGCCTTCCCAAGCCCGAGGGTCTTGGCGACGCCCGCGAAGAGCTTGGTCTTGGGCTCGGCGATCTCGATGTTCTTGACCACCATCAGCCCTTTGTCGGCGAGGCGGCTCGAAAGCGCCATGCGCAGCGCGAGCTCGCGGACCTTGCGGTTGACCTTGAAGCTGTAGTCGCGCGGCGTGGGCCCGAACACGATGGCGCCGCCGCGCCACACGGGCGAGCGGTTGGAACCGGCGCGGGCGCGGCCCGTGCCCTTCTGCTTCCAGGGCTTGACGCCGCCGCCGGAGACATAGGCGCGGGTCTTGGCCATATGCGTGCCCGCGCGCTTCGCGGCGAGCTGGCCGCGCACCACGAAGTGGAGGATCTCCGGCCTGGGCTCGATCTCGAACACTTCAGGGGCCAGCGTCACTTCGCCGCACTCCTGCTTGTTCTGGTCATATACTTTCACGGTAGCCATGTCGCTCCCCTACTGCTTGCGGACCAGGACGAGGCCGTTCTTGGGGCCGGGCACGGAGCCCTTGACGAGGATGACATTGTCCTCGGGGCGCACGCCGACGATGAGAAGGCCCATCTCCGTCACGGTTTCATCGCCCCAGTGGCCCGCCATCTTGCGGCCCTTGAACACATGGCCGGGGAAGGTGTTGTTGCCGATGGAGCCGTTGTTGCGATGCACCTTTTCGCAGCCGTGCGTATCCTTGGAGCCCGCAAAGTTCCAGCGGCGCATCCGGCCCTGATAGCCCTTGCCGAGGCTCTTGCCCGTCACCTTGACGACCTCGCCCGGGGCGAACATCTCCACCGTGAGCTCGTCGCCGAGCTTGTGCTCGGGCGCGCCCTCAAGGCGCAGCTCGCGGGTCTCGCGGAACAGGCCGGCGTCGGCCTTGGCGAAGTGGCCCTGCATGGGCTTGGTCACATGCTTGGCCTTGGACTTCTCAAAGGCGATCTGGAGGGCGTTGTAGCCGTCCTTCGCTTCAGACTTGACCTGGGTGACGGGGCAGGGACCGGCCTGGATGACCGTGACGGGGACAGCCGCGCCGTCCCCGGCGAAGATGCGGGTCATGCCCAGCTTGCGACCCAGGATTCCCAATTTCTCAGCCATGGCTGCCTCTCGCTAGAGCTTGATTTCCACATCCACGCCGGCGGGCAGGGAGAGCTTGCCGAGCGCGTCGACGGTCTGCTGCGTGGGTTCCAGAATATCCATGAGGCGCTTGTGGATGCGCATCTCGAACTGCTCACGGGACTTCTTGTCCACATGCACCGACCGCTGGATGGTGTACTTGTGGATATTGGTGGGCAGGGGGATGGGCCCGGCCACGCCCGCGCCGGTATTGCGCGCCGTGTCCACGATTTCCGCAACCGCCTTGTCGAGGATGCGGTAATCGTAGGCCTTGAGCTTGATCCGGATGCGATCGCTGCTGACAGTCGTCATTATGCCTACTCCGTTTGCAAAAAAACCGGGCCGCGCACTGGCGCTCATCCCCGGCGCGGCCGCATGTGCGGCCGAGAAGCCTCGACACCCCTGACGATACGGGGCGCTTCCTGCAAAAAAGGGCCTTGTGGCCGAGTGCGTGGGAGAAAACGGGCGCCGGGCGCGCGTCACAGCCACGCGAAATCTCGCGGGAAGCCCCTGACGCGGCCCGGTCATGCCGCCGAAAAGCGGCGGCTGGCGGGACCCGCAGGGTCGCCAAACGGGGGTTTTCCCCCTTTCCTTACAGCCCCGGTCGCGCGGCGCGCCTTGCGGCGCGAAACTCGCACTGGCTCCGTCATCGGGCTGGAACGGCTCGACATTATGCGGCATCTGGCAACGCCTGCGAATGTCAAAGCCCGGCGCGCGGCGTTTTACGCTCCGCCCGGGCGCAGCAGGACAGGCTCGACCTGCCCTTCCCTGCCGTCCAGGGATCGTCTCACAGATGTGGGACGGGAGAGGTTTTAGCGGATAGTCCCCCGGCCGTCAAGAAATTTCAAAAAAATTTCCCCACACCTTACTTCGCGGCCGTCCCCTCCGCCTCGGGCTCCCCCAGAAGCGCGCGGGCAAAGGCGTCGCCGTCAAAGGGCCGCAGGTCCTCCATCTTCTCGCCGAGGCCCACATAGGTGATGGGAAGATTCTCGCGCAGGGCCACGGCTATGGCCACGCCGCCCTTGGCCGTGCCGTCCAGCTTGGTCAGGATGAGCTCGTCCGCGCCCGCAGCCTCCTTGAATAAATGCGCCTGCGAGAGCGCGTTCTGCCCGGTGGTGGCGTCCACCACGAGCACGCAGCGGTGCGGCGCGCCGGGATGCTTCTTGCCGAGCACCTGGCGGATCTTGCCGAGCTCCTCCATGAGGTTGACCTTGGTCTGGAGGCGGCCCGCCGTATCCACAAAGAGGATGTCGAAGCCCTCCTTCACGGCGCGGTCCATGGCCTGCCAGGCCACCGAGGCCGGGTCCGCGCCCTGCGCGCCGGAGTGGAATTCCGCGCCCGCGCGTTTCGCCCAGGTTTCGAGCTGTTCCACGGCGGCCGCGCGGAAGGTGTCCGCCGCGGCGATGAGCACCTTCTTGCCCTGCATCCGCGCGCGGTGCGCCAGCTTGCCGATGGTGGTGGTCTTGCCCACGCCGTTGACGCCCACCATGAGCACCACTTCCGGCGCGTTGATGGCGGCGATACGGCGCGGCTGCCGGAAGAGCTCCTCCAGCTCGGCGAGGAGCAGCGGGCGCACTCCTGCCGTATTCGTCACCTTTTCGCGCCGGGCGCGCTCCCTGAGGCGCGAGGTCATCTCCAGCGAGGTCTCGAAACCGAGGTCCGCGGTGATGAACAGCTCCTCCAGCTCTTCCCAGAAGGCGTCGTTGAGCTCGCCGTGGCTGGCGAAGAGCCCGTCCAGCCTGCGGACGAACTGCTCGCGCGTGCGCGCCAGCCCCTCGGTGAGCTTGACAAAGAGGCGGTTGCGCTCGTCCTCCTCGTCCTCCAGGTCGAGGGCGAGGGCGAGGCGGTACTGGAGCTCGGAGCGGAATTCCTCCACATGGCGGTATTCCATGCGCTCAAGCCAGGAGCGGAATTCGTCGATGAAGGCCGCCGCCTCGGCGGGCGGCGTTTCCAGCGCGCCCAGAAGCACGCCGAGCCTGCGCCAGAGTTCGGGCCCCGCCGTGTCCACCCCGTCGAGGATGACGGCGAGCCATGCGGAGAGCCGGGGCTCGGCCTCGCGCAGGCGCAGGATGAGGGCCGCGTCCCCCCCCGGTTCTCCCGCAGGTTCCCCGGCAGGTTCCCCGCCGCCCGCGGGGGGCATGGCGGCCGCTGGCGCAGCAGGCGTCGCCGCAGGAGCATCTGCGGTGCTTTCAGCTCCGGGCGCGGCATCCTGAACGGCCGCGGGGGCTGCCTCGTCCGCACCCCCGCCGGAAAACAGACGGCGAACCTTGGAAAAAAAGCCCATCAGCGGCCCCCTTCTTCCTTGCGGCCTTGCCCTGTGCCCCCCTCCAGCGCGGCGAGCACTTCTTCCAGCGCCCGCGCACATTCTTCCACCGGCAGGGCGCGCGTTTCGCAGTCCGGGTCATTGAGCGCGGCCTGCATCTTGCCCGCGGCCTCGGTGAGGCGTTCCGCGCCCAGGCAGGGCGCGGCCTGCTCCAGCATCCGCCCGAGGTGGCAGAGGCCCGCGGTCTCGCCATCGGCATAGAGGCGCTGCATGAGCGCGGGCGCGCGCGCAAAGGTCTGCCGGAAGAGCGCGGCCGTCACGCGCCAGGCGTCGGGATGCTTGCGCTGGAAACGCCGCCCCAGTTCCCTGTCAACGGGCCGGGGCGGAGCGGTCACGGCGCCCCCGGCAGCCGCCTCACCGGAAGACTCCGGCGCGTGGGGAGCGAGGCCCAGCACCACGGGCTCGGGCTTGTCCCCGCCGTCGGCCCCCTTCGCGGCGGGCGCCGGGCTGCCGAAAGCGCGCACCCGGCGGCGCAGGGCCGCGAGGTCCCCCCACAGCCAGAGCAGGAGCAAAAGCGCCAGCGTCCAGAGCGCGGCCGCGAGCCCGAAGCGCCAGCGCTCGCGCGCCGCCAGCTGGGCCCCTTCCTCCTCCATAAGCCTCGGCGAAAGCCACACTTCCACGGAGCCCACGTTCTGCCCCTCCACCTTGAGGGGATTCATGCCCTGCACCGTGTCCTCGGCGATCTCGTCGTCCCAGGGCACCGGCTCCCAGAGATAATTGCGGCGCTGGCCCTCGAGCATCCCCTGGCGCGTCTCCACCTTGATAGCGTAGAGGCGCTCGTCCTCCATGGCGCTCATGACGATGGTGCGCGCCGTGATCTCGTCCAGTTCCCACGCGGGGATAGCTAACAGCGTGGCGAGCTGCGCGGCCGTGCGGCCCGCCTCGGCGCTGAGGCGGTTTTCCGCGTCGCGCTGACTGCTCTCCAGATTCCACAGCCCGAGGAGGAAGAGCAGTGCGAGGCCTGCCCCCCAGATGAGGAGGGCCGCGACGCGCCGTCCCGCGCGGGATACGCGCGGCGCGTGGGGTGTGGGCTTGCTGGTGTCGGGCATGGCGTGTCCGGGGGCTGCCTCATTCCCGCGGCTAGGGCGGGCCGTTTTCTATCGCCCGGCGTGCGGGCGCCCTGACTATGCCTTACGCGGCCGCGCGGCGCAAGGCTCAGGCTCGATGCCCTCAGGCGCGGTGCGGGTCAGGCTCCGTGCGCCAGGCCGCCACCAGCGCGCGCACGGCGGCGTCCTTCTCCGGTGGGAGCGCCTTGAATTCCTCGGCGAACACATGGATGCGCGTGCCCCCGCGCGGCACGAAAAGCCCTTTCACCCGGCACCAGGCCGGGGAGAGCACGGCCACGAGGTCCTCAAGGACGGTGTTGGTGATGCTTTCCATGAAGGCCTGATGGTTGCGGAAGGCGAACATATAGAGCTTGAAGCTCTTGGATTCCACGCACCGCTCGTCCGGGACGTATTCCACGCTTATGGTGCCGAAATCCGGCTGTCCCGTCACCGGGCAGAGCGAGGTGAACTCGGGAAAGGTGATGCTGACCACATAGGGCCTGTGCGGGTAGCGGTTGGGGAAGGCCTCCAGCAGCTCGGCGCCGGGGCCCGAGCTCACGCGGGGCAGCGGGCCGCCGCCGAGCAGGCTGAGGCCGCTCACGTCGTCGCGGGGGGAGTCCGGCCGGTTGGGATGGGACATGAATGTTCCTTTTTCAGTTCTGGTGCATCGCGCACACGCCCGCTTGTAAGCCGGCGCCCGTCGCGTTATGCTCGGCGTTCTACGCCATTCCGGCCCGCGCGTCCAATACCGGGGCCGGACTTTCCGCGGAGCGAGCCATGCGCATGAGTTTCGGCCATTTCGGCGACATCTGCCGGATGATCAAGATCGAGCATTCCATCTTCGCCCTGCCCTATGCCTGGGCCGGGGCCGTGCTGGCCGCGCGCGGGCTGCCGCCGTGGCGCGCCCTTATCCTGCTCACCGTGGCCATGGTGGCCGTGCGCTCCTTCGCCATGACCTTCAACCGCATCGCCGACGTTGCCATCGACGCCCAAAATCCGCGCACCATGAACCGCCCGCTTGTCACCGGGGCCATCAGCATGGGGCAGGCCTGGGCCTTCTGCGCCGTCATGGCCGCCATCTTCATCGCGGCCTGCGCGGGCATCAACAGCCTCTGCCTCTGGCTTTCCGTGCCCGCCCTGCTCTTCGCCGGGGCCTACAGCCTCCTCAAGCGGGTGTCGCCCATCTGCCACTACTGGCTCGGTGCCACGCTCGGGCTCGCGCCGCTGGCGGGATGGATTTCCGTAAATCCCGCGAGTATGAGCCTCGCCCCGGTGCTGCTGTTCTTCGCCGTAACCTTCTGGGTGGGCGCCTTTGACATCTATTATGCCTTTCAGGACCTCGACTGCGACCTCGCGCAGGGGCTCCACTCCATCCCGGCCTGCTTCGGCCCCAAGACGGCGCTAGCGCTGGCGGGCTTTTCCCATGTGCTGACGGTCATCTTTCTCGCGCTCACCGGGCTCGCCGCCGGGCTCGGCTGGCCGTGGTACGCCATCTGCGCAGGCATCGCCTGCCTGCTTGTGTGGGAGCACAGGCTCGTGAAGCCGGACGACCTCAGCCACATCAACATGGCCTTTTTCACGCTCAACGGCATCATCTCGCCCGTGGTGCTCGCGGGCATCATCCTCGGCCTGTACTTCTGAACCGCAAAGGAGGCCCCATGCCCCGCAAGCGCGCCCAAGCCCCCACGGATGGGGAGAGCCCGCAAAAGCCCAGCCGCTCCGCCAATAAGCGGGGCAGCCACGCCCGCCAGGCCCTGGGCCTCGAGATCGCGCGCCTGCCCGCGGCCGAGCGCGCGGCCCTGCCGCTGACGCCCGACCTCGCCGAGGCCATGGACCTCCTCGACCGCCTCACCGACCGCGAGGGCCGGAGGCGGCAGGAGCAGTATATCGGCCGCCTCATGCGCGACGCCGACGAGGAGGCGCTCAGGCGCGCCCTTGCCGGGCGCCAGGCGCGGGACGCGGCGGAGGTGGCCCGCTTCCACGCCGCCGAAGCGTGGCGCGCGCGCCTGCTCAAGGCCACGGCCGCCGAAGTGCCGCAGCTGCTGGACGAATTTTGGCAGGCCGCGCCGCAAAAGGCAGCGGCCACGGCGGAGGAGCTCACCCGCGCCGTGGAGGCCGCCCGTGCGGCCCATGCCCGTGGCGACGCCTCGCCGCGCGCCTCGCGCGTGCTCTTCCGTTGCCTCGCGGCCGCCCTTGCCCCCGGCGGAGAGGACGCCTAGCTCCAGACGAGGCGCACATGCTCGGGCACGGGCCCGAAGCGGTTGGGCCCCGGCGTGCCCGGCACGCAGAGGAGAGCGATGCCGAAGAGGTTGAGGAGCGGCACGAAGAGCAGGAGCACGAGCCATCCTGTCCTCCCGGAATCATGGAAGCGGCGCGCGCTCACGGCGAGCAGCGGCGGCAGGAAGATGAAGGGCACATAGCTCAGCACGAAATCCAGCAGATTGATGTCGCCGAAGTAGCGGACAAGAGCGACGATGCCCAGGCTCCAGAGCGTGAAAAAGAGGACATAGAAGGCGAAATAGACGAAAAATTCCCCGCGCGAGGCGCGGCCCGCGCCATTGGCGTACTTGCGGAAGATGCAGGTGGAAAGGACATCGCGCACTGTCATGGTGTGCCTCCTGAAAAGACCTTATTTCCGGCCCCGCGCGGCCTGCCCGGAATGGGCGGGCTGCGGGCGTACTCCTCATTACATTAATATGCGTCTCCCCGCCTGACAAGGACGGCGGACTTTTCCGCATCAGGGCTCAAGCGCCGCCTCAGCCGCGCGGCGAAAAATCCACGGGCACGCGCGCCTTCTGCCCAGCCTTGTTGCTGAAGAGCACATAGCCGTTTTTGAGCCCGAACAGGTAGAGCCGCCGCGTCAATTCCACATCCTTGCGGCAATAGGCCGCGATTTCCTCAAGGCGCCCTTCCTTCCACCACTTGAGGGCCTGAAGGCCGTCCGCGCTCTTGGGCTCGCCCAGGGTGGCCTCCCCCAGATTGCCCAGCGAAACGCGGTAGCCGAGGCGCTCATGGATGCGCTGGAGCAGGTCGAGGCTCGGCAGGGCGCGCAGGTCCGCGCCATGCGGGAACGAGGGCGGCGCAAAGGGCGCGATCACCGCATAGTCGAAGCCCACGCTGTTGAAGCCCACCACCAGCTCCGCCCCCTCAAGCCGCGCGAAGAGGCCCGCCAGCTCCTCCTGCCGGAAGGCGTGGTAGGCGTCGTCCCGGCTGTCGTAGAGCACGGCCACGCTCACGCCCATCTTGCGCGCAAGGCCCCAGCCCCCCACCTCGGCGGCGGAACGCCGCGTCTCCACGTCAAAGACCACATAGGCCGCGGGCGGCGCAAGCCCGGTGGGCGCGGCTGCTGCCGGGGCATTCGCGGGGACAGATTCGGGTATTTCCACCCGCAGGCGCGCCCTTGCCTCCTCTCGGTCCGTCCCGCCGGGTTCGGGCGCTCGCGGGGTGATGCACTCCGGCGCAAGCCTGTCGGGCGCAGGCGTCATGCGCAAGGAGGCGGCGAGCTTTTCCCCCTCGTCGCCCTCCGCAAGCATCTCCTGGAGAAGCGCCAGGGCCCCCTCCTTGCTGATGGGGCGGTTCCCGGAGCCGCACTTGGGCGAATGGACGCAGGAGGGGCAGCCGTCAAGGCAGGGGCAGGCGGCGACGGCGCGGCGCACGGCCTCGAGCAGGGCGCCCGCATCGGCAAAGGCCTCACGCGTGAGGCCGGCCCCGCCGGGAAGGCCGTCATAGATAAACACCGCCGCATGGCCGAGCTGGGGATGCAGCGGAATGGAAATGCCGCCGAAATCATTGCGGTCCGCCATGACGAGCAGCGGCAAAAGCCCGATGGCCGCGTGCTCCAGCGCGTGGATGGAGCCCATGAAGTGGAGGAAGCGCGCCTCCAGAGAATTGCGCAGGGGCTCCGGGACGACGTACCAGAAGCCCTCTGTCTCAAAAACCTGCGGCGGCACGTCCAGCGGCACGACGGTGAGGAGGCGGTTGCCGTTGGTCGCGCGTTTCTCATAGCCGGTGATGCGCTCGGTGATCCTGAGCCGCCCCCGGCAGACGAGGCAGCGGCCCAGGGCGCGCCGCTCGGTCTCCTCCAGAATGTCCGTGTTCTTCTGGCCGCGCGAGCGCGTGAACCACGCAGGCCGCGCGGGTTCCACAAGGATGCGGCCCCGGCCCTCGTCCAGATCCTTCACCACATAGCTGCGGCCCCGGTGGAGGTAGACGGCCCCCGGATGCGTCTCGCGCCAGGCGCGGAAGCCGTCCACCGTGCCGATGACCGCGCCCCCGGTATCCTCGATGATCATGCCCTGCCCGGCCCCGCGCAGGTCCACATGGCGCTGCGGCCTCTTGCGCGCGGCGAGCCAGTGGGCCCCGTCCTCGGACTGGAGCAGGAGGCCCTGGTCGCGCAGGGCTGCCAGCGCGCGCAGGGAGCCGGGCTGGTGGAGCCACGGGTCCGCGGCGTTGAGGGGCAGCTCCGCGGCGGCGCATTCGAGATGCCGCGCCACGATGACCTCGTTGTCCGGGTTGACCACGGCGCGCTCGGGCGGGCGGCTGAAAAAATCGTCGGGATTGCGCACGAAATACTGGTCCAGCGCGTCCTCCCCGGCCACGAGGATCACCGCGGACTCCTGCTGCGCGCGCCCCACGCGGCCGCCGCGCTGCAAGGTCTGCATGACCGTGCCGGGATAGCCCACGAGGATGCAGACATCGAGGCCGCCGATGTCGATGCCCAGCTCCAGCGCGCTCGTACTCACCACGGCCAGCAGCTCGCCCGAGGCCATGCGCGCCTCGATGGCCCGGCGCTCCTCGGGGAGGAAGCCCGCGCGGTAGGAGGAAATGCGGTCCTTGTACGCCCCGGCCTGCGAGCCCGCCCACAGGCTCACGAGCTCGGTCATGCGCCGGGAGCGGCAATAGACGATGGTGCGCAGATTGCGGGCCAGCGCCGCCTTGAGGAGGTCGATGGCCGCGGTGGACGGGCTTTGCTCCGGGTCGAGAAAGACGAAGTGCCGGGGCCCGCGCGGCGCGCCGGAACGGGTAATGACCACGGGCGCGCCGGAAGCTGCGTCGCCGTTTTCCGGGCCTTCTGTTCCGGCCGCACCCGCGGGCGCCCCCATGAGCCCGGCGGCCAGCTCGCCGGGATTGCCCACCGTGGCCGTGCAGAACACATAGGTGGGACGCGCCCCGTAGCGCGCGGCCACGCGGTTGAGCCGCCGGAACACTTGGGCCATGTGGCTGCCGAACACGCCACGGTAGGTGTGGGCCTCGTCCACCACCACATGGGTGAGCCCGGCGAAAAAGAGCGCCCATTGCTCGTGGTGCGGCAGGATGGCGAGGTGCAGCATCTCCGGGTTGCTGATGAGCACCGTGGGCGGCTCCCGGCGGATCTTGCGCCGGAAGTGGTCGCTGGTGTCGCCGTCATAGAGGGCCACGCCGGGCCGCGCCTCCTCGGGCCACGCGGCGGCGAGCCCGTTGAGCGCGGCGAGCTGGTCCTGCGCCAGGGCCTTGAGCGGAAAGAGGTAGAGCGCCCGCGCGTCCGGGTCGAGCAGATGGCGCTCCAGTACGGGGAGGTTATAGATGAGGCTCTTGCCGCTGGCCGTGGGCGTGGCCACCACCACGGAATGGCCCGCGCGGATGTGGTCCGTGGCGAGGGCCTGATGGGCGTAAAGGCGGATGCCGCGCCCCTCGAGCAGGCGGGCGACGGCCGCGGGCCAGGGGCGGCGGTTCTCCGCAAATTCCGCCTCGCGGGCCTCCTCCACGCGGTGGCAGGTCACCTGCCGCCCCAGCCGGGGCGAGGCAAGCAGGGCCGCGATATATTCGCCCACCCGGCCCTGTGACGGCGCGCCCCCCTCCTCAGGCATGGACGCCTTCCCCGGGATCAAGCTGGCGGATGACGTGCGCGGGCGCGCCCGCGGCCAGGGTGCGCGGGGGGATGTCTCGCGTGACCACGCTGCCCGCGCCCACGATGGCCCCCTCGCCGATGCTCACGCCCTTGAGCACGATGCACTGCATCCCGAGCCAGGCATGGTCGCCGATGGTGACGGGCGCGTCGCGCTCAAGACCCGGCTCCGTGGCGCGGGCCTCGGGCGGCCAGGGCGCGTGAAAATCCGAATCCACGATGACGCAGTTGGGCGCGATGAGCGCCCCGCGGCCCACGCGCACGGCCGTGGACCGGGCCGTGATGGACGTGCCGCTCAATTCCGCGCCCTCGCCGATGTCGATAAGGGCTCCGGGCCCAAAAACGCGCAGCCGCACGGGCCACGCGAGCGCACATGCCGTGGCCCGCCGCCAGGAGGAGATGAGGCGCGCGTGCGCCCCGATGCGGATACGGCCGCCCGGCCAGCGCAAAAGGCCCACCGGCCCGTGGGCCGTGACGCCGGGGCCGAGCTCCACGCCGAGAAGCCCCGCCTTGAGCCGGAGGCGCAGCGTGCCGAAAGCGAGGCCGAAACAGCGCATGGCCTCGAGGCTCGCCCAGGAGGCCACGTTGGCGGGCGTGAGACCGCGCGCGAGAGCCTTGCGGAAAAATTCCATGCCGCAATCTACCGTGAAGGCGCCCCGGGGTAAAGGGAGCGCCGGAAAAAAAGGAGGACGCCGCTCACGCGGCGCCCTTCCAAACTTCTTCGCAGGCGGAAATCCTGCCCGGCCCAAAAGCCGTCAGGCGTGCTGCGCCACCACATGCGCGTGGGCGGTGCCCGAAGGCGCGGGCCGCGCCTGAATGAGCTCGTACATCTTGTCGCTGATGGCCTGCAGGTCCGGCTTGGCGAACTGTGCGTCCGCGCCCACGCTCTCGCACTTGCGCGCGAGCGACGTGGAAATGAGCGAGGAGAACATGGCCACGGGCAGTTCCTTAAGAATGGCGTCCTCTTTAATGTAGCGGCAGAGGGTGAGGCCGTCGAGGTTGGGCATCTCGATGTCGGTGATGACGCCCTGCACGATGTCGGTGATGGGCACGCCCTTTTCCTCGGCTTCCTGCTTGAACTGCTGAAGCACCTTCCAGGCCTCCTCGCCGTCATTGGCCTGAGTGACCTCGAAGCGGCCCTCCTTTTTCAGGAGGTCGTTGACGAGATGGCGGATGCTCACCGAGTCGTCGGCGTGGATGATGTGGTACTTGCGCTCGAGCACGGAGTCCTCGCGCTCGTCCATGCGCACGGAAAGCGCGGGATTCATGGCCGCCACGATGGCCTCGGCGTCGAGCACAAAGACCACGCGGCCCTCGAGGCGCACCACGGCGGTGATGGAACCGCCGCTGATTTCCAGCAGAAGCGGCGTGGGCGCCTCCACCTGTTTCCAGCTGATGCGGTGGATGCGCGTCACCCCGGAAACGAGGAAGGCCGTGTGCGTCTTGTTGAACTCGGTGATGATGATGCGCGGGTCGTCGCTGACCACGCCGCCCTTGTTGAGGAACTTGCTGATGTCGATGAGCGGCACGATGCGGCCGTCACGGAAGGGGAAGGCACCCAGCACCGAGGGATGGGGCATCTGCGGCATGGCCGTCACCGGCTGCGAGCGCGAAATCTCCACCACCTTGGAGACATTGATGCCGTAGTAGCCGCGATAACCGTCAGCCTCGTCGATATAGAACTCGACCAGCTCCAGCTCGTTGGTGCCGACTTCCAGCAGGATCTGCGTCTGCGACATGGGCCTGTCCTCGTTTTTTCTGGACCATACCTGTTCAGCGGGCGTCCTGCAATGCCCGGAACGGCCCCGCTTACGCGGCCGCCCCGGGGGAAGGCAGAACCAGCCCCGCACGATTCATAGGCATCTATCGGAGGATGCGCCAAAAGGATTAGGCCCAAAGCGCGCCGCGCGCAAGAGGCTGTCCGGGGCGTCGGCGCCAGCGCTGGTATCCGCATTGGCTTTGTTACACTTTTGAGTTGGTGGTGCGCCTGTGCTGCATCTGTAATGCCGAAATTATCCGTCAAAAACAGCCTTTTTGCTGCTTGCTGCGTCAGAGAAAAATTTCCTTGGTCGAGTACCTGAGTACACTCCCTGCGGAAATTTTTATCTTCCTTGCAAGCAGCAAAAAATCTTATTTTTTAGGATTCTTCCGGCACGAGCACCCGTCTTCCGCTTCGCTCCAGACGGTTCTAAGGAAGATTCATCAACTGCTCAGGATAACCTATCCTCGGATTTCTCCTCCGGCATCTTCCACTCTCCCGGGAGCGGCGCAGTGATTTCCGCCCGGTCGCCCAGCCAGGGGTTGAAATAACCGTAACGGAGCCAGGGGCAGAGTGCGCGCAACCGCTTCATGAAGGCCGCAAGGCCCATGCCGGCCCCGCCCGCCGCGGCCGCGGCGTTCTCTGCCGCCTCGCCGCCCGTCATCAGCTCCCAGTACCATTCGGGGGCGATATTGAGGTTGCGCCACTCGATCATGCTCACGCCGTTTTCGCCCACAAGGCGCGCCAGAGCCGTGAGCTCGGCCTCGGTGTCGGTGATGCCGGGAAAAAAGAGCAGGTTGAGCGACACAAAGACGCCGTGCCGCCGCGCCGTGCGGATGGATTCCGCCACGTCGGAAAAATCGTAGTCCGTGGGGCGGTAATAGCGGCGATAGAGTTCGGGCCGCGCGCTGTTGAGGCTCACGCGCATACTGGTGAGCCCGGCTTCGGCGAGCCGGGCCACGGCCTCGGGCCGTGAAGCGTTGGTGTTGCAGTTGACCGTGCCGTGCCCGGTCCAGTCCGCGGGATCGGCCGCGCCGCGGAAAAGGCGCACGCTCTCCACGAGCAGGTCCGGGTTCAGCAGCGGGTCGCCCTCGCAGCCCTGACCGAAGGAATAGATGGGCGTGGCCTGCTCGCGGCGCGCGTGCACGGCCATGACCTCGGCGATCTCCTCCGGCGTGGGCGTGAAGGCGAGGCGACATTGCGGCGTCACCTGAAGCGGTGAATCCGCGCCCTTGGCGGAGATGCAGCCCACGCAGCGGGCATTGCAGGCGCGCGAGCTCGGCAGCGGCGCCTCATAGCGGCCCAGGGCGAAATTGCGCGCCGCCGGGCAGGAATAGCGGCGCACACAATTTTCGATGATATGGCGGATGAGGCGATTTTTCGGATGCGCGCGCAGGAGCGCTGCCGCCTCGCGCTCGATGCGGCCGGGCCTGATATGGCGGAACTGCTGGCGCGGGTCGTCGTCCACCCTGCGGGCGCAGACCCAGAAGCGGCCTTTCGCAAAGCCCACGGCCCCGTAGGCGAAAAGCGGCAGCATGGGCGCGCCCTCCTCCGTCACATAGGCCGGGTGCGCGGAAAGGGTGTGCGCGGGGGCGGCGAAGGCCGCCACGGCGAGGCCGTCCACGGCCTCCATGCGGCCGCTTTGCGGGTCAAGGCCCACGGCGCGCCTGCCCGGCAGGAGGAAGAGCTCGCTCTCCTCCGGGAGCGGCATGAGCTCGTCCGTGCGCGGCAGGCCCCACTCCGCCCCGCGGCGGGAGACCATGAGGAGGTCAGGGGCGTCCACGATGTTGCCCCGTTCATCGGCCATGACAAGACGCGGCGCAAGCCGGCCCATAGTTCCTCCTTGCCCCTGCCGGGGCAAGCGTATATAAGCGGAGCCACGTCCCGGCCCAAGGCCCTTGCAAGCGAGGTTCGTGTATGTTCTCCGCCCTGCTTTTCATTTTCTTCTGTTTTTTCGGTATTCTGGCGGCGCTTTTCTACCTGCTGAAGCGGCAGGAGCAGGCCTGGCAGCTTTTGCGCGACGAACACGCCCAGCTCCGCGTACTGGTGCGCGCCCTGGAATCGCGTCTCGAATACCTGGCCGCCGTCTGCCTGGACCCGGAGCAGGCGCGCCGCGCCGAAGCCCGCGCCGCCAAGGACGGCGGGGACGAGAAGGCCGGAGCTTCCTCCGCGCCGCTTGCCGATGGCCCGGCCGGGGCCTCCGGCACGGACCCGCTTTTGCGCCTGAGCTTTGAGGAGCCGGAAACGCCCCGCGCCCCGGGCACCGGAGAGGCCGGGCATGACCCGGCGCTGGAGCTGCGCTTCGCCCCCGGCGAGGAGGAACCGCGCCGCTAAAGCAGCTTCAGGGCGTGTTCTCTTGCCTTACGCCCCTCCGGGCGCGCCGCCCTCCCTGCCGAACTGCCCGCGCGCGGCCGCCAGATACGCCTCCTTGAGCTCCACCTGCGGCACTTCCTGCGCCCAGAGCAGATAGGGCACGCTCAAAAAATCGCGGCGCACCGCCGCCGCCCGCTCCCGCCGGGCCTTGACCAGATCCTCCGCGCCCTGCATCCAGAGGTCGCAGAGCTTGTCCGTAAAGGCCTGAGCCCGGTGATGCACACGATGCTTCGCGTTCACCTCGGCGAGGGCCGTCTCGCCGATATAGCGCACAAGGTCGGGCCGCTCCAGCAAAAAGCGGATGCGGTAGAGCGCGTCCCCGGCGTCGTCCGGCGCATAGCCCACGAGGTGCTCTCCATCCACGAAGAGCTTCTCGAGGCCGTGCCCCACGCGCGGCGTCACGAGGCAGCCGCCGCAGCCCATGGCCTCGAATACCCGGAAATTCAAATCCCCGTGCTCGCACTGGTTGAGGAGCACGCGCCCACGCGGAAAAAGCTCGCGGTAATTCCCGCGCGTGATGTGCAGCCCGGGGAGGTGCTTCCCCACCTCGGCAAGAAAGGCCGCGCGCCGCGGCATGATCTCGGGATTCACATTGCCCACGAAGAGGCAGTCCCATTCCTTGGCGAGCTCCGGCCGGGGGCGGTCCTGATCCCACGCGTAGGGGGGCGACCACCAGATGCGCTCCGGCGGGAGGTAAGGGCCGGCGAAGCGCTGCAGATGGTCCTCCAGCGAGACCAGGCAGGCGTCGAAAGCCTGCGCGTAGAGCGGCTCCCACGAGTGGATGTGCGAATCCACGGCGTAGAACACCGTGAGGCAGGGAAAATCCTCCACGCCGAGCACAAAGGGCGGCCGGCTCTTGTCCGCCACCACCACCACGTCGGGCACAAAGCCCGCCACGCGCACGAGGTCGTCCCAGCCGTAGACCCGGGGCTCCTCAAAATCGTGGAAGGCCACCTCCTGCCAGCCGCAATCCTTGAGCGAAGCGGAGAAAAACGGGTTGCCGATCCAGAGAAGTCGCTGCATGAGTCTGCGCCCCCGGCCCGCGCCGACGCGGTTGCCAATATGGACAAGATTGCATACTATTTTGAAGATACTGTTCATGATTGGCGGCGTCAAGGCATCATGTACGCAGCACAGGCCCCCCGCCGCATATCGCAGGAACGCCATGCGTCGCCCCTTGCGCCTCTTTTTCCGCGTCCTGGTTGTGGCGCTCCTCGTGCTGGCCGCCCTCATGGGCGCGGCCTGGTGGTTCCTCCAGCGTGACCCCGGTGGCCTCGTCAACCGCTACCTGGGCGAGGCGGCCCGCAAGCATGGCCTCGTCTTCAGCATGGGCGCGGTGGATGTGGGCCTTTTGCCCTCGCCCGCGCTTTCCGTGAGCAATGTGCGCGTGGAAGGCGACGGGCTAGCCCTTTCCGCGGCCTTCCTCAGCGTGCGCCCCGACCTCATTGCCCTTTTGCGCGGGCGTTTTTCCCCCTGGACCGTCACCCTCGTGCGCCCGCGCCTTGAGGCGCGTCTTGACGAGCCCCTGAGTCCCCCCGCCGAAGTGGCGAAGCGGCTGCGCGCGCTCCTGGACACGCCGCGCAAAGGCGCTGACGGGGCGCCGCTGGGTTTTCTGGAGGGGAGTTGCCGCCTTGAAATCACGCAGGGCGAGTGCCGCCTCACGGGTGCGGACGGAGCGAGCCTTGCCCTGCGCGGGCTCCAGTGCCGTCTCAGGGCCGCCCCGCCCGGCGACATGGAAGGCTCGCTCCAGTTTTCCAGCCTGCGCTATGCCACTGGGGACGCCACGCTCGCGAGCCTTGAGCGCTTCAGCCTCAGGGGCCGGAGCGACCTCGCCCGGCCGCTCGGGGCCACGCCGGACCTCAAGCTCGCGGCGACGCTCCATGCGCGGGACTGGCCGGGGGCCTTACGCCTCTCCCTGGGCTTCCAGGGGCAGCCCGGCGGCTGGAACGGCAGCTTCGCGCTTGCTTCCGACCTCGGGCTCGGCGGCCACACGGGCGAGATCGTGCCGTTCACTATGGACGGCACGGCGGCTATGCCCCACGGCGCCCGCGACATCCAGCTGCGCGCGGTCAACTTCGCCCTCGGGCCGGACAGCGGCCGCCTTGACGGCAATCTGCGCCTGCCGGAAGCCTCGCGCGGCCCGGAGCTCACCGGGCGCCTGCTGCTTCACCGCGCAAGCCTCACCCAGTGGCTCGGCTTTGCGCGCAATCTCGCCCCCGGCCTGCAACTGGCCCTCGACAACATCACCGAGGCGAGCGTCGATTTCCGCCTCGACGACAAGGGACTCGACGCGCAGCATATTTCGGCGGTATGCGCGGGCTCGCGCTTCACGGGGAGCGGCGGCGTGCCCTCCTGGGCCGCCCCGGAAGTGGTGCTCGACCTCAGGAGCCCGAGCGTGAATCTCGGCCTGGCCCTGCCCGAAGCCGTGGCGCGGCCGCCGGAGAACGCCTATTATCCGCATCCCACCCTGACGCCCATGCCGGGGGAGCCGCTCCAGCCGGGCGAGACGGGCATCAACTATGACATCCGCCTCGCCGCGGACACGGTGCGCTACGGCCCCGTGACCCTCACGGCGGCGAAAACGCGCATCTATCCGGGAAAGCTGGACAAGAACGGCCTTGAGGATGTGCTCATCGACGCCGAGGCGGCCTTCTACGGCGGCACCTTCCGCGGCCAGTGCATCCTCGGCGGAAGCAAGGCCACGCCCTATGCCATCACGGCGCAGGCGCGGGGCATCAACGGCTCGCCGCTGGCGAAGGCCATGCCCGTGCTCCCCTTTGCGAGCGGCCGCTTCCGCGCCGATATTTCCGTACAGAGCCAGGGCCGGGCGCTGGATATGTTCCTTTCGCACCTGCGCGGCAAGCTCAGTGTGCGCGGCGAGCAGGGGGCGCTCGCCGGCGGCTTTGGCGGGGGCAGACTCGCCTTCAGCCGCATGGACGCGGACATGGCCCTGCGCTCCGGCGTGTGGCGCGGCTCGCGCCTCGGGCTTGACGGGGCGTGGAAGCTCAGGCTGGAAAACGCGGACATGGACGCCGGCGCGGATTTGGACGGCAGGCTCTGGTTCGGGGCCACCGACGCGGGCGCGGGCATGGAATTTCAAAAAGTCCCGGCCAGCGGCACCCTTCGCCTGGGGCCCGGCCTTTCGGGCCTGAGCCAGGGGCTGCGGGCAACGTGGCGCGCGGTGCTCGGCTGCCAGAGCGCGCGCAAGCGCGTGACGCTCGCGGGCCTCCATCTGGAGGCGCTGGCGGCGACCCTTGCCGGGGAGCTGACCATCGAGGGCGCGACGCCCTCGGTACAGGGCCGCATCGAGGCCAGGAGCCCGGACCTTGCCAAAAGCCTCCAGCGCCTCGGTGTGGCAAAGCCCCGCCTGCCGCAGGGGGTGCGCTCCCTTTCACTCACGGCCGAGCTTAGCGCCAGGCCCGAGACCGTCGCCCTGCGCAAGCTCAACGCGAAGGCCGGGCCGCTCGCCGCCACGGGCTCGCTCAGCCTGTCCCGGCGCGAGGGGCGCCCCTTCGTGGACTTCGCCCTCGCCTCGGAGGCCCTGGACTTGGAAAAGCTCACGGACACGGGGCCAGCCGCCAAAACGAAACCCAGGGGCGGCGTGTGGGAAGTGCCCTTCATGCGCGAGTTCGACGCCAAGGGGGAACTCAAGGTGCGCGACCTCTCGGGCTGGCGCTTCCACCTGAGGGACCTGTCCCTGCCGCTCTCGCTCGCCGCAGGGCGTCTCACCGTGGGGCCGGGCAAGGGGCGCCTCTACGGCGCGACCCTCCACACGCGGGGCACGGTGGATTTTCGTAAGGCCCTGGGCTTTGACACCAGCCTTTCCGTCACTGCCTTTGACCTTGCGGTGGCCGCGCGGGACCGCAAGCTCGAATCGGCGCTCGACGGGCAGGCCACGCTGTCGGCCACCTTGCGCGCCCGCGACCTCGGGCCGGGGCGGCTCCCGGCGGCGCTCAACGGCGAGTGGAGCTTCAGCGTGCGCAACGGCTCCTGGCAGGGGCGGACCAAGTCCGGCGAGCTCAAGGGGGAGCCCACGCGCTTCAGCGTGGCCTCGGCCTCGGGCACGCTGGTGAACGGCGTGGCGCAGAGCAAGGACCTGCGCATCCAGGGGCCCACGCTCACCACCACGGGCAGCGGCAGCCTCAACCTTGTGAACCGGACCATCGACTGCAACTTCACGGTCAACATGAAGGGCATGCCGGAATTTCCCCTGCGCGTCTACGGCAACGTGGAAAAGCCCAAGACCTCCATCGGCGCGGGCAAGCTCATCCTCAACACTATCACCGGCATCACCTCGGGCTTTGTGGACATCCTCGGCGGCATCGTGGAGGGGGCGTGGAAGATATTCCGCTGAGATTGTGGCACCCGATGCGGTTGATACCTGTTCCTTGCCGGTGCCGGGAGAATCCGAAAAATACGTTTTTTGCTGACGCAGATAGCCTGCCACGCCACGCTCCTTGCCGGTGAAAAGAGCGGGGCTTCCCGCAGGGCGCGTCTGCTGTTCCAGCCAGCGAAATCCGCATTACAAACTTTTATTTTTATAAAAAAACGCATAAAATCCTCATAACCGAGGAGCGGGGTTCGTCCACCCGCCCATGGAGGAGGACAATGGCTTTCCTAAGCAAGCGCGCCATAGTGCGGATTTTCAGGACACTGCGCCGGGAGCGGCGGCTGAACTCCAGGATAATCGACAATTTCATAATGGCGGTCATCGTCGTCAACGCCATTTCCCTGGGCATGGAGACGAGCCACTATTTTAGCGCCGAATATGGCACCGTGCTCAGGCTCATTGATAACGTAGCGCTGGCCATTTTCACTTTTGAGATCGGCACGAAAATGCTCCTCACGCGCAGCCGTTTTTTCCGCAACGCCTGGAACATTTTTGATTTCCTCATCGTGGGGGTTTCGCTGCTCACCTTCATTCCGCAGCTGAGCGTGCTGCGCAGCCTCCGCATCCTGCGGATTTTCCTTCTCATCTCTTTCATGCCCAGGCTGCGGTTCATCGTGCAATCCCTGCTGCTCTCGCTGCCTGGCATCTTCGGCATCAGCGTCCTGCTTGCGGTCATGTTCTATGTTTTCGGCGTCATCGCCACCCAGATCTTCGGAGCGGACAATCCGTATACTTTCGGCAGCCTCGGCAGATCCTTTTACAGCCTGTTCCGGATCATGACTCTTGATGGCTGCTGGACCATCATCAACAAGGTCTTGAAGAACCATCAGTACGCCTACTTTTTTTTCATCCCCTTTATTCTTTTGAGTTCCTACATCATCCTGAACATCTTCATCGCCATCATCGTCAACAGTATGCGCGAGGCGCGGCTGCGAAACGAGGAAAAGGCGCGGGAGGAGCGTCAGCGAAATAAGGAAAAGGCGAGACAGGCGGAGATGGAGGCGGATGACAGGCGCAGCGAACAACTCCAGGAGACGCTGATGAAAAAACTCAATGAAATCGATGCCCGCCTCGCCCGCATGGAGGCGGCAACCCGAAGCGGCAAGGAAGAGGCACCGGAGGCTAAAAGGGTTCCTGAGTGAAAAGCTCATGTGGAGGGCGCGGCAGATTTTGCGACCAGCGCACCCACCCTTTCTTCCAGGTCTCGTGCCCACGTCCGGCATTCTTGTGGCTGTTCACCCTTCTTCCTTTCCTGTTTACTGTTGTTAACCACTTCCAGCTTTACAGGATTGATGAAGGGTGAACAACCTATTGAAACATTACACCTAGGGCTTGATATAGGCGAAACCCTCGCGCTGGAGGCGCACCACTTCCACCAGCCCTGCCGGGACCACCTGGCAGCCGGGCCAGAGGCGCGCATGGTCGATACCGTGCTCGGCAAGGGCATTGGCGCAGACCTTGAAGCGCACCCCGCGCCGCATGAGGCCGGCGACCTTGGCCCTCGCCTCGTTAAATTCCGGGCCCTCGGCGGCGAAGAGCGTGGCGCCGCCGCCATTGGCCACCACATCCAGCTGGAAAGACTCGCCGGGCAGGCCGTTGAGGTAGTTTTCGGCATTGCGGAGCACCAAAGCGAGAATGGCCGGGTCCTTGGCGTCCAGGTGCAGGCAGAGATCGTAGTTCATGGAGCCTCCTTTTCTTGCGCCCACGGGGGCGGCGTTGGCGCCGAGATTAACAGAGGCACGGTACCTTGCCAAGATTGCCGAGCCAAGATTGCCGGGCCAAGATTGCGGGCAACGGTCCGGCTTTCATCACAAATGCTTGCGCGGCGCGGCCGCAGAAGCTAGAATGCGGCAACCATGTGGCGTGCTTCCGGGCATTTTCCCCCCTGCGGAGCCCTGTTCCGGCGTGCGCCGGGGCGGCTCGCTCTCCTTTTGCTGCTGCTGGCCCTTTTGGGCCAGCTCGGCGGTTGCGGGCTGCTCGCGAAAAATACGGACCCCGGCGCGCAGGGCGCGGACACGGCCCAGGGCGCGCAGGCCGGGGAGAACGGCGAAGGCTCCGGCGACGGTCCCGCCTGGGACAGCGATCCCGTGCCCTATAAGGTCGACATCGAGGTGGTGGACGGCCCCGGCTCGCTCAAGGGCCAGATGCGCGACGTAAGCCAGCTCGTCAAGCTCGTCAAGGAGCCGCCCGACAGTATGCTCGCGCTGGAGCGGCGCGCACGCGCCGACGAGGAGACAGCGGTCAAGCTCCTCCATTCCCAATGCTATTACGACGGCAACGCGGCCTTCACCATCGACGAGGCCGCAAGCCCGGTGAAAGTGACCCTCACCCTCACGCCGGGGCCGCGCTTCACCGTGGGCCGGGCGGATGTGCACTATGAGCCGCCCCCGGTCATCCCCGACGCCTTTCTCCACCGCACGCGCGTCACCGGCTTCTGGGGCCTTGAGCGCGAGACGCTCCCGGCGCCTGCCTTTCCCGACTCTGTTCCCGGCGTCACCGTGGGCGAGCCCATCGTGGCCGACGCCATGCTGGCCGCGGTGTCGGCCATGCCCGAGGCCCTCAGGCGCACGGGCTATCCGCTCGCCAAGGTCACGGAAAGCCGCTACACCGTTGACCCGGCAACGCGCACCCTCAATGCGGACATCACCATCAATTCTGGGCCGCCCGCGCTCATGGGCAAGGTCGAGATCCACGGCAACAAGGAAGTGAACACCTGCTTCCTCGAGCGGCTGGTGCCGTGGACGCCCGGCGAGGAGCCGTGGGACGACGAGATGCTCACCGACTATGCCAACAGCCTGCGGGCCCTCGGGCTCTTCCGCTCCGTGGAGGCCGCGCCCGTCACCGACGACATGCGGCTCGAGCACCGCGTGCTCGGGCCGGACGGCAAAGAGGGCGACGTGGGCGTGGTTCCCGCGGGCATCACCGTGGCCGAGGGGCCGCCGCGCTCGGTGAGCGCCAGCGCCCGCTACGACACGGACACGGGCTTCGGCGTGGAAGGCACCTGGGAGCACCGCAACCTCTTCCACAACGGCGAGCGCCTCACCCTTGACGCGCCCATCTCGCAGCAGGAAATCGGCCTCAAGGCGGCCTTCGAGAAGCCTGCCTTTCTTCAGCGCGGCCAGCGCCTGCTCGCCAACGGCGCGGCCCTGTGGGAAAATACCGACGCCTACCAGCAGGAATCGCTCAAGGGCGAGGTGGGCATCGACCGCCGCCTCGCGCGGCAGTGGTGGGGCGGCATCCACCTCGGCGCGGAAGGCGGCTGGCTCAAGGACAACGAGCACGAAAAGCGCCCCTATGGCGTCATCGAGCCCAAGGCGGGGATCAGGCACGACAGCCGCAACAACAAGCTCAACCCCTCAAGCGGCATGGAGGCGGAGCTCAAGCTCCTGCCCTTCAGCGGCTTTTATGAGGAATTTTTCGGCGCATTCGCCACCACCCTCTCCGTGGCGGGCTATTACGCGCCCTACGGCAAAAAGCCGGACGGCAAGATCGACGACCGCCTCGTGCTCGCCGGGCGCGTGGAGGGCGGCGCCATGCCAGGGGCCTCCTCGCTGAAAAGCATCCCCGCGAGCCTGCGCTATTTCACGGGCGGCGCGGGCTCGGTGCGCGGCTACGCCTATCAGGCCATCGGCCCGCGCGACAAGGAGGGCGACCCCCTGGGCGGCCGCTCCTATCAGGTGGTAAACCTCGAGGCGCGCTTCATGGTGGCCGAAAATGTGGGCATCGTACCCTTCCTTGACGGCGGCATGGTCTACAAGGACGAATTTCCGCAGATCATCGGCGACATGGACTGGGGCACGGGCCTCGGCTTCCGCTATTATACGCCCATCGGGCCGGTGCGCCTGGACGTGGCGACCCCTCTGCACCGCATCGACGGCGACCCGCCGGTGCAGGTCTATATCAGCATAGGGCAGTCCTTCTGATGGCCTGGTTCGCACGAAAAAAGAACGCCGCGGCGCCCGACGCCCCTGCCTCCGCAACGGAAGCCGCGAAGCCACGGCCGCGCCGGCGCTGGCTGCGGCGCTGCCTTCTGGGACTGCTCGCGCTGGTGTTCATCGCCTTTGCGGCGGCATTCGGCGGCCTCTGGTGGATATGCCAGACGGAGGGCGGCCAGGCCTGGCTCCTGAAAACCGCCAACGCCACGCTGGAAAGCAAGGACGGCGGGCTCAGCTTGCGGCTGACAAGGCTCACGGGCTCGCTGCCCTTTGATTTCGCCTTCGGCCTCGAAGCGGCGGACAGCCACGGCATCTGGCTCACAGCGCCGGAAAACCGCGTGGTGTGGAACTGGCGCGCGCTCCCCGGCGCGGTACGCATCGAAAAGGTCGCGCTGGTCAGGCCCGTACTCCTCCGCCTGCCGGACCTGCCGCCCGCGCCCGAGCCGGAAACGCCCGCACCGCCCATGACGCTCAAGGATGTGCAGGCCCTGCTCGGCAAGGCGGCGAATATCCTCGGCGAGCCGCCCTTCTGGCTGCCGGAAGTCTTTCTTGCCGCCACGCTGGAGGACGCGCGTTTTCCGGCCGCCCTGCTCGGCGGGGAGGAAAAGGCCCCGGTGGGTGCGGAGAGGACTGAGACCGGAACGGCCGAACCCGCCCCAGCCGCCGAGCTGCGCGCCGATGCGGACGTGGGCCTCACCTTGCAGAAAAAGAGCGGCTTGGAGCTCACCGCGCAGGCCCGGCTTACCGGGGCCGACGGTGAGGAGGTGCGTGTCGCCGTCCTCGGCCTTGAGGACGCCACGCTCAAGGCCGCAGTCACCGCCAGGGCTGACCCTGCCACACCGGGCCTTGCGGCCACGGCGAAGGTGGAGGGGCATATCGCGGCCCCCCTGCTGTCGGTGGCGGACCTTCCGCCGGACCTTTTGGGCTCCGCGGCCACGCTCAATCTTGCGCTCGACGCCAAGGGCCTTGGCGATGCGGAAAGCAGCCCCGCCATCAGCCTGCTCGGGCCCAATCTCGCGGCCGGGCGCGTGAGCCTGCGCGGGCAGGGCTCGTGGCGGGCTGCGGGCGGCTGGAGCCGGGGGCAGATCGACGGGCCGCTGGACCTTGACTTCGGCGTCGCGCTGGCCCCCGGTGACGGCGGGGCGGGAACTGCGGCAGACGAGGGCGGGGCGCCCGACCCGCTCGCCATGTTCCGCGCGCCGCTCCGGCTCACGCTCAAGGCTGGGGGCGCAGTGCCCGCGCCGGACCTCGACCTCCGGCTCAGTTGCGCCGAGCTGGCCACGGGCGGCCATACGCTGAAAGACCTCGCCCTCGCCGTCAGCGGCAAGGACTTGGCCCTGCCGCTGGACGGCTCCTTCCCCCCGGCGCGGGAAACGGCCGTCGACCTTGACGTGGCGGCGAGCCTTGACGGTCATGCCCTCACCACCCGCGGGCAATTCTTCTACGCCGCCGCGGAAGACTCCCCGGCCGGGGAACCGCGCGACCTGCGCGCGGGCGTGCGCGACCTCGTCCTCCACGCCGCGGGCATCGGCGGCGAGGGCGCTCTCACGGCCCTTTTGCCGCACGGGGGCACTCCTGCGCTGGACGGCGGCTTGCGCCTCAATGTGGAGGACTGGGCAGCGCTCTCGGCACTCGTGCCCGGCATGGCGCTCACGGGCGACGCCCATGTGGAGCTGGCGCTCAACGCCGTAGCCCCGGCGCAGGAGACAGGCGGCGAAGCCCGCGCCGTCTCGCAGGATGCGCGCCTTGCCTGGCGCATCCCGCGCCTCAACGTAAGGGAGACGGGCGGCAAGGAAGTGGCGCGGGTGCAGACCCTCACGGGCGCGGTCAGCCTCACGGACCTTTTCCGCAAGGGCACCGTTGCCGCGCGGCTGGACCTTGCGGAAGCGCGGGCGGCCGGCCTGCGCCTCGGAGCCAGGCTCTCGGCGGACGGTCCCCTTGCCGGGCCGCTCAACGCCAGGTTGACGAGCACCGGGGATGTGGCAACGCAACTTGACGTGACGTGGCAACCCGGCGAGGTGCTCTTGCGTGTGCTCAATGCCCGGGCCAATCTCCCCGCTTCCCTCACCGGGGGCAACGCGGCCACCCTGGGCGCGCGCCTGCAGGGGCCCGCGAGGCTGCGCTACGGCGCGGGGGGCATCGGCGTGGACCATCTCGACCTCTCGCTCACGCCCTCGGGGCGGCTGCGCGCCAAGGGGGGTCTCGCGCCCGACAGGCTCGACCTTGACCTCGCCCTCTCCGCGCTCACCCTCAAGCCCTGGAGCGTCCTCGTGCCCGCGCTCCCCGAGGGCGCCGTGGACATCACGGCGCGCCTCAACGGCAGCCCGGCCCGCCCGGCAGGGCGTTTCCGTGTGGGCGTTGCCGGGCTCAAGATCCCCGGCAGCCCGCTCGCGCCACTCTCCCTCGCGCTTGCCGGGGGCATCGAGCCCACAGCGGGGGGCGGCATCCTCAACGCGCGCCTGGAAGTGCCCCCGGCCACACTCAAGGCCCTGGGCGGTGACGCCGCGCAGGTGGCGGCGCGCGTGCCCCTGCTGTTCGGGCCCGACGGCATCCCGAAACCCGACATGGCCGGAAAGCTCTCCGCCAGGGTGCGCTGGGACGGCGCCCTCGGCCCGCTCTGGAGCCTCGTGCCCATGGCGGACCGCCGCCTCAACGGCCGCATCGCGCTCAACGCCGACGCCTCAGGCACGCTCAAGGCGCCGCGCGTCCGCGGCGGAGTGCAGATCAATCAGGGCCGCTTCGAGGACCTGATGCTCGGCGTGCTGCTCACGGACATCACCCTGCGCCTTGACCTTGAGGACAAGGGGGGCGGCGGGCACGGGGGCCTTCCCGGCTCCATGCGGCTCGACCTTTCCGCCTCCGACGGCCGCGGCGGCAAGGCGACCATCGCGGGCTCGGGCGCGCTCAACGGCGACGACCTCAACATCAAGGCGAGCATCGAGCGCCTCCGGCCGCTGCGCCGCCGCGACGTGCACATCATGCTCTCAGGCAAGGCCACGGTCACGGGCAGCGCCACCGCGCCGGACGTGGCCGGGGAAATCATCGTCAACCAAGGCGAGGTGCTGCTCAACAATATCGAGGTGGGAGGCAGCATCACCACGCTCCCCATCAGCACCGCGCCGCCGGAAACGGGGAAGAACGCCGGGAAGAGCTCCGGCGCCACGCCGCAGGCGGGGCAGGCGACCGCGAGAAAGGCGAAGCCTGCCGCCGCGCCGCAGGGCAACCTCCATATCCGCATCATCATGCTGCCGCGCTTCGTGGTGGAGGGGCGCGGCCTCACCAGCCTCTGGAAGGCCAACCTGCTCATCACCGGGCCCCCGTCGGACCCGGACATCACGGGCAGCGTGGACGCGGTGCGCGGCAATTTCGACTTTCTCGGCAAGAATTTCGCGCTCACGCGCGGCGTGGTCACCTTTGCGGGCGGAGCGCTCTCCGACCCACTGCTGGACATCGAGCTCACCAACGAAACGCCGGACCTGACGGCGCACATCATGGTCACGGGCACGGTGCGCAAGATGAAGCTCTCGCTCACGAGCGACCCCTCCCTGCCGCGGGACGACATCCTCTCGCGCGTGCTCTTCGGCAAGAGCGTCAACGAGCTCGGCCGCATGGAGGCGCTCCAGCTGGCCGGGGCAGTGGCCCAGCTCGCGGGCTTCGGCTCCGGGGGCGGCGGCATCTTCGGCGCCGCCAAGAAGGCGCTCGGGGTGGATGTGCTGCGTCTTGGCAGCTCCTCCTCCAGCGCCGCCGGGGATTCGGGCGACGATGCCGCCGGGGGCACGACGCTGGAGATGGGCAAGTACCTCACGGACAGCATCTACATGGGCGTGCAGCAGGGAATGAAGCCGGACAGCACGGCCTTCATCATCGAGCTCGAACTCACGCCGCGCACGAGCCTGGAGCTCAGGACCGAGCAAAGCAACACCTGGGGCGGCCTGAAGTGGAACTACAAGTACTGACGCCCGCTCCGGCCGCTGAAGCCCCTGTCCTGCGCCCGGCGCTGGCGGCGGACCATGCCGCGCTGGTGAATGTGTGGCGGCGCAGCGTGGAGGCGAGCCATGACTTCCTCGCCCCGGGCGCTGTGGAGGAGATCGAGGCCGAGGTGCGGAGGGCGTTGGGCGCCGTTGCGGAACTGTGGCTCGTGGAGGCCGGGGGTGGGCCCGCGGCCTTCCTCGGCTGCACCGGGAACCATGTGGACATGCTCTTCGTGGCTCCCGAATTTTTCCGGCACGGTTTGGGTACGCGGCTGCTGGACCACGCGCGGGGGCGGCACGGGCCGCTCACCGTGGAGGTCAATGAGGCCAATACGGCGGCGCACGCCTTTTACCGCGCCCGTGGCTTTGTGCTGACCGGCCGCAACCCGGTTGACAGCGAAGGCCGCCCCTATCCGCTCCTTTTGCTGCGTCAGGCAGGCGCCTGATGCACCGCCACACAGGGAGACCCTCACATGGCCATGCAGGGGAAGCGCAGATGAGCAAGGACCAGCCGGAACACCGGGGCAAGGGACGCCCGCGCGCCTTCGACCGGGGGGAGGCGCTCCACGCCGCGCTCGAGCTCTTCTGGAAGGAGGGCTACGAGCCCGCCTCCGTGGCGCGGCTCTGCGAGGTCATGGACATCAAGCCCCCGAGCCTCTACGCCTCCTTCGGCAACAAGGCGGCGCTCTTTCTCGAGGCGGTGCGCCATTACGAGCAGGTCTACTGGCAGGAGCCCTCGGCCCGCTTCATGGCGGAGCCGGACCTTTACCGCGGCGTGGAGGAGTTTTTCGCCACGGCCGCCAAAATCCTGCTCTCGCCGCAAACGCCCTGCGGCTGTATGCTGGTGCTGGCGGCGGTGAACATCTCCCCGGCCGAGACGGAGATCATCGAGGCCATCCGGGAAATGCGCATGGCGACCAAGGCCATGTTCGCCGAGCGGCTGCGCCGGGCCGTCGCCGACGGGCAAATCCCGGCGGATACGGACATCGCCGCGCTTTCGGGCGCACTCAACGCCCTTCTGGAAGGACTCTCGCTTCAGGCGCGCGACGGCCTTTCGCGGGAGGAGCTCGCCGCCATGGCCGCCCGGGCCGTGCATCTGCTCCCCGGCCGTGGGCGGCGCTAGAGTCCCCGCGCAGCAGTCCCCCAGCCAGCCGGCGCGTTGCGGCCGAAAATCCTGCTTGACATTTATTTAGCGTTTAATAAATTATTCGCACGCCACTTGCGGCAGGGGTGCGCATCCCGCGCGGGTACTCCCACACTCTACGCCAGTCATGGAGAAAAACATGGGCAAGAAGATTCTCATTCTCAACGGCAGTCCGCGGCTCAAGGGCAATACCGCCATGCTTTGCGACGCCTTCACGCAAGGGGCGGAAAGCGCGGGCCACAGCGTCACGCGCATCGACCTGCAGAAGCTGGACATCCACGGCTGTCTCGGCTGCATGAAGGGCGGCAAGGACCCGGCCAGCCCCTGCGTGCAGAAGGACGGCATGGAAAAGGTGTATCCGGCCTATGTGGCCGCGGACATCGTGGTGCTGGCCACGCCCATGTATTACTGGGCCTTTTCCGGCCAGCTCAAGACCGCCTTTGACCGCCTTTTCGCCGTGGCCGAGTGCAATCCCAACTACGCCAATCCCCGCAAGGACTGCGCCCTGCTCATGGCCGCGGAGGGCGACACCCCGGAAAACTGGAAGCCCGTGCTCGACTATTATGCGGCGCTGACGGGTTTCCTGGAATGGAAGGACCTGGGGCATGTGCTCGCGGGCGGCATCCTCGACGCCGGGGCCGTTGCCGGCACGCCGGCCCTTGAGGAGGCCCGGGCCTTCGGCGCGGCGCTGTAGCGCGAAGCGCGTCCCCAAAAATCATCAAGCCCCTGCCCGCGGCAGACCGCTGCGGACAGGGGCTTTTGTGCACCCCCGGTCAGGCGTCGCCCCCATCCGTGCGGGCGCGCTCCCACCACGGCGTCCGGTAATCGTCCACGTCAAAGCGCCGGTCCTTGAAGTAGAAGTCCCGGTCCGCCTCGGTGATGGCTCGCAAGGGACGGCAGGGATTGCCCGCCGCCACCATGTTGTCGGCAATGTCCCGCGTGACCACGCTGCCTGCGCCGATGACCACGTTGCTACCCACCGTGACACCGGGATTGATGACCACATTGCCGCCGAGCCACACATTGTCGCCGATGCTCACGGGCATCCCGCACTCATAGCCGGAATTGCGGCTCTCGGGATGCAGGGGATGCGAGGCCGTGTAGATGGACACATGGGGCGCGCAGAGCACATTGTCGCCGATGCTGACCTTTGCCACGTCCAGCACCGTAAAGTTGTAGTTGGCGTAAAAGCGCTCGCCCACCTCGATATTGAAGCCGTAATCGCAATAAAAAGGCCCCATGATGGTGACGATGTTCCCGCACTTGCCGAGGATGGAGCGCAACAGGGCGTCGCGCTCCTCCTCCGCATCCCAGGGCAAGGCATTATAGCGGAACAGCTTTTGGTGACAGGCCGTATACAGTTCCAGAAGGCCGTCCCGCATGGGGATATAGGGCAGGCCGGAAAGCATCCGCTCGCGCTGGTCCATGAAAAACCTCCCCGAAAAAACGGGACGGGCCCGACCGCAGCCGGACCCGCCCGAAGACCATGATATTTCGCGTCCCGCCTAGATGAAGAAGGCCCAGGTGAGCAGAAGGAACAGCGGAACGAGGATGCCGCAGGACCACATCATGTAGCCGAAGAAGCTCGGCATCTTCACGCCCTGGTTCTCGGCGATGGAGCGCACCATGAAGTTCGGCGCGTTGCCGATATAGGTGTTGGCGCCCATGAACACCGCGCCCGCCGAGATGGCGATGAGGGTTGTCGCCATGTCGGTCATCAGGTGTTGCGCGTCGCCGCCCGCTGTGTTGAAGAACACGAGGTAGGTGGGCGCATTGTCAAGGAAGCTCGAAAGCGCGCCCGTGAGCCAGAAATACATGGCGTTGACGGGCTGGCCGTCCGGCGTGGAGACCATGTTGATGAGCGAGGCAAGCGCGCCTTCCGTGCCCGCGCGCAGGATGGCGATGGCCGGAATCATGGAGAGGAAGATGCCGAAGAAGAGCTTGGCCACTTCCTCGATGGGCGCCCAGGAGAAGCCGTTCATCTCGCGGCAGTGGCGGCTGGTGAATTTCCAGGAAAGGCCCGCGAGGCAGAGCAGCGCAAGGTCGCGCAGGAGGTTCTGGCCTTCCACGGGCACGCCGTAGACCTCGATCCAGGTGCCGAGATTGACCATGCCGGAGCACAGCACCGCCAGCACCACGCCCAGCAGGAAGAGCAGATTGATGGTACCCTCGAGGCCGAGCTTTTCCTCCGCGGCCGCCGGGTCATGCGGGGGCTGCGGACGCCCTTCCTTGTTGAAGAGCACGGTGTCGATGATGAAGAAGAGGAGCAGCAGGGCCACGGCCATGCACAAGGTCTTGAAGAAGAGGTGCGTGGTCGTCCAGAAGAAGCTCACCCCCTTGAGGAAGCCGAGGAAGAGCGGCGGGTCGCCCAGCGGCGTGAGCGAGCCGCCGATATTGGCCACGAGGAAGATGAAAAAGACGATGGAATGGACGCGGTAGCGCCGGTGCGCGTTGGCCCGGAGCAAGGGCCGGATGAGCAGCATGGCCGCGCCCGTGGTGCCCATCCAGCTCGCGAGCACGGTGCCGATGGCGAGCAGGCCCGTGTTCACCACAGGGGTGCCCACCAGGGTGCCTTTGAGGCGTACGCCGCCCGCCACCGTGAAGAGCGCGAAGAGCAGCACGATGAAGGGGATATAGTCCAGCAGGATGATGTGCAAAAACTCATAGAGCGCCGTGCCCAGGCCGTACACGATGAAGCAGGGCACGAGGAAGGCGAGGCCCCAGAACACGGCGATCTTGCCGAAATGGTGCTCCCAGAAGTGGGGCAGCGCCAGCGGCATGATGGCGATGGACAGCAGCATGCAGGCGAAGGGGATGACCCAGATGGCCGAAAGCGAGGCCCCCGGAATGGTGGGATGCCCCTCGGAGGCGAGCACCGCCTCGGGCGCGAACAGGGCGAGCGCCCCCAGGAGAATGGCCGGCACAAGCAGAGGCAATGAGCGGAGGTGTGACATCGTGCGCTCCTGTCTGGAGTGTGGCGCTCCCGCGCCGCAAGGTGGTTCCCTTTTGTGTAGGGCAATTTTCCGTGCTTTGCAATGCGCTTGCCCGCAAAGATTTTTTCTGCCACATAGGGGGCGGCCGCGCGGAGTTTCCGGGGAGCCCGGCTGCGCGAGTGCGCCCCTTACGGATGCGGAGAGGAGAAGGTCATGACCCCCAGAGACGAGCCCGAAGCGCGATTCCCGGAACAGGATGCCCAGGATACCGGCGACGCCAAGTCAACGGCTGCCGGGGCGCCGGAAGCGGCAGGCAGGCCCGTCACGCCGCGCCGCCGTGCGCGCCTCCGCGAGGTGCTTAGCCAGCGCCAGCCCGACCTCACCCTGGTGCTCGCCAATATCCACGACCCGCACAATGTTTCGGCCATTTACCGCTCGTGCGACGCTTTCGGCGTGGCGCGGGTGCACCTCTACTACACCAATACACCCTTTCCGGCGCTGGGGCGGAAAAGCTCGGCATCGGCCCGCAAATGGGTGGAAAGCGAGCGCCACCGCGACAAAGAGGCCCTTTTCGCAACCCTGCGCGGCCAGGGGATGCAGGTGCTCGCCACCTCCTGCTCGCCCGAGGCGCGGCCGCTGCGCGACTGGAATTTTCTCCGGCCCACGGCCGTCATCCTCGGCAACGAGCACGAAGGCGTGGACGAGTCCCTGCTGGCAGAGGCCGACGGCCGCCTCTATATCCCCATGCACGGCATGATCCAGAGCTTCAACGTCTCCGTGGCGGCGGCCATCATCCTCGCCGAGGCCGCGCGCCAGCGCGAGGCCGCGGGTTGGTATGACACCCCGCGCATGGACGCCGAAACGCTGGAAGCGACGCTCGCCGACTGGCTTGAGCGCTGAGGGGCAATGTGCGGGGCTCCTGTGATGCTGCGGGGTTTTCGCCGCGGCGCCGGGGTCAATCCGTGATCCAGTTCACCGGAATGTCCCGGAAGCGCTCCTGCATGGTCTCTATGGCGTCCCTGTTGTTGTCCACGAGGATGCAGTCGCGGCCTAAGTTATAGGCTGCCACGCCCAGGGTGCCGCTGCCCGCGAAGAAGTCACAGAGCATGTCTCCGGGGCGGGAATGCACGCGCACGATGCGGTTGATGATGCCCAGCGGCTTTTGCGTGGCATAGCCCGTTTTTTCGCGGCCATTGGGGCTCACGATGGTGTGCCACCAGACATCGGTGGGCGTTTTGCCGCGCGCCGCCTTTTCCGCCCCCACGAGGCCCGGCGCCATGTAGGGGATGCGGTCCATTTCCTCATAATTGAAGATGTAGTTTTCCGGGTCCCTGGCGTACCAGAGGATGGTGTCGTGCTTGGCGGGCCACTTCCTTTTGGAACGGCCGCCATAGTCATAGGCCCAGATGATTTCGTTCATGAAGGAATCGCGGCCGAAGATGGAATCCAGAAGCACCTTGCAATAATGGATCTCCCGGTAATCCAGGTGGAAGAACAGAGAGCCGTGCGGTTTCAATATCCTGTGCGCGTGGACGAGGCGCTGTTCGATAAAATCCAGAAAGTCGTCAAACTTGTCCGAGTAGCCCTTTGTTCCCAGTTTGACAGTCCTGTAAGTCTTGCCCTTGAAGCCCACGCGGTCGCCGTCCTCGGCGGCCATGGTCCTGAGCCGGGTGCGCTTCTGGGTCTTTCCCGTATTGAAGGGCGGGTCGATATAGATGAGGTCCGCTGAGTGCGGGGGCAGGCTTTCCAGCACGCGGAGATTGTCGGCAAAGTAGACGGTGAGGGAGGACACGCCGCGCCCGGATCCTAGCCGCCCGCCAGGCGGCGCAGTTTTTCGCGCAGGCTCGCGGCCCTGGCCGGGCCCACGCCGGGGAGCTCGCGCAGTTCCGCCTCGCTGGCGGCGCTCATGGCCTCCACGCTGCCGAAGCGGTCCCAGAGCAGACGCGCCGTGGCCGGCCCCACGCCCGGAAGCCGCATGAGCTCGCCGGAAAGCGCGGCCCCGCGGCGCGCGCGCCGATGGCGGCCGATGGCGAAACGGTGCGTGGCGTCGCGCACCTGCTGCAAAAAGAGCAGTTCCGGGCTGCCCTCGCGCAGGGGCAGCGGATTGACCCGGCCGGGCACGAAGATGCGGTCGGCCACATTGCCCGCGCGCCGGTCCGCATGGCCGTCCTCGTCACGGGCCTTGGCGATGGCCGCCAGCGGAAAGAGGCCCTCTTCCCCGGCTTCGGCGAGCGCCCGCCCCACGGCCGTGAGCTGGCCGCGCCCGCCGTCGATGAGCAAAAGGTCCGGCCACGGGGGCCCGCTCTCGAGGCGGCGCGCCACCCAGGCATGGAGCGTGGCATAGTCGTCCGCGCTGTCCGGCATGGAATAGATTCGGTAATCCTCCTTGCTGGGGCGGCCGTCCACATAGACCACCATGCCCACGCGCGTCTGCTTGCCGCCCGTGTGCGACACGTCCACGCACTCGATGCGGCCGGGCGGCTCAGAGAGCCCGAGCGCCTTGCCCACGCGGGCCAGCAGGGCCTCGCCGTCCTGTCCGCGCCTGCGGCGCGCCTCCTCCCGGGCATTGGAGGCCGCCATGTCCACCAGCTGGTTGTCCGCCGTGTTCTGCGGCGCGACCACGCGCACCGGGCCGCCGCGCCGCTCGGAGAGCGCCTGTTCCAAAACCGCCCGGCCGTCAGGGGCATCGGCCCCGGCGTCCGCTCCCGGCGCATCCTCATCCTCCTCCCCGGCGAGCATGTCCGGCGGCAGCCACGGCACGAGGATGCGCGGCGGCGGCGTCACCGTGCCGTAAAACTGGGAGAGGAAGGACGACAAAAGTTCGGGCGCGTCCTCAAAGCCCAGGCCGGGCCAGAAGAAGGTGCGTCCGTCCATGACCGCGCCGTTGCGCACAAAGACGACGCCGAGGCCGAGGCCCTTTTCCACCTCGCAGAGGCCGATGGCGTCCATGTCGCCGCCTGCGGGCAGGATGGCGGCCTGCCGCTCCACGGTGCGCTCCACGGCGGAGATCTGGTCGCGCAGGCGCGCGGCGCGCTCGAACTCCAGATCCTCCGCAGCGGCCTCCATCTCGGCGCGCAACGTGCGTAGGAGCGGCCCGGCGCGGCCCTCGAGGATGGCGCACACGCGCTCCACGGCCACATGGTACTGCTCCGGCGAGACAGAGCCCATGCAGGGCGCCGGGCACTGGCCCATATGGTGGTAGAGGCACGGCCGCACGCGGTTGCGCATGGCCCTATCCGAGCAGCGGCGCAGGCCGAAGGCGCGGTGGATGAGCTTCCACGTTTCGCGCGCCGCCTGCGCCGAGGTGAAGGGCCCGAAATAGCGCGCGCCGTCGCGGCGGGCGTTGCGCACGATTTCGAGGCGCGGGAAAGGCTGCTTCACGTCCAGCCGGAAGAGCACATACTGCTTGTCGTCGCGCAGCACGATATTGTAGCGCGGACGATATTTCTTGATGAGGCTCGCTTCGAGGAGCAGGGCCTCCTTTTCGGTGGTGGTGGTGAGAAAGTCGAGGCTTTGCGCGTGGGCGAGCATGGCCCGCGTCTTGACCGGGAGCCCCTCGGGCCGGAAATAGGACAGCACGCGCCGCCTGAGCACGCGCGCCTTGCCCACATAGATGACCCGGCCACGGGCATCCTTGTAGAGATACACGCCGGGCGTGAGCGGGATGGTTGCGGGATCCGGCCTCTCCATGCCCCCCATCCTACGCGCCCAAGGCCCGGCTGCCAAGCGCGGCTTGCGTTGCCAAGTGCGGGAGCCTATCCTCACTTCGCGGGCGCGTCAGCGCGCCACAACCTACGGAGCGGCTATGTTTTACGGCTGGAAGATCAGCGCCCTCTGCCTTGCGGGCAACTTCATGATGCAGGGGAGCGCCCTCTACGGCATGAACGCCTTCATGGAGCCCCTTTGCGAGGCGCACGGCTGGACGCGCGTGGGCCTGAACATGAGCCTCGGCGTGGCCGCCTTCATGGGGCAGGCCGCCATGCCGCTGGCCGCCGCCGTTTCCGCGCGGCACTCCCTGCGGGGGCTGATGACCGCGGGCGCGCTCGCCGGGGGGCTTGCCACCTGCGGTATGGGCCTCACCGGGGACATCCGGATCTTCACCTGCTTTCTCGTGCTGCTCTGGGTGGCCTCGCAGGTGTGCGGCGGCGTGGTGGCCAACGCGCTCATGAGCAACTGGTTCAGCCACTACCGCGGCATCGCCTTCGGCATCGCCAATGCGGGCAGCAACCTCTCGGCCATGGTGCTCCCCTTCCTCACCCTTGTGCTCATCCGGCATTATGACCTGCAAACGGCCTATTTCGTCCTTGCCGGGGCGACCCTGCTGCTCGCGCCTGTCTGCTGGGTGCTCGTGCGGCGCACGCCGCAGATGCTGCACCTCCACCCCGACGGCCGCCGCCATGACCCGCCCCCGCCGAAAGGGGTGCCGCAATCCGTTTCGCTGGCGGCGCTCGTGCGCAACCCGGCACCCTGGTACATCGGCATCGCCTACGGCCTTGCGCTCATGGTGGGCGCGGGTGTGCTGAGCCAGCTCAAGCCTCGCTTCACGGACATGGGGGCCGAGGCCTACACCGCCATGCTCCTCGCCGGGGCCGCGGCCTTTTTCGGGATGCTCGCCAAGTTCTTCTGGGGCTGGCTGTGCGACCGTACCACGCCCATCCTGGCCTCGCGGGCGCTCATGCTCGGGAGCGCCGCCAGCATGGCACTCCTGCTGCTGCCCGCGAGCCTCGCCAGCATGGCGGCTTTCGGCTTCTTTTTCGGCGTGTGCCTGGGGGGCCTGTGGGTGGTGTTGCCGGCGGTTGTGGCCTATTATTTCGGGAGCGCCAACTTTCTTTCGGTCTACAAATTCGTCGCCATCTTCATCCTGGTGCGCAGCCTCGGCTTCCCGGCCATGGGCCTTTCCTACGACCTTTGCGGCAGCTACGCCCTTTCCGACATCTTTTTCAGCGCCTGCCTCGTCATCGCGGCCGTCCTCACCTTCTGCCTGCGCGAGGACAAAGCCGCGGAGCGCCAGGCGCACCGACACGCGCGCCAGTAGCAACGGGACCGCGGAGACGGGCGGGGGCTCCTCAGTTCTTCAGGCTGTGGATGGGCGCGGGGATACGGCCGCCGAGCGCGATGAAGCGGGAGGCGTTCCCTCCGGGCACGGCCATGATGACCGTCTTGCCGAGCAGTCCCCCGAAGGAGACCTCCTCGCCCACGCCCTTGCCGGGCACGGGGATGACGCGCACGGCCGTGGTCTTGTGGTTGATGACGCCGATGGCCATTTCGTCGGCGATGATGGCCGAGAGCGTGGAGGCCGGCGTGTCGCCGGGGATGGCGATCATGTCGAGCCCCACCGAGCACACGCTGGTCATGGCTTCCAGCTTTTCGATGGTAAGCTGTCCGGAGCGCGCCGCGGCCTCGATGCTCGAATCCTCCGAGACCGGGATGAAGGCGCCCGAGAGGCCGCCCACGGAGGAGGACGCGAAACCGCCGCCCTTCTTCACCGCATCGTTGAGCATGGCGAGCACGGCGGTGCTGCCCGGCGCGCCGATGCTGGAAAGGCCGAGGCTCTGGAATATCTCGCCCACGGAGTCGCCCACGGCAGGCGTAGGCGCGAGCGAGAGGTCGGCCACGCCGAAGGGGATGCCGAGCCGGCTCGCCACCTCGGAGCCGATGATCTCGCCCACGCGCGTCACCTTGTAGGCCGTGGCCTTGATGACTTCGGCCATGTCCAGCAGGGTGAGGGGGCGGCCCTGGGCGTTGCAGCCACGCTCAAGCGCGCGGTCGATGGCCTTCTTCACCACGCCGGGCCCGGACACGCCCACATTGATGACCACGTCCGGCTCGCCCACGCCGAGATAGGCCCCGGCCATGAAGGGCACGTCCTGCGGGATATTGGCGAACACGACGAGCTTGGCGCAGCCGATGCCGCCGCGCCCGGCCGTGGCCTCGGCCACGCGCAAAATCTGCTCGCCCATGAGGGCCACGGCGTCCATGTTGATGCCGCTGCGCGAGGAAGCCACGTTGATGGAGGCGCAGACGCGCTCCGTGCGGGAGAGCGCCTCAGGCAGCGCCTCGATGAGGGCGCGGTCGCCCTTGGCGAAGCCCTTTTCCACCAGCGCGGAAAAACCGCCGAGAAAATCCACGCCCGCGTCCTTGGCGGCCTCGTCCAGGGCCTCACAGACCGCGACCATCCCGTCCGGGCCGAAGGGCGCGCCCACCACGGCGATGGGGCTCACGCTGATGCGCTTGTTGACCACCGGGATGCCGTACCTGTCGCCCACCTCGTCGCACACGGCCACGAGCTGCGCGGCATGGCGGCGGATCTTGGCGCGCACGTTGGCCACGAAGAGCTCAAGGTCGTGGCTCACGCAGTCGAAGAGGCTCACGCCGAGGGTGACGGTACGCACGTCCAGGTGCTCGTTGCGGAGCATGTTCAGGGTGCTGGTGACTTCGCGTTCGGAAAGCATGATATATCCCTAAGCCTTGGATTTTGTGGCTAAAATGAGCTCACGCGGTGGACGGCCTCGAAAATGTCCCGGTGCTGCACGCTGACGCGCAAATTGAGGTTGTTCGCCTCCAGCGCAAGCTCGCGGCGCAGGCGCCCGAGGTCCACCGTGTCCGGCACCATGACCTCGAAAACGAAGAGCGCCTTGCCCTCGCCGCCCTCGCCGAGGAGCGCCTTGAGGTTCTCGATGTTCACGCCGTGACGGCCGAAAACCCGGCTCATCTCGCCGATGAGGCCGGGGCGGTCCGGGCCGTCCACCGTGACCACAAAGGGCTCGCAGTTGAGGCCGGCCCCCCATTGCTCGGCAATGGCCGGGCGCACCAGGACGGAGAGGTCCACGCCCGCGCGCTCAAGGCCTTCCTCAAGGCGCAGGCGCAGGCAATCCGCCCCGCAGGCGCCTTCGCCCCGGCCGGCCGTCATCTCCTCGGGGGCGCTCACCACAAAGATGGCCGCGAACGCCCCGGAAAGCATGGTCTGGGCCATGGCCTCGATATTGCAACCCATGTCGCCGAAAAGGCGGCTCACCGCAGCCACCACGCCGGGGCAATCCCGGCCGAGAAAGGACGCTGTATATTTCTCCATGCTGCTCACCTTTGCTCATTCTTGCGGCTGCGGGTCTGGAGCCGACGGCGCGCCTGTTTCGCCTTTTGGAAAAATCGGCTCCGGGCGGCAGCGGCAGCGGGCCCGTGCCCCGGCATGGCCGCCGATGGGCTCCTGCTCCCACTGGAAAATGTGGCCGTCATTGTTGGCGCAGCGCTCGCAGGTCGCGTCGTCGCGCACGGAGCGCCAGACATAGGAGGTGCTCCCATGGGCTTGCGCGGCCTCGCGCGCTGCGGCGAAAGTCGCCTCTGCGGCAGGGGCATCATCGTCCCCGGCAGAGCAGGTAGTGCCTGAGGGCAGCTTCCGGCGGCACGCCGGGCATTTCTCTTCCTTCAGGCCGAGCCTGCGGCCACAGAAAGGACAGTTGCGCGTATAGTAGGGCAGCGGCTGGGGGGCTGTGGCCGCAGGGCGCTCCCGGCGGGGACGCTCGGCAAGCCCGCGCCGCAACATCAGCACACCCAGCGCAAGAATGACGAGCCCGAGAAAGCCCACGGCTGCTGCGTGCGCAAGGTCAAGCGTGAGTGCGTCGGCAAAGAATCCGGCAACGGCCAACACGCCCCCTGCGAGGAGAAAAAGCCCTGCGGCCACGATACGGGAACGGTAGTGCATACGCCTCCTTTTCGTGGGCGCACTTTCCGCTATGCGCCTGCAAAAGTCAATGCGCTCGTCTCTCGCCGCGAACTGGCGGGAATGACGAGGCCCCAGCGCGGTAGTTCCCATCCAGAACACACCACAGTTCACCCAAGTCGCGGTATTACAATAAACAAATGGTGTGCCGACCATCTTGAGCAAGGAAGTGAAAGGAGACTTCAGCGCGGCGCTTGCCATTTCACCCAATACCTCAATTAGCGGAGTGATCACCATCGGTTTCAAAGAGTGGAGACCAGAGGGATAACAAATTCACTTGTATTTGGGGTTATAAATGTGAAGATACTTTTTCTTTGGTGGGAAGAGAATATTTAAAATAAAAAAATTTATAAATCCAATAATTGATTTTAGAAGAACAATTTTTAATTACTATATAGGATATTGACAAATTTAAAAGCAATTATCATAATTACCCTTCCATACCATAAAATTAAATTAGCAACTAATGTGTTGCTGTCAATTAATAAGAGATAAATAGTAAAATTTGTTGGGTAACGTAATTTGATTCGGTGTCGATTTTTATATTATGCCATTATAAATGAATCTTAGAATACTATGAACACTAAAAGTATACCGATAAATAAGTGTACCTATAAATCAAGTAGAAATATGGGTAATCATGCCATAATTTACCAGAGGGGCAACTTCCCCGAAAAATAAGTTTCCAAAGTGTGCATCTTTAGCGGCGTGGTATAAAGGCACCTAATCTTATGAACCTCTCGGAATAAAATCAGGCCGGGTATGCGAAAAAATTTATATGTCCTATAATGTATAAAAGGGGGAATAAAGCATATCTGCGATTTTTAATAAATGATAAAATTATAATAATGTAGGTTAATGGTATTGGTTATCACTGGAAAGAATTATTCATCGTACCTCCACGGGAAAAATTTCTTACTTAATTTCAAATCTAAATCTTCTATATTTTGCAAATACTCCCCATTTGAATGCTGCTTTGCAAAATAAACACTAGCATCATAAAATTTAACGAACTCATCCATGAGTTCATCCCGCAGGTTGTGAAGTTTTAAAAATTCATAAACATTATCAGTAATGGCAAGATGATTTATACTATCATTAGACTTGGAAAAAGTTTTATTCATAATTGAATTCTCATGCCTCAGATAATTATATAGTTTTTTCTTAATAAAAAATACCGAATTGGCAACTGATAGATACTTCCAGCAGAAACACGCGTCTTCATAATGCATTGCACCTGGAAATGTAAGTGAATATTTTCTAATTATAGAAGCACGAAAAATTTTATTACATAAGGAATAATCAATATTGTTGATGATTGCTTTAATATTATTCTGTATTCCGTCAAATTTCAAAGTGTAATATTTATTGTCAGATTCCTTCAGGCTTAAATCTGTCTTATATTTTACACAAATCTCGCAACAGGCTAAATCAGCAGCAGTTCTTTCTATTCCTTCAACCATTGTTTCGACCATATTCCTTTCATAAGTGTCATCTGCGTCGCAAAACATGACATAGGGAGAAAATTTTAAAGCCCAAAAAAGCCCTACATTTCTTGCATAACTGACGTCCTGATGCGGGGCTCTGAGCGCAACAAGGCGCTTATCCTTTTTTTGGCTAAGAATTTCTTCCCATGAATTGTCAGACGATCCATTTTCTATACAAATTATTTTTATATCAGAAAAAGATTGGTCCTGAAGGCTTTTTAAGCACTTTAGAATATATGCTTCAGCATTACAAACAGGAATAATGATTGAAACCTTGGCCATTATTTTGCTCCGATAGTGTAGGTTTAATTTTATGGAAGTTAATCCAAGGGCCACCAGCATATAGAAAGATGCTGGGTGAAATAGTTTCTCTGGTCTCTGCCGGGCAGCGGAAGTCCTCAGTCCATTCACATGCGCTGGCGAATTTGGGGCCATATGAAATATACCTCACGGAAGTGTGCGTCGTGGCCGTACTCGTATGTCAACGTGTGCGCGGTGTGCGGTTATCCACAAAGCACCTGCGAACTGCGGATATCAGCGACATACGCAGGCTCTGAATTACTTCCAGATCAATGGCCTGCGTGTCGCCCAGCAGGCAGGCCGTCATTGGTCAACGTCACGCAAGCGCCGGATGGCAATCATACTGCTACCGACACCCGAGGTCGGCCCTGCTCCCCATTCGCCACCATAAAAAAGGAGGCGCGCTGAGGCAGTTCCCCGCCAGACGTGATCTTATCATGCAACCTTCCGGCAAGGGCCGCACGTTCCAGCGGGGCAGGCGTAGGTCATGAGCTCAATATCCATCGCAACAGCTGCGCTTCCTGCCACTTACTTTTGTGCTTCCTCCGCGCTGCCTTACCCAAACGCGCGGCTTCACCACATAACTCAACGTGCAAAAACGTAGCCCCCACCGTACTGACAGAAGGCTCTTGCAATCGTTCCAGGATAAACCTGAGAAAATCCGGTGCCATCGTCAAGTTCTGACCTTGCTTCTTAAAGCGGCAAATGTTTTTTTGCGTTGCTCAATTTTTTTCTTCTCTTCCAGGTGCTTGAACCATCGGGCATATTTTTTCTGAAGCTCCGCATCCAGGTTTTCAATATCCACCTGGTGTTCGGCATCGCAATAATTTTTTGCGAAATAATAGGAAGACTTATAAAACGAAAAAAACTCTTCAATGAAGTTTTCAAATATCTTCTGTTGCATCAGAAAATCATATACATTGTCCGCAACATATATATGATCAATACTTTTATTATTTTTAGCAAAAGTTTTACTCATTATGGAATTATGGTGTCTATAATATTTATATAATGCGTCTTTAATACAATAAAACTTTTTGGCCAGCGCAAAATATTTCCAAGTAAATGTTCCATCTTCATATAATCTTCCTTGAATAAATTGGATATTATATTGATCTACGATTGACTTCTTAAAAATTTTATTCCAAACCGAGACATCAACCTGATTAATTATATCATGGGAATTTTGTACAACTCCACTAAATTTAAGATTATAGTAATCGTCATCTGAAGATTTCATATGAAAATCAGAATTATAGATAACTTGTGCCGAGCACATAGCAACGTCACAATCATTCTCGACCAATGCGTTGTATAATTTTTCACAAGTTTTAGGCATAAATTCATCGTCAGAATCGCAGAACATCAAGTATTGGCCTGTTGCCTGCCGCATGCCACAGTTCCTCGCCCACCCCAGTCCACCATGACTGACATCAACTATCTTGATTCTCTCATCACGGCCTGCATATTCGTTGAGCACACTCAAAGTGGAATCAGTTGAGGCATCATTAACACAAACTATCTCTATATTCCTATAGGTCTGTCCCAAGAGAGAGTCGAGGCATCTGGGCAAAAAATCTACCTGATTATAGCAAGGAACAATAATCGAAATCGTGTCCATTGGCTGTACCTCATTTTGCTCTTAACATTCGAGCGGATTTCTCTGACCGGGAAGAGACCCAGAGCGCGTAGGCGCGCAAAACGCGAGAACGACAAACCGTCCTGGTGAGGAAAGCGCGTCCGGCAACCCCACGCTCCCCGCTCTTTCAAGAGTGCTTTGCGTGAGCCCCGTCACAATATGGACGTGATGTTTTTATTTAAAGTGGCTGTGTCGGCCACCCCAACGCTGTTGCACTTGTCCCGGGTAAACACAAAAACAGCGGCATCACGATGAAGCCTCAGGCCAGCGGGAGTGCCCTGTGAGTAATCTTGCCAAATGCGCCGCCGTGGAAAAGGGCTCAATGTCTGCTGGGACCATACAAGCTGGCCGGAAAACTTTGTCACCCTCGGCCATGCCACCTTTCAGGCGTGGCCTGAGCATGAAGATGTATTTTTTCTTTCCTCCAAAGTCAGCTGGTCGAGTTCATGCTTTCTGAGAAAACCAACGTCCCAGGGGAGAGCCTTCCGCAACGGGCGACTATCAATCTACCACAAACGGATGGGTTCCCCGAAAACCTCACCGCACTCAATCCGTTGCTGTGAGTATTTGCCGAGCCCATTGATGATAGACAATATCTTCACAATCGCTGATTGGGGATACAAGTCTCTGGTTAAAAAACCTTCTTTCTTTATACGTGCAAAATCACCCCGCATCCTGGGGTAGAACATACGACGCCCCTCTTCATCAAGCCTATTGTAGTTCCACAGATACCCCCCTACACGGGCGCGTTCTAGCAACGAAGTAAAGGGCAGTCCCTTCTCTTGTAAGAAAGAACGACATTCGTCATATTCATCACAGACACAGAATATTTTCCTTTTATCATAAACTGAAGAAGTTGGATTATCTTGTCGATAATAAATAAAACTTTCATTTATAACAAATAATGACTCAACACAAAAAAGAACTTTATGCTGAAAAGAGGCATCCTGATAGCTGGCACCTGGCGTCTCAGTAAGGAAAATTCCATTTTTTACCAGAAAATCACGCTTATATATTGAACTCCAAATACTTGGCTGCATAAATATGAGTTCAATATTTTTTCTTAAGTTTGTTTTGGTATTATATACCTCGTGAGGAGCGACCGACTGATTGACACTAATGTCTGTTTCACTCCACCATTTATAAAAATCACTCTTGATAACTTCGACATCCTTTTCTTTGGCCTGCGTATACAGCCTTTCAAACATAAAAGGGGAGCACCAGTCATCTGACTCAAGTATCCCGATATATTCGCCCTTGGCGAGGGAAATGCCTAGATTCAGGGTCTTGCCATACCCTTCATTGGGCTTATGGACCACCACCATGTTTGCATTCTTTTCTGCGTACCTGTCGGCAATTGCGCCCGAAGCATCGGTCGAACCATCATCTATGACGATGATTTCAAGGTCATCAAGGGTTTGCCGGACAAGGCTGTCAAGGCACTTGGAGAGATAGCGCTCCACATTATAGACCGGGACAAGAACTGACACTTTAGGCTGGCCACCCATCCTCAGCACCTTTTCATATTTTTTTCGATTCTATCCACAAGATTGAGGGCTTCTTCCACCGCATCGTCCATGTCAAGATAGGCGTAGGTGCCGAGCCGGCCGCCGAAATATACGGCATTTTCCTGTGCCGCGAGATCTTGGTACTGCACGTACAGCTGCTTGTTGCGGGCGGTCGGGACCGGATAGAAACGCTCATCATGCTGCCCTGTTGTCCGGGAATATTCCTTATAGATAATGGTGCTGTCCCCGTATTGCCGCTCAGGGTGAAGATGCCGGAATTCGTGGATGCGCGTGTAGGGCACTTCCTCATCGGCATAATTCATCACGCTTGTCCCCTGAAAGTCAGGAACGTGATGCCGTTCTGTCTCGAACCCCACGGAGCGCCAGTCGAGCCGACCCAGCTTGTAGTCGAAATATTCATCGATAGGCCCGGTATAAATGACCAGGGAGCCCGGCTCCCTGTCCTTTTTGGCATCTTTCCAGTCAAGGCCCGTGACGACATCCATATTTTTCGTCATTCTCGCGAACAGTTTGCCATATCCGTCCAGGGGCAGGCCTTCCCATTTGTCCGAGAAGTATCTGGAGTTATAGTTAAATCGGAGCGGGATACGGTTGAGGAGACTGGCAGGCAGTTCCCTGGGGTCACGTTGCCACTGTTTCATGGTATAGCCGCGGATAAAGGCGCCGTACAATTCGGGGCCGATGAGGGAAATGGCCTTGTCCTCAAAATTGTCCGGTTCCCGATCTTTTTGCGCCCGCGCCTCCAAAAACTCTTTTGCCGCGGCCGGGGCCAGGTCCTCATTGTAAAAGCGGTTGATGGTGTCCAGATTTATGGGCAACTGATAGGTTCTGCCGCCATGTTTTGTCAGAACATGGTGCTGGTAGCTGTTCCAGTCGGTGAAGCGGGAGATGAAGTTCCACACCCTTTCATTGGAGGTGTGAAAAATATGGGTGCCGTATTTGTGGCATTCAATGCCCGTTTCGTCGTCAAATTCCGACCAGCAGTTGCCGCCGATGTGGTTTCGCTTTTCAATGACCGTCACCCGGAAGCCCAGCCTTTCGGCAAGCTCGCGCGCGCATGTCAGCCCGAACAGGCCAGCTCCCACGATATAGGCGTGCGGCATTCTGCCTCCCCGCTCCTGAACGCGCCCCGGGAAAAGATGCCGAAAGGGTTTCGGCTTGACCGGGGCAAAGGTTGACTCCATGCCGGCGATTTGCCGTGGGCCTGTCCGGCCAGCACTGCCGCTGCCCGCCGCGCGGGAGCGCCCCGCGAAAAAAATACAGCGCCGCGGCCACAACTGCCGGCGGCTGCTCCATGTGCGCGCGGAGTATCGCAGGAATCCGCCGTCAAGGCAAGTTTGCCGGAAGGCGGGATATTTCCCGCGGGAGATTTTCCCAGGGGAGCCTGCCGCACGGTTAGGCGGCCTTGTGAGTCGCACATGGACACGACTCCCCGCACGCGGCCCGCGTCTTTACATTTCCGCGGCTTCCGGCTAGCGTTTCCTTTTACGCCGTGGCGAAAATGCCCGGCGCAAGGAGGCGTCATGGCCCGTGAAGTGCGGTTCACCAAGATGCAGGGCATCGGCAACGACTATGTCTATATCAACGGTTTTGAGCAGGAGGTCGCCAATCCCGGCGAGCTCGCGAAGCAGATTAGCGACCGCCACTTCGGCGTGGGCTCGGACGGGCTCGTGCTCATCCTGCCTTCGGCCACGGCCGACCTCAGGATGCGCATGTTCAACGCCGACGGCACCGAGGCCGAAATGTGCGGCAACGCCACGCGCTGCGTGGGCAAGTTCGCCTATGACCGCGGCCTTGTCAAAAAGGAAATCATCCGCCTCGAGACGGCGGCGGGCGAGAAGGTCATCCGCCTCAAGTTCGAGGGCGGCACGGTCTGCGGGGCCAAGGTGGACATGGGCGAGCCCATCCTCGTGCCGAGCCGCATCCCGGTGGAGCTCGCGCCCGTGCTCAGCGTGGCCGAGGAGGACCGACGCTGTATCGCCCACCCCATCCAGGTGGACGGCCGCACCTATGCGGTGACGGCGGTCTCCATGGGCAACCCGCACGCCGTGGTCTTCATGCGCGGCATCGACGACCTCGACCTGCCCGCGCTCGGCCCGCTTTTTGAGCATCATCATCTCTTCCCCAGGCGCACCAATACCGAATTTGTGGAGGTCATTTCCACCACAAAAATCCGGATGCGCGTGTGGGAGCGCGGAGCCGGCGAGACGCTGGCCTGCGGCACAGGCGCCTGCGCGGCGGCCGTGGCATGCATCCTCAACGGCTATACGGGCCGCTCCGTGGATGTGGAGCTCAAGGGCGGCGTGCTCCATGTGGACTGGGACGAGGCGAGCAACCATGTCTATATGTCCGGCCCCGCGGTGACAGTCTTTGACGGCGTGTATTATCTGTAAGCGACAGGCTGAGCTTCCTTATCAGTCCCGGAGAAAGAGGTATTCCATATCCCGTCTGGAGCGTAGCGGAAGACGGGTGCAGGTGCCGGAAGAATCCTAAAAAATAAGATTTTTTGGTTCCGGCAAGGAAGAAAAATAATTTCCGAAGGGAGTGTACTCAAGTACTCGACCGAGGAAATTTTTTTCTGACGCAGCCGGAACCAAAAAGGCTGTTTTTGACGGATAATTTCGGCATTGCATGGACAGCAAGCACAAGCTGCCCTCCCACCTGTACAACAGCACAAGCGGCATTAACTCTCCCCCAACGCGGCAGCGCCGCAGCAAGCGAGGCTTCCATGACCAGGGTGAACCCCAATTTCCTCAAGATTCAGCGCAACTACCTCTTTGCCGACATCGCGCGCAAGGTGGCCGACTTCAAGGACAGCCACCCCGACGCCCGCGTCATCAGCCTCGGCATCGGCGACGTGACCAGGCCCCTCGTGCCCGCTGTCATCAACGCCCTGCACGAGGCCGTGGACGACATGGGCGACGCCGCGCACTTTCACGGCTACGGGCCCGAGCAGGGCTACGCCTTTTTGCGCGATCTCATCATGGAATACGACTACAAGGCCCACGGCGTGGACATCAGGCCGGACGAGATCTTTGTCAGCGACGGCGCCAAGTCCGATGTGGGCAATTTCCAGGAGCTCTTCGCGCCGGACAGCGTGGTCGCCGTGACCGACCCGGTGTATCCGGTCTATGTGGATTCCAACGTCATGGCCGGCCGCGCGGGCGACTGGAAGGACCACCACTGGAGCCGCATCGTCTACCTGCCCTGCACGCGCGAGAACGATTTTGTGCCCGCCTATCCCGAGACGCGGCCGGACATCATCTATCTCTGCTATCCCAACAATCCCACGGGCACGGTGCTCAAGCGCGCCCAGCTCCAGGGCTGGGTGGACTACGCGCGCGAGCACGGCTGCGTCATCCTCTTCGATTCGGCCTACGAGGCCTATATCCAGGACGCGGACGTGCCGCACAGCATCTTCGAGCTTGAGGGCGCGCGCGATGTGGCCGTGGAGTTCCGCAGCTTCTCCAAGACGGCCGGTTTCACGGGCCTGCGCTGCGCCTATACCGTCATCCCCGAGAGCCTCATGGTGGACGACGGCAAGGGCGGGCGCGTGGCGCTCAACGGCTTCTGGAACCGCCGCCAGTGCACCAAGTACAATGGCTGCCCCTACATCGTGCAGAAGGCAGCCGCCGCCGTCTACAGCGAGAACGGCCGCCGCGAGGTGCGCGACGTCATCGCGGGCTACCAGCGCAACGCCGCCATGCTGCGCGAGGCCGTGGCCGGCATGGGACTCCCCGTGTTCGGCGGCGTGAACGCGCCCTACATCTGGGTGGGCGTGCCCAAGGGCATGGATTCCTGGGGCTTTTTCGAGCGGCTGCTCAACGAGGCTGCGCTCGTCTGCACGCCGGGCGTGGGCTTCGGCGCGAGCGGCGAGGGCTATGTGCGCCTCACGGCCTTCGGCTCCCCCTCCGACACCGAAGAAGCCATCGCGCGCCTGCGCAAGCTCGCCTGAACGGGCGGCATACCAACGAGGAGACCATGAGCAAGAAAACCGAAACGGCAAAGACCAAGGCCACGGCAGAGCTCTCGCCCCGCGAAAAGCTCGACGCCATGGTGGAGCGCGTGCGCGCCGCCCAGGCCAAGTTCGCGGAATATGACCAGAAGCAGGTGGACGAGATCTTCCAGCACGCGGCGGCGGTGGCCACCTCCAAGCGCATCGAGCTCGCCAAGATGGCCGCGGCCGAGACCGGCATGGGCATCGTGGAAGACAAGGTCATCAAGAACCACTTCGCCTCGGAATACATCTATAATAAATACAAGGACAGCAAGACCTGCGGCGTCATCGAGGACGACCCGGTCTCCGGCTACCGCGAGATAGCGGCGCCGCTCGGGCTCGTGGCGGGCATCGTGCCCACCACCAACCCCACGTCCACGGCCATCTTCAAGGCCCTCCTGGCGCTCAAGACGCGCAACGGCATCATCTTTTCGCCGCACCCGCGCGCCAAAAAGAGCACCCGCGAGGCGGCCATGACCATCCTGCGCGCCGCCGTGGAGGCCGGGGCCCCGGAGGGCATCATCGACTGCATCGAGGAGCCCACGCCCGAGCTCACCCAGGCGCTCATGAGCCACCCGCACATCAACCTCATCCTCGCCACGGGCGGCCCGGGCATGGTGCACGCGGCCTACAGCTCCGGCACGCCTGCCATCGGCGTGGGCGCGGGCAACACCCCGGTCATCATCGACGCCACGGCCGACATCAAGATGGCGGTGAACTCCATCCTCCTGAGCAAGACCTTTGACAACGGCATGATCTGCGCCTCCGAGCAGACGGTGGTGGCCGAGGCCCCGGTGGCCGACGCCGTGCGCGAGGAATTCATCCGCCGCGGCGCCTATTTCGCCGACAAGGAGGAGGCGGAGAAGCTCGCGAAAACCATCTTCGTCAACGGCGCCCTCAACAGCGCCATCGTGGGCCAGTCGGCCGGGCGCATCGCCGAGATGGCGGGCATCACCGTGCCCGAGGGCACCAAGGTGCTCATGGCCGAGCGGGAAGAGGTGCGCGCCGATGACCCCTTCGCGCATGAAAAGCTCTCGCCCGTGCTCGGCTTCTACCGCCGCCCGGATTTCGCGGCCTGCGTGGGCACCGCCGAGGAACTGGTGGAGCTGGGCGGTGCCGGGCATACCTCCGTGCTCTACACCCGCGAGACCAATGACGCCCACATCCGCGCCTTTGAGGACACCATGACCACGGGCCGCACGCTGGTGAACATGCCCGCGGCGCAGGGCGCCATCGGCGACGTTTACAATTTCCGCGTGGCCCCGTCCCTCACGCTCGGCTGCGGGAGCTGGGGCGGCAATTCCGTGAGCGAAAACATCGGGGTGAAGCACCTCATGAATGTCAAGACCGTGGCCGCGCGCCGCGAAAACATGCTCTGGTTCCGCGTGCCCTCCAAGATCTATTTCAAGCTCGGCGCGCTGAAGCCCGCCCTTGAGGAGCTCTCCGACCGCCGCCGCGCCTGCATCATCACCGACGATACCATGGTCAAGCTCGGCCATGTCCACAAGGTGCAGGAAGTGCTGGAAAACATGGGCATGGATGTGCGCGTGTTCTCGGGCGTGCTCCCCGACCCGGACATCGACACGGCGCGCAAGGCGCTCGACATGGTGAACGCCTTCCAGCCCGACCTCTTCATCGCGCTCGGCGGCGGCTCGCCCATGGACGCGGCCAAGATCATCTGGCTGCTCTACGAAAAGCCGGACATCCGCTTTGAGGACATCGCGCTCCGCTTCATGGACATCAGGAAGCGCGTGGTCTCCTTCCCCGAGCTCGGCAAGAAGGCGCTCATGGTGGCCATCCCCACCACTTCGGGTACCGGCTCCGAGGTCACGCCCTTCGCGGTCATCACGGACAACAAGACGGGCGTCAAGTACCCGGTGGCCGACTACGCGCTCACGCCGGACATGGCCATCGTGGACCCGGAATTCGTCATGGACCTCCCGCCCTCGCTCATCGCCAACGCGGGGCTGGACGTGCTGACCCACGCCATCGAGGCCTATACCTCGACGCTTGCGACCAACTTCGCGGACGGGCAGGCCATGGAGGCCATCCGCCTCGTCTTCAAGTACCTGCGCAAGTCCTACGAGGGCGGCGAGGACAGGCTGGTACCGCGCGAGAAGATCCACTACGCGGCCACCATGGCGGGCATGGCCTTCGCCAACGCCTTCCTCGGCATCTGCCATTCGCTGGCGCACACCCTGGGCTCGTACTTCCACCTGCCCCACGGCCTCGCCAACGCCATCATGCTGTCCTATGTCATCGAGTACAACGCCACGGACACGCCCACCAAGCAGGGGATGCTGCCGCAGTACAAGTATCCCTGGGTGAAGGGGCGCTACGCGCGCATCGCGGATATGCTGCACCTCGCCGACGACGTGGAGGGCGACGGCCCCGAGGCCCGGGCGGAAAAGACCGCGCGCCTCGTGCGCGCCATCGAGCAGCTCAAGCGCGACCTCAACATCCCGAAGTCGCTGCGCGACGCGGGCATCGCCGAGGCCGACTTCCTCGCCAAGCTCGACGAAATGTCCGAACACGCCTTCGACGACCAGTGCACGGTGTCCAACCCGCGCTATCCGCTCATTTCCGAGCTCAAGGAACTCTATCGCAAGGCCTATTACGGCGAGCCGCTCAAGGCCGAGCTGATCAAAAACTAGCGCGCTTCCGGGCGGCGCGTCCCGTGGTGCGGGGCGTGCCGCCCGCCATGAGCGCGCGGAGGCAGCATGTCCTTTCTCTCGTGGCTGGAACGCCTCTTCGTGCCCTCCCGGCCTTCGGAAAACGAGCCCGAGGGCGCGGTGGAGCTGGAGCCGCAGCACTCGCCCTTCGAGTGGAACCAGCACATGCGCATCGTCACGGCCATCGTCGTGACCTTTGTTTCCGCCTGCGTCATGTGGTGGATCGTGGGATGAGCGGGCTCTGGCGGCTCACCGTGCGCGAGGAATTCGCCGCCGCGCACGCGCTCCGGCACTATCAGGGCAAGTGCGAGAACACGCACGGCCACAATTTCGGCGTGGAACTTTGCGTGGAAGGGACGGAACTTGCCCCGGACACGGAGATTTTGCTGGATTTCGGCACCCTCAAGGGGGCGCTGCGCGCAACGCTCGCCGGGCTGGACCACCGGATGCTCAACGAAACGCCACCTTTTGACGTCATCAACCCCTCCTCGGAGAACCTGGCGCGGCATATCTTCCGGGACGTGGCCGCCCGCCTTGCGCAAAGCCCGGACCCCCAGGCCGCCAGCGTCCGCCTCGTGAGCGTGAGCGTGAGCGAGCGCGCCAGCCAGACCGCCACTTATATGGAGGGCTAAGCCCTTATCCCTCGCCCCAAAGGCCCGCTCATGGCCAAGTCCCTCTGCATCCTCCACGCCAACTGCCAGGGCGACGCCCTGCGGCCGCTTTTGGAGAACACGCCCGCCTTTGCGCGGCATTTCGAGATCCGCCAGCTCTGCAACTACACGCGCGAGGAAGTGGCGGACAAGGACCTCGCCACCTGCGGGCTCTTCCTGCACCAACGGCTCGCCCCGCGCTGGGGGGAAATCGCAACCGAGCGCCTGCTGCCGCGCCTCGGGCCGGACGCACAGGCCATCATCCTGCCCAACCTTTTTTTCAAGGGTTACTGGCCCTTCTGGACCAATGCCTTTCAGGGCATCGACTTCGCCGACAGCCTGCTGGAAAAGCTCCTCGGCGCGGGCCTTTCCCCGGAGGATGCGCTGCGCCTCTACCTCAAGGGCGACACGGCGCTTTTGGGCGACGTGGAGGCCGTGGCCGAGGATTCGCTGGCCCATGAGGAGGCCAAGGAAGCGGACGACCCTATCCGCACGGCCCACATCCTGCGCGAGCGCTGGCGCGAGGAACAGCTTTTTCTCACCGTCAACCATCCGGGGCGCGTCCTCCTCTTCCATGTGGCGGAGGAACTTCTGCGCCTGCTCGGCCTCGGGCCGCTGCCGGAGAGCGTACGCGCCGCCTATGTGCATCCGCAGGAGGAGTTCTGGCTGCCCCTGCACCCGGCCCTGGGGCGCCGCCTGGGACTGCCGTTCGCGAGCCGGGAGCGCCGCTATCCGGTGTTTGGCGCCAGCCTCACGCACCAGGAATACACGTCCGCCTATCTTTCCTGCCGAGCCCACGGCGTTGCGGACCTCGTGGGCTTTTTGCGCGCCATGGGCGAGGATGCGGCTGCAGCGCATCCTTCGCCGGGATTGCCTGCAAAGGACGCCTGACGTAGACTTGTTGCGGCGCGGGGCTCCGGTCCCAAGTCCCTCACAACACCACACCGGGTAGGTCATGCGCCCCAATACAGTTAACATTTGTTCCTTGATCCCGTCTGGAGCGAAGCGAAAGACGGGTGCTCGTGCCGGAAGAATCCTAAAAAATAAGATTTTTTGCTGCTTGCAAGGAAGATAAAAATTTTCGCAGGGAGTGTACTTAAGTACTCGACCAAGAAAATTTTTCTCTGACGCAGCAAGCAGCAAAAAGGCTGTTTTTGACGGATAATTTCGGCGTTACAGAGGCAGCACAGGCACAACATCAACACAAAAGCATACCCAACCCAACGGCAAAGGAGACCGCCATGAATGTCCTGCTTGTCAACGGAAGCCCGCACTCCAAGGGCAGCACCTGGACCGCCCTTAATGAAGTGGCGAAGCAGCTGGAAAAGAACGGCATCGATACCACGCTCATGCAGGTGGGCAGCAAGGCCGTGCGCGGCTGTATCGCCTGCGGCAAGTGCCGCGACACCGGCTATTGCATCTTCAAGGACGACCCGGTGAACGAGGGCATAGACCTTCTGCGCGCGGCCGACGGCCTGGTGGTGGGTTCACCCGTATATTATGCCGGACCCAATGCCACGGTGTGCGCCTTCCTCGACCGCGTGTTCTTCCTCAAGTCCGCGCCTTATGCCTTCAAGCCCGCGGCCTGTGTCGTGAGCTGCCGCCGCGGCGGGGCCAGCGCCTCCTTTGACCGCCTGAACAAGTATTTCACCATCGCGCGGATGCCCGTGGTGGCCTCGCAATACTGGAATTCCGTGCACGGCAACATGCCCGAGGAGACTGTGCAGGACCTCGAAGGCCTCCAGACCATGCGCACGCTCGGCAACAACATGGCGTGGCTCCTCAAGTGCATCGAAGCGGGCAAGAAGGCGGGCATCGAGCCGCCCACGCCCGAGCCCTGGGTGGCGACCAACTTTATCCGCTGAGGGCCGGACGCAAGCCGTCCCTCTCGCAACAGAAAAGCCCGGCCATCTCGAAGATGGCCGGGCTTTTTTATAGTCACGTTGCGGAAGGCCGTTGACAGATATTCCTTCAATCCGTCTGGAGCGAAGCGAAAGACGGGTGCTGGTGCCGAAAGAATCCTAAAAAATAAGATTTTTAGGTTCCGGCAAGGAAGAAAAATAATTTCCGAAGGGAGTGTACTTAAGTACTCGACCTAGGAAATTTTTTTCTGACGCAGCCAGAACCTAAAAGGCTGTTTTTGACGGATAATTTCGGCATTACCCGCGCAGCACAGACGCGCAACAGCCCGCCACGGCTTTCTTCGATCTCCCCTGCTTCAGCGTACCCTGCGGCCTACGGCTCGCCCGCCACGTCAGCGGCGAGGGCCGCGCCGAGCTCGCGGGCGCGACGGCAGTCGATGGGGAATTCCATCTCCCGCTGGCGCGCCTTTTCCGCCTCGGAAAAGACCTCCATCTTGTACTTGGAATAGTCCTTGAACTGGTAAGTATCGCACACATAGAGCTTGCGCGGCTCATGCCCGAAGCAGCGGCCCACGAAGGACTCCATGGGCGCCAGCCGCTCGGGGTACTGCATGCGCTCCATGCGGTCGTGCGGCACGTTCATGGTGTAGACAAAGGCCGTGCGCAGCTTCTTGGGCGCAAGCGAGCTGTAATCCTTGTCATAGACGAAGAGCGGGAAGAGCAGGCGCTCGAGGAAGCAGCGCATCATGCCCGTCACGTCGCTGAAATAGATGGGCGAGGCGATGACGAGCGCGTCCGCCTGCAGGATATTGGGGAGCAGCGGCCCGAGCTGGTCCTTGACGGCGCAGCGGCCATAGGAAGGCCCGCCCAGGCGCTTGCACTCGAAACAGCTCACACAGCCCTTGTAATTCAAGCTGTAGAGGTCGATCTTTTCCGTGAGCGCGTCGTCCCGGCTTTCGGCAAAGCCGTCGAGCACATTCTGGAGGATGGTGCCCGTGTTCCATTTGGTGCGCGGGCTGCCGTTGATGCCATAAATCTGCATGTCTGCCTCCTTGGGATGATGGCGGCCTCCAGTATCCCCGGAAATCCGCCCGCTGTAAAGGGCGCGAGGCGGCTTTCACCGGCGGCTTCCCGCAGCCGCACTTGCGGCTTGACCGCAGGGCCTCTCCAACGTAAAAAAGGCTGTTTGCCCACCTGCGCAGGCCGCTCAAGGCCCGCGCATTCGAGGGGCGGTTGGCCATCGGGCGGATGGCAAATCGCCAGGCGTCCAGGCCTGGGCGCCCGCGCGGGAGTGAGCGGAAACATCGCGCTGTTTCCGCGAAACGCCGGCGCGTATGGTTGGAAATTTGNAAAAATTTCCAACTNAAATGCNCNAGNAGGGAGAATCCATGCCCAAGCGTACGGACCTTCACAAGATCCTCGTCATCGGCGCGGGCCCGATCATCATCGGCCAGGGCTGCGAGTTCGACTATTCNGGCTCGCAGGCCGTCAAGGCCCTCAAGGAGGAGGGGTACGAGGTCGTCCTCGTCAACTCCAACCCGGCCACCATCATGACCGACCCGCAAATGGCCGACGCCACCTATGTGGAACCCATCGAGCACGACACGCTNGCCGCCGTCATCCGCAAGGANCGGCCGGACGCGCTGCTCCCCACNCTCGGCGGGCAGACGGCATTGAACGCCGCTCTTGAGCTGTTCAAGAGCGGCGTTNTGGCGGAATACGGGGTGGAGATCATCGGCGCGCGCGCCGAGGTCATCGAAAAGGCCGAAAGCCGNGAGCTNTTCCGCGAGGCCATGGAGAACATCGGCCTCAAGATGCCNGCCAGCGGCATCGCCCACAACATGGAGGAGGTCCGCCGCCTCGGCAATGTGCTGCCCTTCCCGCTCATCGTGCGCCCGGCCTTCACCCTCGGCGGCACGGGNGGNGGCGTNGCCTACAACCTCGAGGACCTGGAGGTCGTGGCCGCGCGCGGCCTTTCCGCCAGCCCCACCTCNGAGGTCATGATCGAGCAGAGNGTGCTCGGCTGGAAAGAAATCGANATGGAGGTCATGCGCGACCAGAAGGACAACTGCGTCGTCATCTGCTCCATCGAGAATTTCGACCCCATGGGCGTGCACACGGGCGANTCCATCACCGTGGCCCCGGTGCAGACCCTNTCCGACGCCGAATACCAGAAGGTGCGCGACGCCTCCATCGCCATCATGCGCGAGATNGGCGTGGAAACGGGCGGCAGCAATGTGCAGTTCGGCATCAATCCCGTGGACGGGGACATGGTGGTCATCGAGATGAANCCCCGCGTGTCNCGCTCCTCGGCGCTGGCCTCCAAGGCCACGGGCTTNNCNATCGCAAAAATCGCGGCCAAGCTCGCCGTGGGCTACACNCTGGACGAGCTCGCCAACGACATCACCCGCGAGACCGTGGCNAGCTTCGAGCCGGCCATCGACTATGTGGTGCTCAAGGTGCCGCGCTTCACCTTNGANAANTTCCCNGGCGCNAAGGACGAGCTCACCACCTCCATGAAGAGCGTGGGCGAGGCCATGAGCATCGGCCGCACCTTCAAGGAGGCNCTGCANAAGGGCCTGCGNTCCATGGAGATCGGCGCNCCNGGCCTGGGCTGGAACTTCCGCGCCGAGACCCCCCCGGTGGAAGAAATCATGGAGAAGCTGCGCACNCCCAATTCGCGCCGCATCTTCTACCTGCGCCAGGCGCTNCTCGCGGGCGTGAGNGAGGAGGACATCTTCGCCGCCTCGGCCATCGACCCCTGGTTCATCCGCCAGCTCAAGGACATCGTGGACATGGAGGCCAANATCCGCGATTTCGGCCTCGCCAACGACATGACGCCNGGNAACCCNGANCTTGCNGAAATCCTCCGNNTCGCCAAGGAATACGGCTTTTCNGACCGCCAGCTCGCCGAAATGTGGAAGCGCCCNGAGGCGGACATCCGGCGCCTGCGCAAGGATTTCGGCATCCTGCCCACCTATTATCTNGTGGATACCTGCGCGGCNGANTTCGAGGCCTANACCCCCTATTTNTACTCCACCTACGANACCGGGGACGAGATGNAGGTGAGCGACCNNCGCAAGGTNCTCATCCTNGGCGGCGGCCCCAACCGCATCGGCCAGGGCATCGAGTTCGACTACTGCTGCTGNCACGCCTCCTTCGCGCTGCGCGACGCGGGCATCATGGCCATCATGGTCAATTCCAANCCCGAGACCGTCTCCACGGACTACGACACGTCCGACCGGCTCTATTTCGAGCCGCTCACCTTCGAGGACGTGATGAACATCGTGGAGAAGGAAAANCCCGAGGGCGTCATCGTGCAGTTCGGCGGCCAGACNCCGCTCAACCTGGCCGTGCCGCTCATGCGCGCGGGCGTGCCCATCCTCGGCACCTCGCCGGACGCCATCGACCGCGCCGAGGANCGCGAGCGCTTCCAGGCGCTCATCGAGAAGCTNGGNCTGCTCCAGCCGCCCAACGGCACGGCCATGGACCTNGAGCAGGCGCTGGAGGTNGCCGAGCGCATCACCTANCCGGTGGTGGTGCGGCCGAGCTATGTGCTCGGCGGCCGCGCCATGGCCGTGGTCTANGACGCCGCGGAGCTCACNGACTATTTCCGCGAGCAGGTGCCGGAAAAGCCCGAGCACCCCATCCTCATCGACAAGTTCCTCGAGCACGCCATCGANGTGGACGTGGACGCCCTCTCGGACGGCAACGAGGTCTATGTGGCCGGCATCATGGAGCATATCGANGAGGCNGGCATCCACTCNGGCGACTCGGCCTGCGTGCTCCCCTCCTTCTCNCTCTCCTACGACCANGTNGCNAANATCGCCGCCCAGGCNGAGGCGCTGGCNCGNGAGCTCAAGGTGGTGGGNCTCATGAACATCCAGTTCGCCATCAAGGGGGACGACATCTACATNNTGGAGGTCAATCCCCGCGCCTCGCGCACCGCGCCCTTNGTCTCCAAGGCCACNGGCGTGCCGCTGCCCTATCTCGCCACGCAGGTNATGCTCGGNAAGACNCTNGACGAGCTNGACCCCTGGAGCCTCCGGCGCGGCGGCTTCACCTGCGTCAAGGAAGCGGTGATGCCCTTCCAGCGCTTCCCGGGNGTGGANATCATCCTNGGGCCCGAGATGCACTCCACGGGCGAGGTCATGGGCATGGGCGCGGACTTCGCCGAGGCCTTCCTCAAGAGCCAGATNGCGGCCGGGCAAAGGCCGCCGCGCTCGGGCAAGGTGTTCCTCTCGGTCAATGACCGCGACAAGCCCTATGTGGCCGAAGTGGCGCGGCTTTTCGCGGACCNNGGCTTCGAGCTNCTCGCCACGCGCGGCACGGCGAAAGTCCTGCGCGAGGGCGGNCTNGAGGTGNAGGAAGTGCGCAAGGTCTATGAGGGGCGGCCCAATATCGTGGANNTGCTCATCAACCACGAGGTGGCGCTCGTCATCAACACGGCCTCNGGCAAGAACACGGCCAAGGATTCCAAGGCCATCCGGCGCGCCACCCTCACCTGGAAGGTGCCCTACTGCACCACCCTTGCCGCGGCCCGNGCCACGGCCACGGCGCTGGCNGCCGGGCGCGATGTGNACCATGTGGAAACCCTTCAGGAATACTATGCGCGGGATGCGCGGGGGCAGGAATGAAAGCGGTCCTGGTGCTGGAAGACGGCTTCGCGCTGGAGGGGCAGTCCTTCACGGGCGATTTTGAAACGGGCGGTGAGGTCATCTTCACCACGGGNATGACCGGCTATCAGGAGGTGCTCACNGACCCCTCCTATACCGGGCAGATGGTCTGCATGACCTACCCGCTCATGGGCAATTACGGCATCACCGCCGANGACATGGAATCGGNCGNCATCCACGCCGAGGCCTTCCTNGTCAAGGAATGCTGCAAGNAGCCCTCCAACTGGCGCTCCACCATGTCCCTGCCGGACTTTCTCATGAAGCACGGCACNCCGGGCGTGGANGGNCTGGANACGCGCGCGCTCACGCGGCACCTGCGCCTNAACGGCGCCATGCGCGGCATCATCTCCACGCGCGAGNNGGACAAGGAGGCNCTGCGCGAAAAGGCGCTNGGGCTCCCNACCATGAANGGGCGCAACCTCGTGCCGCGCGTGGCCGCCACCNAGCCCTANGCCTGGTATGACAACGCGCCGCAAGCCGTGAGCCTTGCGCCNGACGGCTCCTATGCCTGGCGCGGCACNGGGCTTCCNCTCATCGTCTATGACTACGGCATCAAGTGGAACATCCTGCGNCACCTCGTGGCCGCGGGCTTCGAGCCGCTGGCCGTGCCGCCGGGCTTNANNCCNCAGGCNGTGCGGGCCACGGGNGCNNGGGCGGTNTTTCTCTCCAACGGGCCCGGCGACCCNGCCACNCTCGGCGAGGAGATCGCCATCGTGCGCGAGCTCTGCCGCGANATGCCNGTNACGGGCATCTGCCTCGGGCACCAGATCATCGGNCACGCGCTNGGCGCGCATACGGAAAAGCTCAAGTTCGGGCACCACGGCTGCAATCACCCGGTCAAGGACCTGACCACNGGCAAGATCGAGATNTCGTCCCAGAACCACGGCTTCCATGTGGTGCTGGACGGCGTGGCCNANGTGGAGGCGACCCACGTCAACCTCAACGACCACACCCTCGAGGGNNTNNGGCACACGAAGCTCCCNATCATGAGCCTGCAATACCACCCGGAGGCCGCGGCGGGCCCGCGCGACGGCAACCACCTCTTCCACCGCTTCCGGGAGATGATCGGCAAGGCCACGGGCAACTGACGGCGTTGCACGTNGCCGCNGGGAAAGGGCTTTACACCCGCGCCCGGCATAGTCTAGACTCCGCCCTTACGGAAAGCACANNGNCATTCCGCACACAGCGGCAACCCTNCGGGGTTGCCGCTTGCTTTGCGCCACAGAAATCACGGGGCAGCNAGNNGNCGCCCNCAGCATTTGCGAGGANNGCATGGACGTTTTCGACCAGGCCACGGAACTGGAACGCATGGACAGGGAATCCGCCCTGGTGCGGGCGCGNGCCNCCATGGACCGGGGCGGCCCGGANTGGATAGACGGCGTGGCCTGCTGNNGGGAGTGCGGCGAGCCCATCCCGCAGAAGCGCCTGGANGCGCTCCCCGGCGTGGGCCTGTGCCGCGCCTGCCAGGAGGAGCGCGAACAGGGAATGCACTAGGGCGAGGGNNANCTCCCGGNNNGNNAGNNCGGGNGCGTCCCCTGNGCCCCCCTAAAGGAACNNNGCGTTCNCGCCGATANGNCGNNGAGAAGGAGTACCTCCATGCCGCGATTCCCNCANATCCTCNCCNNNNTNCTCNTGCTNGCCCTGTGNCTTGCCNCNGGNNAGGCNNNNGCCGCCACNTCCATGAACATGACGGGCTATGACGCNGGNCCGGCCATCATCACGCCGCCCACNCNGCAGAACCCGGTGCAGCTNCCNCCGCAGNTNCCCGCCTATCTCCCCAACGGAGCCGTCAACCTTGACGAAGCGTGGATACAGGACGGCGGCGCGCGCCTCTACTGGAACACCCTGCTCATCCCCCGCCAGCTGAAAATGGCCGGAGCCACCTGGGTGGACCCGGCGCTCGTGCCGCCGCTCTTCGCGCCGCCGCAGCCAAAGCAGCCGCGCAAGCGCTGGCGCGCCCCGCGCAAGGCTCAGCCCAAGCCCGTCACCACCGTCAAGGTTCCCGAGGGCGTGGGTTCCACGGCGCTCATCTGCGTGCCCGCGGCTCCGGGCATGGTCACGCTGCCGCTCACCGAGGCCCAGACACCGGTGGCCCAGACGCCGCGCCCGCAAACGCCCGCGACACCCGTCACGGCAACCCCCGCGGCCCCGGCGGAACCTGCCAAGGCAGCAGCGGTAGCCCCGGCCACGCCCGCCGCACCGCGAGCGCCAGCAGCCCAGGCCCCCACGGAGCCCGTGCCCATCCCGCCGCTCCAGTAAGTGCGGCAGATACCGGCACTTTTCGGGCCTTGCGGCTTGACGCCAGCGTTTCCCGCGGCCAGCCCGCGCTTGACGTGGGGCCTTTCGCCGTGTATGTAGCCCCATTCGGCACAGTGCCAGCGCGCGACCCGGCGCCGCTCCCCCAGGCATGGGGGGCGGCCCTCTCTCGCCGAAACCCGCCGGGCTTGCGCGCCCATCCATCCTCTGAAGGGAGCTGACCATGAAAAGGACATACCAACCGAGCAAGATTCGCCGCGCCCGCAGGCACGGCTTCCTCGCGCGCATGGCCACGCCCGGCGGCCGCGCCATCATCCGCCGCCGTCGCGCCAAGGGCCGCAAGCGCCTGGCCCCCTAGTCCCGGACGCGGCGGAGCACCCCGTTGCGGCCCAAGGCACAGGACGCCCCTTTTGCGGGCGGTGCCGCGTCGTATCCCAAGGAAGCGAGGGTCCGGCGCAGGCCGGAATTTAATGCCTGCTATGAGCGCGGCCGGCGCCTCCACAGCCCGCATTTTCTGCTGTTTTGGCTGCCGGGGACGGATGGCCGGGCCCGTACGGGCATGGCGGTTTCCCGCAAGGTGGGCGACGCGGTGACGCGCAACCGCGTGAAGCGCCTTTTGCGGGAATTTTTCCGTCTCCACGCCCGGGCGCTCCCCGCAGGGGACCTGGTGGCCGTGGCCAGGCGCCATGCGGGCGAGGCCCGGCTGGACCTCGCCGCCGTTACCGGGGAGCTGCTGCCGCTTCTGGAACGGCCGTGCAAGCCCCGGGGGGCGCAGGGCCGGGGCCGGGGGGGCGCTCCCGCGCCAAAGGCGGCGGGCTCGTGACAGGTCTTGTCCGCAGGCTCTGCGTCCTGCCCATCCGCCTCTACCAGTGCTGCATTTCGCCGATCCTGCCCCCGGCTTGCCGCTTCACGCCCACCTGTTCCGCCTATGCCACCGAGGCCATCCTCACGCACGGCATCGCGCGCGGCAGCTGGCTGGCGCTCCGGCGGCTCATCCGCTGCCATCCCTGGGGCGGCTCGGGCTATGACCCGGTGCCACCCCCAAGACGTCGCCCCGGCGACCCGCCTTCGCCCGAGGAGTAGACCCTTCCATGCAGGACAACAAAAATCTTATCCTGGCCATCGTTCTCTGCCTCGTCATCCTTTTCGGCTGGGGCCATGTGGCCGAATACATGGGCTGGGTGTCCAAGCCCGACCCGGCCCAGGTGGCGGAGAAGCAGGAAAACGCCCGCAAGGAGGCCGAGCAGGCCGAGGCGCGCAAGGCCGAAGCCGCGCGCACGGCGACGCTGCCCACCTTCACCCCCTCGCCGGGGCGGGACGTGAGCGTGGATTCGCCGCTCTACAAGGCGGTGCTCTATTCCGGCGGCGGGCCCCTGCGCTCCTATGAGCTCAAGAAGTACCAGGCGGGCCTCGCGCCCGATTCGCCGCTCGTCAACCTGGTGGACGAGCGCACAGCCGCCGTGGCCCCGCTGGGGCTCGTCATCAACGGGCAGCCCTCGTGGAGCACGGGCCAGTGGGCGCTGGAGGGCGAAAACGGCCTCACGCTCGAGGCCGGGCAGACCGGCACCCTGCGCCTCACGGGCATGGTGGACAATCTGCGCGTGGTGCGCGAGCTCACCTTCAGCGGCGATACCTACCTCATCAAGGAAAAGATACGCCTCGTCAACGCCGGGGAGCAAGCGCGTAGCGTGCGCGTGGGCGCCACGGCGGCGCTTGATTCCAGCATCGCCACGGGCAGCCAGTACGACTCCATGCGCGTGGCCTGGGATGAAAACGGCAGCGTGGACGAGGAATCCTCCGGCAAGACCCTGGGCACCACCGGCGTGCAGGCCACGGGCAAAATCTGGTGGGGCGGCCCCATGAGCACCTATTTCCTCGCCGCGGTGCTGCCAGGCGACCCGGACTCCGTGACGGTCAAGGGCGTCACGCAGAACACGGTCTTTCGCGCCGCCGTGGAGGAGCCGGAGCTTCTCCTTGCCCCCGGCGAGGAGCGCGAGCTCGCCTATTCCTACTGGTTCGGGCCCAAGGTGCGCTCGGAGCTCGAGGCCGTAAGCGACCAGCTCGCCCGAAGCATCCAGCTCGGCTTTTTCAGCGTCATCGCCAAGGGCCTGCTCTGGCTGCTCGAGTTCTTCCACGGCTTCGTGCACAACTGGGGCGTTGCCATCATCTTCCTGACGCTGTTCATCAAGGCGGTGTTCTGGCCGCTCACGGCCAAGAGCTACGCCTCCATGGAAAAGATGAAGCAGCTCCAGCCCATGATGCTGGCCATCCGCGAGAAGTACAAGGGCAACCGCGAGGAGATGAACAAGGAGGTCATGGCGCTCTACAAGACCTATGGCGTCAATCCCGCCAGCGGCTGCGTGCCCATCCTCATCCAGCTTCCGGTGTTCTTCGGCCTCTACCAGGCCCTGCTCACGTCCATCGCGCTCCGGCACGCCTCCTTCATCACCTACCTGCCGGGCACGGACATCATCTGGCTCGCGGACCTCTCGGCCAAGGACCCGCTCTACATCACGCCCATCATCATGGGCATCACCATGTTCCTCCAGCAGCGCATGAGCCCGCCCCCGGCCGACCCCATGCAGCAGAAGATCATGCTCTTCCTGCCGCTCATCTTCACGGTGCTCTTCCTCAACTTCCCGTCGGGCCTCGTGCTTTACTGGCTGGTGAACAACATCCTTTCCATCTTCCAGCAGTGGCTCATGATGCGGAAGCTCAAACGCGGCGGCAAGACCCCCCAGGCCGCGCCCGCCGCAAAATAGCGAAAGCGGGACGGCCCCGCGGCCGTTCCGGCGAGGCTCGAACATGGACGGATTCAAGGAATTCCAGGGCAAGGACCTGGACAGCGCCATAGCGGAAGCCTGCGGCTACTTCGATTTGCCGCGCGAAAAACTGGAGATAGAGATCCTCCAGGACGCCAAGACGGGCATCTTCGGCATCGTGGGCGCGCGCAAGGCCAAGGTGCGCGCACGGCGCGCACAGTTGCGCGAAGCCGTGGAAAGCGTGCTCGGCCCCCGTGGCGGGAGGCGCGCAAAAGCCGCCGCGCAGGAGAACGCGGCTGCCGGGGCTGAGACGCCCGGCCGCGAGGCGGAGAGCCAGAACGGCAAGAACCCGCAGCCCAAAAAGGCCCACGCCGAGCGCAAACCGGGCCGCGCCGAAGCCACGGCGGGCGAAGCGGAGAAGCCCGAAGCGACCGCCCAGTCCGCCCCGGTAGCGCCTGCCCCGCAGGAAGAACCTGCCACGGCCGAAGCCCCAGCCACGCCGCCCGAAACTGCGGAAGAAAATGCCGCGGCAACCACGGACGACGCGACCGGAGACAAGGGGTACCACACGCGGCCCCATGCCGCCGCGCACCGGGGGCAGGCCGCGCCTTCGCCGAAGGCCTCCGGCCGCCCTGTCGCGCGCAGGGAAGCGGCGGAACTCGCCCCCGAGAGCCGCCGGGCGCCCAGGGACCTCCCTCCCGTGCAGGACCTGGACGCCGACGACGCGCCCGAGGGCCTGCCGCGCACCCCGGTGGAGGACCTCGACCCCGAGAAACTCCGGAGCCTCACCGAGGCCACGGTCAAGGAGCTGGTGCGCCCCATCACCGGGGGCCGCGTGCCCGTGACCGTGCGCGTGGAGGACGGCCGTGTGCGCGCCAATGTGGACTGGAGCGGCGACGCGGGCCTGCTCATCGGCCGCGAGGGGCAGACCCTGGCGGCCCTCCAGTATCTTGCCTCGCGCATGGTCTCGCACGGCATGAACGCGGCCGTGCGCGTCCAGCTGGACATCGGCGACTACCGCCTGCGCCAGGACGAGAAATTGCGCTCCATCGCCCTCGGCCTCGCCGAAAAGGCGCGGGCCACGGGGCGGCCCTATTCCACGCGGCCGCTTTCCTCCTACCATCGGCGCATCATCCACCTGGCGCTTCAGGATGCGGAGGACCTCCAGACGCGCAGCTCCGGGGAGGGGCCCCTGAAAAGGGTGGTCATATCGCGCCGCAGGCCCGACGAGGCCTAGGCCGGGGCGCATGGGCACCATCGCCGCCATCGCCACGCCGCCGGGGGCCGGGGGCATCGGCATCGTGCGCATTTCCGGGCCCAGGGCCAAGGAGGTGCTCGCGCGCGTCTTCCTCTCCCTGTCGCCCGATTTCGAGAATTTCCGGCCCTGGCGGCTGCACCGCGGCCGGATGCTGGACAGGCACGGCGAGGAGCTGGATGACGTACTCGCCGTGTTCATGCCGGGGCCCCGCACCTTCACCGGCGAGGACATGGCGGAGATCCACTGCCACGGCGGCCCCTTCCTGCTGGAGGAGGCGCTCCTGAGCGTGCTCTCGCTGGGCGCGCGCCAGGCGGAGCGCGGCGAGTTCTCGCGCCGCGCCTTCGAGAACGGGCGTATCGACCTCTCGCAGGCCGAGGCCGTGGCCGAGCTCATCGGGGCCTCCTCGCGCGAGGCGGCGCGCCTCGGCCTGGGCCGCCTCGACGGCCAGCTCGGCCGCCAGACCGCGGCCTTGCGCGAGGAGCTGGACGACTTGCGCGCCCATGCCGTGCTCGGCGTGGACTTTCCCGACGACGAAGTGCCCGCGCTCGCGCCGGAGGACTTCGCCCGCGCCGTGGACACGGTGGCCGCGTCCGTGCGCCGCCTGCTCGCTGGCAAGCGCCGCGGCCGCCTCATGCAGGAGGGGGCGCAGGTGGTCATCGCGGGCGCGCCCAATGCGGGCAAGTCCAGCCTGCTCAACGCGCTGCTCGGCCGGGACCGCGCCCTTGTCACCGACATTCCGGGCACCACGCGCGATTTTCTTGAAGAGCAGTGCGATTTCGGGGGCCTTCCCGTGCGCCTTGTGGATACCGCGGGCCTGCGGGCGGACGGGACCGGGGCCGACCCGGTGGAGGCCCTGGGCATGGCTCTCACCCGCGAGCGGCTGGCACGGGCGGACCTCGTCCTCGTGGTGGTGGACGGCGGCCGCCTCGGCGAGGCCGGCGCGCTTGCCCCCGCCTGCCCGGACCCAGTGGCGGCGGAGATAATCCGCCATGCGGCCGAAGCGGAAGTTCCGGCCCTCCTCGTCTGGAACAAGTGCGATGTGGCCGCGCCCGAGGCCCCGGCGTGGCCCCCCGCCTGGGCGGAGGGCCGCCCCGCCTGTCAGGTGAGCGCCACCACGGGCGAGCACCTTGAGGAACTGGCGGAGCTTGCCCGCGCGCAGCTCCTCGCGGATGCGCCCCCCGCCGAGGGGAGCCCCGCCCCCAATGCGCGGCAGGCCGTGGCCCTTGAGCGCGCGCTCGCCGAGCTCTCGGCCCTTGCCGGGGACATTCGCGCAGGCCAGCCGCAGGACTGCTGCCTTGCCCGGCTGGACACGGCGGCCGCGGCTCTGGGCGAGGTCACGGGCGTGGGCACGGCCGCCGAGGTACTGGACCGGGTTTTCGAGCATTTTTGCATCGGCAAGTGACATGGACGTAAGCGAACTTTCCCGCCGCCCCACGAGCGAAGAAATCAACGCCATGCCCCTGCGCCATTACGAGGGGCCCGTGGAGGTGGTACGCACCCCCGAGGCCTGGGCGCGCGCCGAGGCCGACATGCGCGCCGACGGCATCCTCGGCTTCGACACCGAGACCAGGCCCACCTTCCGCAAGGGCAAGCTCAACGCGCCCTCGCTCATCCAGATCGCCACGGCGGAGCGCGTCTATCTCGTCCAGCTCGGCTGGCTGCCCTTCGGCGAGGCCTGCGCCAATCTCCTCGCCTCGCCGGAGATCATCAAGACCGGCGTGAGCATCGGCGACGACATGCTGGCGCTGGCGCGGCTGCACCCCTTCACGCCCGCGGGCCTCGTGGACCTCGGGCAGGTGGCGCGCGCCCACAAGCTGCCCAATCAGGGCCTGCGCACGCTGGCGGCCAGCCTCTTCGGCTGGCGCATCTCCAAGGGTTCGCAATGCTCCAACTGGAGCCTCATGGACCTCTCCCAGCGGCAAATCGAGTATGCGGCCACGGACGCCTGGATCGGCCGACTCATCTATCTGAGGCTGAAAGAACTGGGCCTCACCGAAGGCATTTCCACGGAACCGACCGCGCCCCGCAAGCGCCGGGGGAGAACCGCGTGAATACGGCTTCCCGGGACATCCCTCCCCCTGCCGGGGACGCTGCGCACCCGAGGGCGCAGGCCGACGCACGCCCGCTTTTCTTTTCCGGCGGCACGGCCCTGCGCGAGACGAGCCGCGCCCTTGCCCGGAAGAGCCGCCATTCCGTCCACCTGCTCACCACCTTTGATTCCGGCGGCAGCTCCGCGGCGCTGCGCCGCGCCTTCGCCATGCCAGCCATCGGCGACATCCGCAACCGCCTCGTGGCGCTGGCCGACGCCGACGCCGTTCCCCGGGCGGCGCTGGACTTCTTCAGTGCGCGCCTTCCGGCGGACGGGGATCCGGCGGCGCTCCGGCAGGAGCTCATGGCCCTCGGCCAGTCGGCCCATCCCGTGTGGCGCACCCTGCCGGAAGACTACGCACGCGCCTTCCGCCTCCATCTCGGGCATTTTCTGCGCCGGATGCCGCCGGGCTTTGACCCGCGCCTCGCCTCGCTCGGGAACCTCCTCCTCGCCGGGGGCTATTTGCGCCACAAGCGCGATCTCACCCCGCCCATCGCGCTCTTCAGCCAGCTTTTGCAGGTGCGCGGCACGGTGCTCCCCACGGTGGAGGAAAGCCTGCACCTGGCCGCCGAACTTGCGGACGGCAGTCTCGTGGTGGGGCAGCACCGCTTCAAGGAGCTCCCCTCGCCCGTGGTCCGGCTGCTGCTCACCGTCCACGAGCCGGACCGCAATGCGGAAAGCGCCGAAGGCGCCACGCCGTGCCGCCCGCGCCTTTCCCCGGTGGCGGCGGAACATCTGCGCACGGCCGACCTCATCTGTTATCCGGTGGGGAGCTTTTATTCCAGCGTCCTCGCCAATCTCCTCCCCAGCGGCGTGGGCCGCGCCGTGGCCCGGCGCGCCTGCCCCAAGGTGTTCATCCCCAATTCCGGGCATGACGCGGAGCTCTCCGGGCTCGGCGTGGCCGGGCAGGTGGGGACCATCCTGCGCACGCTCCGGGAGGACGCGCCCTGGGCGCGCACCGAGGAACTGCTGCATCTTGTGCTCGTGGACAGCCGCCACGGCCGCTATGAAGGCGGCCTCGGGCCGGAGACCTTGCAGGAGCTGGCGGGCCTGGGCGTGCGCGTGCTGGACAGGGACATGGTGACCGAGGCCGAGCCCGGACGCCATGAACCCGAGGCCGTGGCAAGTGCCCTGCTGGAAATCTGCGGGGCCGGGGCATGAATTCGGGGCCGTGTGGGGAAGATGTGGCCCCGCGCGAGTTCGCCGTCGGTGAGGAGCTTGCCGGGGACCGGCTGGACCGCGCTCTCGCTGGCCTTGTGCCCGATGGCCTGCGCGGCCGGCGCCGCCGCATCGGCGAAGGGGGGGTGCTGCTCAACGGCGCGCCCTGCCGTGACGCTTCCCGGCGCGTGAAGCTGGGGGATGTGCTCGCGCTGGCGGAGAGGTCGGCGCCCCCGAATCCCGCCGAAGCGCGGCTGCTCGGTCGCAGCGGCGATTATTGCTTCCTGTTCAAGGGCGCGGGGCTCCCCAGCGCGGCACTTGCCGGAAAGGACGGTGACAGCCTTGAGGCGCGCCTGCCCGGCCTCTGCGCGCCTGTGCTGCAAGCGGGCGAGCAGCCCCGGCTCCTTCAGCGGCTCGACTGCGCCACTTCGGGCATCGTCTGCGCCGCCCTGAACGAAAACGCGGCCCGCGCCTTCCGCGCCGCCGAGGCCACCGGGCTTTGTGAAAAGCGCTATCTCGCCCTGCTCACAGGGCGGCTTGACACTCCCGTGACCTGCCGCCGACGCTTGGATACGGCCCATCGCCGCAGCACGCGCGTCCTTGATGCGGCGGCCGAACCCTTCCGCGAGACGGAATTTCTCCCCCTCCATGTCTGGGAGGGCGAGGCCTGTGGCCGCCTCCGCACCCGGCTGGACGCCGGGAACGGCCCCGGCGCCCTCACCCTGAGCGCCTGCCGCATCCGCCTCGGGGCCCGCCACCAGATCCGCGCCCATGCCGCGGCCCTCGGCCATCCCTTGCTCGGCGACACGCAATATGGCAGCCCGGAGGGGGCCGAAAAATCTGCACCAGCAGCCCCTCGCTTCTTCCTCCACCACGGCCTGCTCGCCTGGCCCGGCGGCCGCTGCTCGGAAGCCCCTCCCTGGGACTGGCTCGACGAATTTCTCCCGGCCGAGGCGCGACGGCGCGTCCGCGCGTGGCTGGAAATGGCCGATTAACCACAAGACCACCTGCCGGGGCAGGTGGTCTTGCCGGGTCGCTCGCCGGGTGGGGCGAAATTCTAGCCGCAGCGGGAAAAGCCGCAGGCCGGGCAGATGAGGCAGCCCTCCTGAAAGAGCAGGGCTTCGCCGCATTCCGGGCACTTCTGCGCCTCGAGGTCCGTGACCTCGCCAAGGTGCACGTCCTTGAGGTAGCGGCGTTCCAGCACCCAGGCGATGGCGTCCGGGATGGAGAGCAAAAGCCCCTTGCCGCGGAACACCGGGTGCTCGCCGCCGATGCCCTTGATCTGCGCCACCACGTCGCGCACGGCCACGCCCGAGCGCAGGGCCAGCGAGACGAGGCGGCCTATGGCCTCGGCCTTGGCCGTGATGGAGCGGCCGGACTTGCCGATGGTGGCGAACACCTCGAAGGGCTGGCCGTCCACCTCGTTCACGGTGAGGTACATGGCCCCGAGCCCGGTCTGCACCTTCTGGGTGAAGCCCTGCACCACGTCCGGGCGCTTGCGCACCGAACTTGCGGGCGCGGCGGGCGCTGTCCCGGCGCCACCTTGCGCGCCGTCCATCTTTTTCTGGCCTTCGCCCGTGGCAAGCACCTGAACACTCTTGCAGCCATCGCGGTAGACGGTGACGCCTTTGCAGCCCTCCTGAAAGGCCAGCCAGTAAATGTCGTAAATATCTTTTTCTGTTGCGGAATTGGGGAGGTTGACCGTTTTCGACACCGCATTGTCCGTGTGCCGCTGGAAGGCCGCCTGCATCCTGAGATGCCACACCGGGGCGATGTCCATGGCCGTCACGAAGGTCTTGCGCATCTTGGCGGGGAGGAAATCCATGCCCTGAATGGAACCCGTGGCGGCCACGCTTTCCATGAGCTCGGCGCTGGCGAGGCCCGCATCGGCAAGCGCGGCCTCAAAATAGGGGTTGATTTCCACAAGGCGCTCGCCGTCGAGGATATTGCGCGTGAAGCAGAGCGCGAAGAGCGGTTCCACGCCGGACGAGCACGACGCGATGATCGAGAGCGTGCCCGTGGGCGCGATGGTGGTGACCGTGGCGTTGCGCAGGGGCGCCTCGCCCCGTGCCGCGTAGGTGGAGGTGGGCCATGCCGGGAAGGGGCCGCGCTCCTTGGCGAGCTCCGCCGAGGCCTTGTGGCCCTCCGCCTCCACAAAGGCCATGAGCCGCTCGCCGAGCGCCACGCCCTCGGGCGAATCATAGGCCACGCCGAGCTCGTAGAGCAGGTCTGCAAAGCCCATGACGCCGAGCCCGATCTTGCGGTTGCGGCGCACGGTCTCGTCGATCATGGGCAGCGGAAAGCGCGAGGCGTCAATGACATTGTCGAGGAAGCGCACGGCGAGCCGCACCGCGCGGGCCAGCGCCTGCCAGTCTACGCCCTTTTCCGCCGGGTCGGCGTCGGCATTGTGGCCCGGCACATAGAAGCAGGAAAGGTTGATGGAGCCGAGGTTGCAGGCCTCGAAGGGCAGCAGCGGCTGCTCGCCGCAGGGGTTCGTGGACTCGATCTCGCCCTGGTCCGGCGTGGGGTTGTCGCGGTTGATGCGGTCGAGAAAGACGATGCCCGGATCGCCGGACTGCCACGCCTTTTTCACCAGCAGGTCGAAAATCTCCCGCGCCGGGAGCCGCCCGGCAACCTCGCCCGTGCCGGGCAGCCTGAGCTCATACTCCTCGCCGCTCTCCACGGCCCGCATGAAGGCCTCCGTGAGGCCCACGGAAAGATTGAAATTGTTGAACTCGCCCTCGCGCTCCTTGGCGCGGATGAAGTCCACGATGTCGGGATGGTCCACGCGCAAAATGCCCATGTTGGCCCCGCGCCGCGTGCCGCCCTGCTTGATCTGCTCCGTGGCGGTGTTGAAGATGCGCAAAAAGGACACCGGCCCCGAGGCCACCCCGCCCGTGGAGCCCACGCGGCTCTCGCGCGGCCTGAGGCGCGAGAAGGAAAAGCCCGTGCCGCCGCCGGACTTGTGGATCATGGCCGCGTATTTCACGGCGTCGAAAATCTCCTCGATGGAATCACCCACGGGGAGCACGAAACAGGCCGAAAGCTGCCCCAGGTCCGTGCCCGCGTTCATGAGCGTGGGCGAATTGGGGAGGAACTTCCAGCTCGTCATGAGGTCGTAGAACTCGCGCGCCAAGGCCTCGGGCTTATACGGCGAGTCGGGATACTTCGCCTCCTCAGCGGCCACGGCGCTTGCCACGCGCCAGAAGAGGCCGCGCGGGTCTTCGGCCGGGGTGCCGTCGAGATTTTTGCGCAAATAGCGCTTTTCCAGCACCACTTCGGTATTGGGCTTGAGGGAGGGCCGGGGCAGGTCGCTGGGCATGGGCATCATGGCACAAAATCCGTGGGCTTGAGTCAGTGGAGGAGAGTCAGAACCGGAACAAGGCGGCTCTATACGCCAGGACGGCACGAAACAAAAGGGCCGCCAGCCCGCTTGCTTCGGATAAGGTTGCGGATTTGCAAAGGAAATTTTTATGATTTTTTCTTGAATCCGCGGGGCGCCCGCTTTTGCGGAGGTGTGAAGATACGGGCCCCGCTGCGGGCGTCGCGGCGCGGCTTCCCGCCGTGAGGCCGGGCCTTCCCCGCCTCCCCGAGGTCCACGAGGGAACCCGTGGCGAGGGCCCCCGCGTCCTCCAGCAGGGCGAGCCCGCCCGCCGCGCAGGCGTAACGCGCAAGGCCGTTCACCCCCGGCACCTCAAAGGGCGAGGAGAGGACGCGCGCCTGGTTGGGCGGCGCCTTGTCCGCGGCCGGGGCTTCATCGTCCGCCTCCCCGGCCCGCAACAGGAGCGGCGAAAGCGAGAGACTGCGCTTGGCAAGGCCGGCGGCTGCGGAAAGCTCGGCCAGCCAGCGGGGAGCCCCGGCGGGAGAAAAGGTGAAATGGCACCACGCGCCGCGCCTGAGCGGGCAGGGATTGTCGGAGGTGCAGGGCGCAACGGCATGAAGGCCGCCCTCCAGGGCCAGCGCGCGCAAGCGCATGAGGGTCGTGCCGCCGAGGCGTGTGCCCGGCTCCACAAAGAGCAGGGACGGCAGGTTCCCCTCCTCCGCGCCGGCCTCCCCGCCGTCGGCCGTGGGCGCAAAGAGGGGCGCCCACGCGGCGAGCAGGCGGTCGAGCTTTTCTTCCACGGGGCCGCTTCCGCCGTCATCCTCCCCATCATCCTCATCTTCCCGCGTTCCCCCGCCACGCCCGCCACGCGGGGGCCGCACCTCGTTGAGCACATTGGCCGCCGTGATGAGCCACGGGCGCCCCCCCGCGGCGCGAAGCGGCTGCGCGCGGGAGGCAAGGCTTTCCAGCGGCCCCTTGGCGAGGCGCACGGACCACACGGTGTCCCCCAGCTCGTCACCCAAGGCCGCAAAGAGGGCGCGCCCCAATTCCAGCGGCTGGCTTGCGCTGTCCAGGGCGAGCACCTGCAGGGGCAGGGCGCGCCACTCAGGCCTTGCGAGCCAGAGCGCCAGCGGCACGGTGAGCGGACCCGAACCCGCATCCAGCAGCAGGGCCGGGCCTTCCCCAGCCGGTGGCGGCAGGGAGAGCCCGCGGAAAAGCCGGGCGAGGCGCACGAGGTTCCAGGGCAGGAAATAGTGCAGATAGGCGCTCACAAAGGCGGGGCGGCTCCAGTAGGGGCGGCGCAGCTCGGCGCGCTCCGCCGTGAGGGCGCGGGAAAGCTCCGCGATGTCCTCGGGAAGGGTTCGGCGGTGCGCCGCGGAAAGCGGGCGCACCCTAGCGAGGGCCTCGGGCAGGCGCGCGAGCGCGGCCTGAGCGGCGGCGTCCAGCGGCGGAAAAAGCTCCGCTTCCACCTGCCAGTCGGGCGCCGTGCTGCGGGGCTGGCGCTCCGGCCCCAGCGGGCGAACCTCGCCGGGCCTTTCGCCGCGGCGCGGCGGCCGGGAGGCTTTTCCAGCGCCGGAAGTTGCGGATGCGGAACGGCGTGCCATCTTTTCCCCTTATTCCCCGAGGCGCATATGGGCGAGATAGTCCTGCTGAAAGCCCGGCGCTTCCGTGAGCTCGAGCACCTCGGCCCGGTCGCAGAGGGCCGCGAGCGCCCTGAGCCTTTGCGGGCGCGCGGCGAGCAGCAGGGCCCCGGCAAGCGCGGTATTGCCCACGGCGACTATTTTGCTTTCGGCGATTCCCGGCGCAAAGCCCAGGTCCTTGAGGTCCGGAGTACGCACATGCTCGCCGAGGGCCCCGGCCAGCGCCAGACGCCTTAAGGCCGCCGGAGGCAGGCCAGCCGCCGCGCACACGGCCGCGAGCGCCACGGCGAAGGCCGCCTTGACCTTGAGGAGCAGTTCCACATCCGCGGCCGAAAGCCAGAGCCCCAAAGGCAAAGGCAGGCGCACGCCGCCGGGGCCGGACGAGACCTGCGCCGCGAGCGCGCGGGCCAGGGGCAGCGCAAGGGCGCCGGGCGCAGCGAAATGCCCTTCCGCATCCAGCACGCCCAGCCGCAAGAGCAGGGCCAGGAGGGAAAGATAACCCGTGGCGCTGATGCCGGCCGCTTCCCGAGCGCCAAAAGCCGGGGTTTCCTCCTCGAAAAGCACGGGCAGAAGCCCCTGCGGGCCGAGGCGGAACTCCGTGACCACGCCTGGGCCTGCCATGCTGCCGCGCTCGGGGCCGATGCCCTCCAGCGCGGGGCCGAGGGGCACGCTGGCGAGGATGAGGCGCTCATCTTCCGTGAGCAGGGCCAGCTCGCCGTTGGTGCCGAGGTCCGCCAGCACAAAGGGACGCGGCGTATGCTCATGCAGCAGGGCCGCCAGCCCGGCGCTCAGGTCCCCGCCCACAAAGGGCGCGGGCAAGGGCGGGATGATGACCGGGGGGACGCCGGAGAGCTCCACCGTGCAGCCCCCGGCATGGGAGCGGCGGTAGGGAGCGGCGCAAAGGCCCGCCACGTCTCGGCCGAGAAAAATGTCGGTCATGGCGGTGTTGGCCGCCACGCAGACGCACAGGGGCGCGAGGCCGTCCCGCCCGAGCCTTTCCACGATGGCGCGCACGGCATCCCGAGCCAGGCGCCCGAGCGTGGCGAGCCCTTCGGGGGTGCGCGCATAGGCGAGACGCGACATGACATCGGCCCCGGCTCCGGCCTGGGGATTGAGCAGGCTCCCCCCGGCTAGGACGCGGCCCGGGGCATCACCGTCTGCCTCCACCGCCCAGGCCTGCCATTGGAGGGAGGTGGTGCCGAGGTCCACGCCGAGGACGACGCTTTCCCCGGCGCCCAAGGGGCCGGGCGCCCCCGTCGACGCGGTTGTCGCAGCGTCAGTATCCGGGGCGGGCGCGAAAGCCTCCGCGGGCACTTCCAGNTCGAGCGCGCAGANTCNNCNCCCCCGCCTCGGGGACAGTGCGGCGNCAGNNCANNCGCCANCCTGCCNCCACTTCCTGCGGNGACAGNACNGCCANATCCTCNGNNAGNGGCGGCGGANCGTCCTTGAGATANCNGACGCGGCAGCGCCCGCAGCGCCCNAGNCCCAGNCAGAGCGGCCGCGGCGNAAGCGCCCCGGAGAGCCAGATGGCGCGCGCNANGTCCTCGCCGGGGCGCGCCCGGACTTCGGCCACGCGGGCGTCGGGNCCNNCTGCCGTCAGGCGCAGGATGACGTCAGCCATCATCCCGCCCGGCGCCTATTTCCAGAGGTTGCCGTACTTGGCNGCGATGCCGTCCGTGCGCTCCACGAGCTTGTCCACCAGCGCGTCNAGGTCCTCGGCNTTGACCGTNCCCACCTCNCGGGCGAGCAGGTAGCCGAGATAGCCCTTNCCCTGGCTGAACACCCAGCANACGCCGTAGACCGAGCCCACNCCNGGNCGNCCGGGAAATTCNGGNGCNGTGTTGAGCAGCACGCGNAGTTCGGGGGCGTCGCGCTCCTCATCGGCNTTGAGGCGGAACAGGCTGCTCTGGTTGAAGCGCTCCTTGAGGCGCGTGCTCAACCGCGCGCCCAGGCTGTCCGTGCCGTCCAGCTGCACATTGACGACGGTGGTGCGGTCNGCGNNCGCCTGCGGGGCGTCCTGCACGGGNTTGCCCGCCTGGGGCACNGCNGGGGCGGCGGCGNANGCGGGCGCGGGNGAAAGGCANANGGCCGCCAGCAGNAGGGCGGCAAGGAAAAGGACCGGACGGATGGCGTGCATNGATTTCCTCGCTGGCTNGGNGTGGACCGCGGNGGCGGCCGGGAATCGTGAAAAATTTTATANTTTTTTTGGAAAAAGTCCAATGGCGGCTTTTGNNCGGGATTTTTTCCNGCANCGGCCTTTGCNGGNTGTGAAGAAAATGGCATATGGGCCTCACGATGGCTTGAANGCCGGATTTTTTTGGTGTAGTGTGGCNTCTCACAACACCATCCGCCGGGANTGATGGGGGCCGATGGTTGATGTCCGACCCGGCNTGCGCCGGGCCAAAACGGGATTTTCCACAGGAGGGAAAGGATGTCTCAGGCAAACTCCGACATTGTTATTGATCGGGGGAAATCGCANTTCTCCGATCTCTGGAAGAAGGAAGACTACTGGGCCATCTGGATCGGCCTCTTCCTCATTATCGTGGCCATCTGCCTGGTTTTCGGCGGCCAGAGCGAGCTGAAAGCCAAGTATGACCAGTACGCGGCCACGCTCAAGGCCGAGGCCGAAAAGCCCTTCAAGACCATCGAGTGGTATGACGCTTCCGCCGCCCAGAAGGGCCTTCAGGGCCAGAAGCTCCCCGCCGTGGCCGCGCTCATCAACTATATCAAGACGCCGGCCCGCTGGAGCTCCAATCCGCTGGACTCCCTCATCCTGAGCAAGGCTGACGCCGACAAGATGAACGCCGCCGTGCAGCCCAAGGTGGACGAGGCCAAGGCCGCCGAAGCCGCGGCCCTCGACGCCGCCAAGGCCGCCCAGGCTCTCGCCGCCGAAGCCGGCTATCAGGACGCCACGCTGAACGAGGCGGCCAGCAAGCTCATCGGCATGTGGCAGGGCGCCAAGAAGGCCACCGCCGACGCCTCCAAGAAAATCGTCAAGCCCTTCAACCGCATCCCCACGCTCATCGTGCTCGGGCTCTGCCTCGGCGTGCTCGTCACCATCGGCGCCGCGGTCATGGGCTTCAACGTGGGCCGCTTCTTCGTGGCCTTCCTCTGCGTTTATGTGCTCTGCATCATCGCCAACATCCTCGGCAACCAGGTGACCATGCGCCGCTACGGCGCCAATGCCGAAATCTGGTCCATCGCCATCGGCATGATCATCGCCAACACCATCGGCACGCCGAAATGGCTCCAGGAAGGCGCGCAGGTTGAGTACTACATCAAGATCGGCCTGGTTCTGCTTGGCGCCGACGTGCTCTTCCACAAGATCATGGCCATCGGCATCCCCGGCATCTTCGTGGCCTGGGTGGTGACGCCCATCGTGCTCATCTCCACCTTCATCTTCGGCCAGAAGGTGCTCAAGATGCCCTCGCGCACCCTGAACATCGTCATCTCGGCCGACATGTCGGTGTGCGGCACCTCCGCGGCCATCGCCACNGCGGCCGCCGCCCGCGCCAAGAAGGAAGAGCTCACCCTCTCCCTCGGCCTCTCCATGACCTTCACCGCCATCATGATGATCGCCATGCCGGCCTTCATCAAGGCCGTGGGCATGCCTGAAATCCTGGGCGGCGCGTGGATCGGCGGCACGGTCGACGCCACGGGCGCCGTGGCCGCGGCCGGCGCGTGGATCGGCCCCAAGGCCCTGCAGGTGGCCGCCACCGTCAAGATGATCCAGAACGTGCTCATCGGCGTGACCGCCTTCTGCGTGGCCATCTACTTCACCAAGACGGAGAACAGCGGCGAGACCGTGGGCGCGAGCGAAATCTGGAACCGCTTCCCGAAGTTCGTCATCGGCTTCCTCGGNGTCTCCATCATCATGTCCATCATCAGCGCCCAGCTTGGCGGCGACTTCGCCAAGATGCTTGTTGACAACGGCGTCAACAAGATCGCCAACCCGCTGCGCGGCTGGTTCTTCTGCCTGGCNTTNATCGCCATCGGCCTCACCACCGACTTCCGCGTCCTTGCCAAGTACTTCAAGGGCGGCAAGCCGGTCATCCTCTATGTGTGCGGCCAGTCNCTCAACCTNGCNCTGACCCTGCTCATGGCCTGGATCATGTTCTACAAGGTCTTCCCCGAAATCACGGCGCGCATCTAGCGCACCGCACAGCAAAAGCCGCCGCGGCCCAAAGCCGCGGCGGCTTTTTTTCGTGAGCTCACCATGCCCCGCGCCGCACGCACCATCTTCCGCCTCTGCTGCTGGATCGGCGGCCTGTGGCTGTTCTTCTGCGTTCTCGGGCCCTGGCTCTTCTCGCTCTCGCCCGCNTGGCAGCGCTATGACGCCGTGCAGGAGGAGCACAATATCCACAGCGGCGCCATCTACTACACCGATGTCCCNGTNACGCAGGCCTCCGANGAGGCCACGCGCAAGGCCGTGCGCGAGGGCATGGCCATAAGGATGCAGCGCCGCCTCGAGGACCGCANGGCCGNNGAAGCCGGAANNCNGGGNGNACAGGCNGATGNCANNANCCGCTGAGNNNGNNCCNNGNCNCCCGCANGNGGCGANGCCNGCGNNCCGNTATGTGGTGAGCGGCTGCCTTGCCGGGCNCNNNTGCCGCTATGACGGNGGNAGCAANCCNTGCCCNNANGTGGTGNAGCTNGTGGAAGCGGGCCTCGCCGTGCCNGTNTGCCCGGAAAGCCTNTCNGGCCTCCCCGTGCCCAGGGCGCCGTGCGAGCAGGTACTGTGCGGCCCGGACCAGAACGAAATCCGCGTGCTTTCCCGTGACGGCGCGGATGTGACCCACGCCTTTGAGCTCGGGGCCAGGCGCGCCCTTGAGGCGGCCCTTGCCACGGGCTGCCGCGGCGCCATCCTCAAGGCGCGCTCCCCCTCCTGCGGTGTGGGCGCGGTCTATGACGGCAGTTTCAGCCACACTCTCCGCCCTGGCGACGGGCTGTGGGCGCGCCTCTTGCGCGAAGCGGGCTTCAGACTCTGGACCGAGGACGACCTTCCGCCAGGCCTCGGCGCCTGAGTTCCGGCAGCCTCAATGCCGCGGCGGCTCCGCCGCCTCCCCCGCCATTCCCGCGCAGTTCAGCGCCCGCAGTCTCAGCCCTTCCGCTGCTCGGGCTCCGCGTCCCGGCCCCTGCTCACGGTGAAGTTGTTCTTCCCGTTCTGCTTGGTCTCGTAGAGGGCTGCATCCGCGCTCTGGTAAAGGTCGAGGAAGCGCGCGCCGTCCGCCGGGGCGAAGGCCACGCCGATGCTGGCCGAGACCTGCCAGCCGGCTTCCCCCTCCGTGCAGACAAAATGCAGGGCTTCCACGAGCTCGCGGGCCTTTTGCTCCGCCCAGTCCCGGCTCGGGATGGGGATGAAGGCCACGAACTCGTCGCCGCCGATGCGGCCCACGATGTCATCCTCGCGGAAGTGCTTCCTGATGGTCGCGGAAAACTCCCGGATGCAGAGGTCGCCGAAGGCGTGCCCGAAAGTGTCGTTGGCGTGCTTGAAATCGTCGATGTCAAAGATGAAGAAGGCGAACTCGCTGCCCGGATGGTGCGCCAGCGCATCGTCGATCATGCGCTCCGTGGCCTTCTTGTTGTAGCACCTGGTCATTTCATCCATGTTGGCCAGGGCTTCCTTCTGCTTCTCCACATCGATGTTCTTCCTGTAGGTGAACATGTGCAGGGAATCGTCGTCCGGCGAATAGAACACATGGGCGTCGATGCGCATCCAGTGATAGGTCTTGCCGTCCTGCGTGATCATGAAGTCATAGCGCAGGTGCTGGTTGCCCCTGGCGAATTCCTGCAAGACGTTCTTGGTGGAGAAATGCGCGATATAGCCCTCGCGAAATTCGGACTTGATCTGCTTTTCGGCGATGATGCGCAGGCCTTCGTCATAGGAGAGCCTGCTTGCGCCGATGCGGGCGAAATAGTCCAACGTGTTCTTGCCCACGCAGCGGTTGTGGGTGATGTTCCATTCATAGATGTCGTCATAGAGCTGTTCCGTGGCCTGCTTGAAAAGGCCGAGGCGCTGCTCGATGACGCCGGTGATCTTTTTGTTGAAGCCCCTGATGACCAGGGTGATGATGGTGAGCACGCTCGCCATGATGAGCGCGAGCACAAGGATGGAGGTGGCGATCTGCGCCTTCAGCTTGCCCACCAGCCCGGCCGTGTCCTGCTCCACGAGCAGGTACCACGAAAGCTCCGGCATGTAGCGCGTGACAAGGTAGGCGGATTCCGCACCCTCCGGCCCAGTGCCCGCCCAGATGCCGAAGTTCTCGTCGCTGTTGCGCCGCCCGAGGATCTCCGGGCGCAGCTTTTCCCTGCCCGCAAGCGCGAACCAGTTCCGGCCCTCCTCCCCGGTATGCGCGCGCGAAAGCTCGATGCGCCCCGCGCTGTTGAGGAGGAACACCTCCACCCCGTAGCGCTCCTCATATTCCTTGAGGATGTGCTTGAGGGAGGCGGTGCTGATGCCGATGCCCACCACGCCCAGCGTTTCGCCCCAGGGGTCCACGACCTTGCAGTTCACAAAGACCGCCGCGGCATTGTCCGCGCCCGTGGCCCTGTCCGTATCCACATTGAGGGAATATTGCCGCTTCGAGGCCATGAGGGCGGCATACCAGCCGTTTTCCGGGGCGTCGGGGGCGAGCACGCGGTCGACGCCGCCCGCGCTGTAGTAGCGCCTGCTCGCGGCCGACACGAGAAAGACCGCGTCAAAGTGGTTCGCTTCCTGATAGGCCGCGAGATAGGACTGGATGGCGCGGGTAAACTCCGCCTCGTCCAAGTGCGCGCGCTCGCGCAGAAGATAGTCGGCGAGGAAGGTGTCCCCGGCCATGGTCAGGGCGATGGTCACGGGCCGGTTGAGCACCGAGGAGAGCCGGAAATAGATGCTGTCCGCGGTAAGCGCCGAGACCTGCTCCAGGTTGGCCAGCGAAACGCGGTAATTGGCGCTGTGGCTGAAAAAGGCGGTGAGGACAAAGCCCACGAGGAGGATTAAGCCCACCAGCAGATTTGTCTTGACTACCCTGCTGCGCATGGTGCCTCCCTGTGCCTTTCCGCGTGTGCCGCCCGTGGTGCCGGGTTTTCGCCGCGTCTCAGGCGCCCGCCGCGCCCTGGGGCTGCTGCCTTGGCGTCGCCGTGATGCCGCGGCGCGCAAGCTCGGCCACGGCCTTGGCGCAAAACTCGGGGAGTTTCGCCGCAAGCTCCGGCGTAAGCGTAGGCGAAAGCGTCCCGCAATCCACAGGCTGGATTCCGATGATGAAGGCGTCGGGCCTGCCCCCCGCGAGCTCGCAACTGATGAGCGTGTCCACGAGGTCCGTCTGGTGGGTGGAATCCCTGAAGCTCAGGCTCTTGCGCAGGTCCTCCCCCTCCAGCAGATAGATGGTCCCCGGCGCTCCGGGGCCGAGCACCACGTCCAGCACCACGAGGAGGTCCGCGTCCATGATGTCGGGCATGAGGAAGAGGCCGAGCGTGCCGCCGTCCAGCAGGCGCACATTGTCCGGCCAGTCATAGTCCCGCTCAAGCCGGTTCACGGCGGCCACGCCGAAGCCCTCGTCGCTGAGGAGGATATTGCCCACGCCGAGCACGAGCACCCGCGGTTCTGCCATCTGCCCTCCTTGCGCTCTGCTGCAATGGTTCTGGCGTGAAAGACTTGCAGGCCTTTCGGCGCGTATGGAACCCTGCCATGGCTGTGCTGCCTTGTAATGCCGAAATTATCCGTCAAAAACAGCCTTGCTTCAGCCGTTGCGACGAAGGAAGCTACGGATGAAGACAGCAGCAAGTTACCGCAAAAGTCAACCAACGATGCCGCTGTCGCTATCCGTAAGCAGGCAGAGCCTGCTAACGGCTACCGCTTCGGTGCTGGCTGCGTCAGAGAAAAATTTCCTTGGTCGAGTACTTAAGTACACTCCCTGCGGAAATTTTTATCTTCCTTGCTTCAGCCGTTGCGACGAAGGAAGCTACGGATGAAGACAGCAGTTAGTTACC
>JAAUYU010000021.1 GCA_014804965.1 Desulfovibrio sp.
CAAACTCTCCAGTTTGAATCTTTCGCCAAATCCCTCACAGTTTCCCGTAAGGAACCGGAATCTCAAAGAACTTTCCTTCCCGCTCGCTATTCACTTGTCAATGAACCACCGCCGCCTTTTTGCGGCGCGACGCGTTATATGCGTCCGATTCCCCGCCTTGTCAAGAGGCCCCGGCGAAAACTTTTTTTCGCATGCCCCGGAACTCGGCGCGGAGGGGAAGAGTAGTCATGCCGGACCGGGTTGTCAACAGATTTTTTCAAAAAAAATTTGCCGTGGTCGATGGACCTTGCTCCCTTCGGTTGGAGCCCACCGCCCCACGCCATGACGTCCCGCCGACATCAGGTAGGCAGAACGCCCTACGCCTCCTCCCTGCTGCCGCGCCAGAGACGCAGCGCAAGGGCCACGGCCACCCCGGCAAAGATGCTGGCCCAGGGCCAGAGCCAGCGCCAGTCCTGCGGCACGGGCCACGCGGCGCCGAAGCTCGGCGGCAGGATGAGCAGGAGGATGGTGGTCATGGCGCCCAGCGCCGCCGCGGTGGCATACCACGACTGCTCGACGAGGGCCGCGGTGTCGCCCAAGGCCACATCGCGCACAAAGCCGGGGGCAAGCCCGGACAAGAGGCCCAGGGCCAGGGCGCCCGTGGCCCCGATCTCACGCAGGGCGCAGAAAACGCCGAGCGAGGCCGCGAGGAAAAGGCCCAGGCTGTCCAGCCAGAAAAAGAGGCCGCGCCCGCCGAGCGAGCCGCCGCTCCCGGTGCGCTTGCGCGCCAGCGCCGCTGCCCCGGCCGCGGCCAGCGCCCCAAGCAGGGCCCCGGCCAGCGCGGGCCCGAGGAGCTCGCCCAAAACAAGCCGCGTGCCCGCGGCCCCGTGGAGCAGGGTCTCGCGCGTGAGCCCGGCCATGAGCCCGCAAATGGAGCCCAGCACGACGGCCCCGGTGAAGTGCGCGCCGAAGCCGCGCGCCCGCCACGCCGCGGCGGCCGCCAGCAGCACGGCGCAGGCCGCGTCCAGCAGCTCCACCAGCAGGGCCGTGGCCGCGGTCACTTGGCGAGGCCCACGGCCCGGCGCTCGCGGATGACGGTCACGCGGATCTGCCCCGGATAGGTGAGGTTTTTCTCGATCTTCTCGGCAATGTCCTTGCAGAGCAGATAGGTGGCGTCGTCGTCCACGCTGTCCGCGTCCACCATGACGCGCACCTCGCGCCCGGCCTGGATGGCGTAGGCCTTGGTGACGCCCTCGAAGCTCGTGGCGATGCCCTCCAGGTCCTCCAGGCGCTTGACGTAGTTCTCCAGCAGTTCCTTGCGCGCACCGGGCCTCGCCCCGGAGATGGCGTCGGCCGCCTGCACGAGCACGGCCAGCGCCGTGGAGGGGCGCTGGTCCTCGTGGTGGGCGGCGATGGCGTGCACGATGTCCGGGCTTTCGTTGTACTTCTTGGCGATGTCCGCGCCGATGAGGGCGTGCGGGCCCTCGACCTCGTGGTCCACGGCCTTGCCGATGTCATGCAAAAGGCCCGCGCGCTTGGCCTTGCGCACGTCCATGCCGAGCTCCGCGGCGAGCATCCCGCAGAGCGCCGAGACCTCCAGCGAGTGCTGGAGCACGTTCTGCGTGAACGAGGTGCGGTAGCGCAGCTGGCCCAGAAGGCGCACGATTTCCGGGTGGATGCCGTGCACCCCGGCGTCGAAGGTGGCCTGTTCGCCCACCTCGCGCACCTGCACCTCCAGCTCCTGCTGGCATTTCTGGACCACATCCTCGATGCGCGCGGGGTGGATGCGGCCGTCCTGGATGAGGCGCTCGAGCGCCATGCGCGCCACCTGGCGGCGCAGGGGGCTGTAGGCCGAGAGGATGACCGTCTCCGGCGTGTCGTCGATGATGAGGTCCACGCCCGTGGCCGCCTCCAGCGCGCGGATATTGCGGCCCTCGCGGCCGATGATGCGGCCCTTCATGTCCTCGCTCGGCAGGGTGACGGCGGTGACGGTCTGCTCGTTCACATAGTCGCCCGCGTAGCGCTGGATGACATTGCAGAGGATGTCCTTGGCCTTGCGGTCCGCGGTTTCGCGGGCCTGGGTCTCGATTTGGCGGATCATCTTGGCGGATTCGTGGCGCGTGCGCGCCTCGATGTCCGCGAGGAGCCGCGCCCTGGCCTCGTCCGGCGTGAGGCCCGCGATTTCCGAGAGCCTGCGCTCCTGCTCGCCGATGCGCTCCTGCAAAAAGGTCTCGGATTCCGTGAGCTCGCGCTCCTTGCGGGCGAGTTCCTTTTCCTGCGAGAGCAGGTCGAGCTCGCGCGCGGCGGCCTTTTCCAGCTTTTCCTCAAGGCGGCCGCCCATTTCGTCCAGCTTGCGCTCGCGCTGCTTGACGTCGCGCTCCCGCTCGCGGAATTCGTTTTCCATTTGCTTTTTCTGGTTGAAGAGGTCGTCCTGGCCCTGAAGCAGGAGTTCCTTTTTCTGGGCCTGGGCCTCCTTGCGCGCCTCTTCCACGATACGCCGCGCAAGCTCGTCGGCATCGCCGACCCGCTTGGCGGCCAGCGCACGCTGCGCGAGCATCCCGCCCAGGCCTCCCGCCAGGACGGCCCCGCAAAGCGCCGCGATGATGATTGGGTCCATTGAAACCAGCCTCGCTTCGGTTCGGCGGCGCATGGCCGCCGAATGGACGGCGCCAGTGCGGACGCCGCAAATCATGCCGGGGCGGCGGCTCTTGGGCTGGTTGCCGGGATACGGCCGGGATGCGCCCGGCTGACGCCGGAAACGCGAGAAGCAGGGCCGGGGAAGGCCCGCCAGAATGTCGCCAGGCCCCGCGGGGGGCCTTTCGCCGCCTTGCGCCGCCAAGAGGCAGCGCCGGGGGCGGCGCGGCACGAAGAACCAGCGCCGGAGGTGCGAAAGCCCCTCGTCGGCCCCGGTTGCCGGAGGCGCGTGGAGGCGCCCCCGGAGGGAAATCCCGTGAACTTTCAAGAACCCCAGAGAACCGTGTCGCGCCTGCGGTGCAGAACCTGGTTTCCCAGGTCGGGCATCCGTATGCGGCCGTCAGGCTTCCCGCCCGAAGCGGGCTTGCACACGGGCCGCAGAGACCGACGCCCTTTTGCATATGCTTGTCAGGTTAGCGCCGAGGCGCAAATCACGCGGACTCCAGGGAAAATGGCTGCTCCTTGTACGGGCGGCGCCGCATCGGCCCCGCCTATTCGGAATTCTCTATCCGTGCAAGAAGCGCGGCGATGCGCCGCCGCGCGTCATTCTGCTTTTTCTCGAGCTGCAAGAGCTCATCCGCCAGACCAAGGGCCAGAAACGTGAGCAGCAATTCCCTGTTCTGGCCGCCCTGGGACCTCGATTTCAGGAGCGCAAACCGTTCTTCCACCAGCCGGGCCGTTTCCTGGGCGCGCTCCATGTCGGCCCCGGCCCGGAAGGCGATGTCAAAACCGAGAACGGTAAGGTTGATGTTGGTATCACTCACAAATAGCCTACTCGACGCTGTCATGCTCCTGGATCTTGCGCAGCAGGGCGTCGATGCGCTGGAGCGCCTCGGCGCGCCGCCCTTCCTCTCTGGCGAGGGAGTCATGCAGCCTGCGGTTCTCCTCTTCCAGCCCGGACGATTCCACGCCGCGGGCGGAAAGCTCGGCGCGCAAATGCGCGTTCTCCGCCCGCAGACGGTCCAGGCGGGCGAGGAGTTCGGCGACGCGCGCCTCAAGCTGTTCCAGAAGTTCCATGCCCCGACACTAGCACCCGGCGCAACGTCTTGCAAGGCGCTTCTCGGCCGGGCGCATTTTGCTGAGTGCCAGCGCGGAATGGCGCCCCGCGGGCCTTGCGTAAGCATGGGAAAATCTTATATAGAAGGAGCAGGCAGGGGCCTTTGCGCGCAAAAAGGCGCGCACGCCCCTTTCCGGCACGCCCTTTTTCCGGACCTTCTTCCGGAGAGGGCGGCCGCACCGGGCCAGCGCCCGATGCCCCAGACACTTACGGCCACACACTTAGGGCCAGACACTTACGGAGGCTTTTCATGGCACCCTTCCCCGATACCATCGCCCGAAGCGGCGTAGCGAGCGCTGCTTCCGTCTATATGCGCCACGTCTACCAGTGGATGACCGCGGGCCTCGCCGTCACCACGGTGGTCGCCTACGGCGTGGCCGGGACCCCGGCCATCCGCGACGCCATCCTCGGCAACACTATGGTGATGATCCTGCTGGTGCTCGCGCAGTTCGGCCTTGTCATCGGCCTTTCCGCGGCCATCAACAAGCTCTCCGCCGGTGCGGCCACGGGGCTTTTCCTCCTCTATTCCGCGCTCACCGGGGCCATGCTCTCGTCCATCTTCGTGGTCTACCCCATCGCCTCCATCGGCACGGCCTTTCTCGTGACCACGGGCACCTTCCTCGCCATGTCGGTCTACGGCACGGTGACCAAGCGCGACCTCACGGGCTTCGGCAACTTCCTCTTCATGGGGCTCATCGGCATCATCATCGCCATGGTGGTGAACTTCTTCCTCAAGAGCACCATGATGAACTTCATCGTGAGCTGCCTCGGGGTGCTCATCTTCACCGGCCTCACCGCCTATGACACGCAGAAGCTGCGCCGCTTCGGCGAGGGCGCGCCCCTCGAGGACGGCACGGCCATCCGCCGCGGGGCCATCCTCGGCGCGCTGACCCTCTACCTCGACTTTATCAACATCTTCCTCATGCTGCTTCAGCTTTTCGGCGCTAACCGCGACTAGCCGGCGCAAAAACCACAAGGAACGCAGGGGCAAAGGGCTCGCCTTTTGCCCCTATTTTCTATTTCCACGCCATGAAAAAAATCAGAAAACACCCTAATGACAACCGCCCCGGCAGGGCTTCGGTCCCCACCGGGGAGGAACTGCTGGCGATCTTCGACCGCCAGGCGCGGCCCCTGCGCCTGGACGCGCTGTTACGCGCCGCGCGCACCCCGCGGCAGGGGAAACGTCAGCTCGAAGCGGAGCTTGCGGCCCTTGCCAGTGAGGGACGGCTGGTGCGCCTCGCCGGAGGCCTGTGGACGCGGCCCGAGAGCCTGCGCCAGGTCACGGGCCGCTACCGCGCCCTGCGCGACGGCGCGGGCTTCGTGAGCCCCTTGAGCGAGGACGGCGCCCCGGCGGGGCCGGACATCTTCATCCATCCCGTCCAGCGCGGCGGGGCCTGGCACGGCGACCTCGTGCGCGCGGTGCTCGCGCCCGCAAGCCGCGGCCATGGGAGGGACAAGGCCCGCGGGCCCGAAGGCCGCGTGACCGGAGTGATCGAGCGGGCGAACAGGGAAGTGCCCGTGCATCTTGTGCGCCGCACGGGCGGGACGCTCTTTTGCCGCCCGGCGGACAGCCGCATCCCGGTGAATTTCAGCGTGCGGCTGCCCGAAAAGACCGCCGGGTCCCCCAAGGACCCGCGACTGGAACCGGGCGAGCTGCTCCTCGTGGCCCCGGAAGAGGAGCTGGCCTCGGACCTCTGGAGCGCGAGCTTTGTGGGGGCCTATGGCCGCGAGGACGACGTGGCCGTGCAGGAGGAGCTCGTCAAGCTCAACCACGAGGCACCGCGCGAATTTCCCCCGGCAGCGCTGGCCGAGGCGGCGCATCTTCCCGCCGGCCCGACCCCGGAAGATGTGGCCGGGCGCGAGGATGTGCGCGCCCTCCCCCTCGTGACCATCGACGGCGCGGACGCGCGTGACTTTGACGACGCGGTGCATGTGGAGAAACGCGGCAAGGGCTGGCTTTTGCGCGTGGCCATCGCCGACGTGAGCCACTATGTGCGGCCCGGCCGCGGCGCCCAGGGCGCAGGAAGCACCGGGGCGCTCGACGCCGAGGCGCTGGCCCGCGGCAATTCGTGGTATTTTCCGCGCTCGGTGGAGCCCATGCTGCCGCCCGCGCTCTCCAACGGGCTGTGCAGCTTGCGGCCCGAGGAGGACCGCCTCGCCATGCTGGTGGAATTGCCGCTGGACGAGAAAGGCCGACCCGGCAAGCCGCGCTTCGCCCCGGTGGTCATGCGCTCGGCCGCGCGCCTCACCTATGACGCGGTGCGCGACGCCGTGCTCGACCGGGACGAGGCGGCGCGGGCCACCATCCGCGAACAGCCCCGCGGCGAGGCGGTGCTCGCCATGCTGGACGAGGCCTTGGCGCTCTACCGGGTGTTGCGGGAGGCGCGCACGGCGCGCGGCAGTCTCGATTTCGACCTGCCCGAGGCCCGCTACGACTTCGATAAGGACGGCCGCGTCACGGGCGTGGGCGTGGTGGAGCGCCACGACGCGCACCGCCTCATCGAGGAATTCATGATCGCCGCCAACGAGGCCGTGGCCCGCTGGCTCGGCGAAAAAGGCGAACCGGAATTTCTCTACCGCGTCCACCCGGAGCCGGACGCCGAGCGGCTGGAGGCGCTCTACACCACCCTCGAGGCCACGGCGCTGGAGAGCCTGCCGCCCACCTTGCGCGTCAACGGCAAGCCCGAAGCCGCGGCCCTGCGCGAAATTCTCGGGCGCGCCCAGGGCACACCGCAGGAATATGTGGTCAACCGCCTTTCGCTGCGCGCGCTCCCGCAGGCCCGCTACCAGCCGGAGAATATCGGCCATTTCGGGCTCGCGTCCACGGCCTACTGCCACTTCACCTCTCCCATCCGCCGCTATGCGGACCTTTTGGTGCACCGGGCGCTCAAGGCGGCGCTGGGCAAGCCTTGCGGCGAGATCCCCGCCGGGCAGCGCCTTTTGCGCATCGGCGACCAGCTGAACCGCCGCGAGCGCGCGGCCATGGAGAGCGAGCGCGAAATGGCGCGCCGCCTCGCCTGCCTGAGTCTCTCGGGACGGGAGGGCGAGCATCTTTCCGGGGTCATCAGCGGAGTGACGCCCTTCGGCATCTTTGTGGAGCTCAATGGGATGCCCGTGGAGGGCATGATCCGCCTCGAGGACCTCACGGACGACTGGTATGTCCACGACCCGGAGCGCGCCTGCCTCACGGGCGAGCGGCAGGGCCGCGTCTGGAAGCTGGGCCAGCCCGTGGAGGTACGCCTTGAGGAGGTGGACATGGGGCGCCTCGAGATCCGCCTTTTGCCGCTGGGCCTGCCTGCCGCAGCCCCGCACAGGGGGAGGGCCGCAGGCCCGCGCGGCCGCGGCAAGGCGGCCGGGGCCGGGACCCGCAAGGGGCGGGAGGGCCGCACCAGCAAGGGAGGCCAGCGGCAGGAGCACCCGCGTGGCCGCAAGGGGCGCCCCGAGGGCCGGAACTCCCGGCCCGGACGCGAGGGAGCCGCGGACAGGCCCCGGAAATCCGGCCGCGGCGGTAGCTCCGGCACGTCCGGCGCGCCCGGTGCATCCCCCGCAAACGGGCGCCCCCGCCGCGGCAGCAAGGCCCGCTGATGCCCCTGCTCACCGCCCGCCAGCGCATGGGCGCGGCCGCGCTCATCCTCGCAGGGAGCGCCATCCTGTCGCGCCTCATGGGCCTTGTGCGCGACAAGGTGATTTCCTGGCAGTTCGGCGCGGGCGGCGAGGCGGACCTCTATTTCGCGGCCTTCGTGGTGCCGGACATCATCAATTACCTGCTCGCGGGCGGTTTCATGTCCATCACCATCATCCCGCTTCTGGCGGCGCGCTTCCGGGAGGACGAGGCCGACGCCTGGCGCTTTTTCTCCTGCGTGTTCTTCTGGATGCTCGTATCCTCGCTGGCACTCACGGGCGCGGGCATGATCTGGGCGGAACCGCTCGCACGTCTCACCGCCCCCGGCTTCGGGCCCGAGGCTTCGGCGCGGCTCGCCTTTTTCATGCGCCTCGTGCTGCCCGCGCAGGTGTTCTTTCTCGCCGGGGCCTGCTTCACGGCGCTTTTGCTGCTCCGGCGGCAGTTCAGCGTGCCCGCGCTCACGCCGCTCATCTATAATGGCTGCATTATCGCCGTGGGCCTGCTGTTGCCGCTGGTTCCGGGCGCCGCGGCGCTTTTCGGGCGCGGGGGCCACCTGGGCATGACCGGGTATTGCGTGGGCGTGACTCTGGGCGCCGGGCTGGGGGCCTTTCTTCTGCCCTTCCAGGCCGCCCGCGCCGGGGGCCTGCGTCTTTCCTTCGTGTGGCGGCATCCGCTGCTCTTCCGCTTCCTCCTCATCGCGCTGCCGCTCATGCTCGGGCAGACGGTGGTCATGCTCGACGAGCAGTTTTTGCGCGTGTTCGGGAGCCTCGTGGGCGACGGCGCGGTGAGCCTGCTCAACTACGGGCGGCGTATCGCGCAGGTTCCCGTGGGCCTCGTGGGACAGGCCGCGGCCGTGGCCTCCTATCCCTTTCTCGTGCGCCTGCTCGCCGACGGCGAGGACGAGCGCTTCGCCGCGACCCTGCGCACGGCGCTCGGCGCGAGCGTAGGCCTCATCATCCCCTGCGCGCTCCTGATGATGGCGGCGGGCTGGCCCATCCTCGCCATCATCTTTCAGGGCGGCCGCTTCGGCCCGGAGGAGACGCTGGCGGCGCTGCCGCTGACACGGCTCATGCTCGCGGTAGCGCCCTTCTGGATCTTTTATATGGTGCTGGTCCGCGCCTATTACGCCCACGGCGACACCCTCACCCCGGCGCTCACGGGCACGGTGGTGACGGTCATCTGCATCCCGCTCTACTATTTCGCGGCCGTGCCGCAGGGGGCCTGGGCCGTGGCCGCGCTCTCCGGCCTGAGCGTGAGCGCCTATGTGGCGTGGCTTATCGTCATCTGGGCGCGGCGCCACGGCACGGCGGCCTTTGCGGGCCTTGTGCCGCTCGCAGGGCGCTGCCTCGCCTGTTCCGTCCCCGCCGCGGGCATCGCCTGGCTTGTGGCCGACGCCACGCTCGCGCAGCTGCCGCTTCCGCCCTTTTTCAGCGCCTGCGCGGCGCTCGCGGCAAGCTCGGCCGCCTTTGTGCTGGTGAGCCTGCCGCTCGCGCGCAGGCTGGCGCCGGAGCTNNTCGACATGGCCGTCCGNCCCTTNCGGGAGCGCCTCGCCCGCAAAAAAGCCGGGGCGGCNGNGGNCGCTTGCCAAAACGGCAAAGATGCATGAGAATCGCGCCATCGCACTGAGCCCCGCCGGGCGCGGCGTCCGGCNACGGCTTCGCCACTTTTTTCCGGCCACTTTATTTCCGGGAGGACCCTCCATGAAAAAATGCCTCGTCCTGCTCGCCCTTGCCCTNNTGCTGNCCCCGGCGCTCGCCTCGGCCGCCGACTGGAAACCCNCGGGCGACGTGAACGTCATCGTGGCCTACAAGGCCGGCTCCGGCACGGACACGGGCGCGCGCCTGCTCGCCTCCGAAGCGGAGAAGCATGTGGGCAAGACCCTCGTCATCAACAACCTGCCCGGCGCNGACGGCAAGATCGGCTGGACNCAGCTCGTGAACGCCAAGCCCGACGGCCAGACCATCGGCTTCATCAACCTGCCCACCTTCACCACGCTCGCCACCATGCCCGACTCCACCTTCANNGTGGCCGACGTGGTGCCCATCGCCAACCANCTTTCCGAGACCGGCGTGGTGGTGGTCAAGGCCGACAGCCCGTGGAAGAGCCTCAAGGACCTCGTGGAGGCCTGCAAGGCCAAGCCCACCTACCGCGCCTCCACCAACGGCGTGGAAGCCTCCAACCACACCGCGGCCCAGCTGCTCGCCAAGAGCGCGGGCTTTGACTACAAGGCCATCCCCTACGGCGGCACGGCCGACCAGCTNCTNGCCCTGCGCCAGGGCGAGGTGGACTTCTCCTGCGCCAAGGTGGCCGACGTGGCCCAGCTCATCAAGGGCGACAAGCCCGAGCTGCGCGTGCTCGGCGTGTTCTCCGAAAAGCGCCTCCCCGAAATGCCCGACGTGCCCACCCTGGGCGAGCAGGGCTANTATGACAAGTGGTACGGCGCGGCGCGCGGCCTCGTGGCCCCCAAGGGCACGCCCCCGGAAATCATCGAGTTCTATGTGGACGCCTTCCGCAAGACCATGGAAGACCCGGAAAACATCGCNGCCCATGAAAAGGCCGGCATGACCATCGACTTCAAGGACAACAAGGCCTACGCGGACCTCATNGCNGANCAGGAAAAGTTCTGCAAGGACGTGGTCNCCAACCTNTACAAGAAGTAGCNNTNAGCGAAGGTANTGNTGCGCCNTGCTGGTGATGGANACTCCAGANCCCGTCTGGAGCGAAGCGNAAGACGGGGGGCNNGTGCCGGAAGNATCCTAAAAAATAAGATTTTTCGGCGCTTGCAAGGAAGATAAAAATTTTCGCAGGGAGTGTACTCANGTACTCGACCAAGAAAANTTTTNTCTGACGCAGCNNGNNCCNAAAAGGCTGTTTTTGACGGATAATTTCGGCATTAAGCAAGCACACAACCCNGCAGCATCACGCAAGCGCACGACACAGCCGCAAGGCCCGGACGGANNNCNGCTTCCGTCCGGGCCCGCGGCATAGCACAGCGCCCAACACGAGGAGCCACGATGACCCGCTCCGACATCGGCGTGGTGGCCATCATCTACGCCACCTGCCTGCTCTTCCTTGTGATGACCCTCGAGCTCAAGGCCGCGGCNCANGTCTACCCGCTCTGCCTCATCGCCGGGCTCGCCGGGCTGAACACNCTCTATCTCGCCACGCGCCTCTGGCGGCTCTTCACCGGGCGCCCGGCCATCGAGGAGGCGGGCATNCCCGCGCCCGAACCNNAAAAGCCCGGCCTCGTCAACGACCTGCCCGAGATTTTCAAGGGCTTTCTNGCCGGGCAGTTCTTCTTNGTGGTNATNGCCTCGGTGGCCTATCTCGCGCTCATGCACTATGTGGGCTTNTANCCCGCNGGGCTNGTCTACATGCTCGTGGTCATGTGGCGGCTCAAGGTGCCGCCGCTGCATATGGCGATCACGCTGGCGGTGCTCGGCATCCTCATTTATTCGGTGTTCACGCTCTTTCTCAAGGTGCCGCTGCCGCGCGGCATCCTGTTCGGCTAGCCGCGGCCCGATTTTCGCCACGCACCACCTCACNTAAGGACGACGCATGGACACTCTGGCGCTCATGGGCACGGGCTTNCTGCAAGCCNTNAGCCCGCTCAANCTCCTGCTCATGGCCGCGGCCACGGCCGTGGGCGTGACCATNGGCTGCCTGCCCGGCCTTTCCGCCGCCATGGGCGTGGCNCTGCTTTTGCCCGTGACCTTCGGCATGGACCCGGCCACNGGCCTCATCATCCTCGGCGGCATNTACTGCGGCGCCATTTTCGGCGGCTCCATCAGCGCCATCCTCATCCACACGCCGGGCACNCCGGCCTCNGCGGCCACNGCCATCGAGGGCTACCAGCTCACCCTGCGCGGCCAGGCGGCCAAGGCGCTCACCGTGGCCTGCTTCGCCTCNTTCTGCGGCGGCCTTNTGAGCTGCATCTCGCTCTATTTCTTCGCGCCGCCNCTGGCGCAGCTCGCCATGAAGTTCAAGAGCCCGGAATATTTCTGGCTCTCGCTNTTCGGNCTCACCATCATCGCGGGCGTGTCNTCCAAGTCCATGATCAAGGGNCTCATGAGCGGCGTGCTCGGNCTGCTCATCTCNACCGTGGGCATGGACCCCATGGAGGGCGTGCCGCGCTTCATGTTCGGCCAGAGCACGCTCTANAACGGCGTGGACGTGACCTGCGCGCTCATCGGCCTNTTTTCCATGTCNCAGGTGCTCATCCTGGCGGAAAAGCGCATCCAGGCGNGNCCCCCGGCNGCNAANTTCAANGACCGCTTCAGCCTNAGCCGNGGCCGAGNTGAANAAGATNTCGCCGACCATCATCCGCTCGTGGATCATCGGCAATATCGTGGGCATCCTGCCCGGCGCGGGCGCNTCCATCGCCTGCTTCATCGGCTATAACGAGGCNNGNCGCTTCTCCAAGAACAAGNAGGAGTTCGGCAAGGGCTCCATCGAGGGCGTGGCCGGCTCCGAAGCGGCCAACAACGCGGTNACGGGCGGCTCGCTCATNCCCATGCTCACGCTCGGCATCCCNGGCGAGTCGGTGACGGCCGTGCTCATGGGCGGGCTCATCATCCACGGNCTNCAGCCCGGNCCGGAGCTNTTCACCACCTATGCGGGCATGACCTACACCTTNTTCGCGGGCTTCGTGCTCGTGCAGTTCTTCATGCTCGGCATNGGGATGCTCGGCTGCAAGGGCTTNGCCAATATCGCGCGNCTTTCGGACGCCATCCTCATCCCCTCCATCTTCCTCCTCTGCGTGGTGGGCTCCTACGCCATCCACAACAANGTGGTGGANGTGGCCATCATGCTCNTCTTCGGCGGCNTNGGCTANCTCGTGCGCAAGTTCGACATGAACGCCACGGCCATCGTGCTCGGGCTCATCCTCGGGCCCATCGGCGAGCGGGGGCTCCGNCGCTCGCTCATGCTGAGCGACGGCGACCCGTCCATCCTCTTTTCCACGCCGCTNTGCTGGGCGCTCATCGCGCTCTGCGTCATCGGCCTGCTCTCGCCCATCTTCATGAACCGCATGGAGCGCAAGCTCAGGGAAAAGCACGGCGCGGCGTAGACACCAGGAATCAGCACAACAAAAAAGCCGCGGCGCCCCCGCAATGGAGGGGCCGCGGCTTTTCGTGTATCCGGGAACGGCGGGAACTAGGCCTGCGTGTCCGTGGCGGTGGTGTCCACCCGGCCCATGAGCTCGGAATTCAGCAGGTAGAGGCCCTTGGGGTCGGAGGCGTAGAGATCGTACTTGGCGATGAGGTCGCTCGTGCTCTTCTCCTCCTCGCCCTGCTCGGCGATGAACCAGTCGAGGAACTGGCAGGTGCGGTAGTCGTCCACCTCGCGCGCTTCGCGATAGATGGTGTTGATGAGCGAGGTGACGTACTTCTCGTGCTTGAGCGCGGCGTCCAGCGGCTCCTTGTGGTTGTTGAACACCGCGTCGGGCGCGTCGATGGTGCCGAGCTTCACCTTTTCGTTGTTGTCCTGAAGGTATTTCAGGAACTTCATGGCGTGCTGCTGCTCTTCACGGGCCTGCACCTCGAACCAGTGCCCGAAGCCGTCCAGGCTCACCTCATGGTAGTAGTTGGAAAAGGCGAGATAGAGATAGGCGGAATAAAATTCCTTGGTGACCTGTTCGCGGATGAGGTCGGCGACTTTCTTGTCCATGTGGGTTTCTCCTTGGCTGTTGGGGGCTGGGCGCGCCGCACGGGATGCGCCCGCGCCCGCAGCATAGGGCCAAGCGGCCGCCTTGACAAGTGCGGAGGGAAGAGCGCCGATGCGGGACCAGGCCGGCCTCAGAGGCTCTTGCCCAAATCGTAGGCCGCCTGGGGATAGGCCGTACCCCGGATCGAGCCCTCGGTCCAGACGCCGGGCGCGATGACCCGGCCCGCATCCTGCCAGCCGAGATAGTCCAGCAGGACGTCATAGTGCGTGGCAATGGGCGCGGCCTGCGACGCCGCGGTGTTGGCGTAGGTCATGAGCAGGGCCGCCTTCTTGGGCACATGGATTTGCCCGTTGATGGCGTAGAAGCGGTCGATGACCGCCTTGAGCTGCGCGGAGATGCCGAAATAATACATGGGGGTCGCAAACACAACCATGTCCGCCGGGACGATATGCTCGCGCACGATCTCGAAATCATCCTGAAAGATGCAGGGGCCGTCCATGCCGCAGGAATTGCAGGCGATGCAGGGATGCACCTCGCTTTGTGCGGCGTCAAAGCGCACGACGCTGTGCCCGGCCTCCCCGGCGCCCTCGATGAAGCGGCTTGCAAGATGGTTGGAATTGCCGTTTTTCCGGGGGCTGCCCGTGAGCACCAGTATCTTCATGGCCTTGTCCTTTGCAGTTGCTTCCGCGGCCGCTACTCCCGGGGCGCCCAGCGTGGCCGTCACGGCCGCCAGCGTGCCGAGGGCCACGGGCGCCGCCGCCTTTAAAAAGTCACGCCTGTCCATGCCATCCCCCGCGCCTAGAGTTCCAGTTCCTTACGGATACGTTTGAGCTCCGCCGGAATGTCGATGCCCTGCGGGCATTTGGGCAGGCACTGGCCGCAGTCGTTGCAGGCCCCCGGCTTGTCGCCGCGCTGCACGGGCGACATGGAGTAGTTGACGAGCCTGTGCGCCCGCGCCTTGTCGCCGTCCGCCTTGTACTGGTTATAGACCATGTTGAAGAGGTAGCCGATGGCCACATTCTGCGGACAGGGGATGCAGTTGTAGCAGCCTGTGCAGGGGATGGCCCCCGGCGCCGACCGATAAGCCCGAGCCGCGCGCCCGATGACCGCCCGCTCCGCCGCGTCCAGCATCCCCGGCGCCGAGCGCCCGGCATAGGCAAGATTGTCGCGCACATTGTCCATGGACGACATGCCGCTCACCACCACGCTCACCTCGGGCTTGTTCCAGAGGTAATCAAAGGCCCACTCCACGGGGTGGCGCTTTTTGGGCGCCTTGTCGAGCTCCGCCTGCACAAAGGCCGGGGGCCTGACAAGGAAGCCGTTGCGCAGGGGCTCCATGATGGACACGCCCATGCCGTTGGCGGCCGCGTAGTTGAGGCCCACGAGCCCGGCCTCGTGCTCGGTGTCGAGATAGTTCTGCTGGATGAGGCAGAAATCCCAGGGCGCGGCGTCCACCACGCGCTTGAAGAGCGGCACCCCGTCATGGAAGGAAAAGCCCGCAAAGCGGATCTTGCCCTGCGCCTTCAGGTCCTGCATCTTCTCGGCAAGGCGGTAGGGCACCACCTTGTCCTTCCAGCCGCGGTGCATGATCATGTGGATGTGGTAGAAATCGATGACATCCGTATTCAGGCGGCGCCGCGACTCGTCGAAGAACCTGTGGAAGTCCTCGGGCCGCTCCATGATCCACCACGGCGACTTGGAGGTCAGCCACACGCGGTCCCGGTAGCCGTCGGCCAGCGCCTTGCCGGTGACCGCCTCGCTCTGGCCGCCGAGATAGACATAGCCGGTATCGACATAGTTGAGGCCGTGGTCGATGGCGTGGCGCAGCATGGGGATGGTTTTGGCCTCGTCCACGGTCTTGCCGTCGGCGAGCATGGGGAGGCGCAACATGCCGAAGCCCAGCGCCGACACGCCGACGCCCGTGAGCCCGTGCGGCCGGTAGCGCATGTCCGGGTGCCAGTTGCGGATGTTCGCCGGGTCCTGCGCCGCGGCCCAGGCCGGAGAGAGCCCGGCGACGGCAGCGAGCGCAGGGCTGGCCGCGAGGGCCGCGCCGCCCTTGAGAAAGGAACGCCTGTCCATGAAGTCTCCTTGAAGAAGGCTTGGTTCTGCCTGTGCGTGGATTTTGCGTCTGTGCTGCTTCTGTAATGCCGAAATTATCCGTCAAAAACAGCCTTTTAGGTTCCGGCTGCGTCAGAGAAAAATTTCCTCGGTCGAGTACTTAAGTACACTCCCTTCGGAAATTATTTTTCTTCCTTGCTTCAGCCGTTGCGACGAAGGAAGCTACGGATGAAGACAGCAGTTAGTTACCGCGCCGGTCAGCTAACGCTGCCACTGTCGCTATCCGTAAGGCTCGCAAGCTCGCCAACGGCTAGCGCGTCGGAACCTAAAAATCTTATTTTTTAGGATTCTTCCGGCACGAGCACCCGTCTTTCGCTGCGCTCCAGACGGAATTAAGGAAGCTCCGCCCCCTATACTACACCACAACCTGACGCAAAAAGCGGCCTAGCGCGCTTCCTCCGGCAGGGCCGCGTTGACCGCGGCGAGGCCGTTGAGCGTGCGCGGGAAGCCGATGAGCGGCAGCATCACCGCGAGCGCGTCCACGAGGTTCTGCTTCGTGTTGCCCACGCTCACATTGGCCCCGGCGTGCGCCTTGGCCTGCGGGTCGCAGCCGCCCAGGGCCACGATGGCGCTGAAGGTAATGAGCTCGCGCATCTTGAGGTCCAGCACCTTGCGCGTATAGAGGTCGCCGAAGCACCAGGCGCTGAGGTAATTGGCGACGATGGCCTTCTGGCCGGCCGGCGCGTTCTCGCGCATGGCGTCGATGCCCTTGGCCCCGAAGATCTGGCGCTGCACGGCAAGGCCGTCGGCGAGGCGGGTGGCCTCGTTGACCGTGGCCTCGGACGGCAGCGGGAGCGAAGCCCCGTGCGCCTTGAGCACGGGATTCACCACGCGCAGCGCCGCCTCCACCCGCGGAAAGCCCACATAGGCCGCGCACTGGTAGAGCGCCTCGCGGATGTCCGCCGCACTCGCGCCCACGTGCAAGGCCGCCTCGGCCTGCGCGGCAAGCGCTTCAAGGCCCTGGCTTGCCGTGAGCGCGGCGAGCGTCACAAGAGCGGCCTCCCGGTCGGTGAGCGTGCCTTCATTGAGGATCTCGCCATAGACCAGGCGGTCGCGCATGGCCGCGAGCTCCGGGTCCGTGTCCGCCAGCGGGGCGGGGCCTTCGCCCAGCCATTTCACCCGGTTCTTTTCCGTTGCCGCCACCCTGTCCATGGACTTTCCTCCCGTATCCTTCGCCGCCGCGGCCGCGCCCGCCATGCCGAGCCACAAAAGCGCGGCCAGCGCCAGCACCACGCCCGGCCGCAGCAGGTTTTCCGCCTTCCCGAATATGCCCTTCATTAGCGTCCCCCCTCAAGGTCCAGCTGCTTCAGCCAGTCGGCAAGCTCGCGCTCCGTCACGCCCGCATTGAGGCGCCGGCCCGCGAGCCAGCGGCTGCCGGGGCAGAGCTTCGCGAGAATGGCCCCGCTCTCGCCGAGGGGGCTGCCGCCCGAAGTGGCGAAGGGGATTAGTGTCTTGCCACTGAAATCGGCGCCCTGCACAAAGGTCTCCATGATACGCGGGGCCTGGTACCACCAGATGGGAAAGCCCACGAAGATGACGCCGTAGGGCGCCATGTCCGGCAGTTCTCCGGCGATGGCCGGGCGCGAGGCCGCGTCCGCCATTTCGAGGCTCGAGCGGCTCTTCTTGTCGTGCCAGTTGAGGTCCGCCGCCGTGTAGGGCACGGCCGGGGTGATAGCATAGAGGTCCGCGCCAGCGGCCTCGGCCAGCGCGTGGGCCACGCGCGCGGTGGTGCCGGTGGCGGAAAAGTAGGCGACAAGTGTTTTGTTCACCTCAGGCTCCTTTGCAAAAAACTGTGGAAAGGCCCCTACCTGCCGGGCCTGAGCCCCGGAGCGAAGGCCGGGGCGGTGAAGATTGCGGCGTCCGGGCTGTCACTCTCCGCCGGATTGCTCGTGACGATGCGCACTTCCTTTTTCTCCGGGTGGATGGCGAGGCTCGTGGAGAGCAGGTTTTTGCCCTCGTCGCGGCCGGGCAAAAGTATCTGCCCGATGGGGAAGCCGTTGGGATTGAAGATGAGCACCCGCCCCTGCGACATCATGGCCACATAGACATTCCCGTCCGCGTCCACGCGCATGGAGTCCGGCCCGCGGCCCGTGAACCTGTAGGGAATGTGCGAGCGGAAGGGCACGAGCTTTGTGGAATCGCGCACCGTGGTCTTGTGGAGCTGCTCGCGGGCGTATTCCGTGGCCCAGACGATGGTGTCATCCGGGCTCAGGGCCACACCGTTGGCCTGCGCCATGTCCGGGATGACCGTGGTGACCGTGCCGTCCGGCGCGCGGTACACGATGCCGCCGCCCGTGATGGTGCTCGAGCCCTTGCAGTCGCTGAAATAGAAGCCGCCCTTGCCGTCAAAAACAAGGTCATTGGGCAGGTAGCCCTTTTCCGCACTGACGATGACCTCCGGGCGGGCCCCCTCCCCGGCGACGGCGAGGATGGAGCCCGCCGTGCCCTCGGGATTCTTCACCGCCATGAAGAGCCTGCCGTCGGGCCCGAAGGCGAGGCCGCACGGGGAAAGCCCGTCCAGCACCACATAATCGGAAAGCTCGTTTTCCGGCGTGAGCTTCTGCACCTTGCCGCCCGTGACATCGCAGAAATAGAGGTTGCCTGCGCTGTCGAACACCGCGCCCTCGAGGATGTGGCGCTCGCTGTTCACCACCTTCAGGGGCGTGGCCGCCACGGTTTGCAGGCCCTGCTCGGAGAGCGGGATGGGCGCGGGCGTTGCCGCCCGGCCCTCGTAGCTGAAGGCGTCCGCGGCACGGGCCGGAACGGCAAGGGCGATCAGGACAAGACAGGAAACGGCGGCGAAGATGTGCTTCATCATTCCTCCCGTTGGCCGGATAGCACGCATATATCAGCATCCTCCGGCAGTCCCGCAAGGGACAATTCATGCAGTCTATGGCCTTATTCTTTCAAAAAAACAAACGCCAGCGCGGCGCCGCTCAGCGGCGGCGGACGCCCTGAAGCGGCAGGACGCAGCGGCCGCGCCCGAGAAGGCGCATACAGCCGCGCAGGAGAAGAAAGAACGCGAAGAGCAGGGCGCAGGCGAGATGCCCGAGCTTGCAAATGGCGTAGGTCGCGCCGTAGAGCGACACATCCTCCAGATTGTGGAGGATGAGCAAAAGCCCGCTCACCGCGAGCAGGGTCACGAGCACCACGCGCAGGCGCCCCCAGCGGCTCAGGCGGAAGCGGGCCCCGCTCTCCCCGAACCAGATCACCCCGGCATAGGCCGCCAGGAGGAGCATGGCCGCGGCCGACCAGTAATGGATGACCGTGGGCGAGGTGTCCCAGGTGTCGATGAGGCCGTAGCGGTAGGCCACGGGCAAATGGGCGAGCCCGCTCACGAGGGCCGCCAGCACGGCCGCGTCCCACAGGAGGAGGACGAAGGAGGAAAAGAGGGGCCCGCGATCCTTCATGGGCGGCGTCCTTTCTGGCTGTCGCGCCAGAGGCGCAGGCTCGCGAGCACGCCCCCGGCGAGCGGCGCGGCCAGCACCCAGCCCAAAAGGTCATTTTCTTTCGTCATGGTCGCGCCGGGGGGGCGCAGGCTGGGGCGCCCCGGGCCAACCTGGTCCTGCCTGAGCAGTTCCACCTCGATGTCCCGGAAGGTGAGCTCCGACACATAGAGGGTATTGGTGCCGCCATTGATGGTGCGGCCATAGACATCGCCCTGGCGGTCGGCCGCCAGCTTTTCGGCCAGCGCGAACATCTTCGCCCTCTCGCCGAAGTGCTGGGCATTTCTCGGGCAGGCACTCACGCAGGCCGGGGGCAGGCCTTCGGCGAGCAGGTCCACGCAATAGTCGCACTTGAAGACCTGGCCATTGCCGAGATAGCGCGGCGCAAGGTCGAGATAGACGCCCACGCCCGACTGGCGGCTCGGGATGTTCCACGGGCAGAAGCGGATGCAGCGGCCGTCGCCCAGGCAGAAATTTTCGTCAACGTAGACGGCCCCGGTGGAGCGCTGCCGCGCGGCTCCGGCCGGGCAGAGGTTGACGCAGGGCGGATTGACGCACTGCATGCAGCGCCTCGGCAGAAAGACCCGGCGCGTGGCCCCGCCCGCGCGGATGGTGCAGGACTGGATATAGAGCCAGTTATAGGGGGTGAGGCGGTCGGTGACGTCGCGCCTGTCCGACCAGTCCTGGATGCGCACCGAGGAGGGATAAGGCTGGGGGATGGGATGCACGGGCAGCGGCACGCGGGCAAGATTGCGCGCCCGGCAGGCGCTGACGCAGGCCCCGCAGCCATTGCAGGCATCCACGTCGATGACCGTGGTCATGGTGGCCGAACCCGGCGCGGCGTGCGCGGCCGTCGGCGCCAGCGCCGTCACGGCGAGGGCGGCCGCCCCTTCCAGGAAACGGCGCCGCTGGGGCTTGAAGTGGCGTTCCATGGGCCGAGCCTAGCTGCTGCGGCCTTCAGCGTCAATGCCGGGGCCCGCGCCGGTATCTTTCTCCAGTTCGTGCGCCGTCTCGAAGGGCGGCGGCGGCCGCCAGCGCCAGAAAAGGGCGAGCAGCGGCACAAGGCCCGCCAGTTCCGCGACTTCCCGCGGAAGAACGAGCCCCAAGCCCCACCACAGGCCCACGCTCAAGGCCGCGCAGGCGCCCATGAGCAGCCACTGGGCGACGGTCATGGGCCTGGCCGCCCACTGGAAATAGCTCACCGTGAGCACGGCCACCCAGACCTTGGTGATGGTGAGCGAAAGCGCCGCGCCCACGAGCGGGCTCGCGGGAATGAGGGTGCAGCAGCAGATGATGTTGACCACAAGCCCGCTCAGGTAGAAGCCGAAGAGCAGCTTGTGGCGCCTCATGCCGATCATGGCATAGGCCGCGAGATTGTGGAGGAAGGCCGTGGCGAGGCAGGGCGTGAGCAGTTGCTGCGCCGTCACGGCGCTCGCGTAGTCGGGCCCGTAGATGAAGGGGAGGATGCGGTCGCTCTCCACGCAGATGATGAAGATGATGGGAAGCGACGCGGCCCAGAGGGAGCGGGCCGTCTGCCCGGCAAGGCGGCGGAAGGCCAGCCGGCTCTCCTGCCAGAGCTTCGCCAGCAGCGGAAAGATCACCTTGCCGAGCAGGGCGCTCGAGACGAGCACAGAAAGGCCCTCCACGGTCTCCCAGGCCACGCCGTAGCCGCCCACGTCCGCATTGCCGCCGTAATTCTTGAGAAAGATGACGTTGATCTTGTTGTAGAACATGGCGCAGGCGGCCATGCCCGTGAAGATGAGGCCGTGGCGCATCTCGCGCGCGAGGTGGAGCATCCCGGCAAAGCCCACGCCCGCAAGGGGATTGCGCCGGAGCGCCAAGAGCGAGAAGCCGATGGCGAGCAGGGCCTCGAGGGGCTTGAAGAGCGCGATGGCGAGCGGCGGCGCGCCTGCGAGCACACACACGATGCCGTAACCCAGCCCCGCCAGCGCCGAGGGTACGCGGATGCGCATTTCCACGTCCTGCCTGCCCCGCGCCTGGCAGAGATTGAAAAAGGAATCGGCCACCGCATCGAGCCCCAGGCCCGCGGCAATGGCGAGCACCACGAGCCTGAGCTCCGGGGTGTAGTCCTGCCAGCCGGTGACGAGCCAGGTGACGCCGAGCGCCACCACAAGCACACCGAGCTTGAGCCAGCTCACCTCGCCGAGGAGCGCCCGGGGGTGGCCCTCGCGCCTGGCGAAGGTGGAGAGGAGAAAGTCATTGAGGCCAACGTCGGCCACGGTCTTGACGAGGTAGCCGAAGGTGAGCGCGAGCACGATCTGCCCGAGGATGTCCGGGCTGCGCCGGGCCAGCAGGATGGTGAAGGCCGTCCAGGCGAGGTCCCGCGTCCACTGCGCGCCCAGAATATAGCCGAGGCGCCGCGGTATGCTCTTGAGCTTCATTTGGCTGCCGCTTTTCCGCCTCCGCCGAAGCGCACCACGGCCTTGAAGCCCGGCTTGAGCACCAGGTCCGGGTTGGGCACGGTGAGCTCCACCGTGTAGTAGGAGGGGTTCGCCACGTTCATGTCCGTGGAGAGCCAGGAAATCTCGCTCACGAGGCCCGTGAACTTGCGATCGCCGAGGGAGGGGATCTCCACCTGCGCCTTGTCGCCCACCTTGATGGTGTTCACGTCCGCCTCATAGACGGGCACCTGGATGAGCACCGGGTTGAGCTGCCCCACCTGCACGGGCGCGGAATTGGCGGCCATGAGGTTGCCGGGGTCGAGGTTCGCGGCCAGCGACAGCACATAGCCCTTGATGGGCGAGGTGAGCACCAGCGTCCGGGGCAATTCCTCCCCTTCTTTGATGGGCTGCCCGAAATAGCCGGAGAGCTCCTTGAGGCGCGCCGCAAAAGTGCTCTCGCTCTTGCGGATGGTGGCTTCCAGAAGGCCGATGCGTTTCTGCAGCGAGGCCACGCTTGCCTCGAGCCGCGACAGCGCCTGTTTGGAGCCGAGGCCCGAGGCAACGAGCTGGCGCGCCTTGTTGCGCTCGGCCGTGGTCTGGTTGAGCTGGCGCTCCAGGTCGAGCACCTGGCCCTTGAGGCCCTCGGTGCCCGCGCCAGTGGTCACCTCGCGCTGGAGGATGCGCTCGGCCTCGTCCTGCAGGTGGTAGCGCACGAGGGGCGAACCGTCCTCCACGGCCTCGCCGGGCTTGACGAGCACCTCGTCCACCACGGAATTGAAGGGCACGGGCACGGCGCGCGTGACCGTGGTCACCACCTTGCCCGTGAGGATGATGGACTCGGCCGCGCGGGCCGCTTCGGCCACCGAGAGCGTGGCCGCGCAAGCGAGGGCGGCGAGCGCGCAGAGGAAGCCGCGCGGAAGGGTCTTGGCGGAAAACATCAGATGATCTCCTTGGCGGGCGGCCCGAGATAGTGCTCCTGAAGCAGGTTGGCGCGGTACATCCATTCCAGCCGGGCGAGATTGTATTCAAGCTCGGACTTGATGTAGTTGATGCGCGCGTTGACGGCAGCCTCCTCCCGCTCCACCAAAAGGGGCAGCTCGGCCGTGCCTTCGTCAAAGGCGATGCGCGCCTCCTTGTACTTCATGTCCGCGGTCTCGAGGCGGATCTGCTGCACCTTGAGGTCGGTCTCGGCAAGGGAGGCGCGCTGCTCGGCCTGAAGCCAGTTGTAGGAATACTCGGTGCGCCTGCGCGCGATGTCGTGGAAGGCCTGGGCCTTCTTCATGCGCGCGGTCTGCACGTCCCGGTAGCGGCGCCCCCAGTCGATGAGCGGGAAGGTGAAGGTCACATGCAGGAAGTAGTCATCCTGCCCTCCCGGCGGCTGGTACTGGCCCGCAGGCGGCGAGTCGTTGAGATACAGGTTGATGTCGGGCACATACTGTGCCCAGGCCAGCATGATGTTGTAATCGCTGAGGCGGAGCTGGGCGCGCAGCAAAAGCTCGTCCTCGGTGGTGGGCCAGCGGTCCTCCCACTTGAGGGCGTGGCCGTCAAAGCCTTCCAGGATGTCGTCGGCGCCCTTGGGGTCCACCCTGAGGCGCTGCTGCGGCTCCACCCCGGCGATGAGCTTGATGCGCGTGCGCTCGATGGTTTCCTCCTGGGTGCTCTTTTCCACATTGAGCTCGCGCTCGCGCTGGCTCTGGCGCGCCACGTCCAGGGACGTGCCCTGGCGGCCGTCCACGGCCTCCACCTGCTGCCAGTACTGCACGAGGCTCGTGCCGAGCGGCAAAAGCTCCTTCTGGGCCGCGAGTATCCTGCGGCGCGCCTCCAGCTTGAGGTAGCTCTGCGCCATTTCGTAGATGACGTCGCCCACGGCCTTGCGGTGCGTGGAAATGGCCACGTTCACAAGGCCCTGCTGCACCTTGTTCTCATAGTAGGTGGCCACCGGGTTGGGGAAGGGGGCGTAAAAGGTGGCGCGCATCCGCGTCCGGCCGTAGTCGGCCGGGGTGTTCTTCATATCCATGTTGTAGCGCGTGATATTGTTGGACACCGTGAGCGTCATGCGCGGCTCGGGCAGGTATTTCCAGCCCGCATTGGTGCGCGCGAGGCGGTTGATCTCCAGGTCCACCGCGCTGTTCACGAGCAGCGGCGACTGCTGGATGGTGAGGAAAACGAGTTCCTCGAAGCTGAATTGCTTGTCCGGGTCATAGAGGTTGGGGACAACGGCTTCCAGCTTCTCCTTGTTCTCCACGGGTACGCCCGGGGCGTCCTCCAACCAGTGCCGCCGCGGCAGCTCCGGCGATTTCATGCCGGCCTTGTTGGAGGAGCAGGCCGCCACCAGCAGGAGGAGCAGGGCCACGAGGCAGAGGCCGCCTGCGCGAAGTTTTGGGCGGAGCTTGGGGCGCGGGCAGGGGACGGGCCCTGCTCCCGCGGGCAGGGCTCCCGCACGGGAAAACCGGGAAAGTCGGATCATGGGCAAAAACCTTGGCGCAGTTGTATTTTTAATGGAGCCGTGAAGGAAGGCTGTCCCTGTTCTGTCCGGCGCCCGGCCGGAATGCGCGGCGCGCAACCATCATTCCGCCGCGCCCTGGCGCTCAAATTCCAGATGATGCACCGTGAGGAGCACCCCGCCGCCGGGCGCCACGACCTCGGCGTCAAAGCGCACGCGCCTGCCGTCATCCCAGGTGCGCCGGAGCTCCAGCGCCTGCGGCCCGCCTCCGGTGGCCGTTGCGTCCGCGCCTTGCGCGGCAACTGCCCCGAAGCGGAGATAGCCCACGCCCTCGCAGCGCCAGTCCGGCGCCCCGGCCGCGTCGCCCTCAAAAGACGCGGCCTCGTGTGCGAGCACCAGCGAGGCGCTTTCCATGACGGCGGCCGTGAGGCGCAATGCGTAAGCATAGCCCCAATCCGCCCGCGGGGCAATGGCCGAAGCGGGGCCCTCCGGGGCGAGCGTGCCCCGGTGCACGGCGAGCACATCCCCCGCTTGCCGGTGCAGCACGGGCGCAAGCCGGGAAAGAAGTTGCCAGTCGGGCCCGAGACCGAGACGGGCATAAAGCTGCTGAAGCGGCAGGGGCCCGGGCGCAGGCAGGGGCTCGTCCGTGCCGGGGGGCAGCGGCCCCAGAGGGGGCGCCTCGCGCGGGCCGGAGGCCAGAAGGGCCATGCCCTCGGCGAGCGGCGCGAAAGTATCGGTATGGCGGCCATTGGCCGTGAGGCCCCGGATGTCGAGGCGCGTGCGGCACATGCGGGTCATGGCGCCGTCGTGCATGATCCACGGCCGGCCGCGCGCCGTCACGCGGCCCTCGCGGGTGATGCCGGGAAAGATTTCCGGCTGCGCGAAAAAGCGCACGTCGGAAAAGCCCGTGACCGTGAGCCACGGCAAAAGCAGCCGCGCCCCCTGCAAAAGGGCGAGGATGGCGCGCGCAAAGGGCAGACGCGCCACGGCCTTTGCGCCCGCGTTTTCGGCGGGGGCGCCCCAGCCGCCATGCTGGAGGAGGGCCGGGTCCGCATATGCGGAAAACTGGAAGCCGCCCTGGAAGAGGCCGCTTTCCGGCGCAAGCTCGGGCAGGTAGACGGACCAGGGCTCGGGATAGACCGGGGCGAAGACTTCGGGCCTGTCGAGCAGCTGAGGGGTAGTGTCGGCACGGTCCCCGCCGCCCAGACCCAAAAGGACGGCCGCGCCCCCGCCGCGGAACAGCTCGGCCGCGAACCTGTCCCCCAGGGTATCCGGCCCCAGCGGACGGCCGTCATCCAGGAGGGCGAGCGCAGGCGCCGCCCCGCAGGCCGCGAGCGTCCGCAGATCCTCGGCCACGCAGCCGGCCGCGGCGGGAGCCTCGCCCGCCGGCACGGCGGCCACGAGCTCCGGTGCCCCCAGCCAGCGGCGGAGGGCAGCGAACCAGGCTCCGTGACCGGCGCACCACGCGCCGCAGGCCGGGGCAAGGTCTGCGGCTTCGGGCGCTGATTCTTTAAGCTCCGCGGCCTCCGGCACGAGGAGCACGCCGTCCAGCCGTCCTTCCGCGGCCAGCAGGGCGTCGAGGGCCCGGACAAGGGCTTCGGGGCCGCTGGCGGCATCCATTTCCAGCGGCACGACGCTGCTTCCGGCGCGCATGAGCGGCGTGCAGGCCGCAATACTCTCCTGCGGGACGGCAAGGGTGGCCGCGAAAGAGCCAAGGCCGCCCCAGATTTCCGGTAAAAGCGCGTCGTCGAGCACGCAAAGGGCATAGACGCCCCCGGCCCTGATTCCGGGCCCGGTGCCCGCCGGGTCCAGCGGCAGGGGCGCGGGTCGTCCGGTATCTGTGCCGTGTGGCGGCGCAAAGCGCAGGAGCGGCGGGAAGGGCCCGAGGCGGCGGTTCCGGACCGGGGCCGTCCCCCCCTCCGCCGTGTGCCCCCCGGCTTCGCCGCGCCCGAGGAGCACGGCCACGAGGTCGCCCACGGTCGTCACCCTGAGCAGGGCCTCAAATTCCACGCGCACGCCGAGGCGCCGTTCCGCCTCCTGAAGGAGCAGGGGGAAGCGGCTCGAGCGCAGGGCAAGGTCATAGCGCAGGTCCTGCTCGGGCCTGAGCTCCGCAAGGGGCCTGCCGCTGGCCTCGGCGAGGAGTTCCAGCACCTTGCGGGCGCTCTCGGCATCGGCGCCGAACAGGCTTTCCGGCGGCGCGGCAGGCTTGGCGGCGGCGAGGGGCTCTGGGGTCCTCGCGGCGTCCTCCCCCGCTTTGGCCGGACGCCGCTGTGCGGCCACCGTGCGGATGACCGGCAGGGAAAGGTGCCCCAGCGTGAAGAGGCGCGCGCAGGCCTCGCGCATGGCCGCCACCTCGTGGCCCTTGCGCCCGGCCGAAAGGCAGAGGGCGCGGGGCTCGCAGTCGGCCACAAGGCCGCAGAGCGTGTCCTGCGGGCCGAGTTCGAGGAAGTGGCGGATGCCGTCGCGCCCCCACATGGCGGCAACGCAATCGGTCCAGGCCACGGTGTTCTCGTCCAGGTCGGTGATATAGCGGCAGATGGAGGGCTGGTCGTCGGGATAGTAGCCCGCGGTGATGCCGCTCAGCATGGGCACGGCCGCCGGGTGCATCTCCAGCGCCCCGAGCCTGCGCTGCGAAAGGTCGCGCAGGATGCGCATCCCCGGATGGTGGAAGGCCAGGTTCACGTTGAGCAGCATGGCGGGCACGCGGCGCTTGCGCAGGCTCTGGCGGGCCCCGGTGAGCGACTGGCGCGGGCCGCTCAGGATGAACTGGCGCGGCGTGTTGCGGTTGGAAATGTAGAGGTCCGGCCAGCTGGCGAGCACCTCGTCGATGACATCGGCCCCTGCGTGCACGGCCATCATGCCCGTGTCGCGCGTGGCCGTGGCCTCGAGCTCGGCCATGTGCTCGGCGCGGGTCTCGAGGATGTACCAAGCCTCGGAAAGGCCGTAGATGCCGGAAAGCGAGAGCGCGATGAGCTCGCCCAGGCTGTGCCCGCAAAAGAGCGCGGGCCTGATGCCGAGCGATGCGAACTGGCTCCACTGGGCGTATTCCAGCAAAAACAGGTAGGGAATCTGGCGGCGGGTGTTGCTTACGGCCTCCATGTCCGTTTCGTCCATGAGGCCGAGGATGTCCCAGTCGGCAAGCGCGGCCACGCGGTCCATGGCGTCGCGCGCGGCGGGAAAATTGTCGTAGAGCTCGCGGCCCATGCCCGGCCAGCCGGAGCCGAGCCCGCAGCACATGACGGCGAGCGGCGGCGGCGCCGCATCGTGCGCAAGCCGGATGCCGCGGCTGGCGAGGGCCGCCAGCGCGGCCTCGTCCGGTGCGGGGCCAAGGCCCGCCACCTCCTCGCGCCAGAGCGGCGAGAGGCTCGCAAGCCGCCAGGAGGCCCCGGCTTCGGCAAGGCGCGCGTAGCGCACGCCGTCGAGGGCCGTTTCGCGGGCCTCCGGCGCCATGTTCGACGACGCTTCCGGGGAAACTTCCGGCGCGGCGGGACTGTGGGGTGCGGACATGGGGTCCCCTGGCATGGTGCGTCCTGAAGGGGTTGCGGGGGCGGAATTTCCGGGCGCGAAATGGTAGGCCGTATCCGGCCGCATGTCCAGCCCGGCCGCCGCGCCGGGCGCGCGTCACCGCCGCTCTGTTTCCCTTCCCCTGCCGCGCCATTCCGGGCTTGCCTTGCGGAAGTGCTTGCGCTAGACATAAAGTATATGTCATACGGGCACTTCCCTGCGCGACGCCCGGGCCATGCCCGGGCCACGCCCTGACGGGGCGACTGCGCGCGGAACCCAGATATTTCAGGGATATTTCAAGGGAAAAGGCATGAAGAACGACCATTGCGCCCCGGCCGCGGCCGGGAAGCAGCAAGACGGCAGGGGCGGCTTCAACCGGATGCGCTCCAAGCTCTCCTTTGAGCGCATGGTGGACCTTGCCGAAAGCATGGGCCTCGAAAATCCGCTCTTCGCCTGCCACGATCAGGCGGCCAAGGCCACGACCCTGATAGGCGGCAAGGAATATATCAATTTTTCCACCTACGATTATCTCGACATCAATGCCCATCCCGAAATCACGGCCGCCGTGGCGGAAACCGCGGCCCGATTCGGCACCTCGGCCGGGGCGAGCCGCCTGGTGGGCGGGGAGCGGCCGCCCCACCGCCAGCTTGAGCGCGCCTTCGCCGAGCTCTACGACGTGGAAGATTCCATCGTCTATGTGAGCGGCCACGCCACCAATGTCTCCACCCTGGGCTTCATGTACGGCTCGCGCGACGCCATCTTCCACGACGGGCTCGCCCACAATTCCCTCGTGCAGGGCGCGCGCCTTTCCGGCGCGGCGCGCTATTCCTACGAGCACAACGACTGTGATTCCCTCGAGGAGATGCTCAAGGCGCACCGGGCCCAGCACCGCTACGCCGTCATCGTCACCGAGGGGCTCTTCAGCATGGACGGCAATATCCCGGATTTGCCGCGCATCATTGAGCTCAAGAAAAAGTACGACTGCATGCTCCTCGTGGACGAGGCCCATTCCCTCGGCGTGCTCGGCAAGACCGGGCGCGGCGTGCGCGAGTATTTCGGCATCCCCTCCACGGATGTGGACATGTGGATGAGCACGCTCTCCAAGTCCATGTGCGGCTGCGGCGGCTTCATCGCCGGCCGCGCGGACCTCATCCGCTTCCTTAAATACGGTTCGCCGGGCTTTGTCTTCAGCGTGGGGATGCCTCCGGTTATCGCCACGGCCTGCCACAAGGCGCTCGAGATCATGCTGCGCGAGCCCGAGCGCGTGCACCGCCTCCAGAACATCAGCCAGTATTTCCTCCACTATGCCCAGAGCAAGGGCCTCGATACCGGCGCCGCCCAGGGCTATGCCGTGCTGCCCGTCATCGTGGGCGACTCGCTTGTCTCCGGCTTCCTTTCCCAGGCGCTCTTCAAGCGCGGCATCTATGTCATGCCCATTTCCTTCCCCGCGGTGAAGGAGGGCACGGCGCGCCTGCGCTTCTTCATCTCCGCCTCGCACACCGAGGAGCACGTCCGCGCCGCCGTGGACGCCGTGGTGGAGGAGCTCCCCAAGGCCAGGGCCCTCGTGGCGGAATACAAGGCGGCCCACGACCTCGGCAACTGACAGGCCCATGACCGCCCCCGGCACTCCCGCAGCGGCCGCCCCGGAAGCCAGGCCCCCGGTCATGGCCTATGTGCTGCTCTGGTTTCCGCTTTCCTCCGAGACCTTCATCTTCCGCGAGATCGTCCAGCTCAGAGAGCTCGGGCTCGACATCCGCGTCTATACCATGTACGGCGCGGCGCTCAGGGGCTGCTCGCGCGAGATGCGCGACTATGCGGGCCCGGTGACGCGCCTGGGCGTGGCCGCGTTTTTCCGCATCTGGGGCGCCTTTTTCCGCGCGCTCAGGGCGCGTCCGCGCCTTGTCTGGCGGCTCCTGCGCGAGGGCTTTTTCCGCAGGATGCGCAACCTCGAGGCCCTGGGCGAAAACCTCTGGTGCTTCATGGCGGGCTTTCTCCTCGCAGAGGACTGCATCCGCGACGGCATCACCCTCATCCATTCCTCCTGGGCCAATGGCCCGGCCACGGCGGCCTGGGTGGCCTCGCGCCTCACGGGCATTCCCTTCGCCTTCACGGGCCGCGCAGGCGACATCTACCCCGAGGACGGCCTTTTGCGCGAAAAATCGCGCGACGCGCGCTTCATCCGCACCAACAACGCGGCCAATGTGGCCTGGCTTTCGCGCTTCTGCCCGCCCGGCGAGGAGGGCAAGGTGCGCCTTGTCTACAACAGCCTCACCTTCACCGAGCGCGCGCCCTGCGAGATCCCCATGCAGACCCCCTTCCGGCTGCTCGCCGTGGGCCGCTTCGCGCGCACCAAGGGCTTCCCGGAGCTCATCACGGCGCTTGCCCGGCTCCGGCGCGAGCGCGTGCCCGTGCGCCTCACCCTCGTGGGCGACGGCGCATGGCGCGGCCGCCTCACGCGGCAGGTGAAACGCCTGGGCCTTGAGGACTGCGTGGACATGCCCGGCTTTGTGCCGCACGACGAGCTTGCCCGCTACATGCAGACCCACGACATGCTGGTGGTGCCGAGCGTGGTCCACAGCAACGGCGACCGCGACGGCATCCCCAATGTCATCATGGAGGCCCTCTCCATGTCCATGCCCGTGGTGGCAACGGATGTCTGCGGCATCGCCGAGGTCATCCGCAACGGCGAGACCGGGCTTATCGTGCCGCAACGCGACCCCGCGGCACTGGCCTGCGCCATCCGCGCCATGCTCGCCGACAGGGAGGCCGCGCAAAGCATGGCGCTTGCCGGGCGCGCCCTGGTGGAGACCATGTTCGACCGCGTGCGGAACATCACGGCCCTGGCCGACCTCTATGCGGAAGCCGCGGCGGAGGTGGCGCAATGAAGGCCGCAGCCGCGCCCGCACCTGCACAGGAGGGCAAGCGCCCGCTCACCGTAGTCCTGAGCCTCGACGTGGAGGAGGAAGGGCTTTTCGGCGGCCGCTACGCCTGCAAAAATCCCCCGGTGCGGAATACGGCGGCGCTCGACCGGCTTGCGCCGCTGCTGGAACGGGGCGCCAGGCCCACGCTCTTCTGCGCGCACAGCGTCCTCACCAACGCGGCCTCGCGCCGGGTGCTGGCCACCTTGCGCGACAAGCACGGCGCGGAAATCGGCGCGCATCTCCACCACTGGAACACGCCGCCGCTCACGCCCGAAGCTGCCGATGCCGGGGAGCTTACGCGCGTGCCCGCGGCCGCGGTGCCGGAAGCGCTCATGGCCGCCAAGCTCAAGACGCTCTTTGCCGCGGGTGTGGACTTTCAGGGCGCTCCCCTCACCTCCTTCCGCATGGGCCGCTGGGACGCGCACGCGCCCCTCTGGCCCCTGCTGGCGGAACTCGGCGTGCGCGCGGACGCCTCGGTCAGGCCGCTCCACTGCGGCAAGGGCCCGTTGCGCGGGCCGGACCATTTCGACGCGCCCGCGGACCCCTACTGGCTGGGCAGCGGCGCGAACCGCCTTCTTGAAATGCCGCTCACCGTGACCCCGCTTTTTTCGTGGCTGCCGGGGCTTTCCCGGGCGCTCCCGCAAGGCGCGGGCGAGACCCTGCGCGCCAGCCTCCCCCACTGGGGGGCGCTGGCGCTCCTCCCGGTGCAGCACCCGCTTTCCCTGCTCAAGCTCACCACCCTGCTCCACGCCGCGCGGGGGGGCCAGGTGCTTTCGCTCACCTGGCATTCCTCCGAGATGTTTCCCGGCGGCGCGCCGCATATGCCGGACAAGGGAGCGGTCACGCGCTTCCTTGACAAGATGTGCGCCTATGTGGACTGGCTCGGCGAGAGCTTTGACCTGCGCTTCCTCACGCTGGAGGAACTCCGGCGCGAGGCCGAAGCCGGGAATTTTGCCCCCGCCCTGCCGGGGGCGGCCACGGGTGACTGGACCTGGCCGCAGCAGACGGCGCAAGACGCTTCGCCGCGGCCCGGGGCCGCCCTTGTCCGGGAGGCGCGGCCATGAGCATCTTCCCCCGCACGCACGGCAGGGGACCCGCGCCGGACGGGGCCTGCGCGCCCGAGGCCCCGGCCCTGCCGCCGCTTCCCCCCGGCCTTCCGCATGTGGCCTATGTGCTGCTCTGGTATCCGCTCTTCACCCAGCCCTTCATCTTCCGCGAGGTGGAGGCCCTGCGGGAGCGCCTGCCGCTCACGGTCTACACCCTTTATGGCCGCAATCTCCGCCACTGCTCGGACGAGATGCGGGCCCTGGGCGGCCATGCGCAGGTCTTCGGGGTGCGGGCCCTGCCGCGCCTTATCCTCGAACTGGTGCGCCAGCTTTTCACCCATCCCCTGCGCCTCTGGCGGCTCTTCCGGCGCAGCTGCTGCCGCCGCTGGCAGAGCTTTGAGGTGTTCGGCGAAAATCTCTGGGCCTTTCTCGTGGGCCTTTCGCTGGGGCGCCTCTTCCGCGAGGCGGGCATCGACATGGTGTACGCCCCCTGGCCGCGCGGCGCGGCGACAGCCGCCTGGGTGGCGGCCAGCGTGGCGGATCTTCCCTTCGCCACGGCCGCGCGCGGTGACAATCTCGACCCTGCGGACCCGGACCTTGCGGACAAATTCGCCGCGGCCGCGCTCGTGCGCGCCAACAACGCCGCCGACGAGGCCCGCATCGAGGCCTTTGGCCACGGCGAGGCCAAGGGCAAGACGGCCCTTGTCTATAACGGCCTCACCCTGCCCGCGCCGGGCCCGGATGTGACCGACGGGGCCGCCCGCTTCCATCCCGGCCCGCTGCGCCTTTTGGCCGTGGGCCGCTTTGACGTGACCAAGGGCTTTGACGTGCTGCTGCGCGCCTGCGCCCTCCTCAAGCAGCGCGGGCTCGACTTCCGCCTCACGCTCGCCGGGGGCGGCGGCAAGGTCATGGGCCTCGGCAACATGGAGGACCAGCTGCGCCGCCTGCGCGCCGAGCTCGGCCTCACCGAGGACGTGGACATGCCGGGCCTTGTCTCGCACAACGAATTGCCCGCCCTGCTCGCCGGGCACGACATCTTTCTCGCGCCCTGCGTGGTCCACGCCTCGGGCAGGCGCGACGGCATCCCCAACACGGTCATCGAGGCCCTGGCCTACGGGCTCCCCGTGGTGGGGACCACGGTGAACGCGCTCCCCGAGGTCATCCGCCACGGCGAGACGGGCCTTGCCGTGTCTCCCGGCGACGCCGAGGCGCTGGCCGACGCGGTGCTCGAGCTCGCGGCCGACCCGGAGCGGGCGCGGCGCATGGGCAGGGCGGGCGCGCGCCTCGCCAGGGAAATGTTCGATGCCGACGCCAATGCGGACCGCCTCGCGCAACTTTTGTGCGAAGCCTGGGAGCGCCGGCTGCGCGACAGGGCGCCCGGGCCAAAAGGAGCGGACCCATGTGCGGCATAGCGGGCATGGTGCGCCTTGACGGCGCCGAACTCTCGCCCGGCGTGGGCCGGGCCCTCAAGGCCATGACCGACAGCATGGCCTGCCGCGGGCCGGACGGCGAGGGCTTCTGGCGCGACGGGCCCGCGGCGCTCGGCCACCGCCGCCTCTCCATCATCGACCTTGCGGGCGGCAGCCAGCCCATGGAGAGCGCGGACGGCCGCTACTGCGTGGTGCACAACGGCGAGATCTACAATTTCCGGGAACTTCGGCGCGAGCTCGAGGCCCGCGGCGCCCGCTTCCGCACGGATTCGGACACGGAAGTGGTGCTCGAGGCCTATGCCGCCTGGGGCGAGGACTGCCTTTCGCGCCTCGAGGGCATGTTCGCCTTCGCCGTGTGGGATGGCCCGCGGCGGCGCCTTTTCTGCGCGCGCGACCGCTTCGGCAAGAAGCCCTTCTTTTACACTTTCCAGAACGGCGTTTTCTGCTTCGCCTCCGAGCTTTCCGCGCTCTCCCTGCTCGGGCGGCCGCTCCCGGGAGCAAGCCCCGATCCCTTCGGCGCGGAGGGCGGGGGAGACCAGCCCCCCGGCTTTTTGCCGCTCCGCTTCCACCTCGACGCCACGGCGCTCATGCGCTATCTCGCGTATGAATATGTGCCCACGCCCGCAACCATGTACCGCGAGGTGCAAAGCCTCGAGCCCGCGCATTATTTGCTGGTTGAGACGGGAAAGGATGCTGAGCCGCGGCCAGTGCGCTACTGGGATTTGCCCATGCCCGCGGCCGCGCCGCCGGCGGACGAGGCGGAGCTTTGCCTCGAACTTGAGCGGCTCATGGCGCAGGCCGTGCGCCGCCGCCTCGTGAGCGACGTGCCGCTGGGTGTCTTTCTTTCCGGCGGCATCGACTCCTCCATCGTGGCCGGCCTCATGGCGCGGGAGTCCACCACGCCTGTCATGAGCTTTTCCATCGGCTTCACCGAGGCGAGCTACGACGAGTCGCGCTATGCGCGCATCGCGGCAGCGGCCTTCGGCACGGAGCATCATGAGCGCATCCTCTCGGCAGCCGAATGTGCCGACGAGCTCCCGGGCATCGTGAGCCGCATGGATGTGCCCATGGCCGACGCCTCCTGCGCGCCCACCTGGCTGCTCTCGGGCGTGGCGCGCGAGCGCGTCACCGTGGCCCTTGGCGGCGACGGCGCGGACGAGCTCTGGGCGGGCTATGAGCATTATATCGGCTACCGCATCGCGCAGAAATACAACGCGCTCCCCGCGTGGCTCAGGCGCGGCGTCATCGAGCCCATTGTGCGGCATCTGCCCGAATCCTCGGGCTATATCAATCCGCGCCTCGCCTGCGAAACCTTCTTGCGCGGCGCGGCCGCGCCGGACTGGCTGCGCGTCCAGACCCTGCTCACCGCGCTCGGACCGGAGATGCAGCGCGAGGTGCTGGCCCCGGCGTGGCTCTCCGCCCACGGCGGTGCGGCGGCGCTGGCCCCGGAGGCACTTTTCGCACCCACCCGCGCCCAGTACGAGCACTGGCTGCCCAAAGGCGCGGCCGCGCCTCTCGCGCGCGCCTTCCACGTCTATGTGCGCCAGTTCATGCTCGACGACATCCTTGTCAAGGTGGACCGCTGCTCCATGCTGCACTCGCTGGAGGTGCGCGCGCCCTTCCTCGACCGCGAGGTGGCCGAATTTGCCGCGCGGCTACCCGTGAGCCTGCGCCTCCACGGCTTCAAGCGCAAATACCTGCTCAAGAAGGCGTTTTCCGGGCTTTTGCCGCCCGAGATACTGCACCGCAACAAGCGCGGCTTCCAGATTCCGGTGGCCGAATGGCTGCGCGGCAAGCTCAGGCCGCTCATGGAGGACCTGCTCGGCGAGCGGGCCTTGAAGGAGCAGGGCCTGTTCGACCCGGCGGCGGTACGCCGCCTCATGGAGGCCCATTGCTCGGGGCGGGCGGACCTGCGCAAGCCGCTCTGGACGCTCATGGTGCTGGAGCTCTGGCTCAGGGCCAACCCCGCGGAGTTCTGAGGCGCGGGAGAACCTTGTCTCCGGGCCCCGGCACCTTATATTCATCTGGGAGCCGCAGTTGCCACAACTTCCTTATGAGGACGCGGCAACACCGCACCACCACCCAAACGCGCGGCACGCTTCCCAAAAGGCCCCGCGCCGCAGCCCATCCACCCCCGCAAGGAGGCCCGCATGACCAGCCAGCTCAAGACCATGTTCCTGCTGGCCCTGCTTTCCGTCATCATCATCGTCCTCGGCGGCATGCTCGGCGGCCGCGGCGGCGTCATCATCGCCTTCGGGCTCGCCCTCGTGATGAACGTGGGCAGCTACTGGTATTCGGACAAGATCGTGCTTTCCATGTACCACGCGCGCGAGCTTCAGCCCGAGGAGGCGCCCTACCTGCACGACATCGTGGCCGAGCTCGCCCGCAATGCCGGGGTGCCCAAGCCGCGCGTCTGCGTCATCCCCGAGGAGGCGCCCAACGCCTTCGCCACCGGACGCAACCCCGAGCACGCAGTCATCGCCGTCACCGAGGGCATCCTCCACCTGCTCTCGCCCACGGAGCTCCGCGGCGTGGTGGCCCACGAAATGGGCCATGTGGTGAACCGCGACATTCTCATCCAGACCGTGGCCGGAGTCATGGCCTCGGCCATCGTGACGCTCGCCAACATCTTCCAGTTCACGGCCATCTTCGGCGGCCACCGCGACGGAGAGGGCGGCGGCAACCCCATCGGCGGCCTGGTGCTGGCCCTGCTCGCGCCCATGGCGGCCGGGCTCATCCAGATGGCCATTTCGCGCTCGCGCGAATTTCTCGCCGACGAGACCGGCGCGCGCCTCTGCGGCCAGCCGCTGGCGCTCGCCGGGGCCCTCTACAAGCTCGGGCAGGCGAGCGGCAGCATCCCCATGCGCTCCGGCAACCCGAGCACTGCCGAGATGTTCATCGTGGCCCCGCTCTTCGGGCGGGACGGCGGCGTCGCGAAGCTCTTCAGCACGCATCCGCCGCTTACGGAGCGCATCGAGCGCCTGCGCGTCATGGCCGAGCATGGCTAGGACCACGCCCCGCCGCGCCCTTGCGGCCGTACTCGCCTGCTGGCTCGCGCCCGCAGCCTGCGCCGGACACACGCACCTGCCGCTGCAGGCTCCGGTGGCGCCGGAGGACTGCGCCAGCCTCTATGTCGTGGCGCCGGGGAACTTTATCATTGACCTTGCCGAAGGCTCGGCCGTTGTGCTGGACCCGGGCGTGCGGGAATTTCCGCTTTTCTGCGCCCCGGACACGGCGGCCGAGGCTCTTGCGGCCGAGGTGGACGAAGGGCGCCTCCCCGCCGGGGACTGGCGCGTCTATCGCGTCGAGGGCGGCTTCGCCGACCTGGTGCAGGAGGCCGAGCCCGGCGGCGCAAGCCCCTATGCGCTGGCCCGCAAGGCGCGCCTCGCCGACTGGGTGGACGAAAACCAACAGGGGGGAGGGAAATGACAGCCCCGGCCGCACCGCTGCTTGCGCGCATCAATGCCGCGCCCCTGCTCAGGCCCTGGGGCGTGCCGCGCTCGGTGAGAGTGGCCTGCTGCATCGTCTGCCACGAGCACCTGGAATTCGTGCCGCAGTTTTGCGCCGCCTATCCCTGGCTCGACATCCCTCTGCTCATCGTGCCGGATCTCCCCGCGGGCGCGGCGCGCCGCCTGAACCTCCCCGGCCCGCGCGGCCGGGAGATTCCGCTGCGCGGGGTTGAGCGCCTCGGCACGACGCCGCAGTGGCCGAAAATCTTCCTCGTGCCCGATCCGGTCATGCTGTCGGCCGTGTGCCGCCTCATGGCCGTCTATGGCGGGGGGATGATGTATCTCGACGGCTTCCGCGAGCCGCCCTTCGGGCTGCGCAAGCCCCTGCCGGACTTTTTCGCCCGCCATGCGGGCGAGCTCGAGGAAGCCTCGGCCCTGCTCGCCGACGAGGCGAGCCGGGACATCTATGCGGCGCGCATCAAGGCCATCCTCACCGGGGACGCGGGCTATCTCCCCATCGCGGCGCACGGCGAATATGAGCACCCGCGCATCCGCCCGAGGGCAGGCGACATCATGATCGACGGTGGCGTCTCCGACATGGTGGGCGCGCAGATGGCCTTTGCCGAGGCCGTGGGTCCCGAGGGCGCGGTGCACGGCTTCGAGCCCATCCCGTGGATGGCGGAGAAGGCCCGCGAGGAGCTCGCGAAGTGGCCGTGGTACAGGCTGCACACCGCGGGGCTTGCGGAAAGGCGCGGTGAGGCGGCCTTCGCTTCGCTACGCGACTCCTCGCATATCTGTGCAGAGGGAGCGCCGGAAGGAGAGGGCACGGTGCGCTGCGAGCTTGTGAGCATCGATGACGTGGTGCGCGAGGCGGGCCTCCCCCGCGTGGACTGCATCAAGCTGGACGTGGAGGGCGCGGAACTCGCGGCCCTGCGCGGCGCGGCGGAGACCATCCGCCGCTTCCGGCCCAGACTCATCATCTGCCTCTACCACCAGCCGGAGGACCTCTTCACCCTGCCGCTCTATGTGAAGAGCCTGTTGCCCGGGTACCGCCTCGAGGTGGCGCACGCCTCCTGCGGCTTCACGGATACCATCCTCTATGCGGAGGCGCCGGGAGCCTGAACTGCTTTCAAAGCCCGCGGCAGAGAAAATTCCTTAACCCCGTCTGGAGCGTAGCGACAGACGGGCGCTTGTGCCGGAAGAATCCTAAAAAATAAGATTTTTTGCTGCTGGCAAGGAAGATAAAAATTTCCGAAGGGAGTGTACTTAAGTACTCGACCGAGGAAATTTTTCTCTGACGCAGCCAGCAGC
>JAAUYU010000022.1:0-4513 GCA_014804965.1 Desulfovibrio sp.
CGTCAGAGAAAAATTTCCTTGGTCGAGTACTTAAGTACACTCCCTGCGGAAATTTTTATCTTCCTTGCTTCAGCCGTTGCGACGAAGGAAGCTACGGATGAAGACAGCAGTTAGTTACCGCGCTGGTTGGCCAACGATGCCACTGTCGCTATCCGTAAGGCTCGCAGGCTCGCCAACGGCTAGCGCGCAAGCAGCAAAAAATCTTATTTTTTAGGATTCTTCCGGCACCAGCACCCGTCTTCCGCTTCGCTCCAGACGGATTTAAGGAAGGGAGCGCACCCCGCTAGATACCACGGCCTTTTACGATGCCTGAAAGGCATGGCATATGATAAACAATAAGTATTGGCAATAAATCCACGGCGGCGCTAGCGTGGCTTTGCGGAAAAGCCCGCAAATCCTCACCCAGGAGCACACCATGAAAACCCTTCCCCGCATTCTCGGCTCTCTTGCGGCCGCCCTCGTCCTCGCCCTCCCCGCCGCGCCGAAGGCAGCCACGACCCCGGCCATCCCCGCGGACGCGGACAATTTTTACAGGAGCGACAAGCTTGTGATGGAAAAGGTCACCTTCCCCAATCTCTACAAGATGGAGATGGCGGGCGACCTCTTCCAGCCCAAGGACCTCGACAGGAGCAAGAAATACCCGGCCATCATCGTGGGCCATCCCATGGGCGCGGTGAAGGAGCAGAGCGCCGTGCTCTACGCGCAGAAGCTCGCCGAGCAGGGCTTCGTGACTCTCGCCATGGACCTCGCCTTCTGGGGCGCGAGCCAGGGCCAGCCGCGCAACGCCGTCTCGCCGGACATGTATGCCGAAACCTTCAGCGCGGCCGTGGATTTTCTCGACACGCTCCCCTATGTGGACAGGGAGCGCATAGGCATTCTCGGCATCTGCGGCAGCGGCAGCTTCGCCATCAGCGCCGCCAAGATCGACCCCAGGCTCAAGGCTCTCGCCACGGTAAGCATGTACGACATGGGCGAGGCCAACCGCAGCGGCCTCAAGCACGCGCAAAGCGTGGAGCAGCGCAAGAAGATCCTCGAGGCCGCGGCGCGCCAGCGGGACGTGGAATTCGCCGGGGGCGAGCCCGTCTATACCAGCGGCACGGTGCACGAGCTCACGCCCGAATCCACGCCCATTGAAAGGGAATTTTACGATTTTTACCGCACCCCGCGCGGGGAAGTGACCCCTCCCGGCATGACGGACAGGACCACCACCCATCCCACGCTCACCAGCAACGTGAAGTTCATGAACTTCTATCCCTTCAATGACATCGAGACCATTTCGCCGCGCCCCATGCTCTTCATCACGGGCGAAAAGGCCCACTCGCGCGAGTTCAGCGAGGACGCCTTCCGGCGCGCGGCCGAGCCCAAGGAACTTGTCGTGGTTCCCGGCGCGGGCCATGTGGACCTCTATGACCGCACGGGCCTCATCCCCTTTACCAAGCTCACGGAATTTTTCCGGACCAGCCTGAAGTGAACGGGGAGAGCGCCATGAAAAAGGTTCTTGTGATTTCCGCGAGCCTCAGGCCTGTGAGCAATTCCGATATGCTCGCCGACGCCTTTGCCGAAGGCGCCGCCGAAGCCGGACACGAGGTGGAGAAAGTCAGGCTGCACGGCAGGAACATCGGCTTTTGCATCGGCTGTCTTGCCTGCCAGAAGACGCAGCGTTGCGTCATCCACGACGACGCGCCGGAAATTGTCAAGAAAATGAAGGAAAGCGATACTGTGGTCTTCGCCACGCCTGTGTATTATTACGAGCTCGCGGGCCAGCTCAAGACCCTGCTGGACCGCGCTAACCCGCTCTTTCCCGGCGAATACGCCTTCCGGGACATCTATCTGCTCGCCAGCGCGGCCGAGGATGACGGGCACGCCGTCGATGGCGCGCTCCACGGCCTTGAAGGCTGGGTGCGCTGTTTTGACAAATGCCGTATCGCGGGTGTGCTGCGCGGCGTGGGCGTCACCGCGCCCGGCGAGATGCGCGCAAAGCCCGGCCTGCTCGAAGCCGCGCGGCGCATGGGCGCGAGCGCGTAAGGAGGACGGCGCCATGAAACGACTTCTCCCCTGCCTCCTGTTCGCCCTGCTTGCGGGCGCGCTCCCACTGGATGCGGACGCCGCTTCCGGGCCCGCCGTGCCCCCGGCGGAGGCCGCCGTCCCCGCGGAAACAGCGCAACAGTGGTTCACGGTTTCGCCGAAAAACGACATCCTCGAGGGAGCCATTTTTGACGCCAAGGGCAATCTGCTCTTTTGTGACGTGAGCCGCCGCAGCGTGCTCGCGCTCACGCCGGAGAAGCAGCTCTCCACCCTGCTCGAAGTGCCGGGCATCGGCGTTGGCGGCCTCTCCCTGCACAAGGACGGGCGTCTTTTCATGGCCGCGCTGGACCTNNCNCGCAAGGCCGGGGCCATCCTCGCCTGGTCGCCCGAAAGCGGNAANATCGANACCATCNTCCCGGNGGAGGCGGGNTACTGGCCCAATGACGTGGNGGCCGCGCCCGATGGTGGCCTNTATTTTTCCGATTTCCGGGGGAGNGCCACCGAGCCCGTTGGCGGCGTNTATTACGTCNNNCCGGATTTCAAAAGCGTCANCCCGGTCATTCCGCGCCTAGCNCAGGCCAACGGCGTGGCCCTCTCCCCNGACGGCAGGACCCTCTGGGCCACGGAATTCGCCGCCAACCGGCTGCACCGGGCNGANCTTATGGACGCGACCACCGTNTCNCCCATCGGTTCGGCNGTGCCCTACCACTTCACCGGGGCCGCGCCGGACTCCATGCGCGTGGACAGCGNGGGGAATGTCTATGTGGCNCTCTACGGNCAGGGNCGNGTGCTCTGCTTCGACAAAAACGGCATCCCGCTCAGGCAGATACTTCTCCCCGGACGCGAGGANGGAAAGAACCTGCTCTCCACNAGCCTCGCCATCGACCCGGCNGCGCCCGNGCTCTTCATCGTCACGAGCAATGCAGCGGAGGACCAGCCGGCCNGCATTTTNCGGGCGGCCGCTCTCGCCCCGGGGCAGCGGCCACGGCAGTGAATCCGTGATACTTTCCACACAGAAAAATGAGGNCTGGCGTTGCAAGAGGGGAAAATTCCATATCCCGTCTGGAGCGAAGCGAAAGACGGGTGCTGGTGCCGGAANAATCCTAAAAAATAANATTTTTNAGCGCTGCCAAGGAAGATAAAAATTTCCGAAGGGAGTGTACTCAAGTACTCGACCGAGGAAATTTTTCTCTGACGCAGGCAGCGCTAAAAAGGNTGTTTTTGACGGATAATTTCGGCATTACAGATGCAGCACGAGCCACACCAACCCAACAGGCTAACACCAAGGAGCAAATCATGCTTTACCGCACACTGGGCAAGACAGGCGAAAAGGTTTCCGTGCTGGGCTACGGCTGTATGCGCCTCCCCACCGTGGGCAACGACTACAGCAAGGTGGANGACGCNGNGGCCCTGAAACTCGTCAGCTANGCCGTGGAGCACGGCGTCAACTANCTNGACACCAGCTGGCCCTACCACAGCGCGGACCCGCTCAAGGAAGGCACNAGCGAGCCCTTCGTGGGCAAGGCGCTGAAGCAGGTGGGNCGCGACAAGGTGTTCGTGGCGACCAAGCTCCCCATCTGGGCCGTGAACAGCCGGGAGGACATGGACANNTTCCTCGACGCGCAGCTCACAAGCCTGCAAACNGANNACATCGACTTCTACCTTGTCCACAACATCATGGANCTCANCTGGTACAANGTGGTGCGCCACGGCCTCGCGGACTTTCTCGACAAGGCGAANCAGAGCGGCAAGGTGCGCCATNTNGGCTTTTCCTACCACGANACCCCGGCGCTGNTGGAAAAGGTGCTNGGCTATTACGATTTNGANTTCCACCAGAACATCGTCAACTACCGCGACACCAATTTNCAGGCCGGGATGCCGGGGGTGCGCCGCTCGCACAGCCTCGGCCTCGGCATCGTGGCCATGGAGCCGGTCATGGGCGGTTTTCTCGCAAGCGGGCTGCCGCGCGAGGCGCTGGACATCCTCNCCGCCACGGGCATTAAGCGCACGCCNGCNGCCTGGGCCCTGCGCTGGGTGTGGGACCAGCCGGAAGTGAGCATNCTNNTGAGCGGCATGAGCNNCATGGCNCAGGTGGAGGAAAACGTNCGCCTCTGCGAGGAGGCNGACACGCCNCTCANNGCNGACGAGCTCTCGGCCATCGATCAGGTGGTGGCGCTCCTNAAGCGCAAGGACGAGATNCCCTGCACGGAATGCCACCAGTGCCATTGCCCGCACGGGGTCTTTATCCCCTGCTGTTTTTCCATGTACAACAGCACCAGGGAATTCGACCTCGCNTCCATCCCCATTTCCGAGCACAGCTACGGCCTTGTGCTNAANAACACCCCGCAGGAGGCNGCCCGCTGCAACAACTGCGGCCTGTGCNCNTGGCAATGCCCGCAGGGCATCGACATNCCCACNCAGCTNCGNAAGGTCGCGCGCCGNTTCGCGGANAGCANGGCNGGCTGGTANGACGCGNNGGCAGNCNNGC
>JAAUYU010000022.1:4518-13135 GCA_014804965.1 Desulfovibrio sp.
CCGACAAAAAANGGGGGAAGGCCGCNGCCCTCCCCCCTTTTTTCGNGCNNTGCGCGGCCNNTTANGGNTTNACCACGNTNTTCAGCAGGCCGGGCACGCTTTTTTCCTGCTTTTGCAGGGCNTCCTGCAGGCCGTCNAGGCCGATGATGTCGGTGACGAAGCGNTCCGGCNNGACAAAGCCCGTGGCNATGAGGTCGATGGTNTCCTCAAANTCCTTCCGCGTGCAGGAAACGCTGCNGGANAGNCGCACCTCGTTGAGCACCAGNGAATTGAGGCTGAAGGGNATNTCNGGCGTGACGGAATTGCCCACCGCNACGATNTCCCCGCCGGGNCGCACGGCCTCGAGGCAGGCGGCCAGCGATTCCGGCCGNCCCACGGCCTCGAACACCACGTCAAAGCCGCCCGGCGAGGCCTCGCGGTAGCGCGCCGCGCGGTCGGGCGCCGNGCCGTCGANATAGCAGTCAAAGTCGCCGATCTCGCGCGCNACCCCGAGCTGGTTGTCGTTGATTTTCGACATGGCGAGGAAGGACGCGCCCGCCTTNTTGGCNAGATGCCCCATGAGCTGGGCGATGATGCCGCTNCCCACCACNAGCACGCGGTCGTGCANCCGCAAGNNGGAATGCTTCACCGCGTGGTAGGCCACCATGAGCGGGTCGATGAGCGCGGCCGCCACNTCCGAGACCGTGTCCGGCAATTTGTAGGCATAGCGCGCAGGGCCCGCGAAATACTCCGCATAGGCCCCGTTGCACACAAANCCGATGTAGTTCNTNCCCNNNACCTCGCGGCAAAGGTGCTCCTGCCCGGCGCGNCACATGTCGCAGCGGCCGCANTACATGTTGGCCCAGAAGGTCACGCGGTCGCCNNNGGCGAANNNGCTGTCGCCGGGGTCCACCACCACGCCGCAGAACTCATGCCCCATGTGGAAATCCGGGATNGGCTCGTCGCTCCAGCCCNNGCCCGCCTTCCACATGTGCACNTCNCTGCCGCANACGCCGCAGGCACTNACCCTGATNAGGATCATGCCCGGCCCNGGCNTGGGCAGGGGGACCTCCTTCACCTCTATCTTTTCCGGGCCGACGAGCACGGCGGCCTTCATGGTCTCTTGCATNTCGCTTCACCGTAACGCGCGGGGCGTCTAGCTTTTTTNCACCTGTTTCTGCTGTTCGGCCGGGTAGCGCTCGCCCGTGATNTCCACCTTGTCGAGGGCGGCCTCGAGCTCCNNCCAGTCGGCCGGGCCGAGGCCCAGCTCCGCCGCGCGGAGGTTCTCCTCGAGGTGNGCGAGCTTGGTNGTGCCNGGNATGGGNACGATCCAGTCCTTCTGCATCAGCCAGCCCAGNGCCGCCTGCGCCCCNGTGATGCCGCGCGGGCGCGCNAAGCGGTTGATGGTCTCCACCACCATGAGGTTCTTGCCGAGCGCGTCGGGGAGGAAGCGCGGCAGGGTGTCGCGNTTGTCATTGCCCGAGTCAAAGCGCGTATAGGCCGTGAAGTCGCCGCCGAGCATCCCTCGGTTGAGGGGGCTATAGGGGACGAAGCCGATGCCCAGCTCCTCCAGCACGGGGAAGATGTCCTCTTCCGGCTCGCGCCACATGAGGTGGTATTCGCTCTGCACGGCGGTCACTGGCTGCTCGGCGTGGGCGCGGCGGATGGTCTCGGGCCCCACTTCGCAGAGGCCGAAGCGTTTCACCTTGCCCTCGCGGATGAGGTCCTTCACCGTGCCCGCCACATCCTCGATGGGCACCTTGGGGTCGAAGCGGTGCTGATAGAAAAGCTCGATGGCGTCCACGCCGAGGCTTTTCAGCGATTCCTCGGCCACCTTGCGGATGTTTTGCGGCGTGCTGTCGAGCTCGCCCTTGTGGTAGACGCCGTCCACGATCTTGTGGCCGAACTTGGTGGTGATGGCCACCTTGTCCCTGTAGGGGGCCAGCGCCTCCCCGGCCAGTTTTTCGTTGGTCAGGGGACCGTAGATCTGCGCGGTGTCGAAGAGCGTGACCCCGTGCTCCGCTGCCTGGCGGATGAGCCCGATGACCTGCTCCTTCGAGGGCGAGATGCCGCGGTTGTAATTGGCGCCCATGACGCCGAAGCCCAGGGCCGACACTTCCATGGCCGCCGGGCCGCTGCCGAGGACGCGCTTTTTGGTGATGAGCGGCAGGTCGAGTTTGCCCATGCCATTCCCCCCAGCCGGTTTTTCCGTGGCGCGCGCCATGACGGCGAGGCCCCCGGCCAGCGCCGGGGCCAGCGCAACCGCGCCTACAGCCTGCAGCAGGCGGCGGCGGTCCGCGCGGATTTTGTTGTTGTCCGTCATCTCAGCTCCCTCAAGGCTACTTCTTGCCATTGTACTGTTCGTCCGTGACCTTTTCCATCCATTCCACCACCTTACCCGGTTCCTTTTCCTCGCAGATGGAGATATGGGTCATGGGAGTGTCCGGCGAGGCGCCGTGCCAGTGCTTGACGCCCACGGGGCAGATGATGATGTCGCCCGCCTTCACTTCCTGCACGGGCTTGCCCCATTCCTGCGTGCGGCCCGTGCCCTCGGTGACGAGGAGCACCTGGCCCACGGGGTGCACATGCCAGTTGGAGCGCGCGCCCGGGGCGAAGGTGACGCTGCCGCCGCAGGAGCGCATGGCGTTGTTGGCCGGATAGAGCGGCGTGATGGTGACATCCCCGGTGAAGATGGTGTCCGCGCCCTTGACGGATTTGAGCTCTTCCTTGCGGATGATGGACTGTTCGGGCGTGTCGGCGGCCTGGGCGGGCAGGCAGACGGCAAAGACGAGCAGGGCGGAAAGCAGGGCTCCGCAGATGGCGTGACGCATGGTGTGCTCCTTTGTTTTCGGCATGAAAGACAGGGCGGAATACGCGCCGCCGCGCGGGCGCAGGGCCCGGAAGGCGCGGGCTTTTCCGCGGAAGTTCGCGAGCATATATAAGCAGTGGCGCAAGCGCGCGGCAAGATGGCTTTTCGGCAAAAAGTTGCCTGTTTCCGTCACGGCGCTCCCGGCACGGCCGGACATGCTACCATGCGGCAAAGGCAGCGGAGAGAACCATGAGCAGGGATGACAGGGAAAGGACAGCCCGCGCGGGCGCACAGCTGAAAGCGGCGCTCATGCAGTTCATGGACCGGGACGGCGTTTTCCCCACGGCCATACCCGGCGTCTTCATGGCCCGGCGCGACCATGCGGGCATTTCCGAGCACCGTTTCGACCAGCCGCTCGCGTCCCTGCTCGTGCAGGGCAGCAAGAGGACGCTTTTCGGCAGCGAGGAGCACACGCTCACGGAAAATCAGGTCCTGCTCGTGGGCATGGACATGCCGAGCTCCTCGCAAATCCTCGAGGCCAGCCCGGAAAGGCCGCTGCTCACCCTGTTTTTCCACATCAACCGGCAAATCGTGGGCGACCTCATCCTCCAGCTCGGCTGGAAGGAGCGGCGGGACGCGCACGCCCCCGGCATTTCCGTGGCCCACGCCGGGCCCGACCTCATGGAGACCTTTGTGCGGCTCACGCACATCCTCGCGCAGCCCGGACAGGTTCCCGTGCGCGGGGAGCTCGCCCTGCGCGACCTGCATTATCTGCTGCTCGCCGGGCCGCAGGCCGACGTGCTCCACGCCGTCTACGGCAGCAGCCGCCACGGCAGGCAACTCTTCGCGGCCATCGACTACCTGCGCGCCCACCTCGGCACGCCCGTGAGCCTCGCCGAGCTGGCACGGGCGGTATATATGTCCGAATCCACCCTCTACCGCTCCTTCAGGACGCTCACGGGCCTGAGCCCCATGCAGTATTACAAGCAGTTGCGCCTGCACGAGGCCCGCCGCCTCATCCTCGAGGAAAACGAGCAGGCCGTGCAGGCCGCGGCCCGCGTGGGCTACGGCAGCGCGCAGCAATTCAACCGCGACTACAAGCGCCTTTTCGGCCAGCCGCCCCGCAAGAGCAAGCAATACCGGTAGCAGGGCCCCCGGTGACGCCGGGAGCCCCGCTTTCCGCGGCTACAGGGCCTTGCGCCGGTGCCACACATGGTCCGTGGCGAGCAGGGCGAAGATGCCCCCCGCCACGGCGTGCGCGTGCTTGAGGCCCGTGGCCGCCAGGCCCACGGTGGTGAGGCCGCATGTGAGCAGGGTCAGGAGGCGGCAGCGGCGCCCGTTGTGCTTGTTCGCGGGCGCGGCGGCCTGCGCCGGGCGTGCCCCGGCGCGGAAAAAGGGGAAGGCCCCTTCCAGCTCCGCGCAAATCTGGTCAAGATCGGCCGAAGGCGTGAGCAGGAGGAGGAAGGAGGCGTTCCCTGGCTTGATGCCGGCGATGCCGCCCTCGCCCTTCAAAAATTCAAAAACCTGCGCCTGAATCTGCGGATCGGTCAGGGCCTCGTGCCGGATGCGGGCGCGCTCCCGCGAGCGGTGGACAAGATAGGGGGCCATGCGCTTTCTCCTTTTTTGTGAAAATGAAATTGCCTTTCGTTTTTATTGACACGGCAACGCCTTTTTGCCAAGCTGTTTTTGCCGCGCATGTGGCGGCGGGAACCTTGAAACGGGAGAATGACCATGAGCGACGGGACAAAACTGCTGCTGACCTTCCTCGGCGGGGCCATTGCCGGGGCCGCGGGCCTTGCCGCCCTCAACCGGAACAAGCTGGATTTCAGCCAGGTCAAGCCCTGGGTGACGGACATGATGGGCAAGGGCATGGTCATGAAGGACGCCATGATGAGCCGGGTGGAGTGCATGAAGGAAGACCTGGAAGACATGGCCGCCGAAGCCCGCGACCAGGTGGACCAGGCCCGGATGCAGAAAAATCTCTCCGGGGAGGCCGCCGAAGGCGGCAAATAGGCCCGGTCCCGCAACCTTTGACGCTCTCCCGGGGCTTGCCGCCCCGGGCGGTGTTTCCGGCAGGCCCATGAAGTATAAAATCGTCCACGAGCTTCCCGCAGGCGAGCGGCGTCCCCACAGGGTGCGCCTGCGCGTTGGCGCCACGCTGACGCCCCGCGCCGCCCTGCTGCTGGCGCACGGGCTGGAAACCATCCCCGGCGTCGGCGGCGTTGCCGTCAACTACCGCACCGGGCGCGTCCTCTTTTTCGCCGACAGCGCCGATGCCCGCGCGGCCGCCCTCGAGCACATTGCGGGCGAGAACTGCCACACCACGCACCACGCCATCACCCCCGAGGAAATCGAGAAGCTCCTCACCGGGGAGAATCCCGCGGGGGCGCTGGTCGCCGTGGTGCGCTTCTTCGTGGTGCGTCCCTTCCTGCCCTGGCCGCTCAGGGCCGTGGTCAGTACGGCGTCGGCCATCCCCTTCCTGATCAAGGGCGTGCGATCACTTGCGCGCGGCAGGCTGAACGTGGATGTGCTGGATGCCTCGGCGCTCACCGTCTCGCTCTTCATGCGCGACTTCACCACCGTGGGGCTGCTCACCATGCTCCTCGCCGTGGGCGACGCCCTGGAGGTCTGGACGCGGCAGCGGGCGCTCGCCTCCCTCACCGAGAGCCTGACCCTTGACGTAGATTCGGTCTGGGTGCTCCTGCCGGACGGCAACGAAGTGGCGCGGCCGCTGGGGCAGGTGCGCCGCGGCGACCTCATCATCGTGGCCGACGGCAGCTCCATTCCCGTGGACGGCATCGTGGAGAGCGGCGAGGCCATGGTCAACCAGGCGGCCATGACCGGCGAATCCATGCCCGTCAGGCGCACGCACGGCGGCGCGGTCTATGCCGGGACCATCGTGGAGGAGGGCCGCATCGTCATCCGCGTCACCCAGGTGGGCGAGAGCACGCGCCTCCAGCAGGTGGTGAGCTTCATCGAGCAGTCGGAAAAGCAGAAATCGGCCATCGAGGCCCGCTACACGAACCTCGCCAACAAGGCCGTGCCCTTCACCTTCGCGCTGGCCGGTCTCGTGTGGCTGTTCACGCGCAACATCTACCGGGCGGCCTCGGTGCTCCTGGTGGATTATTCCTGCGCGCTCAAGCTCGCCACGCCGCTCGCCGTGCTCACGGCCATGCGCTTCGGCACGCAGCAGGGCATCGCCATCCGGGGCGGCCGCTATCTCGAGGCCATCCGCGAGGCCGACACCCTCGTCTTTGACAAGACGGGCACGCTCACCACCTCGCAGCCCTCGGTGGCCGCGGTCATCCCGGCCCCCGGGGAGGACGCCCGCCACATCCTCCGCATCATGGCCTGCCTTGAGGAGCATTTTCCGCATCCCATCGCCCGGGCCATCGTGAGCCATGCCGAGCAGGAGGGCATCGCCCACGAGGAGGAGCACACCGAGGTGAAATATGTGGTGGCGCACGGCATTTCCTCGCACCTCCACGGGCAGGAGATGTATCTCGGCAGCCGCCACTACCTCGAGCACGACGAGGGCATCGACCTCGCAGTCTTTGCGGAGGACATCGCCAGGGAGACCTCGCTCGGGCGCTCCGTGCTCTTTCTCGCCATCGACGGCCACGCCGCGGGCATGATCGCCATCGAGGACCCCCTGCGGCCCGAGGCCAAGGACGTGGTCCGCGCCATGCGCGGGCTCGGCTTCACCCGCATCCTCATGCTCACGGGCGACGGCGAAAAGACCGCGCACACCGTGGCGGCGAGACTGGGCATCACGGAATTCCGCGCCCATGTGCTGCCCACGGACAAGGGCAAAATCGTCATGGAGCTCGAAAAGGAAGGCTGCAAGGTGATGATGGTGGGCGACGGCATCAATGACGGGCCCGCGCTCTCGGCGGCCTCGGTGGGCGTGGCCATGGGTGATGGCACGGACCTCGCCCGGGCCGTGGCCAATGTGGTGTTCACCAACTCCACGCTCTGGGACCTCGTGAAGATTCGCCTGCTCTCCACGCGGGCGCTCAGGCGCATCCACACCAACGCGCGCCTGGGCATCGGGCTCAATTCGCTTTACCTGCTCGGGGCCATCGTCCTCGGGCTGCCCCCGGCGCTCACGGCCGTGCTGCACAACATGACGACCATCGGCATTTCCCTCAACGCCATCCGCCCCTACCGGGTGGGGAACGGCGGCTCCAGTCCCCCAAAAGCCGCCTGAGCCACCTGAGCCTGCCCTTGCCGTAGGGCGGGTAACGCAGGGGCAAATCAAGCGTGGGCCACTGGTGGACCACGCTTTTTAAATTGCTGAAAAGGTCGAAGCCCGCGCAGCCGTGGTAGCGGCCCATGCCGCTTTTGCCCACGCCGCCGAAGGGGAGCCGGCTGGAGGAGGCCTGAAGCGCCACGTCATTGATGCAGCCGCCCCCGAAGGAAAGCTCGCGGAGCACCCGCTTTTCGATGCCCTTGTTCCGGGTGAACAGGTAGCAGGCAAGGGGCTTGGGGTTGGCGCGGATGTACGCGAGTGCGGCGTCCAGGCAGTCATAGGGGATAGCGGGGAGCAACGGCCCAAAAATCTCGTCCTCCAGCGCCGGGCTTGCAAAGTCGGTCCTGAAAATAACGGGCGCGATTTTCAGGAGCTCGCGGTCGGCGATAAGCCCCACGCCGCAACGCTCCGCCAGCCCGCAGAGCCTGTCGAAAGCCGCATGCGAGACGATGCGGCCATAATCCGGGGAATGGATGGGGTCGGGACCGAGCTGGCGGGCGAATTCCTCCCGGATGCGCTCCACCAGTTCCTCAAGGATGGCGGCATCGGCCAGCAGATAGTCGGGCGCCACGCAGGTCTGCCCGGCATTGAGCATCTTGCCCCAGGCGATACGCCTGGCCGCCACGGCGAGGTCCGCGTCCTCCGTGACGATGACCGGGCTCTTGCCGCCGAGCTCGAGGCACACGGGCGTGAGGTGGCGCGCCGCGCTCTCCATGATGATATGCCCCACGCGCGGGCTGCCGGTGTAGAAAATAAAGTCCCAGGCCTCGCTGAGAAGCGCCGTGGCCGTCTGCTCCGGCGCGGCCCCCGGCGCCCCGGGCGCGTCGAGCACCACGCGGCAATGGCCGGAATCAAAACATTCCTCCACCAGTTGCTGGAGGATGCGCCCCGTGGCCGGAGACTCACGCGAAGGCTTGAGCACCACGCAATTCCCCGCGGCCACGGCGCAGATGAGCGGGATGAGCGAGAGCTGGAAAGGATAGTTCCACGGCGAGAGCACGAGGGCGAGCCCGAAGGGCTCGGGATACACCTTGCAGAAGGCGGGCAGGATGGTGCGCCCCGGCCAGACGCGCCGCGGCCGGGAAAAGGCGGCGGCACGGGCGGCATAATACTCCGCGGCGTCGAGGGTTTCCACGATTTCCGTGATATAGGCCTCGCAGGGTGGCTTGGCGAGGTCGTCATGGAGCGCCGCCATGATGTCTCCCTCCCGCCGCCGGATGGCGGCGGCGAGCCCGCGCAGCTTCGCCTTCCTGAAGGCCGCGTCCAGCGTGGCGCCCGTGGCGAAGAAGCGCCGCATCTCCGTGTGCATGGCGGAAAAGTCCTGCTGTTCCATGCGCTTGCACCTTCCTTCTCGCCCATCCTCTGCCACGGGCGCCTGCGCCGCGGACCAAGCGGATGAGAAAACGAAAAGGCTTTCTCCGGCATACGAGTTGTGGTGTAGCCGTGCCGCCTATGTATTGCCGAAATTATCCGTCAAAAACAGCCTTTTTGCTGCTTGCTGCGTCAGAGAAAAATTTCCTCGGTCGAGTACTTGAGTACACTCCCTTCGGAAATTTTTATCTTCCTTGCAAGCAGCA
>JAAUYU010000023.1 GCA_014804965.1 Desulfovibrio sp.
GGCGTGGGATAGTGGTCGCCGGTGATGCCGTCCACGAGCTCCCAGGCGAAGTCGTCCTCGTCCACGCTGTAGGTGTTCACCATGTAGCTGAAGAACTCCACCAGCACGCGCGCGCCCACATCGTCCTTGTGGGCGGTGAGGAACTGGTGCAGCCGCTCGCCGCAGCCTTTCTTGACAGGCGAGGCCGCGATGCCGATGGCCGTGTCATAGGAGATGCGCTCGCATTCGTCCATGGCGAACTGGCCAAGCAGGAAGAAGGCCCGGCGCGGCCAGGAAAGCAGCCAGTTGGGGTTGCCGCGGCCCGCGTTGAGGAAGGTCTGGCTGGAAACTCTGGCTTCGTCCTCGGCCATGTCGATGAGCGTGTTCTTGATTTCGAAGGGGCTCATCTTGTCCAGTTCCTGCTCGAGCTTGCGCTTCTGCTGGGGGGTCTTTGCTTTCATTGTCTGCTCCTGCGCCCTGGGCGCGGATATATGTTTGGGGGAAGTTTCTCTCCGCTCCGTTCCATCAGAGGAAGAGGAGCACCATGGCCACGCCCATGAGGATGAGCACCGTATTGCCCACCGCGTATGTGACGGTATAGCCGAGCGCCGGGACGGAGCTGTCCAGCGCGGAAGTGATGGCGCCGAGGGCCGCTGTGGTGGTACGGCCGCCCGCGCAGCAGCCGAGGTTGATGGCCGGGTGGAACTTGAACACCTTGTCGCCCAGCCACATGCCGATGAGCAGAGGCACCGACGTGGAAATCATGCCCATGACGAAGAGCATGATGCCGACCTTTTCGATGCCGGGGATGAACACCGGGCCGCACTGGATGCCGATGACGGCGATGAACATATTGAGGCCGAGATTGTTCATGAACCAGATCACGGCATTGGGGATATAGCCCACCGAGGGGCGCTTGGTGCGCCACCAGCCGAAGAAGATGCCGGCGATGAGCGCGCCGCCCGCCGTGGAAAGGCTGATGGGCACGTCCTTGATGGTGAGTGTCATGGCGCCCACGAGCGCGCCGAGGAAGATGCAGAGCGCGAGGAACACCACGTCCGTCTGATCGCTGGGCTTTTCCTCATAGCCGATTTCGGGGCAGGCAGCCTGCACTTCCTGCGGCAGTCCCTCGATGGTGAGCATGTCGCCTTCCATGAGCTTCGTTTGCGCGAGCACAGGAATTTCGATGCCGCCCGAGCGGTCGATGGCGCCGATCATGATGCCGTACATCCACGGCTTGGCGCGCAGCTCGTCCACGGTGAGGCCGGCGGTCTTCTTGGAGACCATGACGCGCGTCTTTTCCACGGCAAAGGTCATGAGCTTGGCGTCGTCGATTTCGGGGCCGACCCAGCTCTCGTCCTGGATGATGTACTCGTGCCGGCCGCTCAACACCACCTCGTCGCCGAGCTTGATGACCATGTCCGGCGTGCTCTGGAAAATCTTGCCGTTGGTGTCGCGCACGCGCTCCACGAAAATGCGGCGTCCGAGCGTCTGGAAGTGGGCCTCGATCTGGGCCACGGTCTGCGGAATGGAGAAATGCTCCGCCGTCACCTTGTAGGCACGGAACACTATGGGCTGGTTGCCGTCCACAAAGGCCGGATCATTGGGCAGGGTGGAGTGGTCAAGCTGCTGCTCCAGCTCCTTGGTCTGCTTGCGCACCTTGTCGAGGCCGCCGAGCATGATGGGGCCGAGGTTACCCAAAATCCACGCGGAACCGATGGTGCCGAACACATAGGTCACGGCGTAGCACACGGGCATCATCTCGTCCCAGTTCTTGGCCTGCTCGGCGGTGATGGAGCCCGCGTTGAGCACGGACTGGATGGTATCCGAGCCGATGCCGATGACCGCGGAGATGGTCTGCGCGCCGGAGAAGAGGCCCGTGGCGATACCTGCGTTATAGCCCATGAACTTCGCGCAGGCCCAAGTGACGGCAAGGCACAGGCCGCAGATGACCACCGCGAAGATGACCTGCTTGATGCCCTGGCCGCGGATGGCGCTCACGAACTGGGGGCCGCAGCGATAGCCGATGGCGAAAAGAAACAGGAGGAAGAAGAGAGACTTGAGCGGCGCGCCGATGGTCACATGGAAAACCGCGCCGACCACCACGCCGATGAGCAGCACGGACGTGACCACGCCCAGACTCAGGGACTTGTAGCGGAATTTGCCGAACCAGAAACCAAGGCCGATGGTGAGAAAAATGGGAATCGAGGGATATTCCCTGAAGGTCGCCTGTATCCACTCCCAGAGCCAGTCCATATACTACCTCTTGACCTGTATGAGTATTCAGCGGTGCGCCGTCCGGGAGAGATGCAGAAGTTGGTTGACGGCGCCGTCATTTGCCGTTATGGAAATTCCTGAAAAATTTGTCCTCCTTGTCCTGGCCTCCGCCTGGGCCCGCTGCCATCCGGCAATGGGCTTAAAAGCGGGGTCTTCCGGGCCGCCCTGCCGCAGTTCCTGCGGGTCTTTTCTTGCGGCCAAGTTCAGACTGCACTATTTTGGGGAGACCTGCAAGATAAATTCTCTCTTGGCGCCTAGTTGAGCGCACGCAGAGAAAACCATCCATGGCGGAAAATCCCAAAGGTCGCGCCAGAGCACACTGGTTTCCGGCGCGCGTGTGGGAGGGGCGTCGGTGGAGCCCCGCAGGCTTTCCTCCGGCATAGGTCCCTTGACGGTACTGATATATGACGTTTTCGGCCACTATACTGGTGACGCATTTTGCATCGTTAAACCTTCCCTGATACGGCTCACCGCAGGCTCCTCTGGAGAATTATCTCAGTTACGAAGAGGTGGTAAAGTAAAATAATAGATCCATATTTTTTCCGCACATCCAGACGTTTGCCTTCTATTTATTTGAAGTCTCTGCATTTCCGCGAAAAAGCTGAAAAATCGTATTGTCAGGAGCTAAAAATGGCACGTGAAAAACAAAAATTAACTCTTATCGAGCTACGGAAGGTTCTTGCAACATTACCAAAAGATGCATTTATTGTTTGTTTCTATGCAAACATGTTTTATGCACCCCAGAGCGATTGGATGAATGCCTTAGCCGAAAAGCTTCGACAGCGTGGCATGATCACTGTAGGACTTCTCACACCGCGTAGTGTAAAGGCGTTCAATCTGGACAAAACGGATTATGTGGCAGTTGTCCCCTCCAGTACGGTAAAAATCCTCAGCCGCATTAATGTCTTTATTATCTCGGAACCCGATCATAGCACCCACTTCCCTGCCGGCTCGAAAGTTCTTGGCTGCATACATTCTCACATGATGAGTTTTTCGGACCGGCCCTATCCATACCAGTTATTTTCCGTGGGAATGCTGGATGGTCTGATGGTGCCCGCGCGTCTCCCCGCGGAAACGCGGCACGCCCTGGAGAAGACCTGGACTGGCTTCGTCAACCCGCGTTGGTCACGCCGCAGCAAGGGACCCTTCTATGTTATCCCTGTGGGCTATCCTCGGCATGCTGCCATGTTCCAGGCCCTGAGCAAAGCAATGGCCCCAAAAGACGCAATAGTTTATGCCCCGCACGGAATAGCGAATACGTCTGATATAAAATCAGAGCACTGTGTAGTCGGAGCGGGAATACCCATAATTAATTTTTTGCTTGAAAATTTCCCGGAGTACAAGGTGATCTTCCGGCCTGCCCCAGAAGATCTCGAAGGCCGCGTGGTACAGCGGATATCCTCACTGTACCGCCAGGAGCGTCGCTTTATCCTTGATACACACCCAGACCAGTTTTTTTCCCTGTCGCGTGGGGCCGCGCTGGTTACGGATGCGTCCGGCATCGCGCGCAGTTTTGCGTATATGACCTTGCGCCCGGCAATATTCTTCCAGCCCTGGCGAGAGTGGCAGGAGCCTGTGAGGCGTGTGGAGAGCGGTTTTATTGCAACCAGCTATGATGCCTTACGGGATGTGCTCAAACTGGCTCTTGAAAATAGGCAGGAAGAAGCCGAGATTATCCGGAAAAACCGGGATGAGCTCCTGATGCCCATTGAAGGTGCGCTGGAGACCATCGCCGACTGGCTCCCGGATTTTTACAACGAGCGCCCGCGGGCCGACTGGGTGACCATTGAGAGAAGCGAGGCCGCCTTGGAGCCGGAGAAAGCGCTCATTCAGAAACTTGCTACTTTCCCTGACGGCCTGCAGCTTGCGGCGCCCGCTGTCGCCTGTTTTCGTAACCAGGAAAGCCCCCTGCTTGCCGCATATGCGCTCCATATGGGGCGGATCAAGGCCCCTCGGCTGCTCCCCGCCTTGGATTTGCTTGGCATTGCCGGCAGACTGCTCGGGGTAAAGATCACCAGTGATAGCTATGAGAAGACTCCGCCAGAGCATATACAAAATCTCTATACCATGGCCCTGAAGAGATTCGAGCGGGAAGGTGATCAAGAGGGCGTGGCCCTAGTCGCAGGGCTCCTGGAGCACTTCAATGCCGCTATCAGTAAAAAATAAGAAAGGAGTCTGCCCAGAGTTTTAATGGTTTTCGTATTTATCATAAAAATTTATTTAGATTATGTGCCACCTACTGTCCTCAGCATTGGTTCTTCACATGTGTTTTTTCAGTACTCAGTAAAGTGGCGCCGGATTAATACCACTGAAAGGGTATAAATCCTTTTTTTGTGGTTACCTCCAATTCTATCTTTTTGCTTGATCCAAAAAATTTTCTAGATAGTGTCGTCATTTCTCTTTTAATTTTTCTAGTTCTCTGCTATCCTTCTCCAAAAGGGGGTGGATATGCAAGCTGCACATCGACGTCACGACATATCGGATAAGGTTTGGGAGCTTTTGGAGCCACATCTTCCTGGACGGGAAGGAACTCGAGGCGTTACAGCTCGAGATAATCGAAATTTTCTCAATGCAGTTTTTTGGATCCTTCGAACAGGCGCACCGTGGCGAGATTTGCCGCCTGACTATGGAGACTGGGAAAATACCCATCGCCGTTTTTGCCGATGGAGAGATAGTGGAGTTTGGGAAAGGCTACTCGAAATTCTTGTATACGACCCAGATTTTGAATAGCTTATGATTGACGCAAGCCATATCAAGTTTCACCCGCACGCTGCAGGGGCACGGGGTGGCAATCAGGACATGGGACGCACAAAAGGGGGCTCAACACCAAGATACATCTGGCCGTGGATGCGCATGGTATGCCGGTCAGAATGTTTATTACAGCAGCTCCCGTTGCAGATTGTTCGCAGGCTTGCAGGCTTATCACGGGAATAGATGCCAGCTACCTTTTGGCAGATAAGGGATATGATAGCGATGCGCTGGTTGAGTCACTCCAACAGGCCGGCGTAAATCCTGTCATCCCGCCTCGCAAAAGCCGAAAATGTCTACGTCCTTACGATAAATATCTTTATCGACTTCGGCACCTTATTGAAAATGCCTTTTTGGAACTGAAGCGTTGGCGAGGTATCGCCACACGATATGCGAAAAACACGGCCTCATTTCTGGCTGCCGTTCATATCAGATGCATAGCCATTTGGGCTAAAATTAAATGACGACACTATCTAGTATAGCTCCAATTTTTATCTTCCTTGCCAGCACCGAAAAATCTTATTTTTTAGGATTCTTCCGGCACTAGGACCCGTCTTCCGCTTCGCTCCAGACGGATCTAAGGAAGATCTGTCAACCGCTCAGTATAACATAATCTCATAATCTAAGGAAAAAGCCGGACGCCGCGCGGGAGGCAGCCTGCCGGGGGACGCGGTTTTCGGCCGGGCGGCCCTGCGCCACGCGCGGGACCGCCCTATTTTATGGCCGATGAAAGAGCAGCCAGGCCGGAGTTTCCAGCGCCGGGCCCGCGGCGCGGGTCGCGGGGGGCACCTGCGCCAGCTCGCCGCGCGGCACGAGCAGCCAGGGCGCGCCGGAAAGCTCCCAGGCTTTGGCGAGGCCGTCCGGCTCCTCATGGAGCGCGGTCTCGATGGCGAACCACTTGCGCGAGGCCTCCAGTTCCTTGTTGTAAAAGAAGGAATAGCCGTCCTTGAAGGAGTGCGCCACGGAGCGCCGCCCCACATAGCGCAGCGGCATCTGGTCCACCGGGCAAAAGACGGCCTCGCCGGGCGCCACGACACTCGTCACGGCGGCCACAAGGGCTTTTTCCGCCTGCGCTTCGCGAATCAGTTCCTGCGCCTGCGCGGAAAGGGGCAGGCCGCAAAATTCCTCCAGCGCCGTCCTGACAGCAAGGTGCTGCCTGTCCTGGTTGAGCAGCATGAGGGCGCAGAAGGTGATGGCAAGGATGGCGCGCCTTTGCCACTTGCCCGTATAGCAGCCGCAGGCGGCGATGATGAGCAGCCACGCGAGCGGAATGAGAAAGCGCAGCCCGCGCACGAGCTCGTGCCCCATGCTGAGGCGCCCGAAATCCGGGGCCAAGAGCGGCTCAAGCCACGACAACAGGGCCACGGCACAAAGGCCCGGCAGCAGGGCCGGGATGAAGCGCACGAGGCCCGCAAACTGCGCCTTGCGCGCCTGGCGCACGGCGAACCAGCACATCGCGCCAATAATGGTGAGGAAAAAGAGCGGCGCCGGCGGCGTGAAGGCGCCCCGGACGCGCGGCCAGAAATCCGTAAAATCCTTCTCCCAGCGGAAGGCCTGCATTTCCCGGAAAAAGGCCAGGTCCTCGGCGGAAAAGCTCGCGCCCTGCGCAAGCGAGGGCGAGAGAAAGATACAGACAGGCACAAGAAAGGCCACGAGACACAGCGCAAGATTCAGCAGATGCCCGGCCCGGCCCGTGCCCTGCGGCCTGAGAAAAAAGAAGGCACTGAAAAACATGGCCCCGCAGTTGAGCGCGCTCACGCCATGCACCCACATGGCGCAGCCGCAGGCGAGCATGGCCACGGGCCTGAGCCACGGCCGGGCGAGCGCCGAGAGCGCGAGCCAGAAGAGCAGCGGGAAGATGGCGGCGAAAAAGACCCGCGGCACGGGGTCGGAGTGCGTCACCCCCCAGAAGGTGCCCCAGCCCACCCAGATGGTGATGCCGGAGCACACGGCGAGCAGGGCCGCAAGACAGGGCGAGCCGAAAAGATGCCGCCCCAGGGCGTACCAGAAGCAATAGAAGCAGAAAATGGCGATGCACCCGGCCTTGAGCAGGGCGAGGCCGAAATTTTCCTGCTCCAGCAGCATTTCGGCGAGCCAGCGTTGGAGGTTCTGGATGCTGTTGGCCTCCCCCCTGTGGGCGAGGATGGGGTCGGCCGCGAAATTTTCCGGGAAGAAAGCCCGCGCCATGCCCTGGGCATAGGTCTGGAGATCGCTGTCGAGCATGGTGCCGGAGGCGGAAAGCAGCACGATGCCGCGGAAGGCGAGCCACGCATAGAGCGCCGCAGCGAGGACAAAGAGGATGTCCGCAAGGCGGACGCCCGTGGACTTTTGGGGAGCGGCAAGGGGGAAGGCTCGATACATGGCGGGAACAGTCCGGAACAGGTGAAACGGCGCGATCCTGCACGCCACAGTGCAGGATAGGGAAGCCGGAATCATCCAAGGCCATGCACCTACAATCGGCGCCGCCCCATGTCAAGAGCGGCGGCCGAAATCCGCCGAAGCGTGGCCGGGGCCGGGCTGGTGGCCCCCGGTCTATCGGCATCCCACTATCGGAGATAACAAACCTTCCTTAATTCCGTCTGGAGCGAAGCGAAAGACGGGCGCCAGATAGTGTCGTCATTTGATATTGGCCCAAATCGCTATGCATCTGATATGCACAGCAGCCAGGAATGAAGCCGTTTTTTTGCATATCGAGTGGCGATACCTCGCCAGCGTTTCACTTCCAAGAAGACATTTTCAATAAGGCGCTGAAGTCAATAAAGATATTTATCGTAAGGACGTATACGTTTTCGGCTTTTACGAGGAGGGCTGACATGATTTACTCGATTAGCCACCATGTGCTCCAGAAGCCCGCGGGTGAACTTTGATATGACTTGCATCAATCATGAGCCATTCAAAATCTGATTCAGAAACAAGAATTTCGAGCAATCTTTCCCACACGCCGCTATCTCTCCTCCGACAAAAACGGCGATGGGGATTTTTCCAGTCCCATAATCAGGCGGCAAATCTCGCCACGGCGCACCTGTTCGCAAGATCCAAAAAACTGCATTGAGAAAATTTCGGTTATCACGGGCAGTGACGCCTCGGGTTCCTTCGCGACCAGGAAGGTGGGTTTCCAAGAGCTCCCAAACCTTGCCAGATATATGGTGGCGACGATGTGCAGCTTTCATGTCCTCCCCTTTTTGAGGAGAATGAGAGAAAACTACAAAAAATTAAAAGAGAAATGACGACACTATCTAGGCACAGCGCCAAGCCCTGAGACATGACAGCCCGGCAGCCAGACTGCCGGGCCGTTTTTGTATGAAGAAAACTCCCCGTCACGCTGGTGACGTTCTTCATACACAAAAAGGGCCACGGCAATTTGCCATGACCCTTGAAATGTTGGCGCGCCCGGCGCGATTCGAACGCACGGCCTTTGGCTCCGGAGGCCAACGCTCTATCCGGCTGAGCTACGGGCGCGGGAGGTTCTTGGTATGCCGAAAGCCGCCGCCTGTCAAGGCCCGCGGGGATAGGCCCGGCGGCATTGCACGGGCCGCGGATTTATGGAACAAGGGGGAAGGCAGGGAACGTATTTGAATTCGAGGCAAGGCGGCACCATGCGCAAGATACTTGTGGGCATAAGCGGGGCCAGCGGGATGCCGCTGGCACTCCGGCTGCTTGGGCATCTTGCCGCCATGCCCGATGTGGACCTCTCCTGCGTCGTCTCGGACGGCGCGGCCGCGGTGCTCGCCGCCGAATGCGGCATGAAGCCCGAAACGCTCACCCGCCATGCCCGCCATGAGTATCCGGCGGACGACCTCGGCGCCGGGCCTGCCAGCGGCTCGTGGTGGCACGGGGAGGGCGGCCCGGCCGCCATGCTCGTGGTGCCCTGTTCCATGGGCACGCTGGGCGCGCTGGCCTCGGGGGCCACGCGCAACCTGCTCCAGCGGGCGGCTGATGTGGCCCTGAAAGAAAGCCTGCGCCTCGTGCTGGTGACGCGCGAAAGCCCGCTTTCGGCCATTCACCTGCGCAACATGCTCGCCTTGCGCGAGGCCGGGGCCGTCATCATGCCCTTTTCGCCGGGCTTCTACCTGCGCCCGCAAAGCCTTGAGGCCATGCTCGACCATTTTTGCGGCCGCATCCTCGACCAGGCCGGGCTGCCCCACAAGCTCGGCCGCTGGGCGCCGGGAAAATGCGACCCGTCCCCTTCATCCTGCAAGCAACAGGGAGACCAGACATGAGCACCATCACCTGGTACGGCCACTCGGCCTTCAAGATCGCCTGTGGCGACGCCTCCTGCGTCATCGACCCCTTTTTCGCGCCGCGCTGGGGGCAAAATCCCGACGAGGTGGGAAAGCCGGACATGGTGCTCGTGACGCATGACCACGGCGACCATGTGGGCGACGCGGTCTCCATCTGCAAGAAAACCGGGGCCATGCTCGGCGCGGTGGTGGGCACGGCCACGAAACTGCGCGACGCGGGCGTGCCCGAGCCGCAAATCCTGAACGGCATCGGCTTCAATATCGGCGGCACGCTCACGGTGAAGGGCATTGCCGTCACCATGACCCAGGCCTTCCATTCCAGCGATTCCAGCGTGCCCGTGGGCTATATCCTGCACATGCCCGACGGCTTGGTCATCTACCACGCGGGCGACACGGGCATTTTCTCCAGCATGGAGCTTCTGGGCCGGCTCTACGGCATCCATGTGGCGCTTTTGCCCATGGGCGGCGTGTTCACCATGGACGCCGTGCAGGCAGCCCGGGCCAGCCGCCTCATCGGCTGCGCGGCGGTGGTGCCCATGCACTGGGGCACCTTCCCGGTGCTCGCGCAGAATGTGGACGGTTTCCGCAAGGAGCTCGCCGGCGCCTGCCCCGGCTGCTCCTGCGTGGAACTCACTCCGGGGCAGGCGAAGGAATTCACGCTCACTCAAAACGGCTTGCGCTGGTGATCATCACCATGTCGGCGGGGACGTTTTCGTGGATGCCCACGGTCTTGGTCTTGACCTTGGCGATCTTGTCCACCACGTCCATGCCGTCCGTGACCTTGCCGAACACGCAGTAGCCCCAGCCGTCGATGGTGGGCGCGCGGAAGTCCAGGAAGTCGTTGTCCACGAGGTTGATGAAGAACTGGGCCGAGGCGCTGTGCGGGTCGCTGGTGCGGGCCATGGACACGGAGCCCCGCTCGTTCTTGAGGCCGTTGTCGGCCTCGTTGGGGATAGGCTCGTGGGTGGGCTTTTCGCGCATCCGCGCGTCCATGCCGCCACCCTGGATCATGAAGCCGGGGATGACGCGGTGAAAGATGGTGTTGTTGTAAAAGCCCTCGTCCACATACATGAGGAAGTTTTCCACCGTCCTCGGGGCCTTGTCGGGATAGAGCTCGATGAGGATGTCGCCCTCGGTGGTCTCGAGCAGGACGACGGGATTTTTCTTGTCTGCCATTGCTGACTCCCTGCTGCGCCGGGATTTGGCGGCGGATGGCTCCCGCGCCGGGCGCGCGGCTCGACTATAGGCGCACATGCCCCGCTTGACAATGGCGGCGGCCGGCGGGGAATGAGGATGAAGGGACGGAGAGCCGGAGCCGCAAAGACCGCAAGGCCGCTTCTGCCGGGCACCCTCCCCGGCATGGGCGTCGAACCGCGCCCCCTGCGCGACCCGGAACGCCACGCGGCGGAGCTCTCGCCCCTGCTCTGCGCGTGGTTTGCGGAGAGCAGCCGCGACCTTCCCTGGCGGGTGAACTACAAGCCCTATGAGGTCTGGATTTCCGAGGTCATGCTCCAGCAGACCCAGATGGACCGCGCGGTGGACTATTTCCGCCGCTGGATGGCGCAGCTCCCGGACGTGGCGGCGCTGGCCGCGGCTTCGGAGGAGACGGTGCTCCGCCTCTGGGAGGGGCTCGGCTACTATTCCCGGGCGCGCAACCTCATGGCCGCGGCGCGGCGCATCATGGCGGAGCACGGCGGCGTGTTCCCGGAACAGGAGGAGGCTATCCGCGCGCTCCCGGGCATCGGCCCCTACACGGCGGCGGCCGTGGCGAGCATCGCCTTCTGTCAGCCCGTGGCCTGCGTGGACGCCAATGTGGAGCGCGTGCTCGCGCGGCTTTTCAATGTGGAAACGCCCGTGCGCCGCGAGCCCGCGGCAACCTTCATCCGGCAATGGGCGCTCCGCCTTGTGCCGGAAGATGCGGCCAGGGAGCATAACCAGGCCATGATGGAGCTGGGCGCGCTCGTCTGCCGCAGGCAGCCGCGCTGCGGCCTGTGCCCCTGGGGCGATTTTTGCCGGGCGCGGCATCTGGGCGTGGCCGCGGAGCGCCCGGTGAAAGACGAGGGGCCGGGCATGACCGCCCTCACGACCGTGGCGGGCATCCTTATGGCCCGCGGCCGCATCCTCGTGCACCGCCGCCCGGCGCGGGGCGTGTGGGGCGGGTTGTGGGAATTTCCCGGCGGCGCCGTCCCGGAGGGGGAGGCTGCGGGCGCGGCCCTCCTGCGTCATCTGCGGGAGGGATGCGGGCTCGGGGCGCGGCTTCTCGAGGGCGGCGGCAAGATCCTCCACACGCGCACGCGCTACCGCATCACCCTGCACTGGCGCAGGCTCGGGCTTGTGCAGGGTGCGGCGGGCTCCTTGGCCGCGTCGCCGCCCCACTTACCGGATGCCACCTGGCGCTGGGTCACGCCGGAAGAACTGGCTGATCTGCCCCTGCCCGCGCCGCACCGCAAGCTGGCCGTGCTCGCACTCGGGCGCTGATTCCGCGGCCCGGTTCAGGCCGTCGCGCCCTCCTCCACGGCTGCACGGATGCGGCACACGCCGCAGAGATCCCCGGAGGAGGTGGGCGAGCCGCACTGCACGCAGGGCGCGAGCGGGGCGCCGACCTCTTCCTCCTCACGGGCAAAGGCCTGCTTGCCGCGCGCGAGAAAGCCCTGGTAAAAGTCCAGCTTGCGGCCGGGCATGGCCGCCTCCAGCCTTTGCAGGACGCCCTTGAGCGTGGTGAAACTGGCCCCCGGGCTGTAGGGGCAGGGCGCGTGATGGTGCTCGATGCCCATCAGAAAGGCGTAGTTGGCTGTCTCGAATTCCGTGAGCCGCCAGAGCGGCTTGACCTTGCGCGCGAAGCCCGGCTGGGCCGGTAGCAGCGGCCCCTGGTCCGACAGGTAGGCCGTGTCCCAGCGCAGGGTATTGCTGAAAAGCCGCGCCACCTCGTCGTCGAGGTTGTGGCCCGTGGCGATGGCGTCAAAGCCGCCCTCAAGCGCCACGCGGTTGAACACATGGCGCTTCACCTTGCCACACACCGAGCACACCGGGCGCTTGAGCCGCTCCTTCACGAGCGGGATGGCAAGGCCCTCGGCCGCCATGTCCGCCACGCGCAAGGCAAGGCCGTGGGCGGCGCAAAAGCGCTCCACCACGCCGCGGGCCACGTCGGAAGAGCCGGGAATGGCGAGGTCCACGAAGAGCCCGGTCACGTCATAGCCCTGGCGCGAGAGTTCCAGCATGAGGGCCAGCGAGTCCTTGCCGCCGGAAAGCGCCACGAGGATACGCTCGTCGCGGGTAAAAAGCGGCTCGCCGTGTTTCCCATCCGGGCCGGGCGCGCCCTTGATGCCGCGCTCCACCTGGCGGGCGAAGAAATCCTTGTAGCAGGCGGCGCAGAAGGCCGCGTTATGGCTTTTCAGGGCCACCTGCGCCGTGGCCTTGCAGATCTTGCACTTCATGGTTTTCCTGCTGTTGGGAGATGTGAGGCGCCCGCATCTTTCCGCAGGCGCAGGCGTTTTTCAAGGTTTTTCGTAGGCGCGGGCCGCGCCCTTGACAGGGACGGCCCCGGCCGGATACCCCAATGAGGATGCGGCAGCGGACCCTGGCCCGCCCGGCGCGCGCCGGGCGCCCCGCCAGGCCCGTGTTGCCGCGCGCCAACCATAGCGACGGAGATGCCCTATGAGCACCCTTATCGTCATCGTCTATCCCGACGAGCTTCAGGCCGAGCAGGTCCGGCTCGATTTCATCAAGATGCAGAAGGAATACCTCGTCAGCCTCGAGGACGCGGTCATCGCCGTGAAAAAGCCGGACGGCAAGGTCAAGCTGCACCAGATGTACAATCTCACCCTGGGCGGCGCCATGAGCGGCGGCCTGTGGGGCACGCTCATCGGCCTTATCTTCCTCAACCCGCTTTTGGGCCTCGTGGTGGGCGCGGGCGCGGGCGCCGTGGCCGGGGCGCTCAGCGACGTGGGCATCAACGACGACTTCATGAAGCAGCTCGCCTCCACCCTCACCCCCGGCTCCTCGGCGCTCTTCGTGCTGGTGGATTCCGCCATCACCGACAAGGTGCGCGACGCGCTGGCCGGCACGGGCGGCAAGATCATCCAGACCTCCCTCTCCACGCCGGACCAGGAAAAGCTCCAGCAGGCCCTCGACGAAGCCAAGAAGCAGATCGCGGCCGCTCAGCCCGACCAGAAGTAATTCCCCCGCCGGGCGTCCGGCCCGCATCAATCCCGCTTTAAAACCAATATCCCCGGAGGGCGTACCCTCCGGGGATATATGGTCTGCACCCCTTGTGGGGGACTCAACCAGATCGGCGGTTAGCCGATGAGCTGCATGGCCATCTGCGGCATGCTGTTGGCCTGCGAGAGCATGGCCACCGCCGACTGGGTGAGGATCTGGTTGCGGACGAACTGCGTCATTTCCGTGGCCACGTCCACGTCGGAAATGCGGGATTCCGCAGCCTGCAGGTTTTCGGCCTGGGTCGTGAGGTTGGTGATGGTGTTCTCCAACCGGTTCTGGAGTGCGCCAAGGTGGGCGCGGATCTTGTCCTTGGACACGATGGCGTCATTGATGCCGACCAGCGCCTTCTGGGCGGCTTCCTGCGTGGAGACCGTGTAGGCGGCCGCGTCGGTGCTCGCCTCGTTGCCCACACCCAGGGCGGACGCGGTGGCCGTGCCGATCTGGATGTAGTAGTAGTCTTCCGCGGAGTCGTTGGCCGAGCCGAAGTGGACCTTCAGCTTGCCCTGCGACTCGATGCCGCTCTCGCCGCCGCCCTTGCCCACATGGTCGTCACTGGACAGATTGCCGTTCAGGAGCTTGATGTTGTTGAAGTCCGTGGCGTTGGCGATTCGGGTGATTTCCGAAGCCATGGCCTGGTACTCGGACTCGATCATCAGGCGCTGAGTGGAATCGTAGGTGCCCGTGGCCGCCTGTTCCGCCAATTCCTTCATGCGCACGAGCTTTTCGTCGATGACGCCCAAAGCACCGTCCGCCGTCTGGAGGAGGGAAATGGCGTCATTGGCGTTGCGCACGCCCTGATTCAGAGCCGCGATATCCGAGCGCATGAGCTCGCGGATGGCGAGGCCGGCCGCGTCGTCGGCCGCGCTGTTCACGCGCAGGCCCGAGGACAGGCGCTGGGTCGAGGTCTGAAGGTTGCCGTAGTGGCTGGTAAGGGTGTTGGCGACATTGCTGGCCATCTGATTGTGATTGATGAACATGACATTCCTCCATGAATGTGCTGTGTTGCCCGGCGGCGCACTGTGCACGCCCGCGTCCCTGCGGACTACCGCCGTACGATGCCTGCTCCCGCAGGGTTGTCGTTATTCGTTTCTCTGCCCGCTTTCCGGTCCTTCGCCGGAAACTCGCGGGACCTCCCCCGCCTCGGGGGTTTCCCCCCTGCCCCGGCTCGTGGTGCCGGGGGTGGCAAAATCTGCCTGAATCAACCTGCACCCGTTTTTATGCAGAGTTCGTGCCAGATTTCACGCCTTGCCGCCGGGTGAGGAGAGCATTTTCGCGGTTCCGGCTTCCTACCCTTCCGGCACCGCTCCCACCCCGGGGCGACGCCAAAATACAAGCAAGAAGCGGGCCATCCCGTCGGAAGTTATCAACAGGCCATTGACGCCATATTATTGATGCTTATTTTTCATTCACAAATTTTCCACAGGAGGTTGTGAATGAGTACCATGTTTGTCATGCCCGGCCGCTGGCTTGCCGCCGCCGAGGCCGCGCGCAAGGCCGCTTCGCCCGTGCGCGACGATATAGACGCCATGTGTCAGAATGCTGCCGCCCGCAAGGAGCGCCGCACCCCGGGCATCCTGCCCTGCGTGGACCTTGTGGCCGATGCCGACGCCTATACCCTCTCCATGGAGGTGCCGGGCGTGGACCCGGATGCCATCACCCTTGAGGTGCGCGAGGAAAATCTTGTCATTTCCGGCGAGAAAGCCTCGCCCCATGCCGAAGGCGCGGCGCGCATGGCCGCCGAGCGCGTATTCGGCGAATTCCGCCGCATGTGGGCGCTCCCCGAGGATGCGGACGCCGACGCCATCAGCGCGGCCACGAAAAACGGCGTCCTGACCGTCACCGTGCCGCGCAAGGCTGCGCCCGAGCCGCTGCACCGGACCATCGAGATCACGCGGCAATAATCTCTCATAGCCTCCTCCGGGCAAGGCCGCTTTGCGGCCGGAGTCCCGGCGCGGCATATGGGGCCGCGCCGGGACTTTTTTGCCACAAAAAAAGACGCCCGCGGCAAAAGCTGCCGGGGCGTCAACCCGATGACGAAGGTGCGGCAGGCCGCGCCTTCCCGGGCCCGCGCAGCACCGCGGCCCACAGCAAAAGGCCCTTCCGGCAGCCGCCGGAAGGGCCTTTTTTCTCCCCGGGCCCCCCACTAAAAGGCCCGGGGCATCCCCTCCACCAATTTCTAGCCGATGAGCTGCATGGCCATCTGCTGCATGCTGTTGGCCTGCGAAAGCATGGCCACCGCGGACTGCGTCAGGATCTGGTTGCGCACGAACTGCGTCATTTCCGAGGCCACGTCCACGTCCGAGATGCGCGACTCGGCGGACTGGAGATTTTCCGCCTGGGTGGTCAGGTTGGAAACGGTGTTCTCCAGCCGGTTCTGCAACGCGCCGAGGTGGGCCCGGATCTTGTCCTTGGACACGATGGCGTTGTTGATGGCGGTGAGCGCAGCCTGCGCCGCCGCCTGCGTGGAGATGGTGTAGCCGTCGCCCTCGGGGTCGGAGGCATTGCCCACGCCCAGCGCCGAAGCCGTGCTGTCGCCGATCTGGATGTAGTAATAGTCCTCCGCCGAGTCATTGCCCGCGCCGAAGTGGACCTTCAGCTTGCCCTGCGACTCGAGGCCGCTGTCGCCGCCGCCGCTGCCCACATGGTCCTTGCCGGACAGGCTGCCGTTCAGGAGCTTGATGTTGTTGAAGTCCGTGGCGTTGGCGATTCGGGTGATTTCCGAGGCCATGGCCTGGTATTCGGACTCGATCATCAGGCGCTGGGTGGAATCATAGGTGCCGGTGGCGGCCTGCTCGGCCAGTTCCTTCATGCGGATGAGCTTTTCGTCGATGATGCCGAGGGCGCCGTCCGCCGTCTGGATGAGGGAAATGGCGTCATTGGCGTTGCGCACGCCCTGTTGCAGGGATGCGATGTCCGCCCGCATGAGTTCGCGGATGGCGAGGCCGGCCGCGTCGTCGGCCGCGCTGTTGACGCGCAGGCCCGAGGACAGCCGCTGGGTCGAGGTCTGCAGGTTGCTGTAGTGGCCGGCCAGAGTGTTGCCGACGTTGCTCGCCATCAGATTGTGATTGATATACATACATTCCTCCCTGAATGCTGTACGTCACGGGCGGTGCACCATGCAGACGCGTCCCTGCGTCCTTCCGCCTCAGTGAGTTTATCGGCGCCACGGGCCAAAGGATTAGGGCCGGGAGGAAAAATTTTCCCAGATTCAACCCACTGTTTTTTCAGGAAAAAGTGGCATCTTCGCCAGCCTGGCGGCAAAAATTTCCCACCGCGCTTCCGGGATTGCCAACGGCGCCTGGCCTTGCGCAGGCCGCCCCGGCCGCCTATACTCCCTTCCATGCACACCAATGCCCTGTGCCGCACCGCTCTTGCCCTTGCCCTGGCCTTCGCCCTTGCCGCGCTCCCCGCGTGCGGCCCGAAGGAAATCGGCGCAGGCAGCTCGGTCGAGAACCGCGAGGCGGGCGGGGGCGCACCCAGCGCCGAGCTCATGCGCTACCCCATGACCGGGGCGAGCCCACGCGAGCGGATGCTCTACCTCAACACCCGGCCCGACATCGTGCAGCAGGTGCAGGACTGGCGCATACGCAGCTACCAGCGCATGATGGGCGTCCAGCCCTCGCCGGAAGACCCGGCCTATCGCGCGGTGCCCAAACAGCGCAGCCCCTTCAGGCAATAAGATGGACCCCATCACCCACGCCGCCAGCGGGGCCGTGGCCCTGCTCGCCCTGCCCCGCCGCCCCCTCACGGCCTGGGGCCTGCCGCTGGCCGCACTCGTCACCGCCTCGCCGGACCTGGATGTGCTTTTCTGTCATACCCCGCTGGAATTTTTGCTCATCCACCGGGGCATCAGCCACTCCTTCGCGGCCATACCCGTGTTCGGGCTTTTGCTCGCCCTCTGCTGCTGGCCGCTCTGGCGGGCGGCCACGCCGGGCCGCTGGAGCTTCGGGCGGGTGTGGCTGCTCTGCTGCGGACTGCTCCTCCTCCATATCTGGCTCGACGTGGTGACGACCTACGGGACAATGGTCTTCCTGCCCTTCTCCCATTACCGGGTGCGCCTCAACAGCGTCTATATCATCGACCTTCTGCTCACCGTGCCCCTGCTCTGGGCGGTATGGCGCTGGCGGGCGCGGCGCGGGCTCATTCTGCTGACACTCGCGTGGATCTTCATCTATCCCGGCTCAGGCATCGGCATCAATGCCTGGCACACAGCGCAGGCGCGCGAGCGGTTTGCCGAGGAGGGCCGCGACGTGAGCCGCCTGCATGTGCTGCCCGACGCCTTCGCGCCCCTGTTCTGGCGCGTTATCTTCGAGGAGGGCGACACCGTCCGCTCGCAAAGCCTCAACGCGCTCGGCGAGCCCCGCGCCCCGGAGGACATCCATCCCGCCACGCCGCTTGCGCTGGTGGGGGCCACCTCGCGGGAGTCCGTGGCCTGCGACACCTATTTCCAGTTCGCCATGCTCCCGGTCATGGACGCCCTGCGGCCGGAGGACGAGCCGCCATTAATTAAGGAAGGGAGCCACAGGGGCGCGCTCTTCTATGACCTGCGCTTCGGCAGCGGCCTCGCCTTTGTGCGCCGGCTGCTCGCCATGCGCCCCAATGCGGACATACCTTTCCAGCTTATGCTGGTGCTGGACGAGGGTGCGGATGCCGGGGCTCCGGCACGGGCGGCCGGGCAGGAGTGGGCCGACGCGCGCCTCGCCGAGCTCAGACTGCGCTTTTCCGACAGCGGCCGCGATTCCCACTGGCACGCGCCCGTGCCCCCCACGCCGCCCACCTTTTGGCAATGGCTCGTGGGCCTGCGCTGAACCTGACGCCAACACGGAGAGACGTGATCCCGTGACCCTTGCCGCTTCCCTGCGTTCCCTTGCCCGCACCGCTGCCCCCCGACCCGGAGGCAGCCCGTGCTGAGCCCGCGCATCGACCCCGTGGCCATCTCCATCGGGCCCATCCAGTTGCACTGGTACGGCCTCATGTATCTCGTGGGCTTTGTGGTGGGCTGGCTGCTCGGGCGCTGGCGCGCGCGGCGTCCCGGCTCCGGCTGGACGCCCGTGGAGGTGGACGATTTGCTCACCTGCGTCATGCTGGGCGTCATCGTGGGCGGGCGTCTCGGCTACGCGCTCTTCTATGACCCGGCCGCCTTCTTTTCCGACCCGCTGGAAATCTTCCGCATCTGGCACGGCGGCATGTCCTTCCACGGCGGCCTTTTGGGTGCGCTCGGGGCCTTTTGCTGGTTCGCGCACAGCCGCAGGCGCAGCTTCCTTGAGGTATCGGACTTCGTGGCCCCGCTCGTGCCGCAGGCGCTCTTTTTCGGCAGGCTCGGCAACTTCATCAACGGCGAGTTGTGGGGCAAGGTGAGCGACGCGCCCTGGGCCATGGTCTTTCCCGGCGCGGGGCCCTTGCCGCGCCACCCCTCCCAGCTCTACGAAGCCCTGCTCGAGGGGCTCGTGCTCTTCGTGGCCCTGTGGATCTATTCCTCAAAGCCGCGCAAGCCCGGCGCGGTCTCCGGTTTTTTCGCCCTGGGCTACGGCATCGCGCGCTTCCTCGTGGAATTCGTGCGCGTGCCGGACGCGCACCTGGGCTACCTCGCCTTCGGCTGGCTGACCATGGGCCAGGTGCTCTGCCTGCCGCTCATGGCCGTGGGCCTGTGGCTTATGCTGCGCCCGGTGCGGGAGGCACGCCCGGCGAAGCGTTGACAATCGCCTCCCGGGCCTTATTTTCCGCAAAGAAACCAACGCCCGGGAGGTATCCATGAGCGATTTTGTCCTTTGCGCCGTTCCGTCCGAAGCCCCTGGGGGCCTCGACGCCGCGCCCAGCGCCCATTTCGGCCATTGCGGCGCCTATACCATCGCCAAGGTGGAAAACGGCACCATCAGCGATGTGAAAGTCATGCCCAACAACGGGCATGAGCACGGCAGCTGCATCGAGCCCGTCAACGACCTCGCCAAGGCGGGTGTCACCGCGCTGCTCGCGGGGGGCATGGGGATGCGCCCGCTCAACGCCATGCACGCCGCGGGCATCAAGGTCTACCACGCCACGGGCTTCGCCACCGTGGCCGACGCCCTCAAGGCCTTTGCCGCGGGCAGCCTCAAGACCTTCGGCGAGGACCAGCTCTGCAAGGGCTGCGGCGGGCACCACCACTAGGCCGCTCACACTTCTCCCCCACATGCGAAAAAGCCCCGGATGGCCAGGCCGTCCGGGGCTTTTTCGTTCTCTGGGGAAAAATTTTAACGGGCCTGCTGCTGCGCCGCCGCGGCGGCAGCCTCCTGCGCCGCGCGCTGTTCCGCCGCCTCGGCCACCTGTGCGGGCACGATGGTCTTGCCGATGGGGCAGAGCGCCAGGGCGGCCAGCTTCACATGCTGCCACGCAAAGGGGATGCCGATGATGGTGATGGCGCAGGCCACGGCCCAGCCGAGATGCGCGAGCGCGATCCAGATGCCCGCGAGCAGGAGCCAGATGACATTGCCCACCGTGCCCCATGCGCCCGTGCCCACATCCGGCTGGCCGGTGAGCACCTCGCGCGAGACGGGCATCTTGCCGAAGGGGCAGAAGGCGAACCTGCCGATGACAAAGCAGGCGCGCCCCCAGGGGATGCCGATGATGGAAATGTAGCAGAGCACACCCACGAGCCACCAGGCGAGGCCCATGACGCAGCCGCCGAGAAGAAACCAGAGGACATTGCCGAGAAAATTCATGACGTGCATCTGGCCGTCCCCACGTCACCGGCGCTAGGCTTCGGGTGTGTCGGGGCCGGCCTCGAACTCCACCACCACCTGCTCGCCGTCGCCGCCATCCGCGCGCTCGCGCCTGGCGATCTCGCCGATCTGCCACGCATCGAGGTTGAAGGCGCGGATGCGCCCCAGCGCCTCCTCGGCCTGGGCCTGTGGCAGGATGAGCACAAAGCCGATGCCGCAGTTGAAGATCTGGAGCATTTCCGGCCAGTCGAGGCCCCCCGCCTCCTTGAGCCAGGTGAACACCGGGGGTACCTTCCAGCTTCCGAAGCGGATGCGCGCCTCCACCTGGGCGGGGAGGATGCGCGGGATATTGTCGTAAAAGCCGCCGCCCGTGATATGCGCCATGCCCTTGATGTTCATGTCACGCAACAGCGGCCGCACGGCCTCCACATAGATGGTGGTCGGCGCGAGAAAGACCTCGGCCACGGTCTTGCCATCCGCGCCGGGGAGAGGGTCATCGGGGCCGAGCCCCGACCCGTCGAGGATCTTGCGCGCGAGCGAATAGCCGTTGGAATGCAGCCCCGAGGAGGCCACGCCGAGCACCGCGTCGCCCACCTGGATGCCGGAGCCGTCCACGAGCTTGGCATTGTCCACAAGACCCACGCAGAAGCCCGCGAGGTCGTACTCGCCTTCGCCATACATGCCGGGCATCTCGGCGGTCTCGCCGCCCAGAAGGGCGCAGCCGGCCTGACGGCAGCCTTCGGCCACGCCGCCCACTACGGCCGCGGCCGTATCTACGTCCAGCTTGCCCGTGGCGAAATAATCAAGGAAGAACAGCGGGGCCGCGCCCTGCACAAGGATGTCGTTGGCGCTCATGGCGACGAGGTCGATGCCCACGGTGTCGTGCTTGTTCCAGGCGAAGGCCAGCTTGAGCTTGGTGCCCACGCCGTCCGTGGAGGCCACGAGCACGGGCTCGGCCATGCCCGCGAGGTCGGGGCGGAACAGGCCGCCGAAGCCGCCGATGTCCGCGAGCACGCCCCGCGTCTGCGTGGAGGCCACCAGTCCCCTGATGCGGCGCACCAGAGCATTCCCCGCCTCGATGTCGACTCCGGCGGCGGTATAGGCACGCGCGCGGTCACTGGACATGGGTCCCTCCTTGCTTCCTCAACGCTAGCAGACTTTGCCCCCGAAGTTCAAGTGACTTTTTCCCCGGGCGGGGGCCTGCCTTTTTCGTGGACCGCCGCATCCGCCCCTGCTATACTGCAAGCATGAATACTTCCCTCAACGCCCTTGCAGGCGTGCGCCGCATGGCCCCGGCCCTGCTCGCGCTCCTTATCGGGCTGGCCGGGCACACGCCCGCGCTGGGCGCGACGCCCGAAACCGCGGAAAGCCCGCGGCAGGAAACGACAGCCCAGGCCCAGACAGCCACGGCGCAGACAGCACCTGTGCAGACCGCCCCGGCCCCTGCCACACAGAACAGCCAGGACGGGGCCGTCGTCATCCGCAACGACGCGCCTGGGTATAACGGCTACGCGGGCACCTGGCGGGACCCGGAAAACGGCGACATCGTGACTTCCGTCATCGCGCCGCGGCGCCCGCAGGAGCAGACGCAGCAGCAGCCCATCTATATCGCCCCGCAGATCGACCCGGCATGGCCGGGCAACGGCTACGGAAATTCCGGCTGGAACAGCGGCTCGCCTAGCGGCTGGCCGAATGGCGGCTGGCAGCAGGGCGGAACTATGGGCTGGAACAATGGCTGGAACGCGGGGCCGCAGCCGGGATGGCGGCCCGGCCCCCCGCCGGGCGCGAATCCAGGCCCCAATTTCGGGGGCGCCCCGTCGTGGCGCCCCGAACGGCCGGGCATGATGCCCCCGAACCGGCCACTTCCGGGCCAGACACCGCCGAATCAGCTCCGCCCCGGCGCCGGAAGGCCGCCGTCTGCCATGACGCCCCCGCCAGCGGGACAGCCGGGACAGACCGTCCTGCCCGGCCAGCCAGGCATGGGCGCGCAGCCAGATAGGCCCGGCCCCGGCGGCCTCCCGCTCCCCGACATGCAGCCGCCGCAGGCGGGGAACCAGCCCCCGCAGGCGGGCACTCCCCCCGCGAACGGACAGCCGGGCAACTGGCAGGGCACGACATCCGGCTGGCAAAACTCGGGCTGGAGGCCTTCCGGATGGCAACCGGGCGGCTGGCAACCGGGCTGGCAGCAGGCTTCCGCGCAAGCCCCGGCCTGGCATCCCTGGGGGCAGGCAGGCACGGGCGTCAAGGCCTGGACGCCGGGCCAGCCCCCGCACGGCGACTGGCAACCCCTGAGCTGGAGCCCCGGACCGGTGCGCGCCGCGGCAGCGTGGAACCCGTGGCAGCCGTATGGTCCGGCACCGCGTTATGGAATGGGCGGCATGGGTGGCGGCATGGGGAACGGCGTACGCCCCGGCTACGGCCCCGGCTTCGGCAGGGCCCCCGGCATGAGGCCGCGTTTCCTGGGAATGCCGCAGCTTCCGCCCAATATCACCCGGCATCTTGGCCCGGTGGTGCCGCTGGGCCTGCGCGGAGGACCCCGCTAGATGCGCGCCATGCTCTGGACCCCCGAGGAGGACGGCAGCGTCACCTGCAGCCTCTGCGCCCATGCCTGCCGCCTCAAGGACGGCGCGCACGGGCGTTGCGGCGTGCGCGTCAACCGGCGCGGCGAGCTCGTCACCCTTGTGGGCGACGTGGTGACGGCCGTGGCGCTGGACCCGGTGGAAAAAAAGCCCCTCTACCACTTCCTGCCGGGCAGCAAGACCTTTTCCGTGGGCAGCGCGGGCTGCAATTTCCACTGCCGCTTCTGCCAGAACCATCATATCGCCCATGTGGGGCCGCAAAGCACCATATCCGGCCGCCGCGCCACGCCGGACACCCTGGCGCGCCTCGCCGCCCAGCAGGCGCCGAGCATGGCCTTCACCTACAACGAGCCCACGGTGTTTTTCGAGCAGATCTACGAGACCGCGGGGCTCGCGCAGGCGCGGGGGCTCAAGGTCATCCTCGTGAGCAACGGCTTCATGGGCGCGGACCTGCTCCAGTCGCTCAACCGCCGCGTCAATGCCGCCAATATCGACCTCAAGGCCTTTTCGGACGACTTCTACCACAAGTTCTGCGGCGGACGCCTCCAGCCCGTGCTCGACAATCTCAAGGCCATAAAAAAGCTCGGCTGGTGGCTGGAGGTGACGACCCTCGTCATCCCCGGCTGCAACGACAGCCCGGACGAACTGCGCGACATGGCCCGCTTCATCCGCGACGAGCTCGGACCCGACACGCCCTGGCACCTCTCCGGCTTCCACGGCGCGGCCATGATGGCGTCGCACCCCGCGACACCGGCCTTCCAGCTCGAAGACCTCTGGCACATGGGCCGCGAGGAAGGGCTGAACTACGTCTATATCGGCAATGTGCAAAGCCTGCTCGGGGCCTCCACCGTCTGCCCGTCCTGCGGGAGCGTGGTCATCGAGCGGCGCGGCTACCGCACGCGGGCGGGCAAGAATCCCGGCGTCTGCCCCTCCTGCAAGACCGTCCTCCCCGGGGTGTGGCGGTGATCCTCGTCTATACGGGCGAGGGCAAGGGCAAGACCAGCGCCTGCGCGGGCCAGGCCCTGCGGGCCCTCGGCCAGGGCATGGCCGTGGCCTTCGGCCAGTTTATGAAGCGGGATTGCGGCGCGGGCGAGCAGCAGATGCTCCGGCAACTCTTGGGCCCGCGCTTCCGGCCGGGGGGCCTCGGTTTCCTGCGCCATGAGGAGGAGCGCCCGGCCCACCGCGCCGCCGCCGCAAAACTCATGGACTGGGCGCGGGAACAGGCGGAAGAGGTGGATATGCTCATCCTCGATGAGGCCCTCTATGCTCTCGGCGCGGGCATCCTCACGCGGGAGGAGCTCGACCCGCTGCTCGCGAAGGCGGCCGGAGAGGAACGTCACCTCGTGCTTTCCGGGCGCGGCCTGCCGGACTGGCTCGCCGACGCGGCCGACCTCGTGACCGAGATGCAGGAACGCAAACACCCGTGGCGCAAGGGTATTCCCGCCTGCCGGGGCATCGAGTTCTAGCCGTGCGCCGTTCCACCGGCCCCCTGCCTGCACGCACCCGCGCGCGCCGCAAAGCCGCCACTCCGGCCGCGCCCGCGGCCCACGCCCCGGATGACGCGGCCCAGCTCACCATCTATGTGGCCGGCTCTTTCAAGCACAAGCACGGGGTGCGCCTCTTTTGCCGCGAGCTGGCGGCCCTCGGCTGCCGTATCCTCGACTGGACGGAAAAGGCCACGCCGCCGCCGGGGCTGACTCCGCAGGAACGGCGCGTGTGGATGGACACGGACCGGGCCGGGGGCTCGGTCTACGCCTTTTGCCGCGAAGCCTGCCGCACGGCGGACCTGGTCATCTACTATGGCGCCTCGGGACAGGATGCAGGGGTGGAGGTGGGCCTCGCCACAGGCGCGGGGGTGCCCGTGCTCGGCATCCGCGGGCCGCTGGAGGCGCCGGGCCTCATGCTTCACGGCGCGGGCACGGCCTGGGTGGACAGCGTGGAGGAAGCGCTCAAGCTCGTGGCCCGGCTCACGGAGCTTGCGCGCGACCCGGCGGCGCCGCTTCCACGCAGGCGCGGGCCCCTGCGGCGGCTCGCCGAGGCACTTTTGGCGCGCCGGGGACTGCTCCAATAAGCCGCCGTTCCGCGCTTCCCAGGCGTGGACATCCTGCCCCGCGGGGCATAAAATCCTCATGGCGCGGGGAGTTCCGCGTCCTGTCGCACCATTTAATCCGCGAGGGTCAAGAATATGCCCGAATGCTTGAAATCCGAGGAATTCCGGCGCAAGGTCATGCTGGCCGTGCTCATCGGCGTGATCATCGGCATCATCGGCGCCATCGTCAAATTCGGCTGGGAAGTGCCCTTCCCGCCGCGCACGCCGCTGCGCGACGCCACCAACCCGCCGCAGGAGCTGTTGCAGCAGCTGGGCTTCTCCTACCAGTTCACCCACATGACCTACATGTTCAGCGACACGCCACGGCCGATCGTCAGCTTTGTGGTGCATTTCGCGTTTTCCATCGGCATCGGCATCATCTACGCCGTGATCGCCGAGTACAAGCCCATCGTCAAGCTCTGGCAGGGCGTGGCTTTCGGCATCCTCGTGTGGTTCGTCTTCCATGTGGTGCTCATGCCGCTCATGGGGACAGTGCCCGCGCCGTGGGACCAGCCCTTTGACGAGCATTTCTCGGAATTTACCGGACACGCCTTCTGGATGTGGGTGATGGAACTCTGCCGCCGCGACCTGCGCAACCGCATGACCCACGAAATCGAGCCGCCCGTGCCGCGCATCTTCTAGGCATCGGTCACCCGCGGAAAAATGAAGCCCGGGAAGTTGTTCAACGCAGCTTCCCGGGCTTCATTGCTGAACCTGAAGCCGGCTTCTAGGTGGCGGGAAGCTCGCGCTCCTCGACAGCACCGCCGGAGGGGCTTTGCGTCCCGGAATTCTGCGGCGTGGACGGCTTTTGCGGCAGCATGAGGTAACTCGTCACCGAGGTCACGCCCTTGACGCCGCGCGCCACCCGGATGGCGAGCTGCTTTTCCGCGTCATCCTCGACCACGCCCAGAAGCACCACGCGCCCGGCATTGACCTCGGTGTCAATGCGCGTGGAGGAGAGGCCCTTGGTGCCGATGAGGTCCGCCCGCAGGCTGGTGGCGAGCGAGAGGTTGCCCGTGTCGCTCTTGGCCGGGGTGAACCAGTGCGGCGTGACCGAGTGCGGCTTGTAGCTTCGGGCGATGCTCACGGCCTTGGCCTGCATGTTCTTCGGCACCTCGCCCACCAAAAAGACATTGCCGTAAAAGCAATAGACGGAAACGGCCCAGCCCCCCGTGAAGTCCGCCTTCATGAGCGCGGTCTTGATGGAGGTGGCCATCGCCTTGTCGTCGGTGATGGTGTCCATGAGGCGCTGGTCGTCATAGAGGCCGTAGCCCCCGTAGGCGCAGCCCTGAGCGAGGGCGCAGGCGAGGAGCAGCGCGGCCAGAAGCGCGGCGCGCACGGATGGAGCGACAGTGACATGCGGCATGGCGATCCTCCCAGGTTCTGCGTTTACATCTGATTCATGGAACAGCGTGTACAATCCATTATAAAGTCGGCATGTTGACAGGGAGCGGAGTTCCTCAATACAGGGTACCGGGCCCCAGCGTTTCCTGCGCATCCATCTTCCCCTTCAGCGTAACCTAAAAAAAGTCCGCAATAACGGTGCAGGAGGATTTTAGATACCCCGCTTCCTTCATTTTCTGAGGCGTTCCTGTATCTTTTTCCCCAATTCTCTCGAGAGCTTCCGAGCTGAGGATCCAACGAGATGACTACCATCATAGCTATCAAAAGAAAACCTGTCATCAAGCGGAATCCACTGGCCACCTGCCGCTTCGAAAGCCCGGATAAACGCCCCCTCATCAAAGCCGGAACAGGAATTTTCCAGCTCTTCCATTTGGGAAAACGTTGGCGGCCTGTACCCGAAGACCTTGTACCCTGACCGTGAGAGTTCATTCACTTTTTTCAATAAAGCTTCGGTGACATGACCATCCACTTTATTTTTTGAAAAACGCTTTTGATAGATAGGAATACCCACTTCAGGATTTAAGGGGAAAATACACTCGGCCCATCCGTCGGAATGTGCAAATTCATACGGAGCCGATTCCAAGTTTTGTTTGTCAAACAGGTTCATCACAGAAGCGCGGGTGGTATGGCTGCCGAAGAATTTCTCCAGATACCTCAAGATCGTAGGGTAAGGAAATTGGGCCTTGCATTCTCTAAAATGCGAATTGGTCGCCGCCGTCCTTGTCAAGGAGTGTGGAGTGATGCCTAGGATGATGATTTTTTCCCCAGTCGGGCGAAGCTTTTTGACGGCAGCATCAATAAGGGATAAACCAAATCCTGCAGATCTGTAACCAAAGTTATGAATTTTGACATTACCAAGCTCCTTGCTCATCTCAGCGGGAGAAAGCCCTCTATATACTCGTGAATCGCCCACAGCAATAACATCGTATATTTGCTTGGCATGAGTTTTTTGTATCCAGAAATATTTATCTATTGGCTGGTTATGTGCAGAATACACCGATAAATAATAAAGTTTAAAAAGGCCAAAGGATATAATAAGTAAAAGTGCAGTTATAATTATTTTTTTAAAATTGGAAATAGATGAACTCATTACCTTGACCTCTATAAAATATGGTAATTGCTATTAAAATTCCCAAGATATACGGCTCATACTTTACCTTTATAGATTGAATACGCCGTGACAGCATGAGAAAATTAAAGATGAGGAACAAATAGATAATAATATGCATTTCATTAGGACTATTGAATAGAGATTGCAAATGATAGGTGTGCGGACTGAAAAGTATGGCGAAAATAGAAAACGCCTGCGGAACAGACTGGCTGCGGAAAAAAATCCAGCCTAGCAAGATAAGAAAAAATGTAAGTATTATCTTTACAAAATTCGGTATAAAAATTTTTTTATTAAAAATACGTTGTATTGAAAGAAGAAAGGCGTGGTAACCACCCCACGCGACAAAATGCAACGAAGCACCGTGCCAAAAACCCGAGAGCAACATTGTGGTCCAGAGATTCCTGTGGACCTTTAAGGGACTCACTCGCGAACCTCCGAGTGGGATATACACATAATCCCTGAACCAGGATGACAGCGATATATGCCAACGCTTCCAAAAATCTGAGGGGGAAGACGAATGATAGGGAAAATGGAAATTATCTTTATAATCTATCCCCATCCAGCGGGCCAGCCCAATGGCAATATCGCTATATCCGCTAAAATCACAATAAATCTGGATGGAAAAAGCGACCACGACCAGCCACCAGTAGAATGCATCCGGCGCAAGCGGCTGTTCGGTAAACGCTTGGTTAACAAAGGGGGCCAAAGAATCCGCAATAACCGTTTTTTTGAAAAAGCCGGTAGCAATATAGGCCACCCCCCCATAAAGGCGCGCACCAGTAAGCTTGTCAGGATATCTTATCTGGTGGATGACGTCTTTGGCGCGTACTATGGGGCCTGCCACCAATTGAGGAAACATCGATAGATAGCAAAAATATAAAAAATAATTCCTTACTGGCCTAATATTTCCACGATAGACATCAATAGTATAGCTCATAGATTGAAAAGTATAGAAACTTATACCTATTGGCAGAACTTTAAAGAATTCCGGGGGGGGGGGGGGAGAGGGAGAGAGAGAGAGAGAGAGAGAGGAGAAAAGTGGAGACTGGAGGAAAGTGTTGACGTAGCCCAATAACCACAAAAGATATTTAAATGAGAAAAGGATAGAAAGATTGCAAGCCATAGATATATATAAACATATTTTTTTAATTCTTGGATTCTGTGCGATAACCAAGCTTGCTACGTAATCAATCGTTCCTGTGAATACTATGAGAAAGAGATACCTCCAGTCCCAAAAACCATAAAAAATGCTTGAGGCGATAATAATATAAATATATCTTAAGTTATTATTTTTTTTAACTAATGGATAACAACAAAAAAAGATACAGGCAAAAACAATAAAAATAAGTGAATTAAACTCCATTTAAATATCTCCTAAATAACACAAATCAAATAGTTAGAAGATACTCGCTATTTCATACTGGGATAAACTTGACCTTACCCTGTTTAAAAATGACAAAATTTATTATCTTATGGAAACTCACTAATAGCACCCCTCGCTCTCATACCTCAAGTAAAAACAGGGCTGAAGTCTGTCTCTCCGTGCTTCCTCTTTTTGCCGGCCAGAAACACGGTTCATGTGCCTGGGGCACGAATTCTGCTTGGCTTGAAATGCTATGTCAGCAACACCCTTTAATCAACCTCTAATCAACCTTACTACAACCGCAGAAGCACGTATGTACCCCTTGCCTCCTTTTTGAAAAATGGCAAGTTACTCCGCCTCGCGGCGGATGCGCGCGCCCACGGCACCGAGCTTGTCCTCGATGCGCTCATAGCCTCGGTCCAGATGATAGATGCGGCGCACCTCGGTGACGCCCTGCGCGGCCAGCCCGGCCAGCACGAGGGAAGCGCTGGCGCGCAGGTCCGAAGCCATGACCGGAGCCCCGGCGAGTGCCGCGCCCCCGCGCACCATGGCCGTATGCCCCGACACCCGGATGCTCGCGCCCATGCGCATGAGTTCCTGCACATGCATGAAGCGGTTCTCGAAAATGCTTTCCTCCACCACGCCCGCGCCTTCGGCCACGCACATGAGGGCCATGATCTGCGCCTGCATGTCCGTGGGAAATCCGGGATAGGGCTGGGTCTTCACGTCCACGCAGGAAAGCCGCCCGCGGCCGCGCGCGCGCACGCCGCCCGGCTCCGGCTCCACCTCCATGCCCATGTCGCGCAGCTTGAGGACGACGGCCTCGAGCTCCGCATAGGGGCAGCCCTGCACGAACAGGTCGCCCCCGGTGATGCCAGCGGCCACGAGGAAGGTGCCCGCCTCGATGCGGTCCGGCATGACGGCGTAGTCCGCCCCGTAGAGCGCGGGCACGCCCTGGATGCGGATGACGCCCGTGCCGTGGCCCTCGATCTGCGCGCCGCAGGCGATGAGGAACTCGGCGAGGTCCACCACTTCGGGCTCGCGCGCCGCGTTTTCGAGGATGGTCTCGCCCTCGGCGAGGCTCGCCGCCATGAGCAGGTTTTCCGTGCCGCCCACGGTGGGCATGTCGAAGGTGATGCGCGCTCCGGCCAGCCCCTCGCACTCGCCCACGATATAGCCTTCTTCCAGTTCAAAGGTCGCGCCCATGAGCTCCAGCGCCTTGAGGTGCTGATCCACGGGGCGCGCGCCGATGGCGCAGCCGCCGGGGAGCGCCACCCGCGCCCGGCCGATGCGCGCGAGCAAGGGCCCGAGGCAGAGCACCGAGGCGCGCATGGTGCGCACGAGGTCGTAGGGGGCTTCGGGGAGGAGCTCGCCGGGGGTGACAAAAACCTCGTCGTCCTCGCGACGGCAGGCGCAGCCGAGGCGCCCGAGGAGGTCGAGCGTGGTGTCGATGTCGCGCAGGCGCGGCACATTGCGGAAGGTGGCCGTGCCGTCCACGAGGATGGACGCGAAGAGGATGGGCAGGGCCGCGTTCTTGGAGCCGCTGACGCTGATGACGCCCTCAAGCGGCACGCCGCCCTCGATGACGAGCTTGTCCATAGGCCTCCCGCCTGGTGCGCGGGCCTTGGCGCCCGCAGGGATGGATGGCGCACTCTAGGGCATTTTCTAAAAAAAATCCAGAGTTCTCCGCCGTGGAAGCCGGACCGGCCAAGAGCCGGGGGCGTAAGGGTCGCGAGGTTCTCGCGGAGCCTTCGGCCAACGCGGGGCAACGCGAAAACGTCCGCGGCCGTACGCCGCGCCCGGCGGGGAAAAAGAGCTTGCCAAATGCCGGGCCCCTGTGTATGAAGGATGCCTTGCGGCGGAAGTAGCTCAGTTGGTAGAGCACCTGGTTGTGGCCCAGGTGGCCGTGGGTTCAAGTCCCATCTTTCGCCCCAGAAATTTCCTGCCTGCGAAAGCCCGCCGAAGCCAGGCGGGCTTTGCTGTTTCCGGGGCTGCCAGCGCCCGTACAGGCGCGGGCGGCTGCCCCGAAAATCTTTTCCCGCGCGCCTGGCCGCCGGCCAGCCCGCGCGGCAGACCAACGCATCGGAGCGTGGCGCAGTCTGGTAGCGCACCTGCTTTGGGAGCAGGGGGTCGAAGGTTCAAATCCTTTCGCTCCGACCACGAATCCCAGGCCCCGGGTCCGCCCGGGGCTTTCCTCATCCTCCTTGTCTCCCCTCCCCCGCCCTCCCAGGGCGCCTGTCAAAAATCCGCTCCGCCAGCGCGCCTCCGCCTCCCGCCGCCGCGAAAAATCGCTTCTATCCAACTGAAAACGCAAGGCTTTTCAGGTGTGGAACAGTGCTTGCTAAAGGAGGGCACACAGCAAAGTCATGCCGGCAAAGGCCGGGACATGCGGGAGGCGTCATGAAATCCATGTTCAATAGCCAGATTGGTCTTGTGGGCCGCGTGATGGACATGCAGCTCCAGCGGCAGAATGTCATCATGAGCAATCTCGCCAATGTGGAGACGCCCAACTACAAGCCGCGCGAGATCGCCTTCGAGAAGGAGCTGCAAAGCGCCCTCGGGCTCGACATGCGCGGCCGCATGTCCACCACCAGCCAGGGCCACATGCCCGCGGCCTTCAACCCGGACAACTTCGGGCCCGAATGGTCCAAGCAGTTCAAGCCCCGCCAGATCCACGGGGAGGACCGCGTCAACCTGGACAAGGAAATGGCCAAGCACGCCAAGAACCAGCTCCAGTACACGGCCCTGACCCAGGTGATAGCCAAGAATTTTGAAGGCCTCGCCTCGGTCATCCAGGACGGCAAGCAGGTCTAGCCCGCACGGGGCCGTATTTTCGGGCAGGAATTTTCGGGAGTATATCATGGATTTTCTCACCGCCATGGACATCAGCGCCTCCGGTCTCTCCGCGGACCGCACGCGCATCAATACCATCGCCATGAACCTGGCCAACGCCAAGACCACGCGCACCCCGCACGGCGGCCCCTATCGCCGGCGCACCGTGGTGCAGGTGGCGACGGACGTGGACGATCCTTTCTCCGTCCACATGCGCTCCGCGCTGGACCGCGAGCTCAAGGGCGTGCGCATCCTCGGCGTGACCCAGGACAAGCGGCCCCTCAAGCAGGTCTACGAGCCGGGCCACCCCGACGCCAACGCCGAGGGCTATGTCTCCTACCCGGACATCAACGTGGTGGAGGAAATGGCCAACCTCATGACCGCGCAGCGCAACTACGAGGCCAACGTCACCACGGTCGAGGCCATCAAGGGCATGTTCAACAAGGCCCTCGAGATCGGCAAGGCGTAACGGATTTTTGACAGAGCACACGAAGGACACACGGAGCAGGCAATGAGCATCCAGGCAGCAGGCATGNGGGCATATACGGAAGCGCTTCAGCACTTCAACAAGGTNGACAGCTCCCTCAAGCAGGGNNNGGCCGTCGGCAAGCAGACGCTCTTCTCGCGCACNCTTGACCAGTCCCTNCTGCGCGACCGCGTGGACAAGCCCGANAACTTCGGCGCNCAGGCGGACTTCATCCGCTATCCCGAGCAGGAGCANATCCCGGTAACGCCNCAGAACAGCTTCACCAACACGGTGACNAGCTCGCTCAACCGCGTCAACGANCTCGAGNNCGCCAAGGCCCAGGCCATCGANGACTTNGCCTCCGGCCGCANCCAGAANGTCCANGANCTCATGATCACCATGCAGAAGTCGAGCATGGCCATGAAGCTCACGAGCGCCGTGCGCGGCAAGGTGCTCGAGGCCTACAAGGAAATTTCCNNGATGCAGTTCTAGGGCGCGTCCGGCAGGCGGCGACGGCTCGCCGANATGCGGAGCACCCGGCAGCGCANGCGCAGNCAAAGCATCCCCCCGCAGCAATGTGGGGGGATTTTTGCATCTGTGGGCNCTGGACGNGCCGCATGGCGCGGTTATTGAAAGCATCCCCGGAGGGGTCGGCAAGNNAAGANNGGTNTCCCANTCCCCTGCGGGGGNAGCGCACAACGGGGCAAGCAGGAGGCANGGCATGAAAAAGGAAGAACTCCTCGAAAAACGCATAGCCTATGAAAAAATGCTCGCCGAGCTGTCCGAGCTGGCGGTGCGCGTAACGGACATGGACGCCTTNGTGCAATGCGCCCTGGAACGCATGGGGACCATCCTCAAGGTGAGCAGGGTCTTCATGTTCACCCACGATGCCCCGGCTGGCACCTTCACCTGCCGCTGCGGCTGGGATGCGCCGGAACTGGCGGCACACCGGGGCAGNNGGAACATCGTGCTCAATATGCCGGACGCGGCCACGGAGCTCAGGGCCGGGCGCACCCTCAACTATCCCGACACGGACAAGATGCCCTTCAAGGTTTANCGNGCGCACCTCATGGCGGAGAACGTCAAGTCNACGCTCAACGTGCCGCTCTTCGTCCANGGGGAGATGTACGGCTTCATCGGCTTTGACGAGCACCGGCACCACCGNTGCTGGCACGATTCAGACCTCTACATTCTCACCACCGCCGCNCAAATCCTTTCGCGCACCATTGAAAACAAGCTCTATGAGCGCGAGCTGNTGGAAAACAAAAACCTGCTCGAGTCCATCTTTTCCAGCGTACAGGACGCCATCATCACCGTGGACAAGAACCTGCGCATCATTACGGCCAACATGGCGGCNCCCCGCATCTGCCATACGCACATCCAGCCGGGGCGGCCCTTCGATGATTGCGCCGGGCACTGCAACGGGGCCTGCNTGCCCCTGTTGCGCGAAGTGCTGCAAAGCCGACACCCTGTGCGCGAATCGCAGATCTCCTGCCTGCGCAACGGCTCGCGCGGNGAGGTGGCCACNGTGACGTGCTCGCCCCTGCATAACGGCGCNGGCGAGTTCATGGGNGCCGTGCTCGTCATCCGCGACATCAGCCGCGTGGCTTTCCTGGAGAGCGTCCTGCGCGAGCGGCGCAATTATCAGGGCATCGTAGGCCAGAGCGAACCCATGCAGCGCATCTATGACCTCCTCGAAACACTTGCCGACATGGACACCACCGTGCTCATCACCGGNGAGTCCGGCACCGGCAAGGAAAGGGTGGCCCATGCCCTNCACTACGGNGGCCGGCGCGCCGCAGGNCCCTTCATCCGCGTCAACTGCTCGGCCCTGGCGGAGAGCCTGCTTGAAAGCGAGCTCTTCGGCCACACACGCGGGGCCTTCACCGGGGCCGACAAGGAGTCGAAAGGGCGTTTCGAGGCCGCNCACGGCGGCAGCATCCTCCTTGACGAGATTGGCGACATATCGCCGCGCATCCAGCTCAAGCTNCTGCGCGTGCTGGAAGAAAAGGAGATCGAGCGAGTGGGCGAAACCGTCCCCCGCAAGGTGGANGTGCGCGTGCTCGCCGCNACCAACCGTGACCTGCGCGAGGCCATCCGCAAAGGCAGCTTCCGCGAGGATCTCTGGTACAGGCTCAATGTCATGCCGCTNCACCTGCCTCCCCTTCGCGAGCGCCTCGAAGACCTGCCCCNCCTGGTGGAGCACTTCCTCGCCAAGTTCAACGAGCAGTACGGCAAGCACATCCGCGGCGTGTCGCCCCTCGTCATGGAGACCTTCATCCGCTACCGCTGGACAGGCAATGTGCGCGAACTGGGCCACGTTATCGAGAGGGCCTTCGTGCTCTGCAAGGGTTCTCAGATCCAGCCCGAGCACATCCTGCTGCGGGAACCCTGGGGACTGGAGAAAAAAGAGGGCGCGCTGGAGGATGAGCGCCAGCGCCTGTGCCTTGTACTGGAGCAGACAGCCTGGAACATCAGCCGGGCTGCGCGGCAACTCGGCATCAGCCGCTGGACCCTTTACCGGCGTATGCTCCGTTTCGGGCTTGAGCGCCGCAGCCAGGGAATGTAGCAAGCGCACACTTCTGTTGCACCACACTTGTGCGGGTTGCTACACTTTTCGGCAACTCAACCTTGGGAGTGGCGAGAGAGAGATATAAGTACTTGAAATAAAAAATATTATTTTTAAAAAAATCCTCACCTGCTGGCATGGCTCTTGCTCTGGGGCGCACATACACCACGTGTCGTTCCTTGCGGGAACCGGGGCCACAATCATCAGGGAGAAGCCATGAACAGAATCATCGTCAACTGGATGTACCCACGCTCGCTTACCACGGTCTTCATGCGGGCCATCACCAACCGGGGGGATTTTCACACCATCTTCGAGCCCACCCTCCCCATCTACTGGCGTGACAGGCATGAGCCGGGCGTGCAGTCCCATCAGGATTACGAGGGATGGCCCGTGGTCTACGAGGACGTCATCCGCAAGATTTACGGCATCGCGGAGCAGTCGCCCACCTTCATCAAGGAGTGCCCCTACCACGCCATCGAGAACTACCTGAGGGACGAGGAATACCTGCGCCGCTGCACCCATATGTTCCAGATCCGCAATCCCAAGTATGTGGTGCTTTCCTTCTGGAAGGTCATCGGCTCGCAGCGTTCCATGCGCATTGAGGACATCGGGCCCGTGGCCTCCGACCGCATATTCAACCGCATCACCGAGCTCGGCCTGCACGCGCTGGACAACGGGAGAACCCCGCTCGTCATCGACGGCGACGACTTCCAGAACGATCCCGAAGGCATCATGGCGGCCTGGTGCGACGCCGTTGGCCTGGAATTCAAGCCGGAAAGCCTGCACTGGAAACCCGAATGGCGCCCCGAATACGACCACTGCAAGGATTTCTACTGGGATGTGGGCGGCAGCACCGGCATCCAGAAGAACATGGAGGCCTTCCTTTACGATGACAAGCTCGTGGACGCCATCTTCGAGGACCTGCCCATGCTCAGGATGCTCTACGAGCACACGCTGCCCTACTATGAGAAGCTCTACCAGTACCGGCTGAAGCCCAAGAAGATCGAAAAGGCCGACACCAGGGCAAAGGCCGACGCCGAAGCCAAGACCGAAGCCGCGAAATAATCCGTTTCACGCAGCAATCAGCAGAGGTGCGCCCGGGAGCCGGCCAGCGGGGATGGTGGGCTCCCGGGCCCCAAGGGGGAAAGCGTGGAAACCAGTGAAGGACGTTTGGACATCGTCGGCGTGAGCAAGCGCTATGACCCGGAGGGCGCTGACGTGCTCGCTGTGGACAATTGCAGCTTCACCATCGGGGCCGGTTCCTTCGTGGCCATCGTGGGGCCATCAGGCTGCGGCAAGTCCACCCTCCTCAACATGATCGCGGGCTTCGAGGACGTGACGAGCGGCGAGATCCTCATGGACGGGCAGGTCATTGCCGCCCCGTCCATGCCCCCCCGGCCCGGCGCGGACAGGGTGGTGGTATTCCAGGCGGGCGCGCTGTTCGACTGGATGACCGTGCGCCAGAACATTATGTTCGGCCCGCTGACCACCGGCAGTATGCCCGTGGAGGAGGCCCGCAAGCGCGCGGACGAGCTGGTGCGCATGGCGGGCCTGAGGGGCTACGAGGACGCCTATCCCATCCGCATCAGCTCGGGAATGCGCCGGCGTGTGGAGATCCTGCGCGCGCTCATCAACGAGCCGAGGAGCCTGCTCCTTGACGAGCCTTATCGCGCCATGGACGCCATCACCAAGTCCGTCATGCACCAGTTCCTGCTGGATATGTTCGACCGCACGCACAAAACCATCCTGTTCATCACCCATGACCTGGACGAGGCCATCTACCTTTCGGACCGGGTGGGCATCATGACCACCCGGCCGGGCCGATTCAAGAAGTGGATCGAGGTCGACCTGCCGCGCCCACGCAATTTCAGCGTCAAGAAACATCCCCGCTTTCTCGAGTACAAGCGTGAGACCATCGAGGCCGTGCGCGAGGAAGCGCGAAAATCCTTTGAACGCGGCGAGCGGGAAGGCGGCTAGACCCAAGGGGGAACATCATGGGCAATGTTGAAGCCACGCCCGCCACGACGCTCATGGCGTGCGAGCATCTGGACGTCAGCTTTGACGGCAGGCAGATTCTCTCCGACCTGAACTTCACGCTGGAAAAGGGCAAGTTCACCTGCATCTGCGGCCCGTCGGGCTGCGGCAAGACCACCATCATGTCGGTCATGGCGGGCTATCTCCAGCCTGACCGGGGACAGTGCCTCTACAAGGGCAGGCCCGTCACCGGACCGAGCCCGGACAGGCTTGTGGTGTTTCAGGAAAACACGCTCTTCCAGTGGATGACCCTTTGGGACAACACGCTCTTCGGCCCCCGCATCCGCGGCAAGGACATGGAGGCAGCCGAAAAAAAGGCCAGGGAGCTCATCGAGCTTACCGGCCTCACCGGCTTTGAGCACAAGTTTCCCGGCCAGCTCTCCGGCGGTATGCAGCGCCGGGCGGAACTCATCCGCGCACTCATCAACGAGCCTGAGATCCTCCTCATGGACGAGCCCTTCCGGGGGCTGGACGCCATGACGCGCGGCATGATGCAGGAATATTTCCTCAATGTCTTCGAAACCACCGGCATCTCCATGCTGCTCATCACCTCGGAACTGGACGAGGCCGTATTCATGGGCGACGTGGTCTATCTGCTTTCCATCATGCCCACTACCATCAAGCAGACCATGCAGGTGGACCTGCCGAGGCCGAGGACCCTCGAAACCATGACGAGCGAGGCGTTCGCCGAGATCCAGGCCACGGCCTTCACCGCCTTGGAAAGCGAGGCCCTCAAGTCCTTTGAGCACATCCCCACGGCCGAGGCGCGGGAATAGCGGCCGCCCCTTCGCTGGCAGGTACCGGCACAACGGCAATCTCACCCCTGATCCCGAGGAGGCAGGAATGAGCACCACGCGGTTCAAGTTCAAGGTGGAGACCCTCATCACCATCGTCACCCTGCTCATCATCTTTTTCGTCTGGTTTGAGGTAACGCGGCGGGGCGTGGTGCCCAAGATCTTCATTCCCTCGCCGGGCGATGTCTGGAACGGCTTCCAGGAGACCATACTGCGGGGCTATCACGGCAAGAGCCTCGTCTATCACTGCCTGGTCAGCCTAGCGCGGGTGCTCCTCGGATGGGTGGCCGCCTGCATAGTGGCCATCCCCCTGGGCCTCGCCATGGGCCTTTCGAGCAAGATTCGGGCGGTTTTTGACTACATCATCGAATTTTACCGCCCGCTCCCACCCCTCGCGTATTACACGCTCCTCGTGCTCTGGTTCGGCATCGGGGAATTCTCCAAGGTGCTCCTGCTTTTCCTGGCCGCCATCCCGCCCCTGACCATCGGCGCCGTGGAAGGCGTGAAGGACGTACCCACGTCCGTCATCCAGGCTGCTCGATCGCTCGGGGCCAACAGCCGCCAGGTGTTCTTCAAGATCATCCTGCCGGCCACCACGCCCGCCATCATCACCTCCATGCGCATCAGCTTGGGCTTTACCTATACCGTGCTCGTGGCCGCCGAGATCGTGGCCGCCACCGAGGGCATCGGCTGGATGGTCTGGGACGCCAGCAAGTTCATGCGCAGCGACATCATCTTCGTGGGCATCATCACCATGGGCGTCACCGGCATCGCCCTCGACGCCTGCCTGCGCTTCCTCGCCCGTCACCTTCTGCGCTGGAAGCGGTGACAGGAGGAATCCGGCTTCATCACCTGCAACCCGGTCAACAAGGAGGATCACATGAAACCGTTGATCAGTCTCTTGCTTGCGGCCTTCCTTCTGGCCCTGTCCCCGGGGATGCCCCAGGCGGCCGACACTGCCAAGCCCGAAAAGGTCCGCATCGGCTACCTTTCCCTCGTCAACGGGCAACTGCTCTCGAAGTATCTCAAGCTGCACGAAAAAGAGATGGGCGTGCCCGTGGAATGGTTTCGCTTCAATTCCGGCCGCGACGTGAACACGGCCATGGCTTCGGACAGCATTGATTTCGGCAACGTGGGCCTGCCCCCGGCCACTATCGGCCTCGCGGGGGGCATGGACTACTGGGGCATCATGAACGCCAATGTGCTGGGCGCCGTTGAATCCCTCGTGGTGAAGCCCGAAATCAATTCGCTCAAGGATCTCGAGGGCAAGACCGTGGTGACCCCCTTCGGCTCCACCTCGCACTACCTGCTTATCAAGGCGCTGCGCGACGCGGGCGTAGACCTCTCCAAGGTCAAGATCATGGACATGGCTCCCGGCGAGGCGCTGGCCCCCTTCATCCGGGGCGACATCGACGCCGCCTATATATGGGAGCCGAGCCTCGGCCTCGTGGTGCAAAACGGCGGCAAGATCCTGCTCACGAGCCAGGATATGGCAGACAAGGGCGACGTCACCTGGGACATGATCAGCGTCAAGCCCGAATTCGCCAAGAAGTACCCGGACATCGTGAACAAGTTCATCATCAGCGAGCTCAAGGCCATGGACTACTGGCGCGAGCACCCTGAAGAGGCGGCCAAGATCATCGCCGAGGAACTGGGCGGCATTTCCGAGGAGGATGCCAAGCGCATGATGGGCGGTACGCGCCTTCTCGGGCTGGAGGAGCAGTTGAGCCCGGCCTTTATGGGCACAAGCGCCAAGAAGGGCCAGTCCGCGCAGGACATCGTCAACGTGGCCGGCTTCCTGCTGGAGCAGGGCCGGATCAAGAACGATGTCCCCAAGGCCAAGGCAGAGGAATTCATCCACCCCGAATTTCTTGAGCAGGTCCGCGCCGCAGCCAAGCCGTAGGGGCGGCAAAAACGCAAACGTCAACCAGCACCGGGGCCGGCGCAGGCCGTCGGCCCCGGGGAGACCCTCGATGCAGTACGCCCTGCATGATTTCATCGGCAATATCGGCCTTGTCCTGCTTCTCGGAACCTATCTTCTCCTCCAGATGGGCAGGATCGAGAGCGCGAGCCTCGCCTATTCCCTGCTCAATGCGGCGGCCTCGCTCTGCATCGGCGTCTCGCTCCTTTTCGCGTTCAATATGTCCGCCTTCCTTGTGGAAGTTTTCTGGCTGCTCATCAGCCTCTACGGCATCTGCAAGTTCTTCCTCAGGCGAAGGCGTCCGTGAACGCGGGCGGGGAGGCGCAGCCCCGGGCCCGCGGCTTGCGGCCGGGCGCCCCTGTGGGCGCCCGGTTTTTCCTGTCAGTTTTTTGAATGCCGCAGGCGCAGAATACCTCCTAACAACGATAAATCCTTGATGAAAACTCTCTGGCACGAGCTTTGCTAATCCCCTCGCATCATACGATTGCGCCAGAGGGGCGCAAGGAATGAGGGGAATCGCCATGCCGACGTTCATCACCAATCTCGTTGACAATCTCAAGGGCCTCTGGGCCCGCCTGAACATGATCCAGCGCATCGCCGTCGCGGGCGGCGCCGTGGCCCTGGTGGCCTGCGCCATCGGCCTCTCGCTCTGGGCCGGGCGGGTGGAGTACAAGGTGCTCTATTCCAACCTCGGCCCCGAGGACGCGAATGCCGTGGTCAAGGCGCTGCAGGCCGACAAGACGCCCTACCAGCTCGCCGACAACGGCACCACCATTCTCGTGCCGCAGGACGTGGTCTATGACCAGCGCATCAAGATCGCCGGTGAAGGCGGTCTCGTGGGCCAGGGCATCGGCTTTGAGATCTTCGACAAGGTCAAGGTCGGCCAGACGGATTTCGTGCAGAAAATCAACTACACCCGCGCTCTTCAGGGCGAGCTTTCGCGCACCATCAGCGAGTTCCCCAGCGTGGAGAGCGCGCGCGTGCACCTTGTCATCCCCAAGCGCAGCCTCTTTGTGGAGGAGCGGCAGGACCCGTCCGCCTCGGTGGTGCTCAAGCTCAACAAGCCCAGCGTAAAGCCGGACCAGAAAGAGATCCAGGCCATCCTCAACATGGTGGTCATGGCGGTGGAAGGCCTTGACAAGAACCATGTCTCCATCACCGACAACGGCGGCAAGGTGCTCTACGAGCCCGAAGAGGACACGCTCGCGGGCATCAGCACCACCCAGATGGAGCACCGCCTTTCCGTGCAGCGCAACCTTGAGCGCCGCATCGAGGAACTCCTCCAGCCCATCTTCGGCCCCGGCCGCGTCATCGCCAAGGTCAACGCGGACATGGACTTCAGCCAGAAGACCATCCGCCGCGAGATCTACGACCCGGAAAAAACCGTGGTCCGCAGCGAGCAGCGCAGCGAGGAGAGCCAGCAGGGGCAGGCCAACCTCGAGGCGGGCGCGCCCGACGCCAACTTCCGCGGCGACGGCATCACGGGCTCCGTCTCCAACCAGAACGGCACCCGCGAGACCCGCACCACCAACTACGAAATCAACAAGGAAGAGCACCAGATCATCGCCAATGTGGGAGATTTGCGCCGCCTGACGGTTGCGGTTATCATTGATGGGTCGTATGAAAAGGCGGAGGGCGCGTGGAACTTCGTGCCCCGCAAGCCTGAGGAACTGGACCGGGTGCGCCAGCTCGTGTCCAACGCGGTGGGCCTGAACACCGGCCGCGGCGACTCTCTGGAAGTGAGCTCGGCCCCGTTCAACGATTCCGAGCCGCCCCACGAGCCCAACTTCGCCGAGGTGCTGGCCGACTACGCCGAGCGGCTGGGCAAGCCCCTGCTCAACGCGCTCCTGGCCTTCCTCTTCCTCATGCTGGTGGTGCGCCCCGTGGTGCTCGCCCTCATCCGGCCCAAGGTCGAGGCGGGCGAGATGGTCGAAGGCCTTGAGGGCCTGCCCTCCGCCGAGGAGCAGCTCGCGCTCTACGAAGCCCTCGAGGAAGCCGCCAAGGCCGACGAGGAAGAGCCGGAAGCCATCGACGAGGAAGAAGAGGAGCTTATCTTCAAGGACATCGAAGCTCTCAAGGCGCACATCTTCACCCTCTCCGACAACCACATGGAGCAGGTGGTGAGCCTGGTGCGCGGCTGGATGCAGAAAGATGAAGCAAGAGCCTAAAGCAAGGGCGTTGTCTCAAGGCAAGAGCGGGAGCAGTCCCGCTCTTGCCGACATCCGGGCCATACGCCTGGCACAGAAAGCCACCAACCAGCGGGTGGAGGAGCTCAAGCTCCGCCTGTTCCGCATGACGGAGCAGCACATGGATCAGGCCGTGAGCCTGATCCGTCGCTGGCTTAAGGACCCGGAGCGCTAGACCGCCCCCGGGATCAATGACAAACTCCGCTGCGCGGAGTTTGTGCCGTCCACGCCGCGGAGCGGCTGGACGGAAAGACACGAAAATCGCTCGATTAACGGCGCGGCAAAGCCGCGACCTTCTCGCAATTTTCGGGGCTGCTGACTTTGTCAGCAGCCAAGGGAGCGCAGGCGCTCCCTTTCGCCACAGAGAAAGCGGCATCGGGAAAGGAGTCACGAAGATCATGGAACTGACCGGCCAGCAGCGCATCGCGGTCCTCCTGCTCGCCATGGGCGACAAGTTCACCGCCGACGTTTTCAAGCGCATGGAGCGCCAGGAAATCGCCGACGTCTCCAAGGCCATCGTTGAGCTCGGCCCCGTGCCGCGCGAGACCGTGGAGGAAGTGCTGCGCGACTTCCATGAATCCCTGGTGGAAGGCGTGGACATGATCTCCGGCGGCACGGATACAGCCAAGCGCCTCCTTTCCCGCAACCTGGACCCCGAAACCGCCAAGTATGTCATGGATACGCTGGCGCTGGACACCGGGCCCGCGCCCTTCCGTGACCTCGAGCAGGTGAGCCCGCGCCTGCTCTCGCAGATTTTGCGCAACGAGCATCCGCAGACGCTGGCCCTCATCATGGGCCACCTCCACCCGGACCAGGCCGCCAATCTCCTGACGAGCCTGCCCGCGGGCGTGCGCGCCGAGGTGCTCACCCGCCTCGCCAAGCTCGAGTCCGTGCCGGAAGAAATGCTCATGGAGGTGGACAAGGTGCTCACGAGCCAGCTCATCGCCATGGGCGGCAAGGAGGGCAAGAAGGTGGGCGGCGTGCAGTCCGTGGCCGAGATCCTCAACGCCGTGGACCGCGCCACCGAGGAGGAGGTCCTCTCGGAAATCGAGGAGGAATCCGCCCAGATGGCCGAGGACATCCGCAACCTCATGTTCGTTTTCGAGGACTGCAAGAATATCGACGACAAGGGCGTGCGCGAGCTGCTCAAGGAAGTCTCCAACGAGGTGCTCACCCTGGCCCTGCGCGGCGCCAGCGAGGATTTGCGCGAAAAGTTCTTCAAGAACATGTCCGAGCGCGCGGGCAACATGATCCGCGAGGAGCTGGAATTCATGGGCCCCACCAAGATTTCGGACGTGGAGGCCGCCCAGCAGAACATCGTCAAGGTGGTGCGCCGCCTGGAGGCGGAAAACAAGGTGGTGGTCAGCCGGGGCGGCGGCGATGTGTTCGTCTAGGTCCCGAGCATTCAAGGGCGCTTCCCGTCTGCGCCCGGAACAAAAAGCCTTTTTGCCCCTGCCGGGCGCGGAACCGCTCCGCGCCTGCGGCAAAAAGGCTTTTTTGCGTGCGGAAAACCACGGCGCCGGGCGTACCGGCCTTCTTGCGGCATAAACTTCGGCACAGGTCAAGGGCATGGCTTCCGAGCAGTTGCGGAAAAAATGGGGCACCATCTTCATGGGCGAGCGCGAAGCCACGGTGGAGCAGCTCGACGCCATGCAGGAGCCCATGCGCCGCGAAAAGCTCAAGCAGGATCAGGAAGTCGACTACATGGAGCGCGTGCGCGCCCGCGCCGCGGAACGTGCCAAGGAAATCCTGGGCGCGGCCTACGCCGAGCGCCTCAAGGTGCTGGAGGAGGCCAAGGCCGAGGCCCTGGCCCAGCGCAAGGAAGCCGCCGCCCAGTGCGCGGCCCTGAAGGCCGAGGCCGAGGCGGCGCGCAAGGAGGCGGCCGCCGAGCTCGCCCGTGCCCAGGCCGAGCGCGAGGCCGCGGTGCGCGTGCGCGAGGCCGCCCACGGCGAGGGATACCAGGCGGGCATGGATGAGGCCGGGCAGGAGTTGCGCGAATTTAGGGCCGAGCTCGGGCAGTCCCTGGGCGCGCTGTTGCGGGCCATAGCGGGCCAGCGCGCCGACCTTGCTGCCGCCTGGCGCGAGGAGCTCGTGGAGCTCACGCAGGAGGCCGTGGCCGCGGGCACGGGCCATGTGCTCAGCGCGGACCACGCGGAACTGTTGCGGGCGCTGGTGCTCAAGGCCGTGGGCCTTCTGGAGGACCGCTCCACCATCGTGGTGCGCGTCAATCCGCAGGACGAGGCCGCGGTGGGCGACATGTTCGCGGCCGCGCGCGAGCGCGCCCCGGAGCTCGCGCAGTGGATCGTCAACGGCGACGAGCGCATGGAGCCCGGCGGCCTCGTGGCCGAGAGCGGCAGCGGCAGCGTGGACTGCCGCCGCGAGCATTACCGCGAAATGGTGGATTCCATCCTCGCGCACCTGACGCTCCCGGAGCGCGAAGGCGAGGCCGAGGCCGACGAGGCCATCGACGCACTGGTGGAACACGAGACCGCGCGCATGGCCGAGCTGGCGCCGCCGCCGGAACCGGCCATCGAACCCGCCCCGGCGGAGACTGTGGCTGCCGTGCCCGCGACGGAGGAAGCGCCGCCTGACGCGGCGCCCGCAGAAGCCCCGGAAGCGCCAGCCGCCCCGCAGGCCCCTGCCGGGCAGCCTGTCCCGCCGCAGGCGGCTCAGGCTCCGGCTCCACCTCCTGCCCCCCCCGCGCCGGAGCCTGACCTGCCGGCGCCGGAATTTTTCGAGGACGAGGAGATCGACCTCTCCAATTTGCCGCCGGACGACATCGACATGGAGCCGGAGCCGCAAGCCGCCCCGGAGCCAGTCCCGCAGGCTCCCCAGCAGCCCTCCGGCAGAGCCGCCGCCCCTCCGGCGTCGCCGCAGGCTCCCCCGGCCGCCCCTGACACGACGCCGGACGAGGCCGCAGCCGCCGGGGACGATGGCCTTGCCTGGCTGCCCCCCTTGGGCGACGGCGCGGACGCCGACGATCTGGCCGCCGCCAAGGCCAACCCGAGCCTTGCGGAGCTGGAAGAAGAGCTTTTTCCGGTTGACGCGCCGGAAGGCGCGCCCGACGACCTGTTCCCGCCGGAGGAGGCCCTGCCGCCCGCCGGCGAAACCCTGCCGGATGACAACCGGGACGAAGTGCTGGCCCACGGGGGCTTCCTCCCCGGCAACTAGGCCCGGGCTTCGCGGCCGCCCCTCCCTCCGGCGCACACCACCACTCCCCTCACGGATGCCGCCATGAAACTCGATCCCCGCGCCTGCCGCCGCCTGCTCCATGAGGCCAATCCCGTCCGGCTCTTCGGCAAGGTCAACAAGGTCGTGGGCCTCGTGGCCGAGGGCAGCGGCCTGCGCGCGCCGCTGGGGGCCGTCTGCCATATGCTCCCCGAGGGCGACGCCGAGGGCGTGGCCGCCGAGGTGGTGGGCTTCCGCGACGGCAATCTCCTTTTCATGCCCTATGGCGACATGCGCGGCATCCGCCCCGGCAGCCTCATCCGCAATACGAGTATGCCCCCGGTCTTTCCCGTGGGGCCGGACCTTCTGGGCCGCGCCTTTGACGCCTTCGGTACGCCCCTGGACGCCGGGCCGCCCGTGAGCGCCGAGCTCTCCACCTCGCCGCTCCCTCCGGGCGAACAGGACAAGGCGGATTACGAACGCCAGATGGAGCTCCAGGCCCCGCACGCGCCCGAGTGGGCGGTGAAGGCCCGCCAGCTCTGGCAGCCGGAGCTCGCGCCGCTCTACACCGACCCGCCGAGCCCGCTCCAGCGCCCGCGCATCACGGACATGCTCGATGTGGGCGTGCGCTCCATCAACAGCCTCATCACCCTCGGCAAGGGCCAGCGCGTGGGCATCATGGCCGGTTCGGGCGTGGGCAAGTCCACCCTCATGGGCATGATGGCCCGCTACACCAAGGCGGATGTCAACGTCATCGCCCTCATCGGCGAGCGCGGCCGCGAGGTGGTGGAATTCATGGAGCGCGACCTCGGGCCCTCGGGCATGGCGCGCTCGGTGCTCGTCATCGCCACGTCCGACCAGTCGCCGCTCGTGCGGATGCGCGCCGCCTACGCGGCCACGGCCGTGGCCGAATATTTCCGCGACAAGGGCATGGACGTGCTCCTCATGATGGACTCGGTGACGCGCTTCGCCATGGCCGCGCGCGAGGTGGGCCTCGCCGTGGGCGAACCGCCCACCACCAAGGGCTACACCCCCTCGGTGTTCGCGCAGCTCCCCAAGCTGCTCGAGCGCGCCGGGCGCTCGGCCACGGGCACCATCACCGGCATCTATACCGTGCTCGTGGACGGCGACGACTTCAACGAGCCCATCGCCGACGCCGTGCGCTCCATCCTCGACGGCCACATCGTGCTCACCCGCGACCTTGCGGACCAGGGCCACTTCCCGGCCATCGACGTGCTCCGCTCCATCAGCCGACTGCGGTCCGACATCTGCCCGCGCGAGGATGTGCTGGCGGGCCGGGTGGTGACGCGGCGCATGAGCACCTTCCGCCGCGTGGAGGACATGGTCAATATCGGCGCCTACGCCAAGGGCAGCAACCCGGAGATCGACGAGGCCATCTCGGCCATGCCCGCCATCAACGCCTTTTTGTGCCAGGAGGTCGGCGACCCGCAAAACCTCGAGCAATCCATGGCCCAGCTCCGCGAGCTCGCCGGCATGGACGCGGCGCCGCAACAGGCACCCCCGCGGCCAGCCCCCCCTGGGGCTCCGCGCGGCGCTCCGCAGGTGGCGCGCCGTTGACGGCTGGAGTGTTGACAAAGCCCGTTACAGGCACAATATTCGTTGCGCTCCCGCGCCCTGTCACCCAAATGCCGCCGCGCACCGCCATGAGCCACAAGCGAGAAAGAGGGACTGGACAGCGCCGCGCCCCACGGGACGGCAGATGATTTTCAGCTCCCCGGAATTCGTCCTCCTCTTCCTGCCCTGTACGGTGCTCCTCTATTATGCGCTTCTGCGGGCGGGTTATGCGCGCTTCATCGGCTTCTTCCTCTTTTCCGCGTCGCTCGTCTATTATGCCTGGTGGCGGCCGGAAAACCTGCTCGTTATCTCAGCCTCCATCCTCGGCAACTTTGCCTTCGGCAAGGCCATCGCCCGTGCGGGGAAGTGGCGCAAGGCCGTCTTTATCCTCGGGGTAGCCGCCAACCTCGCAACGCTGGGCCTCTACAAGTACACCGATTTCGCCCTGCGCACGCTGAACGCCCTCCTCGCCACGGATCTCCCCATGCAGGGCATCATCCTGCCGCTGGGCATCAGTTTCTTCACCTTCCAGCAGATTGCGTATCTTTCCGACATCTTCATGCGCAGGCATGACCCGGCGGCCGAGCGCTTTCTCGACTATTGCTGTTTCGTCTGCTTCTTTCCGCAACTGGTGGCCGGCCCCATCTTGCATCACCAGGAAATGATACCGCAGTTCCATGACGCGAAAAACACGTCGTCAACTGGGAAAATATCTTCAACGGCATCGTGCTCTTCAGCATCGGCCTTGCCAAAAAAGTCCTCATCGCCGACAATCTCTCGCCGCTCGTCAAATACTGCTTCGAGACCAGCACCTCGCTCACTTTTCTCGAAGCCTGCCTTGGCTGTGTGAGCTACACGCTCCAGCTCTATTTCGATTTTTCCGCCTACAGCGACATGGCCGTGGGCGCGGCGCTGCTCTTCAACATCCGCCTGCCGTGGAATTTCGATTCTCCGTACAAGGCGCTGGACATCCAGGATTTCTGGCGACGCTGGCACATCACGCTCTCGCGCTGGCTCAGGGACTATCTCTATATCCCTCTCGGCGGCAACAGGAAGGGCAAGGGCCGCACCCTGGGCAACCTCGCCATGACCTTCCTCCTGGGCGGCCTCTGGCACGGCGCTGCCTGGACCTTCGTCATCTGGGGCGGGCTGCACGGCGTGGCGCTGGCGGCCCACCGCCTTTGGCGGAGCGCGGGCCTGCGCCTGCCAAGACTTTTGGGCTGGCTCGTCACCTTTGTTTTCGTGAGCCTCGCCTGGGTGGTCTTTCGCGCGCCCGACATGGCGAGCCTCAAGCGCTTTGCCCACGGCTTCCTGGGCTCGAACGGCCTTGCGCTCAGGGATACCTTCCGGACGCGGGTGCTGGACCTCTTTCCCGGCCTTTCCTTCTCCGTCCTCATGCTCCTTGTGCTGGGCGCACTGGCGATGGCTCTGCTGCTCCCCAACAGCGCGGCCCTTTTGCGCTGGGGGCCGCAAAAAAAGCTCTGTCTGGCCGTGGCGCTTTCCTTTGTTGCCATCATAGGTATGTTTTTGCCGGAATCCACACCGGAATTTATCTACAGCAACTTTTAAGACTCAGTCCGATGAGCGCCGCGGCATACAAAAATCTGGTCAAAAAATACTTTTTGTGGACCGCCTGTCTCTGCTTCCTTGTGGCAACCCTGTTCAGTGCGACCTTCTTTATCCTGGACCCCATGCAGTTCTTCCACCGGGCCGCAAAAACCGACGGCCCCATCTCCGGGGATATGCGCGCCCAGGCCGCGGGTATCCTCAATACCTTTGACATCGACTCCATCATCCTCGGCACTTCCATGCTGGAAAACACCTCGGCTGCGGAAGCCTCGGCAAAGCTCGGGGGAAAGTTTTTCAATATTTCGCTCTCTGGGGGCACCCATGCCGAGCGGGCGCCCATATTACGAAAAGCGCTGCAAAAGGGCATGAAGCATGTGGTTTACTCCCTGGATCACTACTATATCCAATGCCCCGCACGCGACAGCCGGATGCCCGCCTATCTTTATGACAACTCGTCTTTCAATGACCTGAAGTATTACGCCTCCCTGCGCAACATCAAAAAACTGTTTCAGCCCCAAAGAGGCCTTACCCGGCGCGACCACGACCGCCACAATGCCTGGTTCAGCGACCCGGGCCATGCGGACCGCTTCGGGGGCGTCGCGCAATGGGTGAAGCACAAAGACAACTGGTAGGTGCGCGACTTTCTGAAGGGGGGCCTGCAAAAGGCGGCTGACTCCTTCGCGCGGGCACGCCGCGTGGCGGTCCACGACAGTGAAAAGGAAGAACGGGCAAAGCTCTATATGGAGAAGCACCTGCTTGAAATCATCCGGGACGCACCGGACACAAACTTTTATCTTCTTTTTCCGCCCTATTCACGTTTTTTCTATGCGGATATGCGCCGGAATACGCCTGAGGACTTTTTCCTGCATCAGGAGGTCATCCGCCACCTGGTCGAGCGGACGAGGGACAGGGAAAATATCCACATCTTCGGCTTCGAGGACATGGATTTTCCCGATGACATCGCCAACTACAAGGACATCACGCACTATCACCCAAGATTCAACAGCATGTTCCTCGACGCCATTGCCGCCGGGACGCACAAACTGACCCCGGAAAATGTGGAGGACTACCTGAAACGTTGCGAGCAAAAGGCCTGGGACTTTGACATCCCGGCCCTCAATGACGAGGTGCAGCGTCTGCTCAAGGCGGCGGAAGCCAAGAAGAAGGGCTAGGACGCCACGGCCCGGAAATTGCGGTTGAGCCACTCGGCAATGGCGGGCACGCCGTCCACGTCGGCCCTGAACCAGGTGTTGGGATGCCGGGTGACGACCTTGCGCCAGGCGAGGAAGTGGCAGCCGTAGCTCACCACGCCCTCGGCGTCAGGCTTGGCCATGCTGCGCACGATGACGCCGCGCACAAAGAGCGGATTGGGCTCTCCCTGCCTGCCGAAGTCACCCTTGAGCAGGATGGGGTCATGCAGGCAGGAATAGGCGAGCGGGCAGGATTCCAGCGCGTCCAGGCGCATCCCCGAGGCCGAGAGCTCGCCAAGTTCGCATTCCGCGTTTTCCAGCGGCGTCCAGGCCAGCTCCGGCAGGACCTCGGGGCCGCCGTTCACCAGACGCCCGTACCAGATGCCGAAGCCCCCGGCGCTCTCCGGCTCCATGTTGACGCGCTTGCTGAAGCGGCGCTGGTTGTGGTCCAGCGACTCGGGCACGGGAAACACGAGATAGACCGAATTGAGCGGCCCGTTGTAGATGCGCACGAGCTTCGTCAGGAAGTGGCAGGTCAGGGGCTTGCCGTCCTGCATGATGACGAAGTAGCCGCTGACCTCCGAACCCCAGATGATGGGATGCGCCGCCAGCTGGTCGAGTTCCGCCCGGATGACGAAATGCCCGTTCTTGATCATGACGCAGGGCGCGGCGAAACGCGAGACCACGCACTTGTCCAGCAGGAAGACAAGGTTGATGGGCACGCCCTGCGCGCGCGCAAGAGTGAAGCAGCGCACGGACTGTTCGAGCGCTTCCTGTCTGGGGTCGGCCATGGACTTCCTCGCTCCCGATTGGCCCACAAGCATAGCCGATGCCGCTCCGCAAGGCAATCGGCCCGGTTTTCCTTGTGTATTTGCGCGGCGGCTGGTAGAGTGCCAAGGATAGTACAGGCAGAGACGGCCGGCGCGGGCAGTGCCGCCCGGTCGCCGGGCCCTTTTCGGAACACCCCGGATGCGTGCGCGGCCGCCCCGCGCACACGGCATCCGCGCGTCGGATGCGCACTGCGCGCATTGGCGTCACCCGCGAACAGCGAGGAGGTTCTATGGCAAGCCAGGCACTGATCAAGGACTTTGAAGAGCTGCTCGGCAAGGAAAATGTCTTCACTTCCGAGGCCGACAGGCAGAGCTATTCCTTTGACTCGGCCGTGCTCCCCTCGGTGACGCCCGCCATGGTGCTCCGCCCCACCACCACGGAGCAGCTCGGCGAGTGCGTGAAAAAGCTCTACGAGGCCGGGGTGCCCATGACCGTGCGCGGCGCGGGCACCAACCTCTCCGGCGGCACCATCCCGGACAGCGTGGACTCGGCCGTCATCCTCACCACGGCGCTCAACCGCATCCTCGAGATCAATTCCAACGACCTCTACGCCGTGGTGGAGCCCGGCGTCATCACGGCCCAGTTCGCCGCCGAAGTGGCGAAAAAGGGCCTGTTCTACCCGCCGGACCCGGGCTCCCAGTCCGTCTCCACCATCGGCGGCAACATCGCCGAGAACGCGGGCGGCCTGCGCGGCCTGAAATACGGCGTCACCAAGGACTACCTCATGGGCATCGAGTTCTACGATTCCACGGGGGCGCTGGTGCGCTCGGGCTCGCGCACGGTGAAATGCGTGACCGGCTACAACCTGCCCGGCCTCATGATTCAGTCCGAGGGCACGCTCGGCATCATCTCCCAGGCTGTGATGAAGCTCATTCCGCCGCCGCAGGCCTCGCAGGCGCTGATGGCCGTGTTCGCCGACATGCAGGACGCGGCCGAGGCCGTGGCCGGCATCATCGCCGCGCATATCCTGCCCTGCACACTGGAATTTCTCGACAACAACACCATCATCCGCGTGGATGACTTCACCCATGCCGGGCTTCCGCGCGAGGCCGGGGCCATCCTGCTCATCGAGGTGGACGGCCATCCCGCCCAGGTGGCCGACGACGCCGCCGCGGTGGAAAAGGTCCTCAAGGCCAACCGCGCCACGGCCGTGCATGTGCCCAAGGACGCCGAGGAAAAGAACCGCCTCTGGGAGGCCCGCCGCCAGGCCCTGCCCGTGCTCGCCCGCTGCCGGCCCACCACCGTGCTCGAGGACGCCACGGTGCCGCGCTCGCAGATTCCGGCCATGATGAAGGCCGTCAACGAGATCGCGGCCAAGCACAAGGTGGAGGTGGGCACCTTCGGCCATGCCGGCGACGGCAACCTGCACCCCACCTTCCTCTGCGACAAGCGCGACAAGGAAGAGTTCTCCCGCGTGGAGGCGGCCGTGGACGAAATGTTCGATGTGGCCATCAAGCTCCAGGGCACGCTCTCGGGCGAGCACGGCATCGGCACGGCCAAGGCCAAGTGGCTGGAAAAGGAGACCGGGCGCGGCGCCATCGAGTATTCGCGCAGGCTCAGGCACGCCCTTGACCCCAAGGGCCTGCTCAATCCCACGAAAATGGTGGAGATCTAGCCCATGGAAAACAATCTGCAGAAGTTGGCCCAGCGCCTCATGGCGCTGGACGACAAAATCACCGCCTGTATGCGCTGCGGCATGTGTCAGGCGGTCTGTCCCATGTTCGGCGCTTCCGGGCAGGAGGCCGACGTGGCCCGGGGCAAGCTCTTCCTCATCAACAACCTCGCGCACATGCTGCTCGACGACCCCGAGGCCCTGGCCGACAAGCTCGGGCGCTGCCTGCTCTGCGGCTCCTGCCAGGCCGCCTGCCCGCCCGGCGTTGAGATCATGGCCATCTTCCGGGAGGCGCGCGAGGTCGTCTATACCTATCTCGGCCTGAACCCCATCAAGAAGCTCGTGTTCCGCACCCTGCTCGCCAAGCCGGGCCTCTTCAACTTCGCCATGCGGGTGGGCGCGCCCATGCAGGGGCTGCTCTTCCACAAGACGGGCGACGTGCAGGGCACGGTGTGCGCGCCCATGTTCAACTTCATCCTGGGCGACCGCCACATCCGGCCGCTGGCGAAAAAGCCGCTGCACGCCATTTACGGCGCGCTGGACGAGCCCCGGCCCGCCGGCGGCATCAAGGTGGCCTTCTTCCCCGGCTGCCTCGGCGACAAGATGTATGTGGAAATGGGCGAGGCCTGCCTCAAGGTGCTGAAGCACCACAAGGTGGCGGTCTATATGCCCGCGGAATTCGCCTGCTGCGGCATCCCGGCGGTCTCCTCCGGCGATGCCAAGGGCATGGAGAAGGAGCTCAAGGCCAATCTCGCCATCCTTGCCAAGGGCGATTTCGACTATATCCTTACTCCGTGCGCCTCCTGCACCTCCACCATCAAGGAGCTCTGGCCCGAATACGCCAAGCGTCTCGGCCCCTCGGAAGCGAAGCTCGCGGAGGACTTGGCGCAGAAGGCCATGGACATCAACGTGTTCATCGTGGATGTGCTCGGCGTGACCCCGGCGGCCCAGCCCAAGGGGGGCGCCACGGAGGTGACGTATCACGATTCCTGCCACCTCAAGAAGTCGCTCGGCGTGAGCCGCGAGCCGCGCATGGTGGTGGAGGCCAACCCGGCCTATAAAATGAAGGAGATGAACGAGGCCGACCGCTGCTGCGGCTGCGGCGGCTCCTTCAACCTCTTCCACTACGACTATTCGCGCCAGATCGGCCAGCGCAAGCGCGACAACGTGGTGGCCTCGGGCGCCAAGATTGTCAGCGCCGGCTGCCCGGCCTGCATGATGCAGCTTGAGGATGTGCTCTCCCAGAACAAGGACGACATCAAGGTCAAGCACACGGTGGAGCTCTACGCCGAAAGCCTCGACTGAGGCCCTGCGCCCGCAACGCACTCAAGGACGGCGCGGCCCTTTCAGGGGCCGCGCCTCTTTCCAAACCCCGCAAAGGAGCAAGATATGCCCCCTGTGAACCCGGAACTGGTCGAGGCCTTCAGTGCCAAGGCCGCCTTGGTCAACGCCGTGGTGCAGGAGCTGCCCACCATGGCCGCGGCCCTGCAATATGTGGTGGATGTCTGCGAGAGCAAGGCCCCGGCTGAGCTGCTCGCCGACGAGCCGGGCACGGAAAAGGGTCCGCTCGGCCCCAACAAGTGCCCCACCCGCGTCCAGCGCGTGGTGGCGGCGCCCGGCCTTGACGAGGCGGACTTCGCCGAGCTTCAAAAAGCCTGCCGGGAAAAGGGCTTCCTCTGCCTGCGTGACGGCCTGCGCGGCTACCTCGCCGGCATCGACGTGGGCCTGTCCCAGGCCGTGCTCGGCGTGGCCGCGAGCGGCACCTGTATGCTCGACACGGACAACGAGGACGTGCGCCTCGCGGGCATGATTTCCGAAATCAATGTGGTCATCCTGCGCAAGGACGAGATCTATCCCGATCTCCCCTCCATCGCGGGCCAGTTGCGCGAGCGCATGAACGACCACAAGGACGGCGCGGGCACCTTCACCACCTTTGTCACGGGCCCCAGCCGCACCGCCGACATCGAGCGCGTGGCCGCGGTGGGCGTGCACGGCCCGCTGGAACTGCACATCATCCTGCTGGAGGAAGGCCATGCATAAAGCGCCGTCTACCCTTTCCGACTACCGCAAGCAGATCGACGAAGCCCTGGGCGACGAGTTCCTGCGCCGCACCCTCGACACCTTTGCCGTGGCCTACAAGGCCAACCGCGAGGCCGTGTTCAAGGACGTGGACGAGCGCAAACTCATCGAGGAGATAGCCGCCGCCAAGGACGATGCCTGCCAGCACATGGAGGAACTCTACGAGGAGTTCAAAAAGAACGCCGAAAAGCTTGGCGTGCATGTGCACCGCGCGGCCGACGCCGAGGACGCCAACCGCATCATCGTGGGCATCGCCAAGAAGAACAACGTCAAGCGCGTGGTCAAGTCCAAGTCCATGACCGCCGAGGAGATCCAGCTCAATCCCGCGCTGGAGAAAGAAGGCATCATCGTGGACGAGACGGACCTCGGCGAGTGGATCATCCAGCTCCGCCACGAGGGCCCCTCGCACATGGTCATGCCCGCCATTCACCTCTCCCGCTACCAGGTGGCCGACAACTTCGAGAAGGAGACGGGCGAGAAGCAGGAGGCCGAGGACGTTCAGAAGCTCGTCAAGGTGGCGCGCGTGCAGCTTCGCCGCAAGTTCATCGCCGCGGACATGGGCGTGTCCGGCTGCAACTTCGCCATTGCCGAGAACGCGGCCATCTCCACGGTCACCAACGAGGGCAATGCCCGCATGGTGGAGACGCTCGCGCCCATCCATGTGGCCGTGGCCGGCCTCGACAAGCTCGTGCCCACGCTGGACGTGGCCCTCACCGCCCTGCAGGTGCTGCCGCGCAATGCCACGGCCCAGCGCCTCACGGCCTATGTGAGCCTCATCTCCGGCTGCGTGCCCTGTGCCACGGGCCCGGACGGCCGCAAGGAACTCCATGTGGTGTTCCTCGACAACGGCCGCACGGAAATCGCCAAGGACCCGCTCTTCTCGCAGATATTCCGCTGCGTGCGCTGCGGCGCCTGCGCCAACGTGTGCCCGGTGTTCCGCCTCGTGGGCGGCCACAAGATGGGCTACATCTATATCGGCGCCATCGGCCTTATCCTCACCTACTTCTTCCACGGCAAGGACAAGGCCAAGGTGCTCTGCCAGAACTGCGTGGGCTGCGAATCCTGCGCCAATGTGTGCGCGGGCGGCATCGACCTGCCGCGCCTTATCCGCGACATCCGCGCCCGCTGCTCCGAGGAGCAGGGCAGCGGCGCCCAGGCCGCCCTGCTCGCCTCGGTGATGAAGAACCGCAAGCTCTTCCAGACCCTGCTGCGCTTCGCGAGCAAGGCCCAGAAGCCCTTCACCGGCGGCACGCAGTTCCAGCGGCATCTGCCCAACATGTTCCTCGGCAAGCACGGCTTCAAGGCCCTGCCCGCACTGGCGCCCAAGGCCTTCCGCGATAAGTGGGAGTCCATCCGGCCGCGCGTGCAGAACCCGGTGATGAAGGTCGCCATCTTCGGCGGCTGTGCGCAGGACTTCATCTATCCCGAGCAGCTCGAGGCCGCGGTGAAGATCATGGGCGCCAAGAACGTGGCCGTGGACTTCCCCATGGAGCAGACCTGCTGCGGGCTCCCCGTGGAGATGATGGGCGAGCGCAAGACCTCCACCGAGATTGCGAAGCAGAACATCGGCGCCTTCGACCCCAAGGACTATGACTATATCGTCACGCTCTGCGCGAGTTGCGCCTCGCACCTGAAGCATGTCTACCCCAAGCTGCTGGAGAACGATCCCGAGCGCTACGAGGCCCAGGCCTTCGCGGACAAGATCATCGACTTCAGCTCCTTCGTGCGCGACAAGCTGGGCCTCAAGCCCGAGGACTTTGAGAAGAGCGGCGAAAAGGTCACCTACCACGCCTCGTGCCACCTCTGCCGCGGCCTCAAGGTCAAGGAGGCCCCGCGCGAGCTCATCGCGGACGCGGCCGAATATGTGCCCTGCGAGGAGGAAGAGGTCTGCTGCGGCTTCGGTGGCACCTATTCCATGAAGTTCCCGGAAATCTCGGGCCAGCTCATGGACAACAAGCTGAAGCACATCGCGGACACAGGCGCCGAGCGCCTCGTGGTGGACTGCCCCGGCTGCGTCATGCAGATCAAGGGCGGCGCGGAAAAGAAGGGCCAGAAGATCAAGGTGCAGCACATCGCCGAGCTTTTGGCCGAAAACCTCAAGAAGGACTAAAACCCGCAAGTGCCGCGGGCTCCACGGGGCGCGCTTTCCGCAAGGGGGCGCGCCCCTTTTTGATAAAAAAGTCTCCTTCTCCCCTGCATCTGCCACTCGGCAGGAGCTCACAACAATGACACGCAGATATTTCGTGCTGGGCGGCCTCGCCGCCCTCGCCGCCGGGGGCGCCTATTCCCTGAAGCTCCGGCGCGAATTCGGGGCTCTCCCCGAGCAGCCCCCGCACTCCCCCCACTGGCGGGCGGGCGCCTTTCACAACCTGCCCGATGCCTACAGCTATGCCGGGCTCGACAGCGAGCCTTCCGCCGGCGGGGGCTGGCTGAAATTTTTTCTCGCGCGTGATGACGACCGCTACCCACCGGGGCCGGTTGCCGCCGCGCCACCCGATTTTCACAGCCTCAAGGACGGCGAGTTCGTCTGGCTCGGCCATTCCTCCTTCCTTGTCAGGCTCGCCGGCAAGACCATCTGCATCGACCCGGTCCTCTCCTCCCGCGCCTCGCCGGTGCCGTTCACCATTCCCGCCTGGCCGGGCGCCAACCCATACGGGCCCGGGGATTTTCCCTTCATCGACCATCTCTGCATCACCCATGACCACTGGGACCATCTCGATTACCGGGCGGTGAAGTGCCTCGACTTCGGGCATGTCATCTGCGGCAAGGGCGTTGGCGCGCACTTTGCCGCCTGGGGCCTGGAAAATGTCACCGAGCTCGACTGGTGGGAGGACTGGCGCGAGGGGCCGCTGCGCGTCATTTTTACCCCGTCGCACCATTTTTCCGGCAGGGGCCTGACCCGGAACCAGAGCCTCTGGGGCGGCTTTGCCCTGGATGCCGGGAGCGGCGGCAAGGTCTACAGCACCGGCGACGGCGGCTATGGCGGCCACTTTGCGGAAATCGGCCGTAGATACGGCCCCTTCGACTGCATCTTCCCGGATACGGGCCAGTACAACCGCGCCTGGGACAGGGTGCACATGTTTCCCGAGCAGGCGGTCATGGCCGCGCGCGACAGCCGGAGCGCGCTCGGCTGCCCGGCGCATGTCGGCAAGTTCACCCTTGCCTGGCACCCGTGGGACGAGCCCGTGCGCCGTTTCGGCAAAAGGGCCGCGGAGACGGGGCAAAAATTCGTCACGCCCATCATCGGCGAAAGATGCCGCATCGGCGCCTGACGCGGGCAGGCGCCGGCTTCGGGGAGGTGCCCGGCTTGACATGCCGGGCAGCCCGGCCGATACTCGCCGGCGTTTCCGGGACAGGCCCGGAACAAGAGTCTCACGGCTGGCAAAATGCCCGTCTGCTGGCCTCTCCGTAACCTTTTTCCTTGTGTACAGGGGGAATCATGGGCGCTTCAGCAATTCATGTCGTCTACTCCATCATCGCCATCGGCATCGGCGCCACCTGCGGGGCCACTTGCCGCTGGCTGCTCGGCCTCGGGCTCAACGCCCTCTACCCCGCCATCCCGCCAGGAACGGTTGCCGCCAATTTCTTGGGCGCCTATATCATCGGCCTCGTCTCCAGCATTTTCGCGGCCATGAACATCACGTCCTCCAACTACCTGCACCTGATGGTCATCACGGGCTTTCTGGGCGCGCTGACCACGTTTTCCACCTTCACGGACGAGATGGGCACGCTCATCCGCCATCATGACTACTGGACGGCCGTGGGCGGTATCGCGCTCCATGTCTGCGGCTCGCTCATCCTGTTCTTCCTCGGCATCGCCACCTTCATGCTGTTCCACCACGCGGACTAGCGCCGCGAAACGCCCCGGCGCCCGTGCACGCGGATGCCGGGGCCGGAAGCCTTGCTGCGCCGCTGCGACCCCAAATCTCCCCGAAGGAGGGAACCATGGCCAAGTATAAAGTGACCGGAAAAATCGCAAAGCCCGAACTGGGCACCGCCGGTACTGTGACCGCTTCCAAGATCGTTGACGCGGCTTCGGAAAATGACGCCGTTTCCAAGGCCAAGGCCAAATGGCAGGGCTCCTACGGCTACATCATCAAGGACGGCAATGACATCATGGAGATAAAGGTCACCGCCATCTAGGGCGGCCAGGCCTGAACCCGGACCTCACCGCAGCAAGGCTCGTGCCTCCGGCGCCGGCGAAAACCGACGCCGGAGGCGCTGTTGTCCTGACGCCCCGGCACGACACCCCCCAGCGCTGACCCGGCGCACGCGCCGCACACAACTTTGTGAAAAAAATTGCCTGCCTGCGGGGCAGGAAAAGTGCGGAACGCCCCTTGCGCATTGCCGTGCCTTTACGCTATCCATAAAGGACTGGAGAGTTTTTCTGACATCGGCCCGCGAACCCACGCGGCGCACCCCCCCCTTCGCCGGCGCTGGCGCGAAGGGGCGGGGCCCGCAGCCTTCCAGCAGGTTCCGCGGGCTCGGTGCCGCAAACCGGGTCCCGAGGGAGGTTTTCATGTCAATCGGATTTCTGGCGTTGCTCGCGATCATCCCCATTGTGGTCGCCCTCATCCTGATGGTGGGCATGCGCTGGCCCGCCACCCGGGCCATGCCCTTCGCGTGGGGCGCGTGCGTGGTCTGCGCCATCTTCGGCTGGGATATTTCCATCCTCAGGCTCATGGCGCTGTCCATTCAGGGCGTGATCATCGCCATCGGCGTGCTCATCATCGTCTTCGGCGCCATCCTCATCCTGTACACGCTGGAGAAAAGCGGCGGCATGGAGACCATCCAGTACGGGATGCAGAACGTGAGCCGCGACCGCCGCGTGCAGGCCATCATCATCGGCTTCCTGTTCGCGGCCTTCATCGAAGGCGCGGCGGGCTTCGGCACGCCCGCGGCCCTGGCGGCCCCGCTGCTGCTCGGCCTGGGCTTCCCGGCCATGGCCGCCGCGGTGGTCTGTCTCGTGTTCAACAGCGTGCCGGTCTCCTTCGGCGCGGTGGGCACGCCCATCCTCGTGGGCTTCGGCCTGCTCAAGGACAAGATCGCGGCCCTCGTGGGCGCCGACCCGAACCTGCCCTTCACCGGCTTTGACGGCTTCGCCAAGCTGGTGGGCGAGTGGGCCACCCTCATGCACGGGCCCATGGCCATCATCCTCACCATCTTCATGCTCGGCTTCATGACCCGCTTCTGGGGCCCCGAGCGTTCCTGGGCCGCGGGCTTCCGCGCCTGGAAGTTCTGCGTGTTCGCGGCCATCTGCTTCCTCGTGCCCTACATGGCCTGCGCCTGGGCCCTCGGGCCGGAGTTCCCGGCCATGCTCGGCGGCCTCATCGGCCTCGCCGTGGTGGTGTGGGGCGCAAAGCAGGGCATCTGCGTGCCCAAGGACAGCTGGGGCTTCGGCGACCCCTCCAAGTGGGACGCCTCCTGGTCCGGCACGGCCAGCCAGAACACCAGCACCGAGTTCAAGGCCCACATGAGCCAGTTCCAGGCGTGGCTGCCCTATGTGATCATCTGCTTCCTGCTCGTCATCTCCCGCATCCCCGAACTGGGCATCAAGGGCTGGATGACCGCGCAGAAGATCACCTTCAGCAACATCCTGGGTTTCAAGGACATCACGGAAAGCATCACCTATCTCTATCTCCCCGGCACCTTCTTCATCTTCGTGGCCCTGCTCACCATCTGGCTGCACAAGATGCCCGCCCCGGCCGTCAAGGCCGCGTGGAGCGAGAGCTTCCAGAAGATGAAGTCGCCCACCATCGCGCTGTGCTTCGCCGTGGCGCTCGTCGCCATCTTCCGCGGCTCGGCCGTGAACCCGCTGGGCGCGCCCTCCATGCCGCTGGCCCTCGCCGAGACGGTGGGCGCCGCCGCCGGCGCCATCTGGCCCCTACTCGCGGCCTTCGTGGGCGGCCTCGGCGCCTTCATCACCGGCTCGGCCACCATCTCGGACCTCATGTTCGGCGAGTTCCAGTGGGATATGGCCACCATGCTCACCCTGCCCCGCTCCATCATCGAAGCGGCGCAGACCGTGGGCGGCGCCATGGGCAACATGATCTGCATCCACAACATCGTGGCTGCCTGCGCCGTTGTCGGCCTCTCCGGCCGCGAGGGCGAGGTCATGCGCAAGACCTTCTGGCCCTTCCTGCTCTACGGCTGCGTGGTCGGCATCATCTGCTGGGTTCTGGTCGCGGCCAATCCCGGCGCGTTCTAGAAAAACGAGGGGCGCGACCCGCCCCTCTCAAATGCAAAGGCGCGCGGCTTCACGGCCGTGCGCCTTTTTTACAGAAAAAAAACGGAAAGAGGATCCCGGCTGCCCGGCCTCAGCCCCGCGCCACCGCCAGCGCGGGGATAAGCCGCCAGTACCAGTCGCAGACAAGGGTCTCGTCCTCGGGCTGCCATTCGCCGCAGTCCTCAAAATGGCGCAGCACGTCGCTCACCACCGGGCTCTCGTCGCCCTTGCCGGCGCACTGGCGCAGGCGGAAAAAGATGACCACGCACTCGAAGAGGCTGAAGCAATCCTCTTCAGAGCTGAAGCCCGCGTTGAGCAGGTCCTCGAATTCCCGGTAAAAAAGATTGTTTTCCGGCACGCAGGCGTCAAACTCCTCCGCGTGGTCGATGAGGTAGCGCAGGCTGCGGCAGAAGAGCACCTGCCGGGCATCGGTCGACGCATGGGCGATGCGGGCGGCGTAGAGCTTTTCCAGGGCCTTCCGGTATTGGGAGAGCGGCATAGAGACCTCGGCAATATCCATAAAATAATATTTCTTCACAAATAGTAGCGGAAACGATTTCTTTTATCAAATAATAAATATGCCGGGGCGCCCCAGTACCGCCAAGGGCGCCTCCGTGGCCCGTATTTTCTCGACCTTTGCCGCCCTCTTTGGCATACTCGGCCCCGGCGCCGCGTTTTTGCCGCCCCACGCCTCCGGGAGCCGCCCATGCTCTATGCCATAGAAAATCTCGTCAAACGCCGCCAGCGCGAACAGGGCTATCGCCTGCTCATCAAAAGCCTGCACATCCCGCGCGGTGCGAAGATCGCCATCACCGGCCCCAGCGGCTGCGGCAAGAGCACCACGCTGGACCTGCTCGGCCTTGCGCTTCGGCCCGACAGCGCCACACGCTTCACCTTCGCCCCGGAGGCGGGGGCGCCGCCCCTCGACGTTTCCGCCCTCTGGGCGGCCGGGCGCCATGATGCCATGGCGGCCCTGCGCCTCGCGCACATGGGCTATGTGCTCCAGTCCGGCGAGCTTTTGCCCTTTCTCAGCGTGGGCGAAAACATGACCCTGACCGCGCGCCTCGCCGGCATGGCCGGTGCGGAGGCCCTTGACCGCGCCCGCGGCCTCGCCGGGGCCCTCGGCGTGGCGCAGCTCATGGGGGCCATGCCCGCCACGCTTTCCGTAGGCGAGCGCCAGCGCGCCGCCATCGTGCGCGCGCTCACCCCCGGCCCGCAGCTCATCCTCGCGGACGAGCCCACAGCCGCCCTGGACCCTGTTCACGCCGCCCGTGTCATGGACGCCTTCCTCGCCGCGCTGGACCTGCACAAGGGGAGCCTCGTGCTCGTGACGCACAATGCCGACTGGGCGCGCCGCGGCGGCCTCACGGAACTCACATTCCGCCTCGAGGAGGACGAAGGCGGCGTGACCGCCATCCTCGACGACGGGGGGGCGGCCTTGACCGCCGGGGAGGCCGCGTGATGCTGAAAAAACTCTGGCTCGCCATCTGCCTCGCCGCCAGGGACTGGCGCTTCGAGCGCTCGCTCACCCTTTGCGCCATCCTCGCGCTCGCCAGTATGCTCACGCCGCTGCTCGTATTGCAGGGCTTGAAAAACGGCGTCATCGAGGGGATGCGCGAGCGCCTGCTTAAGGACCCCACGGTGCTCATCATCACGCCCAAAAGCGACGGCGGCAGGTTCAGCGCCGCGGATGTGGCGGCGCTCGGCGAGCTTCCGGGGGCGGCCTTCGCCATCGGCCGCACCCGCGAGACCGCCACGGATATCACCCTCGCCGCCGGAGCCGACGGCACGGGCAAGAGCGCCAGCATCTCGCTCGAGCCCTGCGCCCCCGGCGAGCCCGTGCTCGCGCACTACGGTATCCCGGCGCCCGCGGACGGCGCTGTGCCGGGCCTCGTGCTCTCGGCCCCGGCGGCGAAGGCCCTTGGCGTGGCGCCGGGCGACGCCCTGCTCGCGCGCCTCGGCCGCCGCACCCCGGAGGGGCGCCTGGAATCGGCGCGCTTTGTCTTTCATGTGGACGCCGTGCTCCCCGAGGCCGCGGCCGACCGCCGCATGGCCTTCGCGCCGCTCGCCACCCTCCAGGACCTGGAGGACTACCGGGACTATATCGAGGTGCCGGGCCGGGGCTTCAGCGGCACGCCCCGCCAGGGCGAGCGGGAATACGCCTCCTTCCGGCTCTACGCGCAAGACCTCGACGCCGTGGAGGGCCTCGCCGCGGCGCTTGAGGCGCGCCATATCGAGACGAGCACCCGCTCCCGCGAGATCGCGGCCATCAGGATGCTGGAATCGGCCATCAACCAGGTCATCCTCATCATTTCGCTGGCCGTGGGCGCGGGCTTTGCGGCCTTCACCGTGAGCTCCGTCCAGGGCGCGGTGGAGCGCAAGCGCCGGATGCTCGGGATGCTGCGCCTGCTCGGTTTTCCGCACGCGGCGCTCATGTGCTATCCCATGACGCAGAGCCTGCTCACCTCGCTCTGCGGCTTCGGGCTCTCCTGCCTGCTCTCGCTGGCCGTGAGCCTCGGCATCGCCCGCGCCTTTGCGGAGCAGGGCGGCATCGCCTGCCGCCTTTCCCTCGCGGACGTGGGCCTCGCCTGCGCCGCCGTGGTGGCGCTCTCGCTGCTTTCCACCGCGCGCGCGGCCCGGTCCGCCGCCGCCGTCGAACCCTCCATCGTCATCCGCGAGGTCTGACCATGCCCGCGCCTTTCGTCCTCCCCCTGCTTCTCGTGCTCGCCTGCGCGCAGCCCTCGCTCGCAGCCTTCACCTCGGCCAATGACGGCGTTCCCGTGGAGAGCGCGTGGAACCCGGCCCCGGCCGGGGACGACATCGTGCTGCCCATGCCCTGCGGCCTTTCCATGAGCTTTCGCGCCGTGCGCGTGCCCGCGGGCGGCCTCATCAAGGACAGGACCTTCTCCATGGGCGTGGTCAACGCCGCCGACGGCGAGCGCCAGATATATGAACGCCAGTTCGACGGCCATATCGCCGCGCCCTTCACCCCGGCGGACCTGCCCGCGGAATGGCGCAACGCCGTGGCCGACGGCGGCAAAAACGCCTCCGGCGACACCTTCTATTTCATCGGCAAGTACGAGGTGAGCCGCCTCCAGTGGGAGGCGGTGATGCGCGCCGTTTCCGACGACGGAAGCGTGGACGAGGCCGCCTGCCCGGTGAAGAGCAAAACGGCCCCTGCTGCCGCCAACCTCCCGCAGGGCGGCGTTTCGTGGTTCGACGCGCAGCAGTTCCTCCAGAAATACAATGCCTGGCTCGTGCGCGCGCACCCGGAGAGCCTGCCGCACTTCGCGGGCACGAAAAACGTGGGCTTTTTCCGGCTGCCCACCGAGGAGGAATGGGAATTCGCGGCCCGCGGCGGCGCGGACGTGGCCCCGGAATGGTGGGCGGACAAGGACGTGTTCCCGCTCGCCGAGGGCAAGGCGCTCAAGGATTACGGCGTCTATTCGGCGGACGGCGCGCTTTCGGGGCCTTCGCCCATCGGCTCGCGCAACGCCAATCCCCTCGGCCTGCACGACACGCTCGGCAATGTGCGCGAGATGACGGACGGCTTTTTCCGCCTTTCCATTGCGGACATGCAGTCGGGCATGGTGCGCCACCGCCTGCACGGGGCCGCCGGGGGCGTGCTCGTCAAGGGCGGCAGCTTCCGCAGCGACGAGGCGGGCGTGGCTCCCGGGCGGCGCGACGAGGTGGCGCTCTACACCGCTCAGGGGCCGAGCCGCCCGGAGGACCTGGGCCTGCGCCTCGTGCTTTCGGGCATCAATATTCCCAACGCGGAAAGGCTCGAGACCCTGCGCAAGGAGGAGCGCGCGCCCGCGCAAGCGCCGGAGGCCGTGAAAGCGGGGCGCACCCCGCTGGAGGCCGTGGAGGCGCTCTCCGCCGCGGCCCCGGCCCTCAAGCCGCAGCTCGACCAGCTGCGCGCCATGCTCGAGGACCAGGAAAGCGCGGCCAGGCGCGAGCGCGCCACCACGCTGGAGCACGAATACCGCTCCCTGCTCTACCAGGCGGAGACCCTGCGCGCCTTCGCCTTCCGCTACAGCGCGGCGCACAGGCAGGAGGAAAAGATCCGCGAGATGCTGAAAAAGCCCGCGGACGCGGCCACCAAGAAGCAGCTCGAAAAGCTCAGGGCCGAGGTGGCGGGCGACCTCAAGGACTATCTCGAATCCCTGCGCATGGGCGCGGCCTATTACAAGACGAGCCTTGGCCTCGTGGGCGCGGCCCCCGCGGCGGAGACCGAGCGCCTCGCCGCGCAGGCCCGGCGCGAATACGGCGGCGCGGGCGTGTTCAACACGCACATGTCGCAAAACATCGACGTGCTGGAAAAATGGCTCGCCGAGGCCCGGCGCAAGGGGGCCTCGTCCCTGAGCGTCAAGGCCATCCTCAAGGGCATCCTGCCCGAACAGCATTACAAGGTGCTACCGCTCTAGGGCAACGCAGCACACACAGGTTCAGTGATCATGTTTTACGGTTGGAAACTGGCGGCGCTCATCACGGGCGGCAACTTCATGCTTCAGGGAAGCGCCGTCTACTGCATGAACGCCTTTATGGAACCGCTCTGCGAGGTCAACGGCTGGACGCGCGCGGGCCTCAACCTGAGCATGGGCCTCGCCGTGCTGGCCGGGCAGCTCGCCATGCCGCTGGCCGCGGCCGTCTCCGCGCGGCGCTCCCTGCGGCTGCTCACCACGCTGGGCGCGCTGGCCGGGGGCGCGGCCACGCTCGGCATGGGACTGACCTCGAGCCTCGCGCTCTACACGCTCTGGTTCATCCTCGTCTGGGTGTGCGCCCAGTTTTGCGGCGGCGTGGTGGGCAACGCCCTCATCAGCCGCTGGTTCCGCCACTTTCAGGGCCGCGCCTTCGGCGTCGCCAATGCGGGAAGCTCCCTCGCCGGGGTCATCCTGCCCTTTTTCTGCATGGCGCTCATCCACGGCTTCGGGGTCACGGCGGCCTATACGGTGCTCGGCGTGGTCACCTGCCTGCTCGCGCCGCTTGCCTGGTGGCTTGTGCGCGACGAGCCGCAGGCCCTGGGCCTCTTCCCGGACGGGAGGCGCCATGCACCCCATGTGCCGAAGGCTGCGCCCGTCAACACGTCCTTCACGGCCCTCATCCATTCCCGGGCGGCGTGGTTCGTGGGCATAGCCTACGGGCTCGCGCTCATGACCGCCTCCACCTTCATGAGCCAGCTGAAGCCGCGCTTCGCGGACCTCGGCCTCGAGGCCTGGCCGGCCATGCTCCTGACCTGCCTTGCCGCGCTCTTCGCGGCGCTCGCCAAGTATGCCTGGGGCTGGATGAGCGACCGCACATCGCCGCTCATCGCCTCACGGCTGATCATGGCCATGAGCGTGGTGAGCGTGGCCCTGCTCCTTCTGCCGCCGTCGCTGCCGCTGCTCGCGCTCTTCAGCGTGGCCTTCGGCGGCTGCATCGGCGGCCTGTGGACCGTGCTGCCCGCATTGGTTTCGTGGTATTTCGGCAGCCGGAACTTTCTTGCGGCCTACAAGTTCATCACCATCATCCTCATCCTGCGCTGCGCGGGCTTTCCCGTCATGGCGGCCTCGCACGGCCTTTTCGGGAGCTACGCGCTGGCCGACGCCTTTTTCGGCGCGAGCCTCTTCACGGCGCTGGTGCTCACCTTCTTCCTCCGGCCCGGCGACGCGGTGGAAAACACGCATCACCGGCGCTGAGGAGAGCCCCCTAGTTCGCCGAACCCGAAGCGGAAGACGCCTGCCCGGACATGGCCTGGGCGGCCTGCTCGGCCTTGGCCGCGGCCACGGGCGTCGTCGTTTGCGGTGCGGGCGGCGTCGGGCCCAGAAGGCCGCCGGGCTGGTCGGTCATGAACATGTGGGTGGTGGGATAGGCGCCGAGGACGTGCTCGTCGTTGAGCTTCTGCTGGATGGCGAGATTGACGTCCGAGCGCGTTATCTGGAAGTTCCTGATGTCCGGCTCGTGCACGACATAGATGATCTGGAACATGTAGTTGGCGGAGCCGAACCTGAGCATACAGGCGCGGTCGAAACTGCACTTGGGGAAGGATTCCACCACCTCGCGCATCATGTCGGGCACGCGCTTCACCACGTCCAGCGGCATCTCGAAGGCCACGCCCAGCTCCAGCACCACCGGGCGCTCGCTCACACTGCCGAGATTGACGATGGTGTTCGTCGTCATCTCCGAATTGGCGCAGACGATGAGGTCGCCCTCGAGGCTCCGGAGATGCGTGGTCTTGGGGCCCATGTATTCCACGTCGCCTGCCTTGCCGCTCTTGAGCTCCACATGATCGCCGATGCGGAAGGGCTTGTCGAGCAGGATGACGATATAGCTGAAAAAGTCCTCGAGGATGGCCTTGCCCGCCAGGCCCACGGCCACGCCCATGATGCCGAGGCCCGCCACGATGGAGGACACCTGAAAGCCCAGGTTGTCCAGCAGGAAGGTCAGGCCCATGGCCCAGATGAGGCCCGTGATGAAGGGCATGAGCGAGCGCGTCTGCGAGGTCTTGAGCGTCTCGCCGTGGCGGCGCATGTAGAGGTCGAGGTTGAAGGGCACGAAAGCGGCCACCAGCGCGATGGCGATGACCGTGCACACGATGTTGAAGATGGTGGCGAGCGCGTTGGCATAGACCGGCGCCAGCACCAGCATCCGCGCGCCCCAGGAAACGATGCCCACATAAAAGAGCCGCTTGAGGTGCAGCATGACGCGCTCGTACATGCTGAAATCCATGGGCTCGACCGGGGCCTGCCCCGGCTTGCCGCCGGAACCGCCCGCCAGCTCGTACTTGCGCTCCATGAAGGCCTCGAACTTGCGCTGGCCCCAGGGCCACAGCACGCGCACGGCCGCAAGCGCGAGGCACATGATGCCGAAGATGCACGCGAGCCTGAGCGGCGGGTTCTGGTGCAGGAACTGCCGGTAATTGAAATATTCGAGCAGTATCTTCCAGGTCTCGGGGTTCATTCTTGGCCTCCTCGGGGTGGCGGGCGGCGCACGGAGCGCGCGGTGGCAGTATGCCGCATTTCAGGGCGGCGCGCCAGAGGCGGGGCGGGGCAGCGGACGGGGCGCGCCCGAGCGGACGCGCCCTTGCCGCATCAGGACGCTTCTGCTGCCTCCGTTTACGCCCCCTGTGCCGAAAGGACTTCCCGCGCCGCAAAGAGGCCGTTGAGCGCCGCAGGAAATCCCGCGTATACGGCCATCTGCATGCAGGTTTCCACCAGCTCCGCGCGGGTGCAGCCCACGCGCAAGGCCGCAGCAAGATGGACCAGAAGCTGCGGTCGCGCGTTGCCGAGAGCCGTCAGCGCCGCCACGGTGATGAGTTCCCGGCTTTTGAGGTCAAGNCCNGGNCGNCNNNNGATGTCCCCGAAGGGNAANTCCNCNAGATAGCGGGCGAAGTCCGGNGCNATGTCCNNGAAGNTNCCGCAGGACNGCCTCGCCGCCCNCGCCGTCGATGCGTTCCAGAAGCGCGAGNCCGNGTNCATAGCGNTNGTTTTCCATAGTTGCCTCCTTTTTTTAAAATTCTTCCGCGGGGAGCGCCCGCACCGTGCCGTCGCCCCAGCTGGCCACGAGGATGCNNCCGTCNGGAGCNCGCGCAAGGCCCACNGGCGAGCTGAGNNCNNCCGCCACCANNTGCGCCCGGTCCCGCGCGCCANCCCGNGCCTTCAGGCGCGCCACGGTTCCGCCGCCGTTGTCCGCCACGAGCACNCTCCCCGGCCCGGCGGCGAGGATGCCCACGCCCGGCCGCACGNGCCCGGCGGNNNGGGCCNCNNGAGAACGCNGGNCNCCGTCAGGNGNCACNANATCCACGCTGCCGCCGTAGCAGCTCACGGCAAGCGTGCCGTCCGCAAGGCGCGTGACGCCAACGGGCAGCCGGTGCCCGGATGACACCACTTCCTGACTGCCGTCCGGGCTGATGCGCACAACCTCCCCGGCATTGCGGTTGGCCGCGAGCAGGCCGGTTTCCGCGCTCCAGAACAGCCCTGTGGGCGCGGCAAGCCCGGCCGCGACAACGCGCAGACCCTGCTGCGGCGTCCAGGCATAGATGCGGCCGTCGCCATAGCCCGCGGCCCAGAGGGTGCCGTCCGCGTCAAAGGCGAGCCCCGCGGGCTGCGCAATGCCTTCGATGACTTCCGCGCTCTCGCCGCGTTCAGTGAGGCGCACGATGCGGTCCGCGCCCCATTCCGCCACCCAGAGCCGCCCCTGCGCGTCATGGGCNATGCCCACGGGCGCGGCGAGGCCGGACGCCACCACTTCCCCGACGGGTTCCGTGGCGGCCGCGGGACCCGGCAGCAGGCAGAGCAGGAGAACAGCCAGCAATGCTTTTTCCTTCATAAAGACCTCCTTGCCCTCCGGTATAGCGCCGGGGCCCGGCTTTGCCGCTTGCGTTTTTTGTGATACCCCGAAGGTATGACGACTCCCACAGGACATTCCCCCCGGCCGCCCCTCACCCCGCGCGAATTTCACTGGCTCTGGTATTTCGCTGTCGTGGCGCGGGAGCGCAGCCTGCGCCGCGCGGCCGGGCGGCTCTTCATGTCCGAGCCGCCCCTGAGCCGCCAGATCCGCGCCCTTGAGGAGCGGCTGGGTTTCGCCCTCTTNCACCGCCATTCGCGGGGCCTTTCGCTCACGGCGGAAGGCGCCCGCGTGCTCGCCGCGCTNGAGCCNCTGCTGGCGCNTCAGGAGCAGGTGTTCGGCGAACTGGCACGNCTTTCCACCGGGAATCCAACCCTCTCACTCGGCCTTACCACCGCCGTGGANCAGGGCGTCTTTGCCNCGCTGGAGNCGGCNTTGCGGGAAGNACAGGGTGCNCNAGCCCGCGCATCACGCGCGCGCCCTCGCCGCGCCTTNTGCGCGAGCTCTTGCGCGGACGGCTGGACGCGGCCGTGGTGGCTTTGCCGCTGGAAATCCCGGAGCTCCCCGACGGCTTTTCCGTGACGCCGCTTGCCCATGCGGAAGCGCTGGTGGCCGTGCTCCCTGAAAGCAGCCCCCTGTGTCCCCTCACGGAGGGCCGCGCCCTCGGCCTGCGGGAGCTTTCCTGCCTGCCGCTCTTCTGGTTTCGCCGCGCGGAGAATCCCGCCTGGTTCGACCATGTGCTCGCCGTGTTCCGGCAGGCCGGCTTCGCGCCGCGCCTCATCGAGGAAGCGCCGGAGCACGATGTGCTGCTCGCGCGCATNGCCCGCGGCGANGCNTGNGGCCTNTTNCCCGCNTCCTTTGCGGCCATTCGGCGGNAAGGCGTGCGCTATGCGCCGCTNNNGGAGGGGGCGCTGCTCACCCTGCGGCTCGGCCTTGTGGCCGATGGCCGCAGCTTGCGCCCCGGCGGCATGGGCGAAGCCGTCTTCCGCTGCCTCGGNCGCGGGGNGCGNGGCGCCACNNANCCNCCTGCANTCCGGCCGCCCCGNCCCNCGGTATGGGGGCTTTTGCTTTGTCGCGTTTTGCGGTAAGCTGCCGCCACTTCATTCACTGNCGCTTCCGGGGGGACCCGCATGAACAGAGTTTTCGGCCTNNTGGGCGCGCTGGCGCTCGCGCTTCTGCCCGTGCTTTCCGCGCAGCCTGCCGCCTGCGGGGAAATCAAGATCGGCCTCATGTGCCCGCTNACGGGCAAGTGGGCCTCCGAAGGGCAGGACATGAAGAANATCGTGAGCNTGCTCGTGGACGAGACCAACGCCANNGGCGGCATCAACGGCGACACCGTGCGCCTGGTGGTGGAGGACGACGCNGGCGACCCGCGCACGGCCGCCCTGGCCGCGCAGAAGCTGGCCTCCGCCGGGGTGGCGGCGGTCATCGGNACCTATGGCTCGGCNGTGACNGAAGCGAGCCAGAACATCCTCGACGAGGCGGGCCTCGTGCAGATNGGCACGGGCTCCACCAGNGTGCGCCTCACGGAAAAGGGCCTCGAGCGCTTCTTCCGCACNNGCCCGCGCGACGACGCGCAGGGCAAGTCCGCGGCGGCCGCCATCGAGAAGGGCGGCTACAAGGCCGTGGCNCTNNTNCACGACAATTCCTCCTACGCCAAGGGCCTCGCCGAGGAGAGCCGCGCCGCGCTGGAAAANGCGGGCGTCAANGTCATCTTCTTCGACGCCCTCACCCCNGGCGAGCGCGACTACACGGCCATCCTCACCAAGCTCAAGGCCGCCAACCCGGACCTTGTGTTCTTCACGGGCTACTATCCCGANACCGGGATGCTCCTNCGNCAGAAAAAGGAAATGTCCTGGGACGTGCCCATGATGGGCGGCGACGCGGCCAACCACCAGGACCTCGTCAAGATCGCCGGGCCCGAGGCCGCGGCNGGCTATTTCTTCATCAGCCCGCCCTTGCCGCAGGACATGGACACCAAGGAAGCGAAGGATTTTCTCGCCGCCTACAAGGCGAAGTATGACAGCGTGCCCGTTTCCGTGTGGGCGGTGCTCGCGGGGGACGCCTACAAGGCCATCGAGGGCGCGCTTGCCGCGGGCAAGGCCGACCCGGAGGCCATGGCCGCCTGGCTCAAGGAGCTCAAGGACATGCCCGGCCTTTCCGGCAGCCTCGGCTTTGACGCCAAGGGCGACCGCGTGGGCGAATTTTACCGCACCTATATCGTCAACAACGCAGGCGCCTTCGAGCTGCAACCGCGCTAGGGCCGCGGCCGCCGACGCCGGGCGGCGCANGGCCCAGGCNTCGGGGAAGGCCCCGGCAATCGCGTGAATCTGTTTCAGGCCCGGTGCGTCGTGACGCGGCGCACCGGGCGTAGCTTCAGGATTTCGGCGCGCAGGCATGGAACAGTTTTTCCAGCAGCTTCTCAACGGTCTCGCCGTGGGCGGCATCTACGCCCTGGTGGCCTTGGGCTACACCATGGTTTATGGCGTGCTCAAGCTCATCAATTTCGCCCACGGGGACCTGTTCACCATCGGGGCCTATCTCGGCCTCACCCTGCTCGTCAGCGGCAGGCTCGCGGGCGTGCTGCCCCCGGCCGTGGCCGTGCTCGCCGTCTTTGTCATGGTGGGCCTGCTCGTGGCGCTCATCGGCGTGCTGCTCGAGCGCGCGGCCTACCGCCCCCTGCGCGGGGCCAACCGCCTCTCGGCCGTGGTGTCGGCGCTGGGGGCCTCCATCTTTTTTGAAAACGCCATCATGCTCATCTACGGGGCGCGGGTCTACGTTTACCCGGACTTTTTGCGCCCCGACTTCACGGTCAATCTCTTCGGCGTGAGCGTGCCCGGCGTGCGCCTGCTCATCCTCGGGGCCAGCGTGGCGCTCATGCTGGCGCTCTCGGCCTTCATCCAGCGCACGCGCATGGGCGCGGCCATCCGCGCCACGGCCATCGACCCCGGCGCGGCCCGGCTCATGGGCATCAACGTGGACAGGGTCATCGCGCTCGTCTTCCTCATCGGGCCCGGGCTCGGCGGCATGGCCGGGCTCATGGTGGGCATCTACTACGGGCAGATCGACTTCACCATGGGCTGGTCCTACGGGCTCAAGGCCTTCACCGCCGCCATCCTCGGCGGCATCGGCAATATCCCCGGCGCCATGCTCGGCGGGCTCCTCCTCGGCGTCACCGAGGCGCTGGCCGCGGGCTATGTGGCCATGGCCTGGAAGGACGCCGTGGCCTTCCTCGTGCTCATCCTCATCCTCATCATCCGCCCCACGGGCATCCTGGGCGAGCGCACGGCGGACAAGCTATGAGCCGCACGCCGCTCTATGTGGGGCTGGCCGTGGTCATCGCGGGCCTGCCGCTCGTGTGCAACGCCTACTGGACGGACGTGTGCGTGATGATCGGGCTCTATGCCCTGCTCTCGCTCTCGCTCAACGTGATGCTNGGNCAGGCGGGCATCTTCAACATGGGNCACGCGGCCTTTTTCGCCGTGGGNGCCTACACCACGGCCATNCTCAACACNCTCTGCCACTGGCCCATCTTCCTCACCATGCTGCCCGCGGGNGCGGCGGCCGGGCTTTTCGCCATGGCCGTGGCNAGNCCCATCATCCATTTGCGCGGNGANTANCTNCTCATCGTCACCATCGGCATCGTNGAGATCGTGCGCATCGCGCTCATNAATGANGTNTTNGGNCTCACGGGCGGGGCCAACGGCATTTTCGGCATCNCNNGGCCCGTGTTCTTCGGCTTCCGCATCGTCAAGGGCATCCAGTTNTANTATCTNGTNTGGGGCATGGTGGGCGTGAGNATGNTGCTCTTTTACGGGCTGTGGCGCTCGCGCTTCGGNCGCGCGCTCAACTATATCAAGGAGGACGANGTCGCGGCCGAGGGCTGCGGCGTCAACGTGACCGGCTACAAGCTCGCGGCATTCACGCTCGGCGCGGCCTGGGCCGGCATGGCCGGGACGGTCTATGCCGCAAAGATGCTGACCATCGCGCCGGAATCCTTCAATTTCATGGAGTCGGTCATCCTCTTCGCGGTGGTCATCCTTTCCGGCGGCAGCCAGGTGGGCGTGCTCCTGAGCGTGTTCCTCTTCATCGGGCTGCCCGAGCTGTTGCGCGAGTTTTCCGACGCGCGGATGCTCATCTTCGGGCTGGCCATGATGGTGATGATGATCTGGCGGCCGCAGGGCCTGTTCCCGCCACTGGCGCGCCGCTACGCCATGCCGCCCCCGCAGGAGGGGGCGCGGCCATGAGCCTGCTCACGCTCACGGACGTGACCAAGGTCTTCGGCGGCCTCGTGGCCGTCAACGACCTTTCCTTCAGCGTGGACGAGGGGAGCGTCGTGGGCCTCATCGGCCCCAACGGCGCGGGCAAGACCACGGTATTCAACTGCATCACCGGCAACTACGCGCCGGAGCGCGGCAGCATCCGCTTCGCCGGGCGCGACATCACCGGGCTCGCCCCGCACCGCATCGTGGAGCTGGGCATCGCCCGCACTTTCCAGAGCATCCGCCTGTTCGGGCGCCTCCCCGTGGTGGAGAATGTGCTCGCCGGGCGGCACTGCCGCATGAAGGCAGGGCTTTTCGCCTGTATGCTGCACACGCCGGGGCAAAGGCGCGAGGAGCGCGCGGCCGTGGCGCGCAGCCTGGAGGAACTCAGCTTCGTGGGCCTCACCGACCAGGCCGAGGCCATGGCGCACGCGCTCTCCTACGGCAACCAGCGCCTGCTCGAAATCGCCCGGGCGCTGGCCTCGGACCCGCGCCTGCTCATCCTCGACGAGCCTGCGGGCGGCATGAACGACCAGGAGACAGCGGCCCTCGTGGAGCTCATCCGCGCCATCCGCGGACGCGGCATCACCATTTTGCTCATCGAGCACGACATGCGGCTCGTCATGCAGGTCTGCGAGAAGCTGGTGGTGCTGGAGCACGGCACGCTCATCGCCGAGGGCGAGCCCGCGGCCTTGCGCGAAAACCCGGCGGTCATCGAGGCCTATCTTGGCGCCGATGACGACAGGTGGTGAGATGGCCCTGCTGACGCTTTCGGACATCCGGGTGCGCTACGGCAGCGTGGAGGCCCTGCACGGCATCGACCTCACGGTGGACGAGGGCGAGATCGTCACCATCCTCGGGGCCAACGGCGCAGGCAAGAGCACCACGCTCCTCAGCATCAGCGGCCTTGTGCGCCCGAGCTCGGGCGAGATACTCTTCGACGGCAAGCCGCTTTTGCGCCTGCCGAGCCATGAGGTGGTGGGCCTCGGCATCGCCCAGTCGCCGGAAGGGCGGCGCGTGTTCGGGGCCATGAGCGTGCTCGAGAACCTGCGCCTCGGGGCCTTCAGCATCCGGGACAAGGCGCGCAGCGACCGCACGCTGGAGTGGATTTTCGACCTGTTCCCGCGCCTCATGGAGCGCAAGGGCCAGCTCGCTGGCACGCTCTCGGGCGGGGAGCAGCAGATGCTCGCCATCGGCCGCGCGCTCATGGCCGAGCCGCGCCTGCTCCTGCTGGACGAGCCCTCGCTGGGCCTGGCGCCCCTGCTCGTGCGCTCCATCTTCGATACCGTGCGCACCATCAACCAGCGCGGGGTCACCGTGCTCCTCGTGGAGCAGAACGCCCGCGCGGCCCTCAAGCTCGCCACGCGCGGCTATGTGCTGGAAGTGGGCCGCGTGGTGCGCGAGGACACGGCCGCGAACCTTCTGGCCGACGCCGCCGTGCGCGAGGCGTATCTGGGGGGGTGAGGGGCAAGTGAACTCTCACTCCCTCCGAGGGGCATCACATTTCTCATGTCGTCCGTGCTATATTAAGTAAAAAATCTAAAGACGCTTTTAATTTCTGATACGTCGTCATATTGTTATTATTAATTGACGAGATAAATGCTAAATAGTCGTTATATATGAATATATTTTTCTTTTCAGCATATAATTTAACTGCTGACTTTGCATAATCCTGCCATGAGGTATAAAGAACATTGTTTATTTCAGTTCGCATAATATTAATACCTTGTTGAATAACTGTAAAAATCATATTCTTACCTGAATAAATATCCTGACTAAAATCTTTCTTATCAAGAACATTATTATACATCTATTTCCCCTCCACTATTTTCATTGCTTCCTTGAGGCTTTCTGTATATCTGTCTCTATCATCTTGCTCGTTTTTAGTAAGTTGTTTACCAACCTCTGGATTTATTTGCTTAATGATAAAAAATTTTTCTGCATTTTGTGCGAATGCCAACTCTGCTTCTACCCCAAAAGCAACTACTTTCTTGAAAAATGGTAATATTAAAAGCCCAACTAGAACACAAGAAATCAATGTTATAAAATTAAATTTAGAAAAATCTATGTCGGTATAAAATATAGTTGTGAGTATTGCGAAAAAACTTATCAATAAAAAATACCATATAGTAAAAAAATTGAGCGCAACAAATTTATAAGCGTTATAAATTTGAGACTTATTAAGTTGTATGCACGCAAGAATTATAATTCCTAAAAGCAAGATATAGGTAAGAATAGGAGGAATCGTCATAGAAAAGCTTTCCATACCAAGGTCTAAAGTTATCATATGATTTCCTTATATTAATTTACCCGAAAATGCTTTAGCTAGGATAGTCTTTTTCGACTTCTCAAGTTGTCGTAGTACATATTCGGAACGTTCTTTAATGTGCTCTTTCCTGATGAAAATAGCGTCAAGCACCCTAACAATTTTCCGCTGTTCCTTCAAGGTGAAATTGGGGAATGTAAGTTGTTTGAGTATCTTCATATTCAATACATCCATCGTTGTCCCGTGGGTGTCTTTCCGGTAGCTGAATTTGAAATTATCGCTTTGGAAATAGTAGCTAAAAAATTGAGGAAGCATCTTGCGTGGATTCAAAGTTATTTTGATAAGTCGAGGATTGATTACCCCAGGTCGGCAATTTTCAGATAAAACAAGCACCCTTCCGACGGTTCCCACAAGGCTGATAAGAATATCACCCGGTTTTATCGCACAGGATTTAAGTTCTTGATACTTTTCTTCACTGATAAAATAATCGCCAAATTTTTCGTCTCCAGAAATCACCTGCTCCTGGCCGTATACTTTATACCCTTCGGGAACATAGGAATCTTTTTTTAGTGCTGAACCAAAAGGGCCGGCTTTTATAGAGTTTTTTTCTTTTTGGACAAAATGTGAGATAGGAAAAAAACCACGGGGTTCCGTGCCGGTCAATTCTCCGCTAAACGCCCGATGCAGGATGGCCTGCATGCGGGCTTCATGGCTGTCGATGACGGTCTGGATTTTTTCGGCTGCACCGGCCAGACGAGAAAAGAGCGATTCTATCCTTAGGACGATGGATTTTTGAACCTCAATTCTGGGACAAGGAAAAGGGGTACGCAATAATTCTTTTGGAGAAACTCGGGGCAAATTTATTCCCCGAGAATTATTCACCGCATTTTCTATGAAAAACTCCGTGTTAAAATATAAATCAACAAATTTATTCAAAGCATACTGTTTTGCATAAAAAACACAAATATCAGTTGAGCATACGCCTTTAAAATCTGCAATGCAATGCTTATTGAGATAGGGACGCAGTTTTCCATAGAGGATTGCATTTTTACGGAATACATTTTTTAAACTTTTGAGACCGCCTGAATTTCCGTACCCTGTTGTTCCCCCTCCTTTTTCAATATGTTCCAAGCCGATATATTTTTCCCCATTAAATACATCTTGCGTTTCGTTTGATATATCTACGACATCACCCAGCCTCACCCACTTCCACCCCTCAGGCAGCGGATACGGCTGCTCCTCCTTGGGAATTTCCGGCACATCCTCCCATTTCAGGGGCGCGGCCACGCTTTCTTTTTTCCGGCGCGCCATTACTCGGCCTCCGCCCTGGTCAGCGCCTTGAGCTCGTTGACCACTGACTGCATGAGGTCCGCGGCCTCCGCCAGCAGGGCGAGACATTCCTCGCCGCTCGCCACGGGGTCGGGCAGGTCGGCGGCTTCCACCACGGCCTCGTCGCGGATGAGGCCGAGGTCCAGGCTGTCGCCCCTGGCGGCGATCTCCTCGCGGGTGAATTTGCGCCAGCGCCCGTCCTTCACCTTGTCCCGGTGCGCCGCCTCACAGGCCTTCTCAAAGGCCGCGAAGTGCTCCGCCCGGAGGGGGTTGGTCTTCCCGAAAGAGGGCATATTGGTGCGCAGGTCGTAGAACCACACCACCTTCGTATTGCCCTTGTCCCTTTTGCCGCGGCGGAAAAAGAGCACATTGGTCTTGACGCCCTGGGAGTAAAAAATGCCCGTGGGCAGGCGCAGCACCGTATGCAGTTCGCACCTGTCCATGAATTCCCGGCGCACGCGCTGGCCGTCGCCGTCCGCAAAGAGCACATTGTCCGGCAGGATGACGGCCGCGCGGCCGCCGGGCTTGAGGCTCCGGTAAATATGCTGCAAAAAGTTCAACTGCTTGTTGCTGGTGGTAATGGTAAAGTCCTTGCGGCTGGCGCGCTCGCCGCCGCGCTTGGTGCCGAAGGGCGGATTGGTGAGCACGAGGTCATAGCCGTTCATGCTCTCGCCCAGGGAGGAGAGGGTGTCGCCCAGGAGGATGGTGCCCTCGATGCCGTGCAGCATGGCGTTCATCAGGGCAAGGCGGTGCGTGTCGTGCACGAGCTCGCAACCGGTAAAGGCCTCCTTTTTCTGAAATTCCTGGTCTTCTGGCTTGAGGGTGAAATGCTGGTCCGTATGGTCGCGGACATAGCGGTCCGCCGCGATCATGAAGCCGAAGGTGCCGCAGGCCGGGTCATTGCAGCGCTCGCCCGGGAGCGGCTTCATGAGGCGCACCATGAGGTCGATGAGCGGGCGCGGCGTGAAGTATTGCCCGGCTCCGGACTTTTTTTCGCCCGCGTTCTTCTCCAGCAGGCCCTCGTAGAGGTCGCCGAAGCCCTCCTCCCGTGCGGAGTACCAGTCAAGCCCGTCGATGGTATGGATGATCTTGGCGAGGTTGGCGGGCACGTCGATGTTGCTGGCCGCGCCCTGGTAGATCTCGCGGATGCGTCCCATGCCGTGTTCGCCCAGCTCCGCCAGGACTTTCCGGTAATGGGTCTTGAGGGCGAGCCCGGTCTTTTCCGCAAGGGTGTCCCAGCGGCAGTCGGGGGGGATGGCATCCTCCGCGCCCTTCTCCCTGGCCATTTTCAGGAAGAGGATCCAGGTGAGCTCCGTGGCGTACTGGTGGTAGGTGATGCCGTCGTCACGCAGCACATTGCAGAGGTTCCAGAGCCTGGCGACGATTTCCCTTGTGGTCATGCGGCCCCTCCGTCCGCTTCATACAGATAGGCGTTCAGCTCGTCGAGGATGGCGGCCAGGCGGAAGTCAAAGACGCGGTCCAGCCGGGCGCTGCCGCCATGCTCCCTGAAAGCGGCGACTTCATCGAGCACGCCGAGATTCATGATGGGCTCGTTGAGGAGACTCTTTTCAAAGCGGTCGATCCAGTTTTGCTGCATCTTCGTAAAGGCATGGGCCTGCTTCAGCTTGCGCACGCCGGCGCGGATGCGGGCCTCCTTGTCCAGGAGGGGCACGCCCAGCGCGTAGCTCCTGATGAGGCCGATGATGTCCGCTGCCATGTCCGTATTGGTGGTGCGGGAGATGGCGCCGTTGAGCTGCTCTTCGGTAAAGCCCTTGCGCTTCAGGGCGGCGACGAGCTTTTTCAGCTCCGCCCGGGTCAGGTCCTTGGGGCGGCTGCTGATGATATTGATGGCCTCGAGCCGCTCGGGATTGGTCCTGACAAATTCGGCGAAGGCGTGCAGATAGTCCTCCGGCTTCTGATTGCCCGGGCCATATCCCCTGACATGGCTGAGGAGCCTGTCCGGCCTGTCGGAGATGGTGACGGGCGCCGGCGGCAGGAAGCCCCCGCTGTCCAGCCTCGCGAAGAGCTGCGCCAGCGGCAGCAGAAGGTCCCTGGCCTCTTGGGGGGCCAGCCTGCCGAGGGCGGCGGCGAAGCCCGCGGGGTCCTTGCCGGTGAGCGCCTGGAAATCCTCCTGCAGTTCGGGCGTCATGCTGCGCTTGCGGCGCTGGAGCTTCGCGGCAAGCTGGCGCACGAGCCGGCCAAGCGCTTCGGGATCCGTAACGGTGCGGATGCCCTCGAGCAACTGCGCGAAGGTCGTCGCCGGGTCGGCCGCAACGGCCAGCATTTCCGACTGTTTGGCAAGCGCGCCATATACGCCCACGGCGTCATAAATCTCAAAATGCGTTTTGCCGATCGCCGGGCAGAGGCGCGTGGCGCGGCCCATCATCTGGGCAAAGAGGATGCGGGACTTCACCTGGCGCAGGAACACCAGCTTGTCGATGGACGGGATGTCGATACCCGTTGTGAGGAGGTCAACAGTGACCACAATGGAGGGGAACCGCTCGTAATGGAACTGGCGGATGGCCTCCTTGATCCGCTCGCTGTCGCCGATGGAGCCGGTGATCTTGAGGATGGCGTCCGTATCCACCCCCCGCGCGCCGTAAATTTCCCTGAGGATGTCCACGATCATGTCCGCATGGCGGTCATTGACGGCGTAGATGAGGGTCTTGCCGGCGTGTTCGTCCTCGGGGTCGATGTCCTTCGCTATTTCCTCAAGAACGGCGCGGTTGAAGGGCTCGGTGATCACCTGGCGGTTGAAGTCGTCGATCTCGAAATCCAGCTCGTCCTCGAGGCAGACCTCGGAGACCGTGTTGGAGGCGGCCTGATATTGCTTTACCGTTTCGCCCTTGTGGTGATGGATGCCGAAACGCGCCAGCAGGGTCGTGAGCAGGTGGGGAGCCTCATGATCGACGAGCCAGCCGTCGACGACGGCCTCATCATACTTGTACACAAAGACTGGCTTGCCGAAAATCTGGATGGTATGCGCCGCGGGTGTGGCCGTCATGCCTATCTTCACCGCGTCGAAATACTCGATGACCTGGCGGTACTTGCTCTGGAAATCGAGCTCGTCCCGGTAGAGCTTTTCCGTCTCGTCCCTCTCCTTGTCATTGATATAGCCGCGGTGCGCCTCGTCGACGATGACAAGGTCATAATCGCCCGCGGAGGGCATGGAGGCTTCGTCCCCGCAGTAGAGGATGCGCTGCATCATGCCCTGTACGGTGGTGATGTGGACATTGGTTTCCGGCTGGAGCAGCCTGTGCTTGAGATTTTGGAGAGAATAGAGGTCCTTGAGCGGCTTCAAATCCTCAAGCCGGACGGTGTTGAACACGTCCTCGACCTGTTCGCCGAGGGAATTCCTGTCCACGAGGAAGAGGATGCGCCTGAAGCGCCCCGCGGTGAGCAATTTGTAAATTAGGCCCAGGATGGTGCGGGTCTTGCCCGTGCCGGTGGCCATGGCCAGCAGTATCCTCTGCTGCCCGCTGAGAAGCGCCTCCTGCGCCTTTTCAATGGCCGTAAGCTGGTAAGGGCGCAGGTTCAGGCCGTCCGGGTCGGTGAGGAAGGGGGCGGGCATCGCCGCAAGCGCCGCATCGCCCCGCGCAGGGTCAAGGGCCAGCCTGTCGGCCAGCGCCTGCGGGCTGAACCAGCCGCGCAGGGCATGGGGCTTGTTGGCGGGGGCGCGCAGGTCCTGGAACCAGATGCCGGATTCCAGCTCAAGATCTTGCAAATACTTGCGGCCATTGGCGGCAAAGACAAAGGGCACCCTGTAGCCGCGCCAGTCGCCCAGAAGGTGGGGGGCATCCTGCGGGCGTACGCTTTTTGCGTAATCCTTGGCCTGGTGGTCCAGCACGCCCGGAAGGTTCTTGTAGGCGGCCTTGGCCTCGATAAAGCCCACGAGCTTTTCGCCGAGAAAGACAGCATAGTCGGCATAGCCGCCGCTCTTGGCCTGCGAGCCTGTGGGCCATTCGGCGATGATCCTGTCATGGCCCGCCTTGGGGCGCGCACCCAGCGAATAGCGCAGGGTGGCCGTATCGACCTCCCAGCCGACTTTTCGCAATTGCCCGTCGATCAGGCGGCGCACTTCCGCTTCGGATATGGCTTTTTTCATGGCGCTTGCCTCGGGCATCTCTTCCTTCCTCACGCAGTATTCCAAAAATATCCTCAAAAATAAAGGCTTGCGTAGAGACGAGGCTTTTGGAGGCAGGGCCGGCCTCGCGGCGCAACAAAGGCGGTGCGGCCCATGCGCGAAACGCACAAAAGCGGCGCCTGCACGATGCAGACGCCGCTTTTTCAAGGCCGGCGCTCCTTTCCGGCCGGTGGGAACCGTTGCCGAAAGCCCGGGGGAAAACTCGTTTTCCGCTAGATCATGTCGTCGTTGATGCGCTGGTCGCGCTCGCGGAAGCGCTGCTGGAGCATGAGGGGCAGGCTTTCCGGGTCGGCCGGGTCGTACTCGAACATCACGGCCGTGCCGTAGCAGGTGAAATATTTGCTGCCGTCGGGATGAAAGGCCACGTTCTCGTTATAGCCCACGATGGCCTGTGCGCCCTTGTTCATGGCGCGGGCGGCCATGCCGAAAAAGGCCTCTTCCGAGTCATAGCCGCGGCAGCACACGAGGCCGAGCACCTTGGCGATCTTGCGGCCTTCCACCTGGTGGGTGGTCACGACCGGGAAACGCCCGGCCAGAAAGGCCTCGCGCACGCGCGAGTCGGCCGCGGGCGCGGTGTTCTGCTGCTTCTCGGCCTTGCGGGCCTTTTTGTCGTTACCGCCGAGCAAGAAAAACATGGCAACCTCCCAAAACGATCTTCCGGTCTCTTCCGGCTTGCTTTTGCCGGATGCCCCGGCAGGCGTATTTTCCCTTGAGTGCGCACGGCGTTGCCCCCAGGCTTTTCCGTGCGTTGCCCGAGGCATTGCAAAGAGCTTGCCATAATTGCAAGCAGTTGATTTTAAATGAAATCATAAAAAGGGGCGGAGCGCTGCGGCGCCGGCAGGCTGCAAAAAACTCCGGCCCCGTCGGGAAGCTGACAGGACCGGAGTACGGGAAAAGGGAGGGAACAGGCGGCGGGAAAGGGACAGGGCGTGGCGGGATGGTTCCCCTCAACGTACGCGCAGGCCGTTGGCCTCGCGCACAAAGGCATTGTAGGCGGCGCGGCTGCGCATGGCCGCGAGGTTGAGCTCGCGCCGCTGCGGCGGATAAAAGCCCTCGGCAAGGCCGCGGCCGAGCGCCGCCGCATAGGCCCCGGCCTCCTTGAGAAAGGCGCGGTACTGGCGCTCCAGCTGCGGGGGCGCCGCAAAGGGCGGCTTCGCAGCCTCGGCGATGCGGTTCTCAAGCTCCGCATGGATATGCATGAGCGTGTCGCGGGCCGCGGCTTCCAGCGTGGCCGCAGCCGCGCCTGCCTCTTTTCCGGCGGTAGTGGCCTTGCCGACAGCTTCGCCCGCGGCCTCGGTATCTTCCGCGCCGAGCACCTCCGCCGTCCGGGCGAAGCCGGTGAAGATGGCTCCGGCGGCCTCGATCTGCCGCCGCAGGGGATGCTCCCGCAGAAGCGCGGCCTCGGCCGCTGCCGCGCGGGCCTCCACGATTTCGAGCCACGACTTGCGGGCGCCCATGAATTGCGCGTGGTCCGCGCGCACCTTGGCCGCCAGCGCCTTGCCGCGCGCCCCGTCGTCCTTGATGCGGCTGTCCGCGACATAGCTTTCCAGCGCCTTGTAGTTGGCGAGCAGGCTGTCCAGCGCCTTGTCCATGCCGTCGAGCGCGCTGGTGAGCTTGGCCGCCTCCGCCTCGCTGAAGAGCCCGGTCCCAGGCCGGAGCCGCGCCCGCGCGGCCTGGCGGTTGTCCGGGGCCTTGGGCCGCTTCGACAGGTGCCAGGTCTTGAGATAAAAGGCCGCATTGGCGTAGAGCGCTTCCGGCAGGGCATAATAGCCTGTCTCCAGCGCGTTCAGGGCCGTATTGTGGAAGTCGAGCGCGGCCTCGGCACGGGCGCGCTCCTCGGCGCCGAGTGCCGGTTCGGGCGCAGGCTGCGGGGCCGTGGATACAGCCGGGGCGCCCGCTGCCGGAGCCGCGGAAGCGCCCGCAGAACTGGTCTGCGCCTGTTCCTGCCCTTTTTCCTCATCCGAACCGCAGGCGCAGAGGCCCATGAGCAGCAACAGGCACAGCGCGAGAGCGCAGGCCCGGAGGGAACGGCGCTCAGACATGATCTTCGATCCAGGCATTGAGGCCCCGCAAATCCGGCCCCCAGGGGAAGGGACCGCCCTTGAGTTCCGGGCCCACGCCATAGAAGCGCGTGCCCACCTNTTCCGCGGCNTCGCGGTCGGTCACGGCGTCGCCCACCATGAGGGCCGCNTCCGNGNGCGACGCCCGCNCCGTTCACGATGCGCGCGAGNAGCTCGGCCTTGGCCGGGGGCGAGCCGTGGATGGCGGTGAACNTGTCCGCNAGGCCGCGCTCGGCGAGCACCGCGCGGACTTCCTCCTCCGGNGCGCCGGANCAGACATAGAGCGGAAGNCGGCCNNGCCACNTTTCCAGCACCTCGGCCGCNCCGGGGATGAGCGCGCAGCGGCGCACCTCGTCGAGNGCGTAGTCCGCGAAGCGGCGNCCCCATTCCTCCGATTCTTCCGGCGTGATTTCCCGNCCGAGCACCTCCCGGAAAAACCANTCGAACTTGCGGTAGCGGCTCACGCCGCCGTGCACCGTGTGGTACATGACGAAGCGGTCGCGNGCCTCGGGGCCGAAGGGCNCGGCNAGGCGGGCGAAGGCCCGCGTCTTGACGGGCACACTGTCGAGAATGACGCCGTCGCAGTCAAAAACCAGACATTCGAGCTTCATGGCGCTCCCTCTTCTTCCTCCTGCCCGCCCCGCTCGCCGATAGGCCGCGCGGGCACGCCGCCCACCACCGTGAAGGGCGCNACGTCGCGCGTCACCACCGCGCCNGCGCCCACCACGGCCCCGCGNCCGATGCGCACATCCGGNGTGATGACGCAGTTNGCNCCGATCCAGACATCGTCCNCNATGATGACCNNGCCCGGCACATGGCCCTGCNCCATGATGGGCACNTCCCGNCGCTCNAAGCGGTGATTGGCCGCGCGCACCACNGTGCCCGGCCCGATGGCCGTGNANNNTCCNACCTCGATGCGGCCGTGGTCCGCCCCGAGATGNACCCCNGGCGAGAGCGCCGAGCCGTCNGCCAGCNTGAGNTCCCCNTCCTGCGCNGTGAGGATGCAGAGCCTNCCCACGCGCACGCCGCGGCCGAAGNGCATGTTCCGGCAGCCCGCCANNGTCACGCCNGTGCCGAAGCGNACCAGNGTCCGCGNGGCGAAAAGCGGCAGCCAGCAGAGCNCCCGCAGNCCCACGCCCAGNGGCGTGGGNATCCANCCGAANAGCGCCACCCACAGTTCCTCCAGCGCGNCGGCGAGCCNGGCCGCNGGNGTGGGGNCTTTCGCAGGGGCGGGCGCGGACCCGNGGGGCGGCGCGGCCCCTCCNTTTGCGGGCTCNGGCCCCTGCATCTAGCGCGCCTTNTCNGCNTAGGCGGCCATGAGNTCGTCNNCCTCCATGAGCCGNGCCACNCGGGCGAGGTCCTCNGGGGTGTCCACGCTCCANGTGCGNGCCGCCGTGGGCACCATGCGCACCTTTTCGCCATGNTCGAGGATNCGCAGCATNTCCACGGATTCGTAAATCTCNAGCGGGCTTTCTTCCATTTCNTTGAANCGCANNAGGTAGTCGCGCCNGAANGGGATGATGCANACCTGCTTGCGCATGGGCACCTTGTCNNNNCCCTTCTTGCGCGAGGGNATGGGCTCGCGCGAGAAATAGAGGGCGTCGCTCGCGCGNTCCACCACCACCTTGACCTCGTTGGGGTCCTCNAATTCCGCCACGGTCTCCATCTCGGCCATGAGGTTGGTCACGTTGACCGCCGGCTCGTCGAGCAGNGGCTGAACCGCGGCGTCGATCATNTCCGGGCGCACCATGGGCTCGTCGCCCTGCACCATGACCACGATGTCCGCGCNCNTGCCCGTGAGCTCCTCGATTTTCAGCAGGGCCTCGGCCGTGCGCGTGGAGCAGCGCACATGATAGTCGCCCGTCATGACGCAGTTGAGGCCCACGCGCTTGCAGTAATCTTCAATAATCGGGTCGCAGGTGGCCACCCAGGTGGAGGAGAGGATGGGGCTCATGGCCGTGCGGAAGGCCACATGCCCCACCATGGGTACATTGTGGATGAGCGCCAGGGGCTTGCCGGGATAGCGGCTCGAGCCCATGCGCGCNGGGATGATGGCGATGATGTTCACGGNTGTGCTCCTTGGNGGCTGTTNGGNGATTGGGGNGGACGCGGGGGCNTCAGTCGTCCGTGGGNACGAGNTAGCTGCCCTCGGNCTGGAGTTCCGGGTGCAGGGCGCGGTGCNCCTCCTCCATGACGCGNAGGATGCCCTGCCCGAGGTCCACGGTGAGCGGCGGCACGAGCTTGCGCCCCACCTTGGGCATGAAGGCATAGGGNGTTATCTGGTAATGGCCGCTGTTGGGGTCGTTCTGGTACTCGATGNNGAGNTCCTTGCCGAGCATCTCGCCGATCATCTTGAAGAGGTCGCCCACGCGCATGGGCTGGTTGCCGGAAATGATGATGTTCTGGTTGGCGAATTCCGGCGCGAGGATGTTCAGCGTGGCCGTGGCGGCGTCGTCCACATGCACGTATTCGCGCANGGCCGTGGGCGCGCCGTAATAGGTGATGACNCCCGTGGTGAGCGCCTCGTGCACNAAGCGCTCGATGGCGTTGCGGCGGTCGGCGCGCGGNCCGTAGAGNGAGCCNTANCGCAGGATGGTNTACGGCAGGCCGTACATGGCCTGGTAGTTCTCGATATAGATTTCGCAGGACTGCTTGCTGCANCGGTAAAAACCGCCGGACTTGCCGTAGACATAGAGCGAGGACGCGAACACATAGCGCGANACCNTGGCCTTGCGGCAGGCCTCCAGCGCCATGACATTGCCGACNACGTTGATGCGCGCCGTNTCCACCGGGCGNGAATTGGCCTCGCCGATGTCCGCGATGCCCGCGTANTTGAACACCATGTCCGCGCCGTCCACGGCCTCGGCCACCACGGCCTCGTCNAGGATGGAGCCGACGATCATCNNCTGGTCGGGCCTNAGCCACGGCGAGGGACGCACNTCCACGATGGTCACGGCGTGGCCCGCGTCCGAGAGCTTGTCGCAGATGTGCGAGCCGAGAAAGCCCGAGCCGCCGAAAACAGTCATGCGCACGAGTGGTTCCCCCTGNGGCGGTCTTTTGCGTGGTCCATGGCAGATGCCCTGNCTTGTTGGGGTTTTCGGGATTGGAGCATGCGCAGCAGNGGTGCTCCTGCTGCATTCGCAATGCCGAAATTATCCGTCAAAAACAGCCTTTTAGNTTCCNGCTGCGTCNGCGACGCAGGAAGCTACGGATGAAGACAGCAGTTAACTACCGCAAAAGCCATTCAACGATACCGCTGTCGCTATCCGTA
>JAAUYU010000024.1 GCA_014804965.1 Desulfovibrio sp.
ACTGCTGTCTTCATCCGTAGCTTCCTTCGTCGCAACAGCTGAAGCAAGGAAGATAAAAATTTCCGCAGGGAGTGTACTTAAGTACTCGACCAAGGAAATTTTTCTCTGACGCAGCCAGCAGCAAAGCGCTAGCCGTTGGCGAGCTTGCGAGCCTTACGGATAGCGACAGCGGCTGCGTTGACTGGCTGTAGAGGTAACTAATTGCTGTCTCCATCCGTAGCTTCCTTCGTCGCAACGGCTGGAGCAAGGCTGTTTTTGACGAATAATTTCGGCGTTACACACTCACCACAGACGCACTACCAACGCACAAGAAATGCCAAGCTAAAGGGGAGTCGCGGCGGCCTGGGGGTGTGACCCCCGCGCGGAGCGCATCTACACCTCGCTGATGACCGGCACGACTACTGGGTCGCGCTCGAGTACGCGCCGGAAAAAGCGGCGCAGCGAGGTGCGGATATTCTCGCGCAGGCGGCTCGTGCTTCCGGGCGAGTTTTCGAGCTCGTCCAGCACAAGGCACTTGGCGTCCTCCAGCACATGGCTCAACTGCTGCTCGAACACGAAGCCCCGCGAGATCATCTCCGGCCCGTGGAGCACGCTCCCCGTCTCCGCATCCAGCACGAGGGACACGATGACCACGCCCTCGTCGCCGAGGATGCGCCGCTCGCGCAGCACCGAGGCGCCCACATCGCCCACGCCCTTGCCGTCCACGAGGGTGCATTCCACGGGCACGGGCGTTTCGAGCCGGAAGCCGTGCGGCAGGATGGTGAGCGGCTGGCCGTCATTGAGCAGGATGACGTTTTCCGGGCGCACACCGCAGCTTTCGGCGAGGCGCCCGTGCATGACGAGATGCTGGTATTCGCCGTGCACGGGCACGAAAAGCTCGGGGCGCACGGCGAGGAGCAGGTCGCGCAGTTCCTCGCGGTGGGCGTGGCCCGAGGCGTGGACCGCGTGCGAGCTTTCGTAGAGCACTTCCGCGCCCTTGCGGTACATTTCATTGATGAGGCGCGAGATGGGCCGGGCATTGCCGGGGATGACGCGCGAACTCATGACCACCGTGTCGCCCTCGCGGATGGCGAGCTGCCGGTGGCCGCCCCAGACCATGCGCGACAGCGCGGAGAGCGGCTCGCCCTGCGCCCCGGTGACGATGAGCACCACCTTGTCGTCGGGGAGGTCGGGCACGCCGTTGTGGGCGTTGTGGAATTCCGGCGGCAGGGTGAGGAAGCCGAGCTCCGAGGCGATGTCGATATTGTTGGCAAGGGATTTCCCGCTGATGATGACCGCCCGGCCGTACTGGCGCGCGAGGTCGCACACTTCCTGGATGCGCTGGATGTGGCTCGAGAACAGCGTGACCACGATGCGCCCGCGCGCCGCGGCGAACACGCGCTCCAGCGAGGCCTTGACCTCGCGCTCGGTGAGCGAGCGTCCCTCGCGCAGCACATTGGTGGAGTCGGAGAGCAAAAGCCGCGCGCCCTTGGGCCCGGCGAATTCCCGGAAGGCCGCGAGCTCCGTGCCCGAGCCCGCCAGCGGCATGGGGTCGATCTTGAAGTCCCCGCTGTGCACCGCGCGGCCCACGGGCGTCTCCACGCCNAGGCCGAAGCCGTGCGGGATGGAGTGGCACACCGGGATGAAGTGGAAGACNAGCTCCCCNAGCGGCAGNACGGTGGCGGCNTCCACNGGGCAGAGCTCCACGCGGTTGAGCAGCTCGTGCTCGCGCAATTTGTGCTCCACNAGNGCGAGNGTGAAGCGCGAGCCGAAGATGCGGGCGTTCTTGAGCTCCGGCACGATCCACGGGAGCGCGCCGATGTGGTCNTCGTGGCCGTGGGTGAGCACGATGCCGAGCAGGCGGTCGCGCACCTCCNGCACGGCCCCGAAATGCGGGATGAGCACNTCCACGCCGAGGTGCGCGTCGTCNGGGAACATGAGGCCGCAGTCCACCATGACCACGCCCTCGCCGCATTCCCACAACTGGCAGTTGAGGCCGATTTCGCCAAGCCCCCCNAGGGGCGTGATGGTGAGGCTGGGTTCGCTCATGGNCATCCTTGTGNNGTGAAGGGGAGGGCNNGCGCGCGGCCTAGCGGGCGCGTCCNGCGGTCTTTGAGGGCGNCTTGCCCGCGGCNTTGGCCGCCTTGGCNGCCGGGGCCNGNCCGGGACGCAAATCCGGGTGAAATTCGCCCATGGCGACNTANATNTGCGCGAGCGCGGTGAGATANTCNGCNCGGGCGCTNGTGAGNGAGGCCTGGGCGCGGGTGAGNTTGGCCGAGGCGTCGAGCACGTCGAAGTTGGTCCCCACCTGCTCCTGATAGCGGGCGAGCGCCGCGTCATAGGCCTCGCGCGCCTGGGTCACGCCCTTTTCCGCAACGTTGATGCGCTTTTCGGCCTCGTGCACGGCGAGCAGCCGGGACTTGATGTCATAGCCCACATTGAGCTTGAGGTCCTCCTCCTCGTGCCTGAGCCGCGTCACCTGCCAGCCGGCCTGCTGGTCCGCGTAATAGGTGAGGCCCCACTGAAAGACGTTCCACACGGCGCGCGCCCCCACCTCCCAGGTGGCCGAGCGGGAGCCGTGGTCCCCGCGGCGCTGGAGGTCCAGGGTGTTGCCCGTCTGGTTGATATTGTAATAGGCCTCGATCTGCGGATAGTAGTCGCTCTGCACCATGCGGCGGTCCTTGCCCGCCATTTCCACGGCCTTGGCCGCGATGAGCAGGTCCGGCCGCTGGCGGTAGGCCGCCTCCAGGCATTGCTCCAGCGAGCGGCGGAAGGGCACATGCTCGAGCCTGCCCACATAGCGGGCCGGGGCCGTGGCCGAAAGGCCGAGCAGGGTGTTGAGCCGGGCCTGGGCGGTGTCGCGCGTGTTCTCGGCCTGGATGAGCAGGTTCTCGGCGTTGCTGACGTCCACCTCGGCCTGGAGCACGTCGAGGCGCGGGCGGAGCCCCACCTCGTAAAAGGCTTTCGTGATGCGCAGCTGGTCGCGCAGGCGCGCCAGCGAGTCGCCCTCGCTTTTGACATTTTCCTCGGCGCGCAGGTAGTTGAGAAATTCCGTCTGCACCTGCTCGGTCATGGCGAGCTCGGCCCGGCGCAGGGCGGCCTTGTCGCTGTCGGCCTGAAGGGCGGCCTTCTGGTAGGAATTGAGCAGCCTGAAGCCCTGAAAGACCGGCTGGGAAATCTCCACCCCCCAGGAATAGGTGCCNAGCTCCGGCGGCCTCGTGGTGCTGGGCTGGGTCTTGCGCTCCTGCTTCACGCCCGTATAGGTCATGCCGAGCTTGGGCCCGAAGGCCCCGCGCGCGGACTTGCGGCCCTCCTCCGAGGCGCGGGCCTGCGCCTCCTGCGCGCCCAGCGAGGGGTTGCGCTCCAGGGCGCGGGCCACGGCCGCGGCCATGTCCAGCGTGCCCGCCGGGGCCGCGTCTCCGCCGGACTGGAGCGTGCGCCCGCCCGGATGGATGGGCTCCGGGGCCTTGCGGCTCGCGGCAAAGGCGCNCNCGGCCGCNAAGATCANAAGGGCGAGGAGAAAGAGGACGCCGCCAAGGCGCGCGAGGGGCGGCGAGGCGGCAAAGACGCGCCGTGTGCGGAATACCGGGGCCGTGTGCATGGCNGCATGGTACATGGGGCGGCCGCCCTTGGCAAGGCGGGAGGCGGGGCGCGCTCCCCGCNGCTGCGCGCACTCTAAAAAATCTCTTGAAAAAGTGCGCCATCCGGTTCATCCTCCAGCCGGGAGCACTGGACAGCCCGGGCCATTGGCAGCCGGGGNNTTGGGGCCTTCTTCCGGCGCGTCCGTGCCGCCCGATCTTCAGCGTGGAGAGNTCAATGGAATTCAGCATTTTTTCGATGGTCGCCCAGGCGAGCCTGGTGGCCAAGGCCGTGCTGGCCTTGCTNGTGCTCATGTCCGTGGCGAGCTGGGGCCTGATGATCCAGAAGTTCATCGCGCTCACGGCGGCCAACCGCAAGGCCATCACCGGCATCGAGCGCTTCGACAAGGCGGCCAACCTGCGCGACGCCGTGCAGTCCCTGGGCTCGGACCCGAGTTCCCCCCTCTACTATATCGCGCACCAGGGCGTGCAGGAGTTCAACCGCTCGCGCGAGCTCGGCAANGCNAGCGANGTGGTGGTGGACAATGTGCGCCGCGCCCTGCGCCAGGGGGCGGCCAGCGANATGGCGCGCCTCCAGCGCTCGCTCTCCCTGCTCGCCACCACGGCCAACACCGCGCCCTTCATCGGCCTTTTCGGCACGGTCTGGGGCATCATGAATTCCTTCCACTCCATCGGGCTGCTCAAGTCGGCCTCGCTCGCCACCGTGGCGCCCGGCATTTCCGAGGCGCTCGTGGCCACGGCCATCGGCCTCGCCGTGGCCGTGCCCGCCACCGTGGGCTTCAACCTCTTCATGGGCAAGCTCTCGCAGGTGGATACCCTGCTCGTGAATTTCGCGGGCTTCTTCCTCAACCGGGTCCAGCGCGAGCTCAACGCCCACCGCCCGGTGCAGCGCACAGGCGCCACGGAGCTCTGAGATGGGCGCGAACCTCGGCGGCGGCAAGTTCGTTTCGGAAATCAACGTCACGCCCTTCGTGGACGTGATGCTCGTTTTGCTCATCATCTTCATGGTGGCCACGCCCATGATGACCCAGGGCCTCGAGGTGGACCTGCCGCAGACGAAGCAGGTGGAGACCCTGCCCGGCGAGGTGGACCACATGATCCTCACCGTGCGCCGGGACGGAAAGATATTCCTTGACGAATACGCGGTGGAGGATTTGGCCGACCTCGGCGGCTACCTCGAGCGCCTCGTCAAGGCCAAGAACAAGAGCCTGTTCCTCCAGGCCGACAAGGAAGTGCCCTACGGCCTCGTGGTGGAGGTCATGGGCGAGATCAAGGCCGCGGGCATCGAGAATCTCGGCGTCATGGCCGAGCAGCCCGAAGGCGTGGCCGCCGCCAGGGCCGCGGCGTCCGAGGCCGCGCCCGCGCGCGCCCGCACCCCCGGAGCGGCAAAGAAGAAGTAGGCACGGATGCAGCTCGCTTCCTATATCCTCTCCCTCTGCCTGCACGCGGCGCTCATCCTCCTCATCTGGTTCTGGCCGTCGTCCCCGCCGCTCAGGCTGGACCAGCGGCCGGTGATGATCAGCCTCGTGGAAGGGGCCCCCGGCGGCAACCGCACGCCCTCGCCCATTCTCGGGCACATGGGCGAGCCTGCGGAGGGGCCGCTCGCGCCCACGCCGCCCGCGCCGCAGAGCGAGATTGCCGCGCCCGCGCGCGAGGCCGCCAAACCCGAGCCCGTGCCCGCGCCGCCGAGGGAGGCACAGCCGGAGCAGAAAAAGCCCGAGGCCGTGCCCATCCCGCGCAAGGACGAACCCAAGCCGGAGCCTAAACCCGAGCCCAAGCCGGAACCAAAACCGGAGCCCAAGCCCGAACCGAAAAAGGAAGAGCCCAAAAAGCCGGAGCAGAAAAAGCCCGAGCCGAAAAAACCGGAGCCCAAGAAGCCGGAGCCGAAAAAGCCGGAAAAGCCCGCGCCCAAGAAGACCGACCCCGTGGCCGCGGCGCTTCAGCAGGCGCGCAAGGCCACATCGCGCGTCCAGTCGGGCGACCGCGGCAACGCCATCGAGCAGGCGCTCGCCCAGGCGCAGCGCCGGGCCGGCGGCAACCGTGGCGGCGGCGGGGGCGAGGGCGACGGCCCCGGTGGCGGCGGCCTCGGCGATGTCTACATGGGCCAGGTGATGCTCGCCGTGCGCCCCAACTGGGGCTTTGCGTCGGCAGGGCGGCTCAACCTCGCCTGCGTGGTGAAGGTCAAAGTGGACATGCAGGGCAAGGTGCTCCAGGCGGTCATCAGCCAGAGTTCGGGCAATGCCCAGTATGACGCCTCGGCCGTCAACGCCGTCATCCGCACCGGGCAGGCCGGGGAATTTCCGCCGCCGCCCTCGCCGGAATATACGGACCTTGACCTCGTTTTCACCTTTGACGAGCTCATGGGCCGGAGATAGCGAAAAATTTTTGCCGTGTCTCCGCCGGGGATGCCTCCCCGGCCCCAGCAAGGAGGGAGAAGAACCATGCCCGTGAAACCCCGAGCCATGCGCCCCTCTTGGCAGTGTCTCGCCAGCGCGTTCGCCCTGTGCGCGGCGCTTCTGGCGGGCGCGGCGGCCGCCCATGCCGCCAGCGCCCTCGCCGTGAGCCAGAACGACGGCTATTCCGGCCATGTGATGGACAAGGTGCTCGCCGTGTGGGCGCCGCCCGCCACCAGCGAGGACAGGCAGCTCAGGCTCTGCGTCTCGCTGGACGGCGAGGGCCGCGTCATCGAGTGCAAGGCCGTGCGGCCTTCGGGGCTGCCCGCGCTGGACGCCTCGGGCTGCGCCGCCGTGCGCGAGGCCGCGCCCTTCGGCACGCCGCCCTACGGGATGCCGCTGGATGTGTATTTCTCCTTCTGGACCGGGCGCCCCAAGGGCAAGAGTGCGGATACGGCCGCGCCGGCCGCCCCCGCGGCTGCGACCGCCCAAGCNCCGGCGCAAGCTGCGGCCCCGGCGGACAGCCACGCGCAGGCNGCGGCGCTNGCCGCCNCCACGGCCNCAGGANGCGCCACGGCNACNGCNGCCGCNNCCNCNCCCNNGGCNGCTGCTGCNTCGTCCTCNAGCGCCAAGGCGCAGGACAANTATGACAGCCGCTTCCAGAAGTATATCAGCACCGTTGTCTGGAAGCTGCGCAATNCCATGTATATCCCGGCGCAGACNAAGCCCGGCACCTATCATGCNACNGCGCAGGTGCGCCTCAATTCCGCNGGCAAGATNCTGGACGAGAGCATCCTCAAGGGCAGCGGCGACGCCCTCCTTGACAAGTATGTGCTNCAGGGCATACGCCGGGCGGGCTCGGTTGCGCCGCCGCCCGCGGGCCTCGGCGACACGCTGGACCTCACCTTTACCCTTACCCGGCAGTGACGCCCGCGTCCCCTGCCGCAAGCCAGAACGGAAGATAGTGCCATGAAAAAACTTACCCTTCTCCTGGCCGTGACGGCGCTCGCNGCGCTGGCCCTGCTGGGGACGTCCGCGGGCCACGCCACAGCCGCCATGCGCGTGGACATCATGAATCCGGGCCAGAATATCGTGAACATGGCGCTCGCCGCGCCGCTCACCGGGCCGGAAAAGCAGGCCACGGGCATGGGCGCGCAGCTCCAGAAACTGGTGGACCAGAACCTGAGCTTCTTGCCCTTCGCGCGCCTCACCGACCCCAAGGCCGTGCTCGGCGGCATCGTGCTCCAGGGCTGGGAGCCCCCGGCGCTGGATTTCAAGCGTTTCCAGCTCGCGGGCTCGGACATCGTCATCACCACCTACTGGCCGGACGGCGACAGCGGCACGAAACCCGTGCAGATCCGCGCCTTTGAGACCAATACCGGCGGCCGCCTCTTCGGCAAGGAATACACCAAGGTCAACAGCAAGGACCTTCCCGAGGTGGCCGACCGTTTCTGCGCCGACCTGCTCGAGGCCCTCACGGGCAATGGCGACTTTTTCCGCTCCACNCTCGCCTTTGTGAAAAAGACGGGCAAGATGAGCGCCAATGTGTGGATCGTCAAGCCCTGGGGCCGCGATTTGCGGCAGGTCACCAACATGCCCGGCGAGGCGCTTTCGCCCGCGTGGTCGCCGGACGGGCGCTTCGTGGTGTTCAGCCACATCGACCCCAAGTCCCACGCGCTCGGCGTGTGGGACCGCTCCACCGGCAAGGTGCAGCGCATCCGCTTCCCCGGCAACGTGGTCATCGGGCCCGCCTTCATGCCCGACAACAAGGTGGCCGTGGCGCTCTCGCGCGGCAAGTACCCGGTCATCTACCTCCTCAACCATGTTTTCCAGAAGGAGCGCATCCTCGAGGAGCACAATTCCATCAATGTCTCGCCCACCTTTGACAAGACGGGCAGCCGCATGGCCTTCACCTCGTCGCGCCTCGGCGGGCCGCAGATCTTCCTCAAGGATCTCGCGAGCGGCAGCGTCACCCGCGTGAGCAAGAACGGCACCTACAACACCGAGGCCAACCTCGCGCCCGACGGGACCCTCGTGGTCTACAGCCGCATGACCGAATACGGCCAGCGCATCTTCGTGCAGGACCTCATCACCGGGGAGGAGCGGCAGATCACCTTCGGCCCCGGCAGCGACGAGCAGCCCTCCTTCTGCGCGGACAGCTACTTCATCGCCTTCAGCTCCACGCGCGGCGGCGGCCACCACATCTATCTCACCACCCGCCACGGCGGCGACGCCAAGCAGGTGCCCACGGGCGACGGGCAGGCCTTCTTCCCGCGCTGGGGGATGCCCGCGCAGCAAAAATAGCGGGGATGCGGCCNGGCGCGGGGGCAGGTAAAAATACTTTTACGAAACCCCCTCCCGCGCCTTGACAAAACTAAAAGGCCGGATACCATCTGTCTGCGCCGCATGGAGCGGCGCATGGCACAGAAAGGAAAGGTTTTTTTGCTTGGAGCAGCTGTTCAGGAGGACACGCAACATGAAACGCTACGCTCTCATTCTGACCCTGGTCATGGCCCTCGCCGCCGGCTTCGGCTGCGCGAAGAAAACCACCACCGAGCCCGGCTACGATGACGGCATGAGCCCCGAAATGCGCGCCGCCATCCAGCAGATTTCCGACTCGCGCGTGTACTTCGCCTTCAACAAGTACAACATCGAGAACCAGTACGACGCGGTCCTGAAGAAGGAAGCCGAGATCCTCAAGCAGTTCCCGGCCATCCGCGTGCGCATCGAAGGCAACTGCGACGACCGCGGCACCCAGGAATACAACCTCGCCCTTGGCGAGCGCCGCGCCCGCGCCGCTTACGAATATCTCGTGCAGAACGGCGTGAACCCGAGCCAGCTTGAGATGATCAGCTACGGCAAGGAAAANCCGGCCGTCCTCGGCACCGGCGAGGCCGTGTGGGCCAAGAACCGCCGCGACGACTTCCGCGTCATCGCCCACTAGTTCCTTTCNGNCATNCTTTGCANGGGCCGTCTCCNCATNGGGGCGGCCCTTGTGCGTTGTGGCNTNCGCGGGNGCGTCGGGCGNCGCTNTTTNACAAANCCCGCTTCCCCTTGCGCTCNCCCCGGCACAACTGNTAGTCTTGCAATGGGCGTCCTGCAAGCCGGGCGCTTTCCGCACCCATTGCAACNGCGTACCGCCANAAGGGGATGCCATGAANATCGTTGTGCTTGACGGAGCCGTCCTCAANCCCGGTGACGTGGACTGGGGCCCCATCTCGGAGCTCGGGGAGCTCACCATCCATCCNGAGACCGCCCCGGCCGANCTNGCCGAGCGCNCNCGCGGCGCGGACATCCTCCTCACCAACAAGACCGAGCTCAGGCGCNNCGACATGGAGCTNTTCCNGNCCGCGCGCCTCGTGGGCCTGCTCGCCACGGGCTACAACAATGTGGACNTCGACGCCTTCGCCGAGCGCGGNGTGCCGGTCTGCAACGTGACGGCCTACGGCGTGNGCGANGTGGCNCAGCACGCCATGTCCCTTTTGCTGGAGCTCTGCCACCACACNCAGGAGCACACCGAGAGCGTGCGNGACGGCGAGTGGGANCGNGCGCGGCGCTGGTGCTACTGGCAGCGCACGCCCATCTGCCTNACNGGGCTCACCATCGGCATCGTGGGCTTNGGCGACATCGGCCGGGAAATGGCGCGCCTTGCACACGCCTTCGGGATGCGGGTGCTCGCCTACCAGCGCACCCCGCGCGACGCGCCGCCCTGGGAGGATTTCGCCTTTGTGCCGCTCGAGCAGCTTCTCGCCGAATCCGACGTGGTCTCCCTGCACTGCCCGCTCACGCCGGAGACGGACCGCGTCATCAATGCCGAGCGCCTGGAGCTCATGCAGCCAGGGGCCATCCTCCTCAATACGGCCCGGGGCGGGCTCGTGGATGAGGAGGCGGCCGCGGCGGCCCTCAAGAGCGGCCGCCTGAGCGGCATGGGTACGGACGTGCTCTCGGAGGAGCCGCCAAGGCCCGGCAATCCGCTCCTGCACGCGCCCAATGTGCTCATCACGCCGCACATGGCCTGGGCCACGGTGCGCGCCCGCCAGAACATCATCGACCTCACGGCTGAGAATATCCGCCGCTGGCTGGCCGGGGACCCCGTCAACGTGGTCAACGGCGTCAACGTGGCGGCCTGTCCGCTCCTCTGAACCCCGCAGCGCTGGACCTTGGCAGCGCTTTTGACTATGGTTGCGGGTCGTACGGCAGGGAGCCTTGCGGACGCAGCCCCCGCCGTGAGGGGGAAGCCATGAACGAGGACGCGGAAAAGGGCGGCGTTGCCCGGCGTATCCAGATGCGGCGCGCCGACAAGTCGCTGGCGGGCGCGAAAGTGGACGGCGTGCGCCAGCGCAAGGGCTATGCCGAGGCGGTAATCGCGCAGTTGCGCGACGGCGGCCGCATCATCTGTGTTTCTGACGACAAGGCCTTTATCGACCTTTTGCGCGGGCTCATCCGGGACGAGCTCAGGATGCCCGCCAGCTGCCTTTTCACCACCACCGCCGCGGACATGCTGGTGCGCCTAGCGAGGCAGGCGAAGGACGCCGGGGCAAGCCCGCTCTTCCTTGTGGAGCGGGAGCTTCGGGGCCGTGACCTCAGCTTTGCCGTGCGCCTTTTGAAGAACGGTTTTCCCGAGCTCAAGGTCCTCATGCTGGCGGAGGAGGGCGAGCGCCAGCGCGTCGCCCAGATGCAGGAGGGCGGGGTGGACGGCTGCATCCTCCGGCCTGTGGACGGCCCCGGCCTGCTCGAGCGGCTGGCCCTTGTCCTGCGCCCGCAGAACGAGGTGGAGCGCTCCCTCGAGTGGGCGCGCAGCCTGCTTGCCCAGGGTGAGAACCTGCGCGCTCTGCAGGTCTGTATGCAGGTCCTTGAGCAAAAGAACAATTCGGCGGCCGTGCTTCTGCTCATGGGCGACATTTTCAGGGCTATGGAGGAATTTGACAAGGCAGCCGACGCCTATGCCAAGGCGGCCGGGGCTTCGCCCATGTTCCTCGAGCCGCTGCGCAGGCTCGCCATGCTGCACGCCGAAAAGGGCGACTACGCGCGGGAGCTGGAATGCCTGGAAAGGCTGGATGGCCTCTCGCCGCTGGATGTGGAGCGCAAACTGCGCATGGGCGAGCTCAGCCTCCGGCTCAACCAGACGGACAAGGCGCGCAAGGTGCTCGGCGACGCGGTGCGGCTTTCCAGCCGGCAGGCGAAGGAGGGCACGGCGTCCGTGGCCTCGCGCGTGGCCGACCTCTATGCCGGTTCGGATCCGGAGACGGCCGCGGCCTACCTGCGCCGCGCGCTGGACAGCCGCAAGGAGTTCTGGGGCCAGGAGGATCTGGCGACCTTCAACCGCCTCGGCCTCCTCTTGCGGCGCGCGGGCCGCTGGCGCGACGCCGTGGAGGAATACCGGAAGGCGCTCGCCATCGCGCCCAATGACGGCGGCCTCTACTACAATCTCGGCATGGCTTGGCTGGACGGCAAGGAAAATGAGCAGGCGCGCGCGGCCTCGCTCAAGGCGCTGGCCCTCGCCCCGGAGCTCCCGCGCAGCTCGGCGCGCGTGGCCGTGAACCTCGCCACGGTATTCCTCGCCACCAATGACCGGATGCACGCCCTGCCGCTCCTGCGGATAGCCTTGGAACTCGCCCCGGACAACAAAGAGGCGCAGGACCTGCTGGGCCGCGTCGAGGCCGGGGAGCGCTGAGATGAGGCTCTGTAGTGCGTTTCCTAAGGTCACGTTACATGACGCACTTGAGAGATCATTCCTTTAATCCGTCTGGAGCGCAGCGGAAGACGGGTGCTAGTGCCGGAAGAATCCTAAAAAATAAGATTTTTTGGTGCTTGCAAGGAAGAAAAATAATTTCCGAAGGGAGTGTACTTAAGTACTCGACCGAGGAAATTTTTTTCTGACGCAGCAAGCACCAAAGCGGTAGCCGTTAGCAGGCTCTGCCTGCTTACGGATAGCGACAGCGGCACCGTTGATTGACCTTTGTGGTAACTTGCTGCTGTCTTCATCCGTAGCTTCCTGCGTCGCAACGGCTGAAGCAAGGCTGTTTTTGACGGATAATTTCGGCATTACCCGCGCAGCACAAGCGCACCACCAACCCACAGGATAACAAAGCCAAGGGAGAAGCCTCATGGCAGACGTTGTGACCCGTTTCGCGCCCAGTCCCACCGGGCACCTGCACATCGGCGGCGCGCGCACCGCCATTTTTTCCTGGCTGCTCGCCCGGCACTACGGCGGCCGTTTCCATTTGCGCATCGAGGATACGGATCTGCTTCGCTCCAAAAAGGAGTACACGGATTCCATCCTCGCCTCCATGCGCTGGCTCGGCCTCGACTGGGACGACGACCTTACCTATCAGACAGAGCGCACGGACCTCTACAACAGCTATGTGGACAAATTGCTCGAAAGCGGCCACGCCTACTGGTGCTCCTGCACGCCGGAAGAGGTGGAGGCCATGCGCGAGCGCGCGCGGGCGCAGGGCCTGAAACCCCGCTATGACGGCCATTGCCGCGAGCTCGGCCTCGGGCCCGGCGAGGGGCGCTGCGTGCGCCTGAAGGCGCCGCACACGGGCAAGATCGTCTTTGACGATATGGTCAAGGGCCGTATCGCCGTGGACGCCTCGGAACTGGACGACATGGTGCTGCGCCGCGCGGACGGGATGCCCACCTACAACATGGCCGTGGTGGTGGACGACCACGAAATGGGCGTCACCCACGTCATCCGCGGCGACGACCATGTGTCCAACACGCCGCGGCAGATACTCATTTATGAGGCCCTCGGCCTCCCCGTGCCGCGCTTCGGCCATGTGCCCATGATCCTCGGGCCCGACAGGCAGAAACTCTCCAAGCGGCACGGTGCGCGGGCCGTGGTGGAGTACCAGCGCGACGGCCTCCTGCCGCAGGCGCTCGTGAGCTATCTCGCGCGGCTCGGCTGGTCCCACGGTGATCAGGAGCTCTTCAGCATGGAGGAGCTCATCCGCTTCTTTGACGGCAAGAACCTCAACCCGGCGGCCGCGGCCTTTGACCCGGCCAAGCTCGAGTGGTGCAACGCGCACTTTCTGCGCGACCTGCCCCTGAACCAGCTCGTGGAGATGGTGGAGCCCTTCGCCAAGGAGGCGGGCCTGTGGGAGCGGCTCGGCCCGGACCCCTACGGCAGGCTGGAACCGCTCTGCATCATGTTCCGCGAGCGGGCGAGCAATCTCGCGACCCTGGCGGAGAGCTTTCGGCCGCTGCTCGTGGGTGCGTCCGAGCTCATCTACAACCTCAAGGACGCCGACAAGCACTTCACCGCGCAGGGCAAGGCGCACCTGGCCGCGCTTTCGGCCGTCTTCAGCAAGGTGGAGCCCTTTGACGCAGGCGCCATCGAGACGGCACTCAACGCCTATGTGGCGGACAACGGCCTCAAGTTCAAGGAAGTGGCCCCGCCCCTGCGCACGGCGCTCATGGGCTTCATGGGCGGCTCGCACCTGAACGAGATCATGGCCTTTCTCGGCAGGAAGGAGACCCTGGCGCGCCTCGCCCGCGCGCAGGACTACACGCCGCCCGCGGAAGCCTGATTTTCAGGAAAAGAAGGCAAGGGAAGAGAGGGAGCGGCGGAATTTTCGCTGCTCCCTTTTTTCATGGGGGAGTTCTCAGATTTGCAGGGAAATGCCCGTGCCGCCGGGGGCCAGCGCCGTGGGCATGACGCCGCGCTGCGCCATGGCGGCATAGGTCTCGGCCGCGCGGAAGAGGGCGTGGGCGATGCCGCCACGGCCTGTCTGGCCTTCGCGGGCCTCGGCGCTATCGAAGCGGTGCGCCCCTTCCGGGTTGTCCGCGGCCGCGGGACGCCCGGCAGTGTCGGTGCGGGTGGCGCCGCCAGTGGCGGTGACGCCTTCAGCGCCGGAACTTTCCGCCACACCGGCCGGGCCCGTGGCCTCATCTTCTGTATCTTCCTGCTTTTCGCGGGCGGCCTTCGCCTCCTGCGCGGCGGCCTTGGCGGCCACGGCCCTGTCCTGCGCCGAGGGCTCGCCGGGGGCGAGCGCCGCGCGGCGCACCTGGCGCGCCTTGGCCGCACTGGCCTCGGGATCGTCCGGCACGGCGGAGGCGTCGATGGAAACATGGCCGCCGATGGCGTATTGCCGTCCGTCCGGGCCCTGCTGGTATTCATAGCTGGGGCCGCCCGCCACATATTGGCCGCCGGCCGCCATGTGCGCCTTTTCGTGGGCGCGCACCTCGGCGTCGCGCTGCCTGAGCTCGCGCAGCTGGGCCTGCGCCTCGGGGCTGAGGTGCAGCGAATCGCCTTCCGAAGCCCCTGTGGTCTCCCGGCCGTTGCCGTTCTGCGCCTGCGTCTGCCCATTTTTGACAATGTCGGCGGCATTTTCCGGCGCGGCGTCTGCCTTTCCCTGCGCGGTGCGGCCATATTCTCCAAGGCCCGGAAAGGCCGCGCCGCCCGTATCAGGGGAACGGCGGCCGCCGGGCGCGCCGGGGCTTACGGCCCCCACGGGGCGGGCGGTGATGCTGTGAAGGGCGTCAAGCATGGGTACTCGTGTGCCGGTTTGAGTGGGCGGAAGGGAACCTTTCACGGCTCCTATCGGCAGGGTCACGGAAAACTTAAGGCCTTTTTTTCAGAAAGGAAGGGGAAGAGGCCGGGCCGCTCCAAAAGGTCCGCAAAGGGCCCGGGCAGAGGCGGTGCAAATGGCCTGCGCCTGTTGACCCCGTGATTGCAAGGGTGTATCCTTGCGGACAAATGGCGCTGCCCTGGTTTGGGCCGCTTGCGACGCAGGGGCACGGGCGTCCTGTCGCCATGCACTTTTTTGCCAGGAGTCGACTATGCGTATTTCCGTGGGTCTGGGCAAACAGAGCGGTGAGGAGCGTTTGGAACGCCAGGGTGTGAGCCGCCGCGACTTCATGAAATTCTGCACCGCCGTGGCCGTCACCATGGGCATGGGCCCGGCCTTTGCCGATGACGTGGCCGCCGCCCTCACCGGGCAGCGCCCCAATGTGGTCTATCTCCACACCGCCGAATGCACGGGCTGTTCCGAGGCGCTCACGCGCATGTACAAGCCCTATATCGACAGCCTCATCCTCGACACCATCTCCCTCGACTATCAGGAGACCCTCATGGCCGCCGCGGGCGAGGCCGCCGAGGCCGCGCTCGAGCAGGCCGTCCATTCGCCCGATGGCTTCATCCTCATGGTGGAGGGCGCCATCCCCACGGGCCTGAACGGGCAATACGGCTATGTGGGCGGCAGGACCATGTACGACATTTGCAAGGACATCCTGCCCAAGTCCAAGCTCAACCTCGCGCTCGGCACCTGCGCCTCCTACGGCGGCATCCAGGCGGCGCGGCCCAACCCCACCGAGGCCGTGGGCCTCGGCGAGGCCTATGCGGACATGGGCGTCAAGGTCATCAACATCCCCGGCTGTCCCCCGAACCCCATCAACATGGTGGGTACCCTCGTGGCCTACCTGAGCGGCATGGACATCGAGCTCGACGAGCTCGGCCGCCCGCTCATGTTCTACGGCCAGACCGTGCATGACCGCTGCGAGCGGCGCCCGCACTTCGACGCCGGCGAGTTTGCGCCCTCCTTCAATTCCGAGGAGGCGCGCAAGGGCTGGTGTCTCTATGACCTCGGCTGCAAGGGCCCGCAGACCTACAACAACTGCCCGGTGGTGCTCTTCAACCAGACCAACTGGCCCGTGGGCGCGGGCAGCCCCTGCATCGGCTGCAGCGAACCCGGTTTCTGGGACGACATGACGCCATTCTACAAGAACTAGGGGGAAACCATGAGCCAGGTCATCAAAGCGCCCCAGAGCAACTATACCGGCCAGGTGGTGGTCGATCCGCTGACCCGCATCGAAGGCCATCTCCGCATCGAGGCGGAGGTGGAAAACGGCAAAATCAAAGAGGCCCGCTGCGTGGGTACCCTCTTCCGCGGGCTGGAAATCATCCTCAAGGGCCGCAACCCCTTTGACGCACCCCACTTCACGCAGCGCACCTGCGGCGTCTGCACCTACAGCCACTCGCTCGCCTCCACGCGCGCCGTGGAAGACGCCATCAACAAGCCCATTCCGGCCAACGCCACCTATGTGCGCAACCTCGTGCTGGCCATGCTCTATCTCCACGACCATCTCGTGCATTTCTACGCCCTGCACGCGCTGGACTTCGTGGATGTGGTCAATGCCCTCCAGGGCGACCCCGTCAAGGCCGCACAGATCGCCACTTCCATCTCCAACCGCAAGGTCACGCCCGACGATTACCGCGCCGTGCAGGCCAAGCTCAAGGCCTTTGTGGACAGCGGCCAGCTCGGCCCATTCACCAATGCTTATTTCCTCGGCAATCACCCGGCCTATCACCTGAGCCCGGAGCTCAACCTCATCGGCACGGCCGACTACCTGGCCGCCCTGCGCACGCAGGTCAAGCTGGCGCGCGCCATGGCCGTGTTCGGGGCCAAGAATCCGCACACCCAGTTCACCGTTCCCGGCGGCATCACCAATTACGGCGCGCTGACGCCCGAGCGCATCAAGGAGTTCACCGACCTCTACAAGGAAGGCCTGGCCTTCATCGAGGATTACTACATCCCCGACCTGCTCGCCATCGCGAGCCAGTACAAGGAATGCGCCACCTACGGCGGCACGCGCAACTTCATGGCCTTCGGCGAGTTCCCGGACCCGGGCGGCGAGCGCGACCTTCAGAAGCGCTGGCTCAGGCCCGGCGTCATCCTTGACCGCAAGATCGGCAAGGTGCGCGACATGGACCCGAACAAGATCGCCGAGGGCGTGGCCCACAGCTGGTACGAGGGCGACAAGGCGCGCCATCCCTACGAAGGCGAGACCGTGCCCTACTTCACCAAGATGGGCGACAAGGACAAGTATTCCTGGCTCAAGGCCCCGCGCTATGACGGCATCGCCGTGGAGACCGGGCCGCTCGCGCAGGTGCTCGTTTCCTATGCGCAGGAGCACAGGACCATCAAGCCCATGGTGGACAAGGTGCTCGGCGTGCTCCAGGTCGGGCCCGAGGCGCTCTTCTCCACGCTCGGCCGCACGGCCGCCCGCGGCATCGAGGCGCTCGCCGTGGGCCAGCAGGTGGAGACCTGGATCAAGCAGTACGAAAACAATATCACGAAAGACCGGCAGATCGTGGAGAACTACGAGCCGCCCAAGAGCGCCAGGGGCGTGGGCTTTGTCAATGCCCCGCGCGGCGGCCTCTCCCACTGGATCGTGACCGACGACGACGCGCGCATCGCCAACTTCCAGCTGGTGGTGCCCACCACCTGGAACCTGAGCCCGCGCGACGCCAAGAATGTGCCCAGCGCCTGCGAGGAGGCCCTTGTCGGCACGCCCGTGGCCGACCCGGCGCGCCCGGTGGAGATCCTGCGCGTGGTCCACTCCTTTGACCCCTGCATCGCCTGCGCGGTGCATGTCATCGATGGTGAGACCAACCAGGTGCACAAGTTCAAGGTGCTGTAAGGCGCCTCACGCCGGGCGCGGCAACGCCGCCCGGAGCCGTGAAAAATCGCAGGAAAATCGGGGGCGGGCTTCGGGCCCGCCCTCGCCGTATGCGTTCTAGCTTGCTGTGATTGAGGAAATTCGAGGTTCCGTCTGGAGCGCAGCGACAGACGGATGCTGGTGCCGGAAGAATCCTAAAAAATAAGATTTTTCGGTGCTGGCGCGCTAGCCGTTGGCGAGCCTACGAGCCTTACGGATAGCGACAGTGACATCGTTGGCTTGGCCAACGTGGTAACTAACTGCTGTCTTCATCCGTAGCTTCCTTCGTCGCAACGGCTGAAGCAAGGAAGATAAAAATTTCCGCAGGGAGTGTACTTAAGTACTCGACCAAGGAAATTTTTCTCTGACG
>JAAUYU010000025.1 GCA_014804965.1 Desulfovibrio sp.
CGGAAGAATCCTAAAAAATAAGATTTTTAGGTTCCGGCAAGGAAGAAAAATAATTTCCGAAGGGAGTGTACTTAAGTACTCGACCGAGGAAATTTTTTTCTGACGCAGCCGGAACCTAAAAGGCTGTTTTTGACGGATAATTTCGGCATTACACAGGCGGCACAGGCGCACCACCAACGCAAGCGCAGAACAATGCCTTAGCGTAAGCGCAGGGCGTCCCTCACCCCGCGGAGTTAGCACATGTTTGCCAAGCTGGAAGCTCTGGAAAAGAAATACCTGGAACTGGAAGACGCCCTGGCCCAGCCGGACGTGTTCAACGACCAGGAGCATTACCGCAAGCTCACCAAGGCCCATGCGGACTTGCGCGACATCGTGGAGCTCTACCGCAAGCACCGCGCCCTCGAGCAGGAGCTCGCCGACAACAAACAGCTTTTGCGCGACGACGACCCGGAAATGCGCGAGCTCGCCCATGAGGAGGCGCGCCGCATCGAGGCGGAGCTGCCCGAGATCGAGCAGGCCCTCAAGGTGGCCCTGCTTCCGGCCGACCCGCTGGACGAAAAGAACACCATCCTCGAAATCCGCGCGGGCACGGGCGGCGAGGAGGCGGCGCTGTTCGCGGCCGACCTGTTCCGCATGTACTGCCGCTTCGCCGAGCTTCAGGGCTGGAAGGTGGAGGTCTTGAGCGAATCCCCCACCGAGGGCGGCGGCTACAAGGAAATCATCTGCCTCATCGCGGGAAACAAGGTCTACAGCCGCCTCAAGTTCGAGGCCGGGACGCACCGCGTGCAGCGCGTGCCCGTCACCGAGACGCAGGGCCGCATCCACACCTCGGCGGCCACCGTGGCCGTCATGCCCGAAGCCGAGGAGGTGGATGTGGAGATCCGCCCCGAGGACCTGCGCATCGACATCTTCCGCGCGTCCGGCGCCGGCGGCCAGCACGTCAACAAGACCGAGTCGGCCGTGCGCATCACCCACATCCCCACCGGCACGGTGGTCACCTGCCAGGACGAGCGCTCCCAGCACAAGAACAAGGCCAGGGCCATGAAGGTGCTCGCCTCGCGCATCCTCGCGGCCGAGCGGGAGCGCCAGAGCCTGGAGCAGTCCGCCGACAGGCGCGCGCAGGTGGGCTCGGGCGACCGCTCCGAGCGCATCCGCACCTACAATTTCCCGCAAGGGCGCTGCACGGACCACCGCATCAACCTCACCCTCTACTCGCTGGACCGCATCATGGAGGGCGAGCTCGCGCCGCTCCTCGATGCGCTCGCCACAGCGGCGCAGGCCGAGGCGCTCAAGGCCCAGGCCGAGGGCTAGGCCCGGCCCTGCGCAGCCACGGGCGCGACGCCGGAGACCGCCATGATCCTCCACCTGGACATGGATGCGTTCTTCGCTTCCGTGGAACAATTGGACGACCCCAGCCTCAAGGGCAGGCCCGTCATCGTCGGCGGCGACAGGCGCGGCGTGGTGTCCACGGCCTCCTACGAGGCGCGGCGCTTCGGCATCCACTCGGCAATGCCCATCGCCACGGCCCGCCGCCTCTGCCCGCGCGGCGTCTTTCTTCGCGGGCGTTATGACCGCTATTCCGAGCTCTCCCGCCGCATCATGGCTGCCCTGCGCGACTTCTCCCCCACGGTGGAGCCCGCCAGCATCGATGAGGCCTATCTGGACGCCTCCGGGCTGGAGCGTCTGTCCGGCTCCCCGGCGGAGCTCGCCCGCGCCGTCAAGGCCCGCGTGGCCGGGGTGACGGGCGGCCTCACCTGCTCAGTGGGTATCGCCCCGGTGAAATTCCTCGCCAAGATTTGTTCGGAGGTCAACAAGCCGGACGGCATCTTTATCCTCCAGCCGGAGGAGGCGGACGCCTTTCTGGCGGGGCTTGAGGTCACGCGGCTTCCCGGCGTGGGCAAGCGCATGGCCGCGAGCCTCGCGGGCCTCGGCATCACCCATGTGGCGCAGCTGCGGGCACTCAGCCGTGACTTTATGGAACGGCGCTACGGCAAATGGGGCGCGGTGCTCCACGACCGCGCCCACGGCATCGACCCGCGCGCCGTGACGCCCGAGCACGAGGTCAAGAGCGAGGGCGCGGAGCGCACCTTCGCGCGCGACGTGCGCGACCGCGGCCTGCTCGCCCGCGCGCTCTTCGCCCATGCCGAGCGCGTGGGCGCGCGTATGCGGCGCAACGGCCTTGCCGGGCGCACCGTGACCCTGAAGATCAAGTTTGCGGATTTTCGTCAGATCACGCGCTCGCGCACACTCGGCGGCCGCACCGACGCCACGCGCACCATCTTCGAGACCGCCCGGCAACTGCTGGAGGAGGAGCCCCTGGGGCAGCCCGTGCGGCTCATCGGCCTTTCGGTCTCCGGCTTCGAGGCCCCGCCGGAGCAGTTGCTCCTGCCGGGGGCGGCGCAAGGCCGTCACGGCAAGGGGGGCCTGCCCGCACCCGAGGAGGAGGAACGCCGCCGCAAGCTCGACCGGGCGCTGGATACCCTGCGCGAGCGCTTCGGCAGGGACGCCGTGCAGCGCGGCGGCATCCACGGCGCGGACCTCTCCGGCGAGACGCAGGGGCCGCCGCCCGCGGAGGGCCACACCCGCCGGGAACCGGACTGAGGCTCAGGCTTCTTCGTCCGGCTCCGGCGCTTTGTCCGCCATTTCCGGCTCGCGGGTGCCCTCCCCCGCCTTCGCCCTGGCCGCGTCCGCGCCGCCGTCCCACCACCAGGCCGCCCTGTGGCAGAGCAGGTCGATGTCGCCGCCCGCGGCCACATTGAGCATCTTGCGGTACTGGCGCACGGCCTCGTGGCTGTGGGCATTGGCCTCGAACAGGCCGCCGAAGAGCTCCGCATCCTCGGTGAGCATCTTGGCGGCCGCAGCCTTCCTGCGCTCAAAGGAGGGCGTGAGGAAGGGCAAAAGCTCCTCCTCGCCCGCGAGCAGCGCGAAGTAGGCGAGATTGGTGATGAAGTTGGTGTTCTGGATGCGGGCCATGGCCCGGTCGTGCGTGGCCGCCGAGCAGCGGAAGCTGCGGCAGCCGAGGGCCGTGAAAAAACCCTCCACCCGGGCGAGGTGCGCCTCTTCCGCGCCCTTGCCCGCCACCACGGCCACGGGCTGGTCGGCCCCAGGGGCGGGTTTGGGCCCGAAGAGCGGATGCGTGCCCACCACCGGACCCTGCCAGAGGCGCTCCATCTGCCGCAAGGGCCGCTCCTTCACCGAGGTGATGTCCGCAAGGATGGCCCCCGGCGCCAGCTCCGCGGTGACGGCGGTGGCCACCTCGTCAAAAACCGCCGCGGGCACGCAGAGCAGGGCAAGGTCCGCGCCGTCGAGCGCGGCCCTGAGGGCATCAGGCGTGAGCGGCTGGTCCACGCCCGTGACATCGAGCCCGGCCTCCCGCGCGCGCCGGAGCAACATCTCGCCCATGCGCCCGCGGGAGCCCACGATGGCCGTGCGCCCCGGCGGTGTCGGCCCCCCTGACATCCGCGCCCGGGCCTCTTCCGGTTCCGCGCTCATGCAAGGCGGCTCCAGAGCTCCCAGAACTGCGGGAAGGACTTGCGCACCACCGTCGGGTCGTCGAGGCGGGCGCGCACATCGAGGCCCGCGTCGCGCAGCCCCAAAAGCGCGAGGGACATGGCCATGCGGTGGTCATTGTGCGCCGAAAGCGTGACGCCCTCGGGCACATGGGGCGAATCCGGCCGGTTGCGCACATGGCCGGCGAGGCCGCCCATGCCGCTCACGAGCAGGCCGTCCGAAAGCGCGTCCACCATGACGCCGGCCTTGCCGAGCTCCAGCGCCGGGGCGGCGATGCGGTCAGACTCCTTGAGGCGCAGGTGCGCCACATTGCGGATGCGCGTGGAGCCCTTGGCATAGGCCGCGAGCACGGCCACCGTGGGCACGAGGTCCGGGCTGGCCCCCATGTCCAGCTCCACGCCGTGCAGCTCGGAGGGATAGACGGTCACGGCGTCCGGCTCCACCTTCACGCGCGCGCCCATTTTCTGGAGGATGGCGAGCATGGCGCGGTCCCCCTGCAGGGAATCGGCGCGCAGGCCCTCCACCCGCACCGGGCGTTTGCCGAGCGCGCCCGCGGCGAGAAAATAGGACGCCCCGGACCAGTCGCCCTCCACCACATAGTCCCCCGGCCGGTAGGAGCCGGGCCAGACCGTCACGCGCAGGCAGCCCGGCGCCGCGTCGCGCAAATTGCGCCAGGCCGTGCCCGTGAGGGATTCCCACGGGTCGGAAAGGCGCGCGCGCATGGACACGCGGAAGCGGATGCCGAAATCCGTCAGGCATTGCAGGGTGAGGCCCACATAAGGCCAGGACACGGCCTTGCGCCCGGCGAGCTCCAGGGTGAGCGGCGAGGGGCACATGGGCGCGGCGAGGAGCAGCCCGGAAAAATACTGGCTGGACGATTCCATGCCCACGCGCACCACGCCGTCGGAGAGCGAGGGCGCAAGGCCGCAGGCCTGGAGCAGGAAGGGCGGGCAGCCCGTTTTGCCCTCCCAGGTGACGCCCGCGCCGAGGCGCAGGAGCGCGTCGCAAAGCTCGCCGATGGGGCGCTCGTGCATCCGGCCCTCGCCGAAGATGCGGAACAGGCCCTCGCCCGCGGCGAGCACCGCGGTGAGCAGGCGGCAGGTGGTGCCGGACTCGCCCACATTGCAGGCGAGCGGCCGCCCCCCCTGCCCGCCGCGCGGAGCGCCCGCCATGCCCTCGACGCGCCAGCCCGTGGGCGCGCCGTCGGCGCCTTTTTCCAGCGGCTCCATCTTCGCGCCCGCCTCGCAGAGGATGTCGCGGGTACGCTCCAGATCCGCGCTCTCGAGGGTGTGGCGCACGCGCGATTCGCCGTCGGCCAGGGCCGCGCCGATGAGGTAGCGGTGCGAAAGGGACTTGGAGGCCGGGGCCGGGACGACCACCGGGGCTTCGGCCATGTCCGCGCTTGTGATGTCTGTCATGTCAGATACCTTCCTCGTCCTCGCGGACGACGCTGTCGAGGCTCATGCGGTCAAGCTGGGGGCCCGTGGGATAGGTGCCGAGGATGCGGAAGCTGGCGCAGGCGTGGCCGAGCTTTTTCAGGAGTTCCGCATGGCGCGGGTGGTCGAGGTCGCTCTCCACATCGGCGAAAAAGACATATTTCCCCAGCTGCCCGTGGAGCGGCCGCGACTCGAGCTTGCGCATGTTGATGCCGTTCTCCGCCAGAAGCTCGAGCACGGTGGTGAGCGAGCCCACCTTGTCCGGCACGGTGAAGAGCAGGGAGGTCTTGTCCGCCCCGGTTTGCCGGCCCGGCGTTGGCCTGGGCATGACGGCCGCCCGGCCCGAGGCCGCGCGCGGCGCGATGATCACAAAGCGCGTCCAGTTGCCGGGCTCGTCCTCGATGCGCCGGGCGAGCACCGAAAGGCCCAGCATGTCGGCGAGCTTGCCGTTGCCGATGGCCGCGGCCCCCGGCTCCCGGGCGGCGCGCTCGGCGGCGGCCGCCGTGGATTCCACGGGCACGAGCGCCGCGGCGGGAAGGTGCGCGCGCAGCCAGCCGCCGCACTGGGCCAGCGGCTGCGGGTGCGAATAGACGGTCTGCACGCGGGCGAGGCTCTCCTCGTTGGAGAGCAGGCAGTGGGAGATGCGCGAGAAAAGCTCGGCCTCGATGACCACGTCATGCTTGAGGAAAAGGTCGAAGCTCACGCCCACCGTGCCCTGGAGCGAATTTTCCAGCGGCACCACGCCGAGCTCGCAGGCGCCGGAGCAGACTTCCTCGAACACCCCCGCAATGTCCCGGCAGGGATGGAAGCTCGCCGCATGGCCGAGGTACTCCACGCCCGCGAAGTAGGAGAAGGTCCCCTCCGGCCCGAGATAGGCCACGTTCTGCGGCCGCTGGAGCGCCCTGGAGGAGGAGAGTATCTCGCGCCAGATGGCCCGCAGGTGCGGCTCCGGCAGGTCGCCGGGATTGCGCGCCGCGAGCGAGTCCAGCAGGTCGCGCTCGCGCAGGGGCTTGAAGATGAGGTCGCGGCTCTCGGCCTTGATGCGCCCCACCTCGCGGCTNAGGGCCGCGCGCCNGTTGAAGAGCCTGAGCAGCTCCTCGTCCACGGCGTCGATNTCGCCGCGGATGNCGGCAAGGCGCTCGTTCCCGGAAAGCGGGGCGGGCGCTGCCCGCNTCCCCGTGTTNTNCGGTCGTCATGCTAGACCTCCCGGATTTCCTCGGCCACGCGCATCCCGAAATGNCGCCCCGCGCCGCCCGCGGCATCGTCCACGCGGCAGAGCACCTCGTCNCCNGGCTGAAGCGCCACCACGCTNACGGGCTCGCCNTTGGGCGTGACNAGGCGGATGGTCTCGGCATTCTGGAGAAAGACCGCGCCCTTGACCGGNCCGTCCTTGCCCNNNACCTCGGCCTCGATGAGCAGCATGGGCCGGACCTCGATCTTCACGCGCCCGAGCGTGGCCACGCCCGTGGCCCCGTCCGCGGACACGATGAGCACCTCCTGNCCGGCGCGCAGCTCGCCGAGATAGGTGGTGCGGTCATGCGGCAGGCGCACATAGGCGTGCACCGCGCCCGCATTGACGCGGAAGGGCCTGGAGGCCACATACTCGTTGTGCTCGGTCTCGGCGTGCACGAGGAAGGTGAAGGCGCTGGCATTGCCCACCAGCATNCCCTGCCCGCGNCTGAGCAGCGANAGCGTGTCCGCGCAGACGCGNTGNCCNAGGCCCACGGGCTCCACGCGGGTGACGCGCGCGGGCACGAGCTCTTCCTTTCCCTGCGAGAGCTTGCACTGGGCCACGATGGCCTTGATGTCGGCAACGGCCGCGACCGGNACGACGATGCCCGCCACGCCCCGCTCGAGGATNCCCGCGGCNAGGCGCGCCTGCTCGAGGCTGNCNGCCTCGGCGAGCACCTGGTCGNNCTGGGCGAGCAGGTTCTCCACCGGGATGACCTCCCAGCCGGAGGCGAGCACCACGCGCTCGCCCGCGCGCATCCGGGCAAGCGCCTCTTCCTCGTCCGCCTTGGCGGCGAGGCTCACGAGCGGCGTCTCCTCGTCTGCCCAGACCTGGCAGCGCGAGAGCCCGGCCGCCTGCGCCGCGTGCTCNGCGGGCACGATGACCCCGTCCACNCCNGATTCCAGCGCNAGGGTGAGGCTCTCCTTGTCATAGGGNACGCAGCGGAAATAGATGCGCGACATGGCTACTCCCCGAGNATCTTGAGGGCCTGGTCCACAGTGGCGTTTTCATGCACGATNGCGCGCAGCGCCCGCANGAGCTCCACCCNGCGCGGATGCTGGAACACGTTGCGGCCCATGGAGATGCCCGCGCCGCCNGCCTGNAGNGAGTCATACACCATCTGGAGCACGGCCCGGTCGGAATCCATGCGCTCGCCGCCCGCGATGACCACGGGCACGCAGCAGTTGGCCACNACGTCGGCGAAGCTGTCCGGGTCGCCCGTGTAGGAGACCTTGACGATGTCCGCGCCCAGCTCCACGCCCACGCGCGCGCAATGGGCGATATTGGCGGGGTCNAAGCTGTTCTTCACCTGNGGGCCGCGGGCGTAGACCATGGCGAGCAGCGGCATGTGCCAGTTGTCGCAGGCTTCNGCGATGATGCCCATGTCGCGCAGCATGTCGCGCTCGTTGACNTCGCCGAGGTTGATNTGCACGGANACGGCGTCCGCGCCGTGCTTGAGGCCNTCCTCCACCGTGCCCACGAGGGTCTTGGTNTTGCCGTTGGGCGAGAGCGCCGTGGAGGCGGANAGATGCACGATGAGGCCGATGTCCTTGCCCGCGCTCCTGTGCGAGCAGCGCACGAGGCCCTTGTGCATGAGCACGGCGTCGGCCCCGGCCTTGGCCATGTCGTTGACGGTCTCGCGCATGTCGATGAGGCCGTCCACGAGGCCCATGGTCACGCCGTGGTCCATGGGGACGATGATGGTGCGGCCGTCGGTGCGGTCGAGGATGCGCTCCATGCGAACCTGTTTGCCGAGATACATGGGAAACTCCTTCAGTTTGTGGCCCCAAAGCGCACTGGCGCGGCCGGCGAAACAAAAAAGGGCCGCCGGCACATGCCNGCGGCCCTGGACTTCACGTTGGCGTTATGGCGTCAGCGCAGTNCCCGGCCGCAGGCATCCGTAAAGTAAAAGTACGCAAAGAAAGAGCGGCTNGCGCCGGCGGCGTACTGGATGGCTGCGGGGGAAAGAACGCTNGACATGGGAAACTCCGTTGNTTGTGGATAGCGCCCGCGGGGGCGGCCTGTCAAGGCTTTTCTGGACGTGCGCGAAAAATGCCAAAATCCCGCGCCATTGCGGTTCACTGCTGCGCCGGCNTGCGCTTGAGCTTGTTGTTGTAATTCGTCACCATCTGGCCGAAATACACGGTAAACAGCGGGAACATGATGAGGCCGACGAGGGAGAGGATGAGGCTCAGCACCTTGCCGATGGGCGTTGCCGGATTGATGTAGCAGCCCACGGTGGAGGCGTTCATGCCNGCCCACCAGAGCGCGTTCCAGAAATTCTCGATGGACGGATTCACCGCCTTNTCNGCCACNTAGAAGATNAGGCCCGACATGTAGATGAAGGGCACGAGCACGATGATNTAGGAGACAAAGACCGTGGANGCGAGGTTTTCGCTCACNTAATTCACCACCACGACCAGCGCCACNATGCCGCGCACGATGGGGATGAAGCAGATATAGCGCAAGANCTCGTGGTCCACCNGGATATTNTANTGCTCGATGATGTTCAGGTACGGAATGGCGATGAAGAGAAAGGGCAGCGTAAGCACAAAGTAGCGCAGCTTGTGCTCCGAGGTGATGAAGCGGTAGAGATATTCGATGAGAAAGATGATGCAGACATAGAACTGATACTTCATGTAGAGCGGATTCTCCAGGTAATCCACGCCCCTGAAGGTATCNAAGGAAATGAACGCGATGAGGCCGAAGGAGAGNATGATGGAGAGGATGTTCACNAAATGCGGCACGGTTTCCGACCAGAAGGGATGCTTCGGGCTNGGCNCNGCGGCCGGGGCCGCNGCCCTCNNGGNGCGGGTGGCCNCCACNTTNNCCACNTCNNCNGCGGCCGCCTGCGCAGCCGCTGCCGCCGTTTGCGCGGCCGCCGCCGCGGTTTGTGCCGCTGCGGCGGCCGTGGCCTGGCTTTCCTGCGTTGACTGGCTTGNGGCNGCCTGCNGGTTCGTCTCTGTCGTCATGGTGTNCGCCTTGCNATGNGCGNCCTGTTACACGAGCTTCAGGCGCTTTCCGTAAATAAAGGTCACTGCCGCGCCCACAAGCTGCACCACGATGGAAACGAGCAGCACGGCCGTGATGCCCCCCCAGCTCAGGAGCACGGGCATGAAGAACACGCCCAAAATCGCCCCCACCTTGCCGAGCATGGCGGCNATNCCCATGCCNGCNCCGCGCTCNGCCACCGGGTAGATGCGCGAGGGGATGATGAAGGTGATGAGGTGCGGCCCGGCATTGAGCGCCGTCTCAAAGACCACGAAGGCGAGAAAGCTCACCCACACGGGCCAGGCCCACGCATGTCCGGCCCAGAGCACGGCCAGNGANAGNGCGCANAGCACGAAGCTCCAGCCCATGAGCCGCACGGAATTGACCTTGTGGAGCACGGCGAGGCCGAGGGCGAAGCCCGCGCCGATGAAGATATTGATGAAGGCCGTGGTGCGCACGGAATCGAGCACCTTGGGGACNCCCTCGCCCACGTCGCCCTGAAGCCCGAGCGCCATGACGAGGATGGGCAGGAACACGCCGAAGCCGTAGACCCCGAGGCCCTCGCAGGCCCAGGAAATGCCGCTGAAGATGACCTTTTCGAGGTTCTCGCCGCGGAACATCTCGCCCCANGANACCGGCTTCCCCGCNGCCTTCTGNGGCAGGGGNAGCACNTCGGCNTCNGGCCCGAGNAAGNCCCTGGCGGCCGCCTGCGCCTTTTGCGTCTCGCCCCGGGCCATGAGCCAGCGCGGGCTCTGGTACCAGCGCAGGCGCAACAGGAAGGCGATGATCCCGAGCACGCCCACAAAGAGGATGAGGTCAGGCCAGGCCGCGGCCGAGGGGTCGGCCCTGAGGAGAAAATAGGCCCAGGCCGCGCCGCCCACGAAGCCCACGGAGCTCGTGGCCTTGGCCATGCCCACGAAGAAGCTCTCCCAGCGGGTGGGCATGATTTCCGAAATGTAGCCGGAATCCAGGCTGTAGCCGCCGCCAACCCCGAGGCCGATGACAAAGAGGCACGACGCGAGNGGCCAGAAGCTGTCGGAGAAATAGACCCCNCNGGCNCCGGCCGCGATGATCAGCGGGCAGAGGCGGAACCAGACAAGATAGCCCATGCTGTCCATGAGCTTGCCGATGATGACGGAGCCCACGGCGATGCCGATGAGNCCGCTCGCGCCGAGGATGCCCTGCTCGGCNGCGNNNAGGTGCGGCGTGCCCAAAAGCAGGATGAGGGGNATGATGACGCCCGCGATGGTGGAGAGCGCCGCGCCGATGAGCTGCTCCAGCGAGGCCACGGCAAAGATGTACCANTGCCGNGCNCNCAGGGGCATTTGNGCNAGNGGGATGAGCNTGTNCAGNCATTGNCGCNNTCGNCCCTCAGNTCTTGGCGGTCTNNTNGNGTGCCTTNNCNNTGCNNGNGCNCTCGCCGGTGTGCTTCCAGTCGCTCTTGTCGGGCTCGTTTTCATCCAGCTTGTAGAGCGGCAGCAGGAAGAGCCANGTGGCGATNCAGAAGGGCCCNGTCAGCGTGGGCAGGCCCCAGGGCGCCATGAAGGCGTCCATGCCCGCCTGGATGAACACCGTGGCCACCACGCCNGTGAGNGCCCAGAGCGCGGAGCGCCAGTTCACCTTGTAGAAGGTGCAGCCGAGCGCGATGGCNGTAAGCACCGGGCTGAAGCCGAAGAGGCCCGCGGTCACGTCCGCCGGGTCGGCNGCGAAGGCCAGCGCCACGGCCAGNGCCAGGGCNGAGCCCACGGCCGCGTAAATGGCCGCCCACAGGCTGCACACCGCCGAGGCCCACAAGGAAGATGAGNCCCGTGACCGCNTTATTGATGAGGAATACCTGCGAAATGCCCTTGAGCCAGTAGATGACGAAGGACTGGATGCTCCAGTCGATCTCGCCGCCGATNTGGATNANNAGCGCGGGCGANTCCGCGTCGGCNAGCGGCNTNCCNGTGAGCACCCGCGNGGAGAGNAGGAAAACCCAGGTGAGGAACACGAAGGGNAAGGTCAGNGAATTGATCTTGAAGCGCACGGANACNTTNTTGAAGCCCCGCCGCATCCAGGTGGTGAGCATGGAGCAGAAGATGAGGNNNANCCACATNAGCGGCACGGGCGCGAGAAAGGTGGGGAAGGCGCAGCCCACNAGNATGCCGTTGAAGCCCCAGAGGCCGTCCTGNCCGTCCTCGGGATATTCNCCNATGATCCAGCCNGCGANNTTGCTGGCGATGAGGCCCACTACCGCGCCCCAGGCCACCTGCGGCGCGCCCGCATTGTACGCGCCCCAGAAGATGCCCGCGAGAAAGAGCAGGCCCGTCCAGGCGCTCTGCTGGAACATGACCTGTCCGGAGCCGCGCAAAAGGTCGCGCACAGCGCCCTGAAACGAAAACACATAGGTGCGGGGCTGGTCAGTGGTCGCCATATCCTATCTCCTTGATTATGTTATATCTCAAGCGTTTGATAGATGTTCCTTATGTCCGTCTGAAGCGAAGCGGAAGACGGCTGCCGGTGCCGGAAGAATCCTAAAAAATAAGATTTTTTGGTTCCGACAAGGAAGATAAAAATTTCCGCAGGGAGTGTACTCAAGTACTCGACCAAGGAAATTTTTCTCTGACGCAGTCGGAACCAAAAAGGCTGTTTTTGACGGATAATTTCGGCATTACCCACGCAGCACGGACACACCACCAACTCGCAAGCATGGCAAAGCCTTCTCCCTGCCTCTCAGCGCCAGGGAAATTCCTTGGGCAGCGGATGCCCCTTCACCGCCTGGCGCACGGTGGAACAAAACTCTCTCACCACAGCCTTCACCGGCCCGGGCTCCATGCCCAGGACCTTGAAGAGCAGCCCGGCCCCGTTGGGCAGGTGCGTCACGCCGGAGGCAAGTCGCCTTTCCGCGTCGATGAAGGGCTCCGTTGCCGCATAGACCTTTTCCGCCTGCTCCTCCGGGGCGAGCACGATGACATTGGCGAACACGTCATACCCGTGCATCACGCCCACGTCGCGCAAATGCCCGGCTGGCGGGTCGATGACGAATTTCTCCCGGAAGAGCGGCGTGCCGTCCGGCCGCCGCGCGTGCGCGCACACCGAGAGCACGTCATACTGGAAGATCTCGCCTTCCTTGTAATACTTGCGCCCCGGCATATAGATCTCGGAATAGAACATGGCCGCGGTGGGGTCCACGATGATTTCCGTATCCGAGATATAGCGGGTGTGGCGGCAGGGGATGATGGGCTCGGGCAAATATTCGAGATAGGCATCCGCCTCCAGGGTGATGGTCTGGCGCATGGCGGAATAGTTGCTCGTCATTTCCGCGAGCTTGGTGGCAGCGCCCGTGCTGATGAAGGCCATGGAGCCCTTTTTCAGCACAAAGTTCTGCACATAGCGGTCGCCGTCCACATTGGGGCCGCCGGAAGAGAGGATATAGACGCAGGGCATCTCCGGAAGCTCTTCATCGAAATAGAGCTCCTGCTGCACGATGAGCGGCGCCCGGCGGTCCAGCTCGCGCAGGATGGATTTGCCCTCGCGGTTGAGCTCGAAGCCGAGGTTGAGATAGCCGTGCTTGCCGGGGCAGCCCACATACATGGCGGCGGGCTGCTCGGTGAAGCCCGCGAGCTCCGGCATGGCGTCGAAATCGACCTTGGGGGCGTCGGAATAGTGAAGCTGCTGCGCCATGGGCCTCAGTTCCCCTCAACCTTGTCGAAGAGCGCCATCTTGAAAATGAGCGAGACGAGCTCGTCGATGCCCTCGCCGGTGAGCGAATTGGTGAACACAAAGGGCTTGCCCGGCCGCATGAGCTTGCTGTCATGGTCCATGACGTCGAGCGAGGCCCCCACATAGGGGGCGAGGTCCGTCTTGTTGATGACAAGGATGTCGCTCTGCGAAATGCCCGGTCCGTCCTTGCGCGGAATCTTGTCGCCCGCGGCCACGTCGATGACATAGATGAAAAAGTCCACGAGCGCCGGGCTGAAGGTAAGGGTGAGGTTGTCCCCGCCGGACTCGATGAGCACCACGTCGGCGTCCGGGAACTTGGCCTCCATTTCCTCCACGGCCGCGATATTCATGGAGGGGTCCTCGCGCACGGCCGTGTGCGGGCAGGCCCCGGTCTCCACGCCGATGATGCGGTCCTCCATGAGGATGCCCTTGAGCGTCTTGCGCACATGCTTGGCATCCTCGGTGGTCACGATGTCATTGGTGATGATGAGCACGTTCATGCCGCGCTCCATGAGGCGGGGGGTGATGGCCTCGATGAGCGCGGTCTTGCCGCTGCCCACCGGGCCNCCGACGCCGATTCTGCACGTTGACATATATCCTCGCAAGCGTTTGTGCCGTCAGGCTCAGTTCATGAACATGCGCATGGTCCCCTTCTCGTGCAGGGAGGCCAGGATGTCCATCTCGGGAACAAAGGCGTTCATGTTCTCAAAGCCCATGGTGCGGGCCTTTTCATACATGGCCTCCACCTCGCCGCCGAGCTCGGAGAGAATCTTCTGCGTGTCGTAGTGCGAGACGCGCACAAGGCGCAGCGCCGCGGAAAGCACCATGTTGATGACGCCGTACTGGTGCGACACATAGAGCGCCCTTTCGTCGAGCCCGTCCAGCGCGAAGGCCAGCCCCTGCGCCACCGGGAAGGTGCCGGGCGTGGCCCCGGCCTCGATGTCGGAAAGCCAGCGGCCGAAAAGGCTCCCCTCGCCGTGGCGCCTGAGGCCCAGCTCCGCGAATTTCTTGCCCATGCGGCAGAGCATGAGCCTCGCCTCGTCGTTCATCTTGAAGAGCAAAATCTGCCTGTCGGTCGCGCAGACGGCGCCATAATCCCCCTGGCGGGCCGCGCGGAAGGCGAGCAGGGCCGCCACGCCGTCGCTATAGGCCGCCTGCGTGGCGACCGAGCGCGCATATTCCCGCAAGGTCGCGGCGTCATGCACGAGGCCGAGGTGCGCCGCGGTCTCGAGGCCGTTGGAAAAGGAGAAAGTCCCCACCGGAAAGGCGGAATCCGTCATCTGGATGAGCCGGAACAGGCCCTCCATGCCGGNGCCGCCGCGTCCGCGGCCGGGGCCCTGGAGCCNGCTTCCTCAGTGCTCATGGTGGTGCCCGTGGTGTGGCTCATGCCTCATGGTCATGGTCATGCGGGTGNGCGTGGTCATGCCCGTGCNCGTGTTCGTGGCTCCCGTGCGAGGCCCCGCCGAAGAGCCGGCGGATCTCGTGCGGCGCCATGTAGGGGATGACCTCCCGGCCGGGCTGAAATTCGTAGCTCACGCCCTCGAGGTGATGGGTGTCCATGACCGAGAGCATGACCTTTTTGTCCACGGTGAGCGGCACATAAATCTTCGTGCCCTTGACCACCGCGGGCCAGTGCTGGTTGCCGATGGCGTGCCCGAGCTCGAGGCTGCGGCGGATGANCGTCTCCGGGCTTTCGCCGACGAGGGAGGAAAGGTCGAGCACGAGCACCGGGTTGAGGTCGAGCTTCAGCGCCGCCACATGGCCCTTGTCGGCGTCGTAAAACACGATGTCGCCGTCCACCACCTGCGACTGGCGCTNAAGCGCGATGGGATATTCCGTGCCGCGCTCGCTTGTGGCGAGAAAGCGCGATTTCTGGGCCGTCCACTGGTCCAGCGGGATATATTCGATGTCGAGCCCGTCAAGGCGCTCTTTCCACTCGGGGTCGTGCAGGTTGCCGAGGATGCGGGTGCAGATTTCCATGAGGTGCCGGGGTTTCGGGTTNAGGGGGCGGCCAGCGCCGCCCCCGCGCGAAAAGGGGCGTCCACGCCATGCGGACGCCCCGGAATATGGCCTAGCTGAACCAGTAGAGCTGCGCGAGCGACAGTTCCTTGGCCGGCGGAACCGTGGCCAGGGTGCCGTTCACATAGACCTTGAAGGTTTCGGGATCGATCTCGATCTGCGGCATGGCGCCGTTGCGCACCATGTCGGCCTTGCCGATCTGGCGGCAGCGGCGCACCGGGTAGAGGATATTGTCGGTGCGGAGCCTCTCCTCAAGGCCGGACTCCATGGCCGCCTTGGAGGTGAAGCGCACGCAGGTGCGGGGCATGGCCTTGCCGAAGCTGCCGTACATGGGCCGCATGATCTTGGGCTGCGGCGTGGGCAGGGAGGCGTTGCAATCGCCCATGTTGGCCCAGTTGATGAGGCCGCCCTTGATGACGAGCTTGGGCTTGGTGGCGAAGAAGGCGGGCTCCCAGAGCACGAGGTCGGCCATCTTGCCCACTTCGATGGAGCCNAGNAGGTCGCTGAAGCCGTAGGTGATGGCCGGGTTGATGGTCACCTTGGCGAGATAGCGCAGCACGCGGAAGTTGTCGTTGTCCGCGCTGTCCTCGGGGAGCTTGCCGCGCACCTGCTTCATGTAGTCGGCCATCTGGAAGGCGCGCATGAAGGATTCGCCCACGCGGCCCATGGCCTGCGAGTCGGACGACACCATGGAGAGGATGCCGAGGTCGTGGAACACGTTTTCGGCGGCCTGCGTCTCCGGGCGCACGCGGCTTTCGGCGAAGGCCACGTCCGAGGGGATGCCGGGGTTCAGGTTGTGGCAGACCATGATCATGTCGAAGAGTTCCGCCTCCGAGTTGATGCCGAAGGGCAGCGTCGGGTTGGTGGAGGACGGAAGCACGTTGGCCATGGAGGCCACTTTCAGAAGGTCGGGGGCATGGCCGCCGCCCGCGCCTTCGGTGTGGTAGGTGTGGATGGCGCGGCCGTCGATGGCGGCGATGGAGTCTTCCACATAGCCGTTTTCATTGAGCGTGTCGGTATGGATGGCGACCTGCACGTCCATCTGCTCGGCCACGGTGAGCGCCTTGCGGATGACGGCGCAGGTGGCGCCCCAGTCCTCGTGGACCTTGAAGCCGCAGCAGCCGGCCACGATCTGCTCTTCCAGGGTGTCGATGACGCTGGAATTGCCCTTGCCGAGGAAGCCCATGTTGATGGGCAGGCCCTCGGAGGCCTCGAGCATCTTCTGCACGTTCCACACGCCGGAGGTGATGGTGGTGCCGTTGGAGCCGTCCGTGGGNCCGANGCCGCCGCCGATGAGGGTGGTGATGCCGTTGGAGAGGCAGTTNTANGCCTGCTGCGGGGCCACCATGTGCACNTGGCCGTCNATGGCCGCGGCCGTNAGGATGCAGTGCTCGCCCGAGATGGCGTCCGTGGAGGGGCCGGTGCAGAGGGTGGGGGTGACGCCGTCCATGACGTTGGGGTTGCCGGCCTTGCCGATGCCCGCGATCTTGCCGTCCTTCACGCCCACGTCGGCCTTGATGACGCCGAGCACNGGGTCGATGATGGTGACNTTGGTGATNACGAGGTCGAGGGAGCCNNCCTTGGNGGTNANCTCATTGGCCGTGCCCATGCCGTCGCGCAGGGTCTTGCCGCCGCCNTAGACCGTTTCGTCGCCNTAGACGCGCAGNTCCTTCTCGATNTCCACATAGAGCTGGGTGTTGCCGAGGCGNACCTTGTCGCCCGTGGTGGGGCCGAAAAGNTCGTTATTCTGTTTCCTGGAAATGACTGCCATTTTTTACTTCCCCCCCTTGGCCTTGGCCGAGAGNTCGGCCTCGTTCACTTCGGANTCGGCNTCGGNCTCGGAGACCGNCTTGAAGCCCATGANCGCCATCTTCTTGAGCGCGCGGATNCGCACCGGGTAGTAGGTGGGCGTGTCCTCAAGGCCGGTGTAGCCGTCGGTGAGGTCGTTGAAGCCGATGACCCGGCGCTTGCCGCCGAAGGCCACGAGCTCCACTTCCTTCTCCTCGCCGGGCTCGAAGCGGATGGCCGTGGTGGCNGGGATGTTCAGGTGCTTGCCGAAGGCCGCCNGCGCGGTCNAATTNNAGGTAGCGGTTCACTTCAAAGAANTGGAAATGGCTGCCCACCTGCACCGGNCGGTCGCCNGTNTTGTGCACCACNACCTTGGCGGTGCGGCGNTNGGCATTGTAGGTGATGTCGCCGTCGGCAAGGATGACGCCGCCCACCGGGCACGGGGTCTTGGGNGCGAAGCCCGGCGTCTTGGGNTAGTCNATGGGGGGCGTGCCNTNAAANACGCCCTGCGGGGTCGAATACGNCTGGGTGGTTTTGGANTCTGCCACGTCAACACCCTCTACTTGATNGGTTGATGGATGGAAACGAGCCNGGAGCCGTCGGTGAACACGGCNTCCACCTGNAGCAGGTCGATCATGTCGGCCACGCCTTCCATGACCTGNTCCTTCTTGAGCACCTGCGCGGAATCGTGCATGACCTCTTCAACGGTCTTGCCCTCGCGCGCGCCNTCNAGCGCNGCGGAGGTGATGTAGGCGACCGCCTCGGGGTAGTTGAGCTTCAGNCCTTTCTTGAGCCTGCGCTCGGCGATGATGCCCATGGAAAGCAGCAGGACCTTGTCCTGCTCTCTGGGGGTCAAATGCATTGTGANNTCCTCCTTTNTGTTGGNNACANAACGGGNCGGAACACNCGNAANACCNTGCCCTGNCGCTGCCTGGNNNGNAGAACGTCNGGAAGNGGAGGNAGTGTCNGGNCAAAANCCNTATAACCACNCTAAAAGCATACCCCTTTTTTTTGNAAATGNCAACCGCNTTTCCCCNCGGCCTCNCAAAANCGGCCNTCCTGNCTGCANAAAATACAACTGTTTCCGTGTTTGTGCTTTTTTTCACTAGCACGCTGTTGCGTCCACCGTCCGGGGGGAGCCCCTTCCCCGAAAATCCCGCCGGACCGCCCTTGACAGCTCTTGTGCTCAATGCCACAAAGAACACACTGGATAATGTCAACATTTGACGATTGACATTATGCGGACGCGGATGACGGCCACGGCCCCAGGCGGCCACCAACCTTTCCCCGGGCCTCGCCCGGAAGGTGTAAAAAGGAGGGTTTATGAGTGAGAAAAAACGCATGAGCCTGCCCGTGCAGATGGGCATCGGCATGGTGCTGGGCGTCCTCGCGGGTGCCGTGGCCCCGGCCATCGGCTTTGACGCCCAGTGGTTCCGGCCCTTCGGGCAGCTCTTCATCAACCTCGTGCGCATGGTGGTCGTGCCGCTCGTCTTTGCCACGCTCGTGGCGGGCGCGGCCAGCGTGGGCGACGTGGGTCGCCTCGGCCGCGTTGCCATCAAGACGCTCATCTACTATTTCGCCACCACGGCCATCGCCATCATCATCGGCCTCATCCTCGCCAACCTCTTCCAGCCGGGGCTCGGGCTCGACCTCTCCACGGCCAATCTCCAGGCCAAGGAGGCCACGCCGCCGCCGCTCGTGCAGGTTCTGCTCAACATCGTGCCCATCAATCCCATGGAGAGCCTCGCCAAGGGCACCATGCTCCAGATCATCTTCTTCGCCGTTCTGCTCGGCTTCTCCCTGAGCATCTGCGGCGAGCGCGTCAAGGTGGTCACGGACTTCTTCAACGGCATGGGCGAGGTCATGATCCGCCTCACCACCATCGTCATGCTTTACGCGCCCATCGGCGTGTTCGCCCTCATGGCCTTCACCGTGGCCTCGCACGGGCTTGCGGTGCTCTTGCCGCTCATCAAGCTCGTCATCATCATGTATGTGGCCTGCCTCTGCCAGATACTCATCGTGTATCTCCCCTGCGTGCGCTTCAGCGGGCTTAAGTCCGGGCAGTTCCTCAAGGGCATCAGCGAGCCGCTCCTCATCGCCTTCACCACCTGTTCCAGCGCGGCGGCGCTCTCCTCCAACCTCATCAGCGTGGAAAAGCTCGGCGCCTCGCGCAGCGTGTCCAGCTTCTCCATCCCGCTCGGCAACACCATCAACATGGACGGCGCGGCCATCTACATGGGCATCGTGGCCCTGTTCGCGGCCGAGGTGTACGGCATCCCCATGACCCTCGACAAGCAGCTCGTCATCCTGCTCATGGCGCTTCTGGCCTCCATCGGCTCCATGGGCGTGCCGGGGGCGGCGCTCATCATGAGCACCATGGTGTTCACCCAGGTTGGCATCCCGCTGGAGGCCATCGCGCTTGTGGCGGGCGTTGACCGCATCATGGACATGGCCCGCACCACCATCAACGTCATGGGCGACGCCACGGGCGCCATCTTCGTCTCCAAGCTGGAGAACGACATGGACCCGGCGCGCGGCGCGGCCATGAAGGTCTAGCGCGGGAGTGTGACATGCGTACCTGCGGCATCCTCGGCGGCATGGGGCCGGAGGCCACCATCGACCTCATGCGGCGCGTGGTGGCCCACACCAGGGCCAGTGACGACGCCGACCATGTGCACCTCATCGTGGACAACAATCCCCAGGTGCCCTCGCGCATCAAGGTGTTGCTGGAGGGCGGCGACGTCTCCCCGGGGCCGTGCCTTGCGGGCATGGCCCGCGGCCTTGAGGCCCAGGGGGCGGACTTCCTCTGCATCGCCTGCAATACCGCCCACAACTGGCGCGGGGAGGTGGCCGGGGCCGTGCACATCCCAGTGCTCGACATGGTGGCGCTGGCAACCGCCGAGGCGGCGAAGCTTGCCCCAGGGGGCCGCGTGGGCATCCTCGCGTCGCCAGCGGTGCGGCTCACCGGGCTCTATGAAGGGCCGGCCCGCGAACAGGGCGTGACGGCCGTCTATGCCGACGAAGCGGAGGAGGCGCGCCTGCTCTCGGTCATCCGCGCCGTCAAGGCCGGGGACACCGGCCCCGGAGTGCGGGCCGACCTCGCGTCCGTGGTGCGGCATATGGCCGAAAAGGGAGCGGATGTGCTCGTGGCCGCCTGTACGGAGCTCGGCGTGCTCGGCGTGGAGGCCCCGGTGCCGGTGGTGGACGCCGCGGACGCCCTCGCCCGCGCCATCGTGCGCGAGGGGGCGGGCCCGGACGCCGTGAAGGAGCCGGTCCCCGCTTCCCACAACTAGCCAACCAACGCGCGGGCCATGGGCCAGGCCCGTGGCCCGCGCAAGACTCCCCAAGGAGGAGCAGAAGATGAATCTGGCTCGTTTTCCCCGTCGCGGCTATGTGAAGGAACCCACGCCGCTGGAATTCCTTCCCGCGTTCAGCAAGGCGCTGGGCGACAAGATCCGGCTCTGGATCAAGCGCGACGATCTGCTGCCCGGCGCGGGCGGCGGCAACAAGACCCGCAAGCTCGACTTCACCATCGCCGACGCCCTTACCAAGGGCGCGGACACCATCATCACCTGCGGGGCCGTCCAGTCCAATCACTGCCGCCTCACCCTGGCCTGGGCCGTGCATGAGGGCCTTGACTGCCACCTCGTGCTCGAGGAACGCGTGCCCAAGAGCTACAAGCCCGAGGCTTCGGGCAACAACTTCCTCTACCAGCTGCTCGGCGTGAAGAGCATCACGGTGGTGCCCGGCGGCAGCAACATGATGGAGGAGATGGAAAAGGTGGCGGCCAAGCTCCGCGCCGAGGGCAAAAAGCCCTACATCGTGCCGGGCGGGGCCTCCAACGCGGTGGGCGCGCTCGGCTATGTGGCCTGCGCGCAGGAGCTCATGGAGCAGATGTTCGCGAAGCAGCTCAACTTTGACCACATCGTGGTGCCCAGCGGCAGCGCGGGCACCCATGCGGGCTTCCTCTTCGGGATGCTCGGCTGCAACATGAACATCCCGGTGACGGGCATCGGCGTGAACCGCAAGAAGTCCGTGCAGGAGGACGCTGTGTATTCGCTCATGGAAAAGATCGGCGACTACACGGGCGCGCATTTCGATATGCCGCGCGACGCGGTGAAGGTCTTCGACGACTATGTGGGCCCCGGCTACTCGCTGCCCACCGACGCCATGGTGGAGGCCGTGACCATGCTCGCCCGCACGGAGAGCATCCTCCTTGACCCCGTGTATTCGGGCAAGGCCATGTCCGGCCTCATGGACCTCACGCGCAAGGGCTACTTCCCCGAAGGGGCGAATGTGCTCTTCCTGCACACGGGCGGCTCGCCCGCGCTCTTCGCCTACGAGGACACCTTCCGCAAGGCCTGGTAAGCGCAGCAAGGCCCGGGGCGCACAGGCCCCGGGCCTTTTTCGTCCATCCAAAGGAGCCCTTCATGCAAGAAGAAAAAAGCTTACAGATGTATGGCGGCATCCTCGGCGGTCTGGTGCCGCTGCTCGTGCTCATCATCGGCCTGGTGTGGCTTTCGGTGGAACAGCGCGGCGGCACCAAGCCCTTCTGGGCCTGCGCGTGGCTGGCCCTTGCCGTGGGCCTTTTCTTCGCCCGCGACAAGACCGAATACTGCAAGGCCGCCATGCGCGGCATCGGCGACAAGACGGGCATCGTCATCGTGACGGCGTGGCTCTTCGCCGGGGTTTTCGGCAAGCTCATGGCCGCAGGCGGCCTCGTCAACGGGCTCCTGTGGCTCGGCATGACCACGGGCGCGCAGGGGGCGTTCTTCGTGCTGCTCGTGTTTTTCATGGCCATGCTCTTCGCCCTCGGCACTGGCACGAGCACCGGCACCTGCATCGCTCTGACGCCGGTGCTCTACCCCGCGGGCTACTATCTCGGCGCGGACCCGGCCATGCTGGGCCTCGCCATCCTCTCGGGCGCGGCCTTCGGCGACAACCTGGCCCCGGTGTCCGACACCACCATCGTATCGGCCTACACCCAGGGCGCGAGCATGAAGGCCGTGGTGCGCAGCCGCTTTCCGCTGGCCATCAGCGCAGCCATCCTTTCGGCCATTGTCTTCATTATCTGTGGCGGGGGCGGCGAGGCGCAGATGCTCCCCGAGATCCAGGCCAACCTCAACCCTGCGGGCGCGTTCATGCTGCTCGCGCTGGTGGTGGTCGTGGTGGCGGCCCTGCTCGGGCGGCACATCATCGAGTCCCTCATTTACGGCAACGTGGCCGCTGCCATCATCGGCATCTCAATCGGCACGCTCAGCCCCGGCGCCATCTTCAGTGTGCCCGCCAAGGCGGGCGGCTCCACGGGCCTCATCCAGGCGGGCATCGACGGCGTGGTCGGGGCCATCATCTTCGCCATCCTCATCCTCGCGGTGACGCAGATCCTCGTGGAATGCGGCATCATGGGCAAGATCCTCGACTTCGCCCACAAGAGCGTGGTCGCCACGGTGCGCCAGGCGGAGCTCTTCATCGTGGGCGTGACCATCCTCGCGTCCATCCCCATTTCGGCCAATGCCCCGGCAGAACTTCTCGTGGGGCCATCGCTGGTGCGGCCCATGGGCGAGAAGTTCGGCCTCTCGGCGGCGCGCCGCGCCAACCTCATGGACTGCGCGGTCTGCACCATCTTCTTCATCCTGCCGTGGCATATCGCGGTGGTGGCCTGGTACAGCGCCCTGCAGAGCGCGGCCCAGAGCTACGGCATCCAGGCCCCGCCCATCAGCGCGGCGCTCTATAACCCCTATTCCTGGGCGCTCCTCGCCGTGCTGCTCGTATCGGTCATCACGGGCTGGAACCGCCGCTTCGCGAGCCAGGACGATGCGGCCGAAACCGCCTGACCGGAACGCCGGGAAGGATTGACACAACCGGGGGGCGGCGCTACCTCATTGCTTTCACAGGAGGAGCGCCGCCCTTGTCCCAAGTCAAGACCTATGCCGAGCAGGCCACGGCCTATATCAAGCAATGCCTGCTGGACGGCACCCTCAGCCCCGGCGACCCCCTCCGCGAAACAGAGATCGCCCGGCATCTCGGCATCAGCCGCGGGCCCGTGCGCGAGGCCCTGCAAAGCCTGCTTTTGCAGGGGCTCGTCACCGGGGAGCCGCAAAAGACGCGCTGCATCCGCCACCTCACCCTGCAGGAGATCGAGGACAGCTACTGCCTCGGCGGCACGCTGGAGGGAGCCTGCATCGTCCAGTCGCTGGAGCGCTGGGACGACGCGGTGCTCGCCACCGTGAAGGACATCCTTGCGGAAATGGAGCGCCAGAGCAAAACCGCCCCCGGCCTCGCCGCCATGAGCCAGATCGACGACGCCTTCCACGACGCCCTGCTGGCCCCGTGCCGCAATCGCCTCATGGTGGACATCGCGCGCAATTCCTGCGCGCACATTTCCAAGTTCCTCTATTACAGGTGCTGGGACACCCTGTTCTCCCCCGGCGAGTTTTACCAGCGCCACGCCGTGCTCTACGAGGCCGTGGCGAGCCGCGAGCCCGCCACCATCGAGCGCGCCCTGCTGGACCACTACGCCGAATCGGGGCGCCGCCTGGGCCTTGTCTGCGGCAGGCAGGAAGGCTAGGGCCGGCCATGCCGGCGACCTTGCCACAGGGCGGCCGCTTCCGGGGCTATGTGTTCGCGGCCCTGGCCGCGGCCTTTTACGGCACCAACCCGCTTTTCGCTGTGCCGCTTTACGGCGGCATGGACGCGGTCTCGGTGCTCGTTTTCCGCTATCTGCTCGGCATCCCGCTCCTGGCGGCCATCATCATCGGCCGTTCCCGGAGGCTCCTGCCCATGCCGGGCGAGGCGCTCCCGCTCGCCGTTTCCGGAGTCATCATGGGGCTTTCCTCGCTGGCGCTCTACGAGGCTTACCGCTTCATGAGCGCTGGCCTCGCCTCCACCCTGCTCTTCATGTACCCGGTTTTGACCTCCCTGCTCATGACCCTGTTTTTCCATGAGAAGTTCCGGCCCCTCACCGGCGTGTGCCTCGGGCTCGCGGGCGCGGGCCTCGTGTTGCTCATGCAGCCCGCCGAGGGCGCGCGCCTCAACGTGACGGGCTTTGTGCTCATCTTTCTCTCCTCCCTCACCTATGCGGTCTATCTCGTCATGGTGAAGGTCTCGCGGGCGCTGGCGCTCATCCCGCCCGTGCGCTCGCTGCTCTGGCAGCTCCTCTTCGGGGGCCTCGTGTTCGTCGCCATCCTGCCGTGGAACGGCGGCCTCACCCTGCCGGGCAGCTTCTTCGCCTGGGCCAATGTGGCCTCGCTGGCACTCTTCCCCACCGTGCTCTCGCTCATTTTCACGCTCAGGGCCATTGCCGCCATCGGCCCCACGCCCACGGCCATTTTCGGCGCGCTGGAACCCGTCACAGCCGTAAGCCTCAGCCTCGTCTTTCTCGGCGAGAGCATCACCGGGCGGGAAATCCTCGGTGGCTGCCTCATCGTGGCGGCGACCCTGCTGGTGGTGGCAGGTGGCCGCGAAAACGCGCGCTGAGGCGCAAAAGCGCAGTACCTTTCAAGGAGGCCGCACATGGACACCCGCCTGCTGTCATTGAACTACGGCCTTGTGAAGGAGCTTTTCGCACAAAGGCGCATCTCCTATTTCCGGCGCGGCGCCCCGGCGGACGATGCGGCCGCCGTGCTGGAACTGCCGCTCAGTGTGCGCATCGAGCCCTATACCCTGTTCATCACGGCCGGGGGCCTCTGGTCCATGGGGGCTTTTTCCTATTCGCAGTCGAGCCTGCCCCCGGAAACGGAGACCGGCCGCTATTGCTCCATTTCCAACGCGGTCACGGCCTTCAATTCGGAGCATCCGGTCAAGTGGGTCTCGGTTTCGCCCTTTTCCTATGACCCGGACGCGGCCCCCATTTTCCGGCAGGCCATCGAGGATTCCCCGCTGGGGGCGCGCTACAGGCCCAGGCCCTATGATGACCACGGGCGCGCGCCCATCCGCATGGGCCACGATGTCTGGATCGGCCAGCATGTGCAGCTGAAAAAGGGTATCAGCCTCGGCAACGGCGCGGTCATCGCCGCGGGCGCGGTGGTGACGAAGGATGTGGAACCTTACGCCATCATGGGCGGCGTGCCCGCGCGGCGCATACGGATGCGCTTTGACGAGGCCACGGTGGAGCGCCTCGAGCGGGTGCGCTGGTGGGACTACAATTTCACGGAATTTTACGGCCTGGACCCGGCGCAGCCGGAGCGCTTCCTCGACGGCCTCGAGGAGAGGATCGCCGCCGGCAGGCTGCGCCCCTACCGCCCGGAGCCCGTGACCCTGCGCACCATCAGGGACTGGCTCGAAGGGTCCCGGCAGGCCTGAGGGCCGGCCTCACAGCGAGGCCATGAAACCGCCGTCCACAAAGAGGATCTGCCCGGTGACGAAGTCGGCCGCGCTGGAGGCCAGAAAGGCCGCGACATTCCCCACCTCGTCCACGGTGCCCCAGCGTTTCGCGGGTGTGTGGCGCATGATGTAGCCGTTGAGCGCAGCGTCGGCCATGAGCGGCTTGTTCATGTCCGTGGCGATGAAGCCGGGCGCTACGCCGTTGACCTGGATGCCGTACTGCGCCCATTCCGTGGCCAGCGCGCGCGTGAGCTGGCGCACCGCCCCCTTGGCCGCGGCATAGGGCGCGATGCCGGGCCGCGCAATCTCGCTCATGAGCGAACAGAGATTGATGACCTTGCCGCCGTGGCCCTTGAGCAGGGGCAGCGCCGCGCGGCACACGCGAAAAACGCCCGTCACGTCCGTATCGAGCATTTGCTGCCAGAGTTCGTCAGGCATGTCCTCCACGGGCGCGCGCAAATTGATGCCCGCATTGTTGACGAGGATATGGAGGCCGCCCAGGCTTTCGATGGCCCGCATGGCCGCGTCCACGCTTTCCTGACTGGTCACGTCGCAGGGGATGCCCTCGATGCGCCGCTCCGGGAAGTTGCGGCGGAGTTCCGCCACGGCGGCGTCCAGCCCCTCGCGGTGGACGGCCGAGAGCCTGAGGTCCGCGCCCTGCCGGGCCAGGGCACGGGCGATGCCGAGGCCGATGCCGCGGCTCGAACCGGTGATGAAGGCGATCTTGCCGTTCAGCGAAAACATGCGGCCTCCTTTTTTATTCCCCCCGCAGCGCCGGGCGCGACAGCAGGGCACGCAGCGTGGCGAGCCCGGCCCGCGCCTCCGCCTCCGGGTCCTTGCCCGGAACGGCCTCCATGCCGAGAAAGCCGTCATAGCCCACAGCGCCCAGGCACTGCGCCAGCGCCCCCAGCGCCAGGCAGCCCAGCCCCGGCACGGCGCGCGTATTGTCCACAAAATGCACATGGCCGATTTGCTTCCCGGCGAGGGCGACGGCCGCTGCGAGGGACGATTCCTCGATGTTCATGTGAAACACGTCCGGCAGGATGGCGAGGTTCGCGGGCGCGCCCGCGGCAGCGCGCAGGCTGAGCGCCTCGGCCACGGTATGGATGGAATCCATCTCGTACCTGTTGATGGGCTCGAGGAGCACGCCCACGCCGAAGCTCCCGGCAAGGGCACAATAGGCGCCGAGGCCTTCGGCCATGCACTTCAGGCTTTCTTCCCTGCCCCCCGCGACGTCCTTGTGCTGCCCGCGGAAAAAACCCACGATGCTCCGCGCCCCGAGCTCCGCGCACATGGCGAGATGCCTGCGCGAGGCCTCCAGCAGGCGCGGAAGCACGCCGGGCCGGTTGAGATAGAGCCCTTCGGCCATGAGGTCGCCCTGGGCGGAAAGCATGGCCGCCGCAAGGCCGCTTTCGTCAAGCGCCCTGCGCGCCGCCGCCACGTCGGCCGCGGGCGGATCGGGAAAAAAGAGGTCGATGCCGTCATAGCCCAGTGCCGCGAGCTTCGCGCAGATGGGGCCGAGCGGCCCTGCGAACATGATTTGCGGCATCCTGCCCGACCTGTCGGCCACGGAAATGCTGGCCTTCATTCCTGCTCCTCCCGGCGCATGCGCCTTTGCGGGGCTGCCGCGCCCTTCTTCGCCGTCCGGCCTCCGGCGGCCTTTTTCTTCTGCGGCCGCGCCGGGTCGCAGTAGTCCGCGCCGCCCGCGCCCCCGGCCAGCGCCCAGAGGTAGAGGCTCGCCGCCGAGGCGCAGGGCGAATAGCGCTTGCGCACCCGCGCGAGGAAGGCGGGCGTGAGCTCGCGCTTCCCGTAGAGCATCCTGAGGCCCTTGCGGATGCCGAAATCCCCCAGGCTCAGCACATCCCGGCGGCCGAGGGAGAAAATCATCAGCATTTCCGCCGTCCACCGCCCCACCCCCGGCAGCTCGCAGAGCGCGGCGCAGAGCGCGGCGTCGTCCAGCGCCGCAAGGCCCGCAAGGTCCAGCTCGCCGCAAAGGGCGCGCCGGGCGATCTCGCGGATATGGCCGGCCTTGCGCAGCGAGAGCCCGCAGGCGCGCAAGTCCTCGGGCGTTGCGGCGGCGAGGGTTTCCGGCGTGAAATCCGGGAAGGCCCCGAGCAGCCTGCGCCACACCGAGGCGTGCGCGGCCCCGGAAATCTGCTGCCCGGCAATGGCGTGGACAAGGGCCATGAAGGGATCGGGCAGGCGCTCGCGCCTGAGCGGGCCCACCGCTTCCATGAGCCTGGCGAGGGCCGCATCCCGGCCGGCGAGGTGCGCGATCTCGGCTTCCGTGGCCTCGATATGGCACGGCTCCGCGGCTACTCCGGGGGGCGCCCCGTCGGGCGCGGCGCGGCCGCTCATGCCTGCGCCTGGCCCGCGGCCCCGGCTGCCGACATGGTGGCTGGCAGAGGAATGGGCGCGTGGCAGCGCGGGCGCACCTTGCGGGTCATGAGCCGGTTGAGGACGAATTCCGCGGGCTTCATGCCCTCGGGCACCGCGGCGAGGGGAAATTCCGCCCGGCCCATGTTGCGGTGGCCTCCCGCCGTGCCCACGTCATGGAAGCAGGCGTCGGCGAAGCGGCCGATGTCCCGGCTGCCGTCACCGCGGAAGATGACGATGATGGTCTTGCCCACGATGCCGCTCACGGCGATCCACTTGAGGCCGTGGACGCGGGTGAAGAAATCCGCCACGGAGACGAGCAGGTCCGCGCTCTTGATGTCGCCGAGCGCCGCATAGGCGCCGCCGCCGCGGCAGTCCGTGAGGCTGCGGAAGGCGCGGGAAAAGAAGGGCAGCCACGCGCGCAAATATTCGCTCCTGCTGATGCGCCGGAGCAGGTTGGCGTCCGCATGGTGGGAGAGCCACTGATAGGCCCTGAGGTCCTCCTCGCCGCCGGAGCGCTCGAAGGCCCCGGTATCCGTACGGATGCCGTAGAGGAGCGCCGTCGCCAACAGCGGCCCCGGCGTGAGGCGCAGCGCCTGGAGCAGGCGGGTCATCATGCTGCTGGTGGCGCCCACATCCGGATTGATGTAGCAGAAGGCGTCGGGCTCGAGCAGGTCCGTCAGGTCGGTGAGCGGGTGATGGTCGATGATGAGGCTGTAGACAAGGCCCGCGAAGGCCGGATGGTGCGCGGGCTGGGAATCCACCATGGCGAAGTGGTCATAGGAGCCGGCGCGCTCCGGCTCCCAGGGCTTCACCGGGATGCGCAGGTAGCGCACCATGGCGAGATTGTCGGGCCGCGTCACTTCATTGATGCGCCGGATGTCCACCGAGCGCGTGCGCGGGTGCATCATGCGCTTGAGCGCCAGCGCCGAGGCCAGGGCGTCCGGGTCGGCATTGATGAGGATGCACCAGCGCTCGTCCTTCACCAGGGCCTGCCGCCACTGCCTGAAGGCAAGGATCTGTTCCTGATTCACGCCACGCCTCCTCTCAAGCGGGCCGCGCCGCCCAGGCGCGCTTCGGCCGCCGCCTCCCCGAGCCAGCGCCGCGAGGCCTTCACCCCCGGCCAGTCAAAGATCTCCAGAAGGTGCACGGCCTCCGGCGAAATGCGCCGCAAGAGCCCTCGCGCCACGGCCCGCTGGCCCGCGGTGAGCGCCGGGAGCGGCAGGTGACGGTCCTTGCCGGGCTGGGGGCCCGGCGCGCTCCAGTGGATGAGGCGCGCCCGCTCCGGCAGTTCCGACGCCAGAAGTTCAGCCTGAGCATAGCCCAGGAGATGCCCAACGTCCAGACACACGCCCAGGCCCTCCCCTTCAAGGAAGGCCAAGCCGAGCCCGGTCAACTGGCAGCCGCGGATATTTTCGAGGAGGAGCGGGGGCGCGCCCCCGGCCCGCCAGCGCCGGGCGAAGGCGGCGAGCGCCTTGCGGGCGGCGTCCCGAGGCAAATCCGCGGGCGGATGCAGCACGGCGAGATGCGGCGAGAGATACGCGACGCGCCCGAAAACCGCGAGCGCCGCCCCGGCCGCGGCCTCGCCGCCATCCCCCCAGGGAAGGTCAACAGGCAGATGCACATGCCAGCGGAGGGGGAGTTCCGCCAGTTCCGGCGGCAGGTCGGCCGCCGTATAGGCGAGGCAGCCGGCCGTCTCAAAGCAGCACAGGCCCACCTCCTCCACGCGGCCCGCGAGAAAGCGCGCGTTTTCCGCCACCGTGCCGGGGAGCACGAAGGAGGGTGCGGCCACACGCATGGGACCGGAAACTCCCGGACCTACAGAACCGCGCGCTTCGCCCAGCCGGCCGCTTCGGCGGCGGCCTCCGCCTTCTGGCCGCCGAGCACGCTGATCTCCCCGCTTTCCGCCGCCTTTTCCAGCGTGTCGGCGAAGCGCACGAAGTCCTCCGCCGTGGTGGCGAGCATCTCCTCGCGCGTGCGCTGGCGCAGTTCCTCGGTGTTGCCGGAAAGCCAGGTGCCGAGGGCGCGGGCGCCGCGCGCATCGGGGAGGAGATAGGCGTCGAGGTCGCCCACGGCCCCCACGATGGCCTGGGTGAGCCGCACCCGGTCCGGCGGCACACTGCGCAGGTAGGCGGCAAGCCCGTCATAGGCGGCGAGGGTGCGCTCCACATTGGGGTCGCGGTAGGAGGCGCAGACGAGCGTCCCGCCCACGCGGTCGAGCGTGCAGAAAACGCCGTAGGCCCCGCCGCGCACGCGCACCTCGTCCCAGAGGCGGCCCATGCGCAAGTAACGGAGGATGACGCTGGCCGAGCCGTGCCACGCATAGCCGAGGTCGTAGAGGTTGGCGCCCTTGCCCACATAGTTGACCTGCGCGGGTGTGATGAGCGCCTCGGCCCGCGGAAGCCCGGTCAGGGGCGAAAGCGTGGCGATGTCGAGCCCGTCTGTGGCGCCGGGCCCCTGTGGCAGCCGCGCGAGCAGCGCCGCGGCGTGGCGCTCGGCCAAGGAAAGGCCCGCGGCCTCGGCCGTGCAGTCGAAGATGACGCCGCTCTGGACGATGCGCCGGCGCAGTTCCTCGAGGTCGGCGAGCACGCTTTCCGGCTCCGCCTCAAGGCGCGCGAGCAGGCCGCGCACCGACTCCAGATAGCTCAATCCGGCAAGCTGTTCGGCCAGCGCCCCCTCCCCGGTGTAGCGGGCGCGCAGGCGCGCGCTCACCGTGGCGTGCCCGGCCGCCTGGATGCCGTATTCGAGCCGGGCCTTTTCCTCGAGGAGCATCTGGCCCAGGCGCTCGGCCAGCATGTCCTTGTCCTGCGCGGGCTCGAGCAGGACTTCCTCCATGATGGCGAAGAGGTCCGGAATCTTGTCATAGACGGCCTTGCCGGAGAGCGCCACATGGCAGAAGGTCTCGCGGCTCCCGAGCTTCAGGCCCGTGAGCGGGGTCGCGCCCACGCCGCCCGTCTTGGCGGCCATGTGCGCGCCGAGGGCCGCCATGTCGCGCCGGGCCGTGCCCGTCTCGGTGAGGGCCCGACAAAAGAGCGGCAAAAGCGGCAAAAGCCGCTCCGGGAGCTTCGTCACGGGCAAGAGCAGGCTCGCGTAGGCGATGCCCGCGGTGGGAAGCTCGTGCGCGAGCGCCGTCTGCGGGATCTGCCGCTCGGAAAGCGGCAGGGGCTTGTTGCGCGGCGGAAGGTCCGCAAGGCCCAGGGCCGGGATGGTGGCCAGCGCCTCGGGGCTGTCGGGCGCGGCCTGCGCTTCCTCCAGGTGGCGCGTCTCCTCCACGAGGAGGTCTCGTTCCTCCGGCGAGGCGGCGGCCCGCACAGCCTCCAGCCGCGCGGCCTCGGCGGCGAGGCGTGCCTCGCCGAGCTTCGCGTCCGGCAAAAGCACCACATGGGCGCGGTGCGGATTGTCGAGGAAATTGCGGCGGAGCGCCTCCTCAAAGACCGGCTCCCCGGCGGCGATGCGGGCCTTGATGGCTTCAAGCGGCGCCTCCCAGGCGAGCGGCGCCAGCGGGTCGCCGTCATAGAGCCAGGTGGAGAGGGCCTGGATCATGGCGGCCAGCCCGCGCGGGAAGCGGCCGGAATTGTTCTCCCGGTAGGCGAATTCCACGCTGTTGACCGCGGCCTCCACGGCTTCCCGCGGGATGCTGTTTTCGGCGAGGCCGCGCAGGGTGTCGAGGATGAGGGCCTCGGCGCGGGGCACATCCTCCAGCGCCACGCCCTTGAGACCCGTGGAATAGTACATCTGGCGCAGGTCCGTCTCGAGGCCGCAGCCCGTGGTGTCCTCGCCGAGGCCGGAGCTGATGAGCGCGAGCCTGAGCGGCGAGCCGGGCAGGCCCTCGAGGATATGCTCCAGCATTTCCATGAGCAGGGCCTCGTGGATGTCGCCGCGCTCGCCCAGAAGCCAGTTGATGGTGAAGAGCGCGCGCGTCTCGCCGGGCGCGGCCGCATAGGGCACTTCCACCCGGCGCGGCGCAGAGAGGCGCTTCTGCAGGGGCACGGCCTCGTCCGCGGGCTCGGGCTTGCGGCTTGCAAGGCGCTTGAGCTCCGCGTCGATGCGCGCAAGGCGCTCGTCCTCCGGGTCGTCCCCCCAGAAGAAAAAGCGCGCGTTGCCCGGCTGGTAGTGACGGCGGTGAAATTCCTTAAAGGCGGCGTAGGCAAGGTCCGGGATGCGCTCCGGGTCGCCCCCGGAATCGAGGCTGTAGAGCGTGTCCGGGAAAACGGCCTGCTGGCTCTTTTCGGCGAGCACCGAATCGGGCGAGGAATAGGCGCCCTTCATCTCGTTGTAGACCACGCCCTTGTAGGTCCAGGGCGCGTCGCCCGCCGGGGCCTCCACATGCCAGCCCTCCTGGCGGAAGATGTCCTCGCTGATGCGGGGGTGGAACACCGCGTCGAGGTAGACGTCGATGAGATTGTAAAAATCCTGCAAATTGGCGCTGGCAACCGGGTAGCAGGTCTTGTCCGGGAAGGTGAAGGCGTTGAGGAAGGTCTGGAGCGAGCCCTTGAGCAGTTCCACGAAGGGCTCCTTCACCGGGTAGCGCTCGGAGCCGCAGAGCACGGAATGCTCGAGGATATGGGCCACGCCCGTGGAATCGGCGGGCGGCGTGCGGAAGCTGACGCCGAAGCACTTGTTCTCGTCCTGATTGACGATGGAGAGCAGTTGCGCCCCCGTGGCGTCATGCCGCCAGAGCCGCGCCGTGCCGCCCACTTCGGGCAGTTGCCGTTCTTCCGCCAGGGTGAATCCGTGCCGGGCCATGCGCCCCCCTCCCGCTTGTGGTGCGCCGCCGGCAAGCCCCGGCGGCAAGGGCAGACTATAGGCATCGGGCGGCCTTTTGCAAGTGCGCCCCGCCTGGGCGCGGGCGTGGCGCGGGCCGCAGCGTGTCGGGGCGCCTTGCCAGGCCTGCGGCTTGTCAGGGCGGCGGCCCTCCCCTATACTTCCGATGCCGTCGGCTTTTCCCACGGCGCCCCATCCTCCAGACAGGACTTGCAACATGGCGGGCAATACCTTCGGGCGCGTCCTGCGCCTGACCACCTTCGGCGAATCCCACGGCCCCGGGCTCGGCGGCGTGCTCGACGGCTGCCCGGCGGGGCTGCCCCTTGACGAAGCCGACCTCCAGGCCGAGCTCGACCTCAGGCGCCCTGGCCAGGGTCCAGCATCCACAAAAAGGAAGGAGCCGGACAGGGTGCGCCTGCTCTCCGGCGTGTTCGAGGGCCTGACCACGGGCACGCCCATTGCCTTCTACATCGCCAACGAGGACCAGCGCTCGCGCGATTACGGCAACCTCGCGACGCTGTTCCGGCCCGGCCATGCGGATTGGGGCTATCACCAGAAATTCGGCGGCTTCCGCGATTACCGGGGCGGCGGCCGCTCCTCCGCCCGGGAGACCGCGGCCCGCGTGGCGGGCGGGGCCATTGCCCGCAAGCTCCTCACCGTGGAATGCGGCACGGTCATCCGCGCGGCCTGCGTGGAGCTCGGCGGTATCGCCGTGCCCGAGGCGGACATCGAGCTGAAGGACGCCGTGGCGCGGCCCTATTTCGCCGCCTCCGAGGCAGCCCCGCCCCTCTGGGACGCGGCCGTGGCCGAGGCGCGCGCGGCGGGCGACACCTTGGGCGGCATCGTGCGCATCGTGGCAGAGCAGGTCCCCGCGGGCCTCGGCGAGCCGGTATTCGACCGCCTGGACGCCACGCTGGCCCATGCGCTCATGAGCGTGGGCGCGGTCAAGGGCGTGGAGGTGGGGGACGGCTTCGCGGCCGCGCGGAGTCGCGGCTCGGCCAACAATGACCCCCTCTTCCCCGCCGAAGGACGCGAGGGCTGCGGCCACAAGCCCCGCGCCCGCTTCGGCAGCAACCATGCGGGCGGCATCCTGGGCGGCATTTCCAGCGGGCAGGACATCGTACTGCAGGTGGCCGTCAAGCCCATTGCCTCCATCGCGCAGGAGCAGGCCACGGTGGACATCGATGGCCGGGCCACAACTGTCACCGTGGGCGGCCGCCACGACCTCGCCGCCATCCCGCGCATCGTGCCCGTGCTTTCCGCCATGACGGCGCTGGCGCTGGCCGACGCCCTGCTCATCCAGCGGCGCATGGCCGCCGGGGAATACCTGTGAGGCCGGGCGCGGCCCCGGAGCGCGCCTGATGGCCCGCCAGCCGGACCTGCCCCTCCTGCGGGACGCCGACGCCGTGGAGCTCACGGGCACGGTGGAGCGCATCGTCTTTCATAATGAGGACAACGGCTTCACGGTGCTGCGCCTCCTGCCGGACGGGGACGCGGCGGCGGAAAGCCCGCGCGGCAAGGGTGCGGCCGCCCGGCCAGTGCCGCGCAGCCAGCGGGACCCGGTGGCCCTTGTGGGCCACATGACCCAGCCCAAGGCCGGGGCGCGCCTGCGCGTGCGCGGCCGCTGGACCACCAACCCGCGCTTCGGGCGGCAGGTGGAATTTTCCGAGGCAGAGGAGCTGCTCCCTGCCACGGCCGAAGGCATCCGCCTCTATCTCTCCTCCGGGCTCATCCGGGGCGTGGGCGAGGAGATGGCCGCCCGCATCGTGGACACCTTCGGCACGGACGCCCTGCGCGTGCTCGACGAGGATCCGGAGCGCCTGCTCGCCGTGCGCGGGCTCGGCCCTAAGAGCCTTGAGCGCATCCGCGAATCCTGGGCGCGGCACCGGGGCGTGCGCGACCTTCTCCTTTTTCTCCAGCCGCACGGCATCACCCCGGCGCTGGGGGTGCGCATCCACCGCGCCTATGGCGAGCACGCCCTGGAAATAGTGCGCGAAAATCCCTACCGCCTCGCCATGGACATACGGGGCATCGGCTTCCTCACGGCGGACGCCATCGCGGCCAAGCTGGGCTTCGCGCCTGACAGCCCCCTGCGCGTGCAGGCCGCGGCGCTCTACAGCCTGCAAAAGGCCACGGAAGAGGGCAATGTCTATTTGCCGGAGGCGCGCCTCGTGGAGGAGGTGGGCAACCAGGTGGGCGCGCCGCCCGAGGCCGTGCTGGACGCCCTGGACGCGCTGGAGCGCGACGAGCGCCTCGTGCGCGAGGATTTTTCCGAGGAGGAACCGCCCGCGGGGGTGGGCGGCGCCCCGGACGGTGCGGACGAGGCGGATGAAGCGGAGGCGCCTGACGGCGGCAGCATCGGCGTCTATCTCGGCCGCTACCACCATTGCGAGGCGAAAACCGCCTACTATCTCCAGCGCCTGCTCCATTCGCCCAAGGCCGTGCGCCTCCCCGAGCCCGAGGCGCTGGCCCGGCAGGTGGCCGCGCAGCTTCCCATCGAGCTCGCGCCGGAGCAGCTCGCCGCGGTCACCGCCGCGGCCAAGAGCAAGGTGCTCGTCATCACCGGCGGTCCGGGCACGGGCAAGACCACCATCATCAACGCCATCATCAGGCTCTTCGAGACCGCGCGGGCGCGCATCCTCCTCGCCGCTCCCACGGGCCGTGCAGCCAAGCGCATGGCCGAGACCTCGGGGCGGGAGGCGAAAACCATCCACCGCCTGCTGGAATACAGCCCGCGTGAGGACGGCTTCGCCCGCAACGAGGACAATCCGCTCGCCTGCGGGCTGCTTGTGGTGGACGAGGCCTCCATGATGGACTGCCTGCTCTTCTACCACCTGCTCAAGGCCGTGCCCCTCGGGGCCACGCTCGTGCTGGTGGGCGACGTGCATCAGCTCCCTTCCGTGGGGCCGGGCAATGTGCTCGGGGACGTCATCGCCTCGCGAGCCGCGCCCGTGGTGGAGCTCACCGAAATCTTCCGCCAGTCCGCGGAGAGCGAGATCATCTGCAACGCGCACAGCATCAACCGCGGCGAGGTGCCCCTTTTGGAATCGAGCCGGGAGCGGCTTTCGGATTTCTACTTCATCCGCCAGGACGACCCGGAGCGCGCGGCCGCCCTCATGGTGGAGCTCGTCACGCGGCACATCCCGCGCCGCTTCGGGCTCGACCCGGTGGACGACGTGCAGGTGCTCACGCCCATGCACAAGGGCGCCGTGGGCGCGGGGCACATGAACGCCCTGCTGCAGGACGCGCTCAACCCGGGCGGGCTCGAGGTGCGCCGCGGCGAGCGCGCCTTCCGCCTGCAGGACAAGGTCATGCAGGTGCGGAACAATTACGAAAAGGACGTGTTCAACGGCGACATGGGCCGCATCACCCACATGGATACGCGCGAGCGCACCCTGAGCGTCACCTTCGACGGCCGCGTGGTGCCCTATGACTTCGATGAACTGGACGAGCTGGCCCCGGCCTACGCCATCTCCATCCACAAGTCGCAGGGCTCGGAATACCCGGCCGTGGTCATCCCGCTCATGATGCAGCACTATGTGCTTTTGCAGCGCAACCTCGTCTATACGGGCGTCACGCGCGGCAAGCGCCTTGTCATCCTCGTGGGCGAGCCGCGCGCCCTGCACCTCGCCGTCAAGAACAACAAGACGCACCGGCGCTTCACGCGCCTCGCCCAGCGCCTCGCCGGGGCCGACGGCCCCGCGCATTGACAGGGGTGCAGTTCGCCGCTTAGGCTGCACTCTTCCCGAAAGCGCCGCCACGCCCCGGCACGGCGGCACGCCGCACGATTGCGGGCAGTTAGCTCAGCTGGCAGAGCATCGCCCTTACAAGGCGAGGGCCACAGGTTCAAATCCTGTACTGCCCACCATGAATTTAGGAATAGGTCGTGAGTCTAGCTTGCAACCACCTTTTTTCCCAACACCATTCTCACCCACAGCCCACGAATACACTACTCCCCCTTTCTTTTCTTGAACGGCTGCTACTCGTCATGCTTGCAGCATCACTTTTCAGCATCAGCAATCGTGTCGGGTGACCTGAAAGATTATGCTGCTTGAGGCTCGCCCCCTGACATTCACCGGGTATCAGCTCTGTTTTGGCATAAGTGCCGCAGGGCTTTTCCTGAGGAGGACAGGAGGCCTGGGAATATTCTTTGTCCTTGGGCGTACTTTTTCAAATACGTAAAAAACTCACGCGCCATTTCACGTGCCGGGTCATTCCGGCGGGTAGCCTCACGAACTTCTCCATGGTCCGGATCTCCAACGTATACCACGTGCGTACTCCCCATGCCGTTCTGACGGTAGGAGAAGCGCGAACAACTGCTTCCTGCGGTATGTATTGTGGCTTATTGCATCGGGGGATTTTGGGAGCGTATTGTCGCGAAGCACCTCTGCTGCACGCATAATAGATGCCCTATACATAACACATTCTGACAGCATCATCAATTTGCAGGTTGTCGATCCATGTCATCAATACTCAATCAGCATCCGTTTACCCCCTCCGGCCGCGATACTTCTGATTTTTCCCCATACCCTTCACAGTAAAGGCTTCGTGGCCTGACTCTGATCGGAGTGATTTGCCCTTCTCGCACCTCGGCGTGCTCCAGGGCAAAAGCCAGTCGAGCTCCCCGCGGCAAACACAGTCCTCAGGCTGCGCGCGGGCCTGATTGTGCCCCCCTCCATGTACGCTTGCCAGAAGAAAATCAGCCCGAAGGACCTCTTTCGCGCAAGCCGCTACAGCTGCCCTGCGGTAAAAGGGTCTACCGGCGCCCACAATGCAAGAACCACCCGAAAAGTGTCGAGGCTTGCAGCTCGTGGCATACGAATTGAGGTAGCCATAAAAAAAGTAAATCAGCTGATAAAAGAAAAAAATTTCACAATCTCCTCCCAAGCACGTAGGAATAAGCTCATCCAAGACTTTTAACCCCGCGAGTGAAGCCATGACCAAAAAAATCTTTGCAGGATTGTGTGCGGTTTTTCTTGGCATTTTCTATGCGCTCAACGCTCTGGCGGCCATTGAGATTAAATGCGCAGCTCCTGGCAATGAGCAGCATCCATTTACAAAAGCCTTTAAAAAAATGGGCGAATATGTGGAAAAGGAGAGCAACGGCAAATACAAGGTCAGCGTTTATGGCGATTACAAGCTGGGGAATACCGACACGCTGGGCCTTGGGCTCCAGATGGGCACCATCCATTTTCTGCTGGACAGTTCGGGCAATCTGAGCACCTTCACGCCTGAACTCAGCGTTTTTGACCTCCCTTATGTGCTGCCCACCCAGGACGCGGCCAACCACATTCTCCACGGCAAAACCGGAGAGGAGATCTGCAAGCGGCTGTCCACAAAAAATCTCACCTATCTTGCGATGGCGGACTCGGCCTACCGTAACATGACCACATCCAAGCCGGTCAACAGCCTGGATGACATCCGCAAACAAAAAATACGGGTCACGCTTTCTCCCTCACATCAAAAGGCTCTCAACGCCATGGGCATCCAGGCGACCCCGATGCCCGCTTCTGAAGTCTATACCGGCATCCAGCAGGGCGTGGTCGATGGCGTTGACATCGACTATCCGTGGGGCGTGAATCTCAACTATTATGAAGTGACCCCGTATGTCTTTGAGTCCGGTCATATCTACAGCCCGCAAATGCTCCTGACTGGCACAAAGTGGTGGAACAGCCTTTCGCCGGAAGACAAAAAGATGTTTGAGCAGGCCATTCAGGTCTGGCTGGACGAGGCGACCTCCGCGCACGCCGCCCTGGTTGAGGAGAGCAAGCAAAAGTATCTGGATAAAGGCGCTAAAATCGTAGTACCCGATGAGCAGGAACGCGCCCGCTGGATCGAGGCCGCCAAGGCCACAAGGCAAAATCTTACCAAGCCCCAGCAGACGATGCTGGAGATCATCGACACCGAACTCAAGACCGCGGGCCTGGCCAAATAGCGATGATCAAAATCCTGAACATCCTAAGAAAGATAAACACCATCAGCGCCCTGGCAGGTGCCTCGCTCTATGCACTGATGACCGGCGTCTGCTTTCTGCAGGTGGTGATGCGGTACTTTTTTGAATCCGCACTCCAGTGGCCGGAGGAGTGCGCGCGATTCGCCTTCATCTGGCTTGCCTATCTGGCCTTCGCCATTTCCATGTTCACCAAGGCCCATTTGAGGGTGGACGCGCTGGTTATCCGCTTCCCGCTGCTGGCGCAGAGGATCATTGAAGCCATCAACATGCTCATAAGCGCGGTATTCTGCTTTTATATCGCGTGGCTTGCGCTGGAGATGATAGAGGTCGTGCGTGAATCCGAAATAACAGCCATGACCATGCCCATTCCCCTGGCGCTTGTCTGGCTGTCGATTCCCGTGGGATTCACGCTGTCGGGGATATATGCCCTCTTTTATTCCGTCTGCCTTTTCTCCGGGCGCCTCACAGTGGAAGACAAGAATGAGGAAGTTCTCATATGAGCAGCGTACTCGGTGTCTTGTTCCTCTCCCTGATCTGCCTGCTCCTGATGGGAGCGCCGGTGGCCATTGCTCTGGGCCTTTCCGCGCTTCTGGGCATGTATTTTGGCGAAATGTCGTTTATGCTGCTGATTCAGCGGCTCTACAACACCTTCGATGCCTTCCCCCTGCTCGCGGTGCCTTTCTTTGTGCTGGCGGGCGACATAATGCAAAAAGGCACCATCGCCAATTCCCTGCTGGGCCTCTGCCGTACCCTTATCGGACATGTGCGCGGCGGGCTGGGGCTCATCTCGGTCACCACATGCCTGTTTTATGGCGCCCTTTCCGGTTCCGCGCCGGCCACCACGGCGGCGGTGGGTGGCATAATGATCCCGGCCATGGACAAGGACGGGTATCCGCGCCTGTACGCCACGGCCCTGAATACCGCCGGGGGCTGCCTTGGCGTCATGATCCCACCAAGCGTGCCCCTGATCCTTTATGGTTCGACCGTTGGCTGCTCGATCTCGGATCTTTTCATTGCCGGCATAGTGCCAGGCATCCTCGTGGGCATATGTTTTATGGTCATGGCCTATGTTTCCGCGTGCAGAAACCATTGGGGCACACGGCAGGCCAGGGCCAGCCTGTGGCAAAAACTCAAGGCGACCTGGGACGCGCGCTGGGCCCTGATGGTGCCTGTAATCGTCCTGGGCGGCATTTATGGCGGCATCCTCACGCCAACCGAAGCCGGTTGCGTGGCAGTGGTGTATTCGCTGTTCGTGGAGGCTTTCATAACCCGTTCCCTCACCTGGAAAAAGCTCTATGACATCTTTTTCGCCTCCATGCGCACAACCGGTGCCATATTTGCGATCATTGCCACAGCAAACGCCCTGAGCATAGTACTCGTCTACTACAATACCCAGGAAATTCTCTACAACATGATCATGGGGATCAGCTCGAGCCCCATCATCATTTTGCTGGTCATTTCCGCAATACTGCTGTTTTTGGGCACTTTTGTGGAAACTGCGGTCATTATCCTGGTCATGGCACCCATGCTTTTGCCCATCGCCACGGCAATAGACATTACGCCCGTGCAATTTGGCATTTTCATGCTCGTCCTGCTGGCCACCGGATTTCTTACCCCGCCGGTCGGGGTCAATCTGTTTGTGGGTGCCAGTGTAGGTAATGTTTCGTTTTCAAAACTGAGCGCCCAATGCCTGCCGTTTTGTGGCGTAATGATCCTGGTGGGCCTGGCAATAGGGTTTTTCCCCAAAATGGTAACCTTTCTTCTGTAATTAAGCAGGAGAGAAAAAAAGGAGTATCTGCCTTATGATGGTCATTGATTTCCGCATCCGCCCCCCCTACAAATCCTTCATGAGCATGGGAATTGCCGGTGCCGGGCTGCCCAAGCTGGATTTCAAGAATGACGCATTCCCGGCCTGGCATGGACGCAAGCGCGTGGCTTCCTCCATGCCCGATGGCAGCATGGATAAATTCATGCTTGAGATGGATGTGGCAGGCATCGAGGTGGGCGTCCTGATGGGCCGCCGCACCGGCCATCCGGTCAATGGCGATGTGGACAACAAGGACATCCAGGAGCTGATCAAAAAATACCCTGGCCGCTTTGTGGGTTTTGGCGGTATCAACCCGCATGAAAAAGACGCCGTGGACAGAGTCAAGGAATGCGCGGATCTGGGATTCAAAGGCATCGGCATTGATGCCGGCTGGTGCAATCCGGAAGTCTATGTGGACGACCCTAAATTGATGCCCGTGTATGAACAGGCCGCCAAACTCGGGCTTATTTCCTCCATTACCATGAGCGCGTTTTTGGGCAGCAATATCAATTTTTCCGATCCCACACGGCTGCAAAAAGTCGCCCAGGCCTTCCCCGAAATGCCCATTGTCGTGCCGCACGGCTGCTGGCCCTATGTCACCCAGGCTTTCGGCGTTGCCCTGATGTGCAATAATGTGCATCTCATGCCCGATACCTATCTGTATGTGCCCAACTTCCCGAATCGTAATGACTGGGTGGACGCGGCCAACTCGGGCTTCCTGCGCCACAAGCTCATTTTCTGCAGCTCGTATCCCATCCGCGACCTTTCCGAGTGCGTTGAAAACTGGCGTTCACTGCCGTTTGAGCGCGCGCCTCTGTATGACTCCCTCTATTACAATGCCGCCCGCCTTCTCAAGCTGACGGATTAAGCGCACCTTGCCGCCTCGTACCTATAACTGGCACGGGGCGGCTCTCCCCACAACTGGCGCATGTTTCCCCGCTCCCATTCCCGCCCGGCAATGTGAACATCACATTGCCATTTTCCTTCCATTAACCTGCACAGGACAAAACAATGTTCGAGCATATTTTCAAGCCTTTGACCATCCGGGGCAAGACCATAAAAAATCGCCTTGTGGTCCCGCCCATGGTTACTGATTTCTGTGATGCCGACGGCAAAGCCACCGAAAAATTCCTGGCCTACCATGAAGCGCGGGCCAAAGGCGGCTGGGGTCTGATCATTACCGAAGATTACGCCGTTGACCCCAGGGGCCGTGGCTTCAGCCATGTGGCCGGTTTATGGGACGACGGCCAGATCGAAAGCCACAGCGAATTGCCCAGGCGCGTCCATAAACACGGCGCGACCATTCTGGCGCAGATCTATCACTGCGGGCGCCAGACAAATCGTGCCGTTATCGGCGGAGTGCCGGTTGCGCCCACGGCCATTGCCTGCCCCTTTGGCACTGATGTGCCGCATGAGCTGACCGGCGCGGAAATCAGGCATCTTATCCAACAATATGCCGAAACCGCGGCGAGAGCCAAAAAATGCGGTTTTGACGGCGTGCAGATCCATGGGGCGCACGGCTATCTCATCTGCGAATTTCTCTCTCCGTATACCAATAAGCGCACGGATGAGTATGGCGGCAGTTTTATAAACCGGGCCCGCTTCGCGACGGATATCATTAAAGCCATTCGCGAAAAGTGTGGCGACGATTTTATTATTGATATGCGGCTTTCCGGCAGCGAACGGGTGGAGGGCGGCCTGGAGCTGGAAGACATCAAGGCCCTTATGCCCTTGCTCGAAGATGCCGGTCTTGACATGGTCCACATCTCCGTGGGCAATTATCTTTCCGTGGACGACAATGTGGCCCCCGCCGAAGTGCCCCATGCCTGGATCACGGACTGGGCACAGGAAGTGAAAAAGGTCTGCAACATACCCGTGACCACTGTCTCCAGGATCAACGACCCTTTCATGGCGGAAAATATCTTACGGCAGAATAAGGCCGATTTTGTCGCCATGGGCAGACAATCCCTGGCCGACCCGGATACCCCGGAGAAAACACGCCAGGGAAATCTCAACGATATCCGCCACTGCATAGCCTGCAACGACGGGTGCATCGGCACTCTCTTCGGGGACCATGCCATCCGGTGTGTCATCAATCCCCAGCTGGGGCGTGAATACGAAGGCGGGCCGCAAAAAGCGGGAAAGCGGAAAAAAGTTGTGGTCATCGGGGCCGGCCCCGCTGGCCTTACGGCCGCTCTCACCGCTGCACAAAAGGGACACGACGTTACTGTTTACGAAAAAAGTTCCAGGCCGGGGGGCCAGTTCTATGTGGCGGCCATCCCGCCATGCAAGGGTGAGATTGCGGACTTTATAGGCTGGCAGGTCGCACAATGTAAAAATATGAACATCCCCATTCATTACGATACAGAAGCTGACGCCAAAATGATCGGGGCGCTGAAGCCCGATATCGTCATCCTCGCGAGTGGAGGCGTCCCCGCTGTCCCTCCCATAGAGGGCATGGACACTCCCGGTGTCTGCACAGTGCCTGAGATCCTGCTGGGCAATATCATGCCCGGCAAAAATTGTGTTGTCATCGGCGGCGGCCAGGCCGGCATTGAAACTGCGCATTTCTTGGCGCAGATGATGCGCAATGTGACTGTCCTGGAATTTTTGGACACTATCGCTCCCGAGGAAGCCATCGGCCCCAGGATGAAAAGGCTGAAAATGCTTGCGGATCGGAACGTTAAGTTGTTTACTGGAATGAAGGTAACAAAGATAACAGCTGACTCGGTCATCGCCGTCGACAAGAAGGGGCAGGAGCACGCCTTCCCGGCCGACACGGTCGTGATCGCGACCGGCACCAAATCCTTTAACGGTCTTGAAAAAGACTTGAAAGACGCGGGTCTTGATGTGCGCACGATAGGCGATGCGCGGCGCGTAGGCAAAGTTCTCGATGCCACTACCCAGGGGTACGAAACCGCCGCAGCCATCTAACCTATCCTCGCGCCTAGGCCCGCAGGCCTCCCATGCCCTGATCTGAGAATGGATTTTCGCGCTTATTTTCAGATCAGGGCATGGCGTTTGGTTTCTCCGAAAATCAGGAGGGTTCGCCACAAGTACACAGCCCGTAAAACACTGCTGCCTTTTTTGTTACAGGAGGGTTAATAATGGATTACCGATTATTAGATTCCTTTCTGGTGCTTGCCGATTTGCTTCATTTTGGACAAGCTGCAAAAAAGCTTAATATGTCTCAGCCTTGTCTGAGCAATCAAATCGCCCGACTTGAATCTGATTTGGGAGGAGCCCTCTTTGACCGGACAAAGACAAGAGTCCGTCTTACTGAGGCCGGCAGAATGCTTCAAGCGGAGGCAAAAAAACTGCGTGCTGATTCAGAGCGGCTGCGCTTTCGCCTGCAAAGCTTTTTTAAAAACGAAGAAGGAGTTCTCTCCCTAGGATATGGAGATGTGACAGAATTGAAAAGACTTTCGCGGGCAATCCTGAAAATGCATGAACTTTACCCACGCATACGATTTCATCTTTGCGAGCTTGACCCGGGGGAAACTGTAGAACGCGTTCAAAACGGTTCCTTGGACGCCTCGGTCGTGACCGGAACACCGAATGAAACTTTTCCTCCCGATCTGCAGCCAATCAAAATCATGGAAGGACGCCTGCGGGCCGCGCTGCCAGCCAATCATCCTCTGGCAAAGCAGGAAAAGCTCACTCTGGAAGACCTGCAGTCAGAGAAAATAATTGCCTGCACGCCTCGCCAGTCTGACGAAATGCAGGATATGGAACAGGTAAAATCGAGCTGGGTGCAGGAAAACCTCCTGAGCTCCTCGGACGTGATTCTCGACGTCAGGCGGCGCACAACTGCCTACTGGATGGTAAGTACCGGCCTTGGAGTAGCAATACTGCCGAACTGCTATGAGCTCATTCCCAGTGTGGACCCATCTCTTTCCTCTGCGGTAACAAATGTTGTGTTCAAGGACGTGGAAGGCCTTGATATAGCAAGCTGGACATGGTTTGTAACGCTGAAAAACCGCTCTGACTCTCTGATTTCGCGCCTGACAGAGTGTGTGCGCGACACTTTTGATCCCCATGAATTCTAATGTCTGCAAGTAGAAATTTTCTAAATTATGCCGTAGAGTTACTAAAAACGAGCTTCATCAAATACCATCGCGCGCCCCAACACGTACCACACCTGAGACAGTAAGATCAGGAAACCATCATCAGCAAATGTTCCCGAGGGAAGCCCCATTTATGCTTTTCAATTCTTTCTGATGAAGATATGTGTTGATGATTGTCCAAAAGGCGTTGCGAACGCGTGTCGGCGAGCGTTGCGGCCTGCATAGAGCTGGAGCCCCCTAAAAAGAAGTTTCCCACGTCTCTGGCGCGCAGGTCGGCCCTGGGCAAAAGCAGCGGATCTCTTTTCCGGGGAATCGGAAAAGCCGTATCACACTTCTGCCCCCATCGAGGAATAAAATTCAAAATAGGTGAATATCCTTTTTTGATTTTACGAGTAATTTGCCATTGCCTTTCTGAGCCATTACGGCGTACCCCCTAGGGAGAGATTTTTCTCCAAGGAGAGCCCTATGCAAGAAATCCGCATTGACGTGACACGCCAGACAGAGGAAGAGCTCGCGCTTGCGAGGCGCCACGCGCAGCTGGTGTTCCGGTTCAATCACACCATGCCGGAAACACCGGAATACACTACCCTGATGCGTGAGATTTTTCCCACCATGGGCGAAGGGAGCGTGGTCTTTGCGCCGCTCACGGCCATCAGGCCGCACATGGTGCAGATCGGGAAGAATGTCGTGGTCATGAACGGCTGCCTGATGATGGCGGCCGGTGGCATCTTCATCGGCGACAACGCCATGCTGGCGGCCAATGTGCAGCTGTTAAGCAACAATCATGACCTTGTGGAGCGGCAGGTCATCACCTGCAAGCCCGTCCATATCGGGGCGCGGGCCTGGATCGGCGCGGGAGCCACCCTTCTCGCGGGGGTCACCATCGGGGAAAATGCGGTCGTGGGCGCGGCCAGCGTGGTCACGCATGATGTGGAGCCGGACACCATTGTGGCCGGAAACCCCGCGCGTTTTATTCGCAAGGTGTAGCGGAAAGCCCGGCGCCGTGCGGCGGGACGTGCCCGTCAGCTCGGCTCCGGCGCGGCATCCCTGGCATAATCCTCGTTCAGCAATTCCATCATCTTCCGTGCCGGACGGGAGAGCCAGATGTCCTTCAGGGTCACAATGGCGGGGGTGAGCGGGTCGGCCAGTTCAAAAATGTATCTCTGCGCGAGCCGCCTTTTCCTTTCCGTCTCGCATTGGGGGATGATGGCAACCGCTGCCAGGCTTTCCAGCATTTCCAGCAGCACGAAGGAATCCTGGCTGAAGCAGATTATCCGCGGCTCCAGGCCATGCAGTTGCAGGGCATGGCTGATGATGTTGTAAATGCCGCCGCCGTTCCACCGGCGCGGGATCATGAGCGGCCAGCGGCACACCTCGGCCAGGTGCATCTCGCTTTCGGCCGGGGGCGGCAAAAGCGGCGAGAACACAGCCTCGAGCCGCTGGGGCTGGAGTGGCGTGATGTTGAATTCCTTGCCGGCCAGCGGCAGATACAGCACGGCGAGCTCAATCAGCCGCTGCCGGACGAGCCATGCAAGCCGCTCGCTGTCGGCAAAGAGGGCCTGACAGGCCACATGGGGAAACTCCGCGGCGACCTTGGGCAGGAGCCGCTGAAACATGGCGACGCAACTGGTGGAAAAGCCGATGCGCACATTCCCCTTTATCTCGTCGTCACGCTCCACGATCCTGTGCGCAAGGCCCTTCATCTTGGCGAGGATGGCCCGGCCTTCCTCATAAAGCCTTGTGCCCGCCTCGGTGACTATCCAGTTTTTGCCCTGGCGAAAAATCAGCGTGCAGCCCAGGTCATTCTCAAGCTCTTTCAGGGCCATGGACAGCGGTGGCTGCGAAAGGCCCAGCCTGCGGGCGGCCTTGTGGATGCCGCCCTCCTCGACCATGGCGCAAAAATACTGGATTTTCTGAAGACTTATCATACGCGGCCCAATCCCGTTTGAAAGCAAGGGTATCATGCCCGGGCGGTCCGGTAAACCGGGTTATGGGCGTGCCCTCGGCTGCTGCGCCACCGCGCCCGGCACGGCCGCCACACGCTTCTGCTCCGTCGCCGCGCGGGGCCCCGCGATGCGCTCGTCCTCGGCCAATCTTGATATGATTGACCTATGGAGCCGATATAAATTTCGTGAACGGTTGTCTGGACCATTTTTTTCTTGTAGGGTAGCGGTTAATTTCATCCATCCGAAACTGAGAGCCGGGTGCCGATGATTTTGTGGGGGGCCTGATTTTGTCCTGTGCAACCACCTGCCTCTGGTTGTTCACCTTTTAAACAGAGAGGGGACCCATGCTTTCCAAAAAACTTTTCCGCACGCTGGCCCTGGGGGCCATCCTTTCGGGCTTTGTGCTGGCTCCGGCGGCGGGCCAGGCCGAGACCGTGCTCAAGCTCGGGCACACCGGCGCGCCTGACCATCACTACCAGATCGCCTCGCAGATGTTCGCGGACAATGTGAAAAACCGCACCAACGGGGAGATCGTCATCCAGATCTTCCCCTCGGATACGCTCGGCAAGCAGAAGCAGCTCGTCTCCCAGGCGCAGCTCGGCCAGACCGACATGGTGCTGACCTCCGACGCCGTGATTTCCTCCTTCGTGCCGATTTTCGGCGTGCTGAACCTGCCCTTCATCTTTGAGGACATCGACCATGTGGGCAACGCCATGGACGGCGAAGTGGGCGCCATCCTCACGCAGGAAGCGGGCAAGAAGGGCCTGGAAGTGCTCGGCTACTGGGAAAACGGCTTCCGCCACATCACCAACAACAAGCGCCCCATCAACAAGCCCGACGACCTGAAGGGTGTCAAGCTGCGCACCCCCGAATCCAAGCTGGTCATGGATTCCTTCAAGGCGCTCGGCGCCTCCCCCACGCCCATGAGCTTCGGCGACATCTATTCCGCCCTTCAGCTCGGCACGGTGGACGGCCAGGAGAACCCCATCGCCCACCTCATGAAGCAGAAGTGGTACGAAGTGCAGAAGTACCTCTCGCTCACCGGCCACCAGCACTATGTGGAGCCCCTGCTCATGAGCAAGGAGAAGTTCGACGCCCTGACGCCTGAGCAGCAGAAGATCCTCAAGGAAGAGGCCCAGAAGATCGCCGTCGAGATCCGCAAGCTCGCCACCCAGGACGAGGCCAGCCAGCTTGAGGAAGTGAAGAAGTACATGGAAGTGAACGACGTGAAGGACAAGAAGCCCTTCATGGACGCTGTGCAGCCCGTGTACGAAAGCACCAAGAAGCAGTTCGGCAACGAAATCTTCGACAAGATCGACGCTGCCCGCAAGAAGTAAGCAAAGCGCCGGTGCCCCAATCGTGAACGGATCGCCCGGAGAGGTGTCCCCCACCTTTCCGGGCGGTCCACGGGGCGCGGAAACAGGACAAAGGCCAGGATTCAGCGGTCCCGGACCAAAGGGAAGCCCATGGAACTGCTACGAAAGTTCAATTCAGGAATCAATCGCGTCCTCTGCGTGGGGATGGTCGTCTGCTTCATTTGCATGGTCATCCTCATCTTTCTCCAGGTCATTTGCAGGTATGCGCTCGATGACGCCCTGTCCTGGTCGGAGGAGCTCGCGAGCTACTTCTTCCACTGGGCGACCTTCCTCGGCGCCAGCGTCGCCTTTTATGAAAACACCCATATTTCCGTGACCTATTTCGTCGACCGTGTGCCGTCGGTCCGGCTGCGGGCCTTCCTGCTGCTCATCGCGGACTGCTGCTGCCTGTGGTTTTTGGGCATGTATATCGTGGACGGCTTCAACGTGTGCCGCCTGGTCTTCAAGTTCGGTGAGACAGCGGCTTCCATGACCTGGCTGCCCATGGGCTTTGTGCAGCTTGCCATTCCGCTGGCGAGCGTTTTCATGGCCCTGAATGTGCTGGCGTATCTCATCGGGCACGTCCGTTGCCTGGTCACCGGCGAAACTGGCGAAGCCGTCGCCGCAGTATAAGGGGTTTCGGAGATGCTGGCCTTTGTCCTTTTCGGCGTATTCTTTGTCCTGCTGCTCCTCAGCGTTCCCATTTCCATTGCGCTCGGCTTTTCGTCCATGGTCGCCATCATGTTCTGCACCACGGATTCCGTGGGCGTGCTCATCCAGAACTCCTTTGCCAACGGCTTTTCCCTGATGGCGATCCCCTTCTTCATTCTGGCCGGCAACATCATGGCGCGGGGCGGCGTTTCCCAGCGACTCGTCAACCTCGCCAACTGCGGTTTCGGCCGTTACCTGGGCGGCCTCGCCCATGTGGCAACGGCGGCCTGCACCTTTTTCGGCGCCATTTCCGGCTCCGCCCCGGCCACCACGGCGGCCATCGGCGGCGTCATGGTGGAGCCGATGACGGAAAAAGGCTACTCCAAGGCCTTTTCCGGCGCCTGCGTGGCGGCCTCGGGAATGATCGGCCTGCTTATCCCGCCGAGCATCATCATGATCATCTATGGCGTGCTCACGGGGACGTCCGTCGCCAAGCTCTTTATCGGCGGCGTCATCCCCGGCCTGCTCACCGCAGCCGCCTACATGGTGTGCAACCATTTCATCGCCAAGAAGCTGAAATGCCCGCGCGGCGACAGGCCCGCCCCCGGCGAGACCTGGAAATGCACCAAGGAGGCCATCTGGGCCATCCTCATGCCGCTCATCATCCTCGGCGGCATTTACGGCGGCATCTTCACCCCCACGGAAAGCGCGGTGGTGGCCGTGGTCTACGGCATCATCGTGGGCTTCTGGATACACCGCTCGCTCACGGTGAAGGACCTCTACAACGTATTTCTCGCCACCGCCAAAAGCTCGGCCATCATCCTCTTCCTCATCGCCACGGCCCATTGCTTCAGCTTTGTGCTCGCGAGCGGCCATATCCCGCAGACGCTCGCCATCGCCATCCGTTCCATTTCCCAGAACCCCACCTTGGTGCTCTTCCTCATCTGCTTCTGCCTGCTCATCGTGGGGACCTTCCTGGACAATGCCGTGGCCGTGGTGCTGATGACGCCCATTTTCTTCCCCGTGGTGCAGAGCCTCGGCATCGACCCCATCTTCTTCGGCGTGCTCACGGTGTTCACGCTGGCCATCGGGCAAATCACCCCGCCCGTGGGCCTGTGCCTGTTCGTGGCCTGCAACCTCGCCAAGCTCAAGCTGGAAGAGATCGTGGTTTATTGCGTGCCCTACATTATCGCGGCGCTGGTGCTCATGTGCCTCTTCGTCTTTTTCCCGCAGATCATTCTCGTGCTGCCGGACATGATGAACTAGAGGCCGCTGCTGCCCTTTTTGCGACGGCCCACCAATGCAACAGACCCGCTCACATGGAGCGGGTCTTTTGCATTTCTGAAGCCGGAACTCCCCGGCGGGAAGGCTATCCCTTCACCAGCCGCAAGTGCCTATTTCCGCACCGGCAGGGTCAGGGAGCCCTGCGGCAGGATGGCGACGCTGGCGCTGGGCCCGTATACTTTCAGGGCCTCGTCAAAGGCTTCCTGCACATTTTCCGCCTTGGAGCAAAAGAGCAGCTCGGTCGTCGGGCGCGACAGGGAGGAAATCAGGCGCACCTTGCGGCTTGAGGCCACTTTTGCAATGGCATAGGCCTTGTGGCCGCCCAGTTCAAAATTCCCCTTGAATTGGCGCATCAGTTCCTCGGGGGCCAGCTTTTTGTCCAGCCACTTCTCAAACACCTTTTCCCCGAGGCCGTCCCTGCACTCGCCGATCCAGATGATGGTGCCCCCCGGCCGCGTGATGGCCTCGGCGTGGTCCAGCGCCTTCTGGGCCTGGTACACGTTCACATCTCTGGGATAGCCGCTGGCCGCAGCGATGCAGATGTCCACCTGCTCCTCAAAGGGAATCTCGTACATTTTCGCCGACACGTCCACGGCGGCGTACCAGGCCTGCACCAGGTCGCCCGCGCCCACGAATACGATTTGGCGCTGTTCATTGGTGACGGTGTTGATGATAAAGTCCACGCCCACCTTTTGCGCCACTTCGATCATTTCGAGGCTGATGGGATTTTGCCGGATGGGCGGCAGCGCGTCCAGAAGCTCGACCATGCGCGCATGGTTGCTGCGCACGGTGTCATGGGCCGCGAGACCGGGCAGGATGGATTTGCGGCCGCCCGAAAAGCCCGCGAAATAATGCGGCATCACCACGCCGATGGTGATGAGGAAATCACAATCCACGGCCAGCCTGTTGATCTTACAGTCATAGCCGCTGCTGGTCCTGCCGAGGTCCACGCAGGAGGCCGCGTCGGTAGACACATGATTGATGAAACGGAAGCGCCGGGTCATTTCGGGGCCATAAAGGCGGCTGTTCAGCTCCTCCGACTGGGGCTCGTGGATGCCCGTTGCAATCACGAATGTCACCTGCTCATCCCTGATGCCTGCTTCCTCAAACACCTTGAGCAGCGGCGGAAAGATGGCCTCATATGGCGTTGGCCTGGTCTCGTCATTGACGACCACGGTGACGCTGCGCGGCTTTTTTTCGCGCAGCCGCGAAAGCAGGGAGGCGCTCCCGATGGGCTTTTCCAGCGCCCCGGCCACGGCCGCCACCGGGTCCGCGAGGCCGGGCATGTCCCGTGGCAGCAGGGTCACGGCGCGCATCCCCTCCGGGAGCGTGAACGGAACGGTGCCGGTGCCGTACGCAAATTCCATGGTTCTCCCCATTTCTTCCTCCATTGTCCTGCCCCGGATTTTTCGTCGCAAGGGGCGCACTGCATAAAGAAGGACAAATAAACCTGCTATAAAAATTATATTATTTACAGAGAATAAACTCAGGCGTAGCGTTGCAAGGTAAAACATCTTCAGGTGGCCGGGGTGTCGGGGCTGGAGTCAAAGAGCCCACGGTGGCGCGGATTTCCTCGCCTTGTTCCCGACCCTGGCACACACCTTTTCAACACAACATACAGCCCGAAAGACGTTAAACTATCCGGGCGCCTTTGGCAAATGAGCGGCAGATGCTTCAGGAACGGCATCGCGCATCACCTGTTCACGAACCCTTCAGAGGAGATGGAAGATGGCCAGCAAAGGACTTCTTGACGGCATCCGCGTCCTGGACCTCAGCCGCGTGCTCGCGGGCCCCTACTGCGGCATGATGCTGGGCGACATGGGCGCGGACGTGATAAAGATCGAGGTGCCCGGCAAGGGTGACGACGCCCGCATCAATTATCCCATCATCAACGGCGAAAGCGCCTATTTCATGAATCTCAACCGCAACAAGCGGGGCATCACGCTCAATCTCAAGTCCGAAAAGGGCAAGGAGATCTTCAAGAAGCTGGTGGCGAAAAGCGACATCGTGCTCGAAAATTACCGCCCCGGCGTCATGGAAAAGCTCGGCCTCGGCTATGAGGACCTGAAAAAGATCAATCCGGCCATCATTTACGGCTCGGTTTCCGGTTTCGGCCACTTCGGCCCCTACAGCCAGCGGCCGGGCTATGACATCATCGGCCAGGCCATGAGCGGCCTCATGAGCACCACAGGCTGGCCGGGCGGCCAGCCCACCCGCGTGGGCACGGCCATTTCCGATGTCATGGGCGGCATCAGCTGCTGCGTGGGCATCCTCGCCGCCTACATCAACCGCCTCAAGACCGGCAAGGGAGAAAAGGTGGACGTGGCCCTGGTGGACAGCATGGTCTCCTCGCTGGAAATCATCAATACGCTCTATCTGGTTTCCGGAAAGATACCGCAACGCATCGGCAACCGCTACGAGGCCATTTACCCGTATGACTCCTTCCAGGCCAAGGACGGGATGCTCGTCATCGGCGCCGGGAACCAGAAACTCTTTACCATCCTCTGCGATGTGATGGGGAAAAAGGAGCTTCTGGACGATCCGTTGTTCAAGGACAACAATCTCCGCGTCATCAACCACGAAAAGCTCAAGCCCTACATCGAGGACTGGCTCAAGGACAAGACCATCGACGAAACGGTGGACATCCTGCTGGCGGCCGGGGTGCCCGCCGCGCCCATCAACACCATCGACCGCGTTGCCAAGGACCCGCATATCGCCGGGGCGCGCGAAATGTTTGTGGAAATCGAGCACCCCGTGGCCGGGAAATTCAAAATCACCGGCAACCAGATCAAGCTCACCGAGCACAAGATCGACACCTTCTCCCCGGCGCCCCTGCTCGGCCAGCACAACCATGAGGTGCTGAAAGAGCTGGCGGACCTGAGCGATGAGGATATCGACCGTCTGCAGGAGGAAAAGGTCCTCTAGCGCCCGCGCGCACCGGCTCCCTGTGGCGGAGCCGGCGCGCCGCGAAAGGAGGCCCGCGAGGACGCGCAGGCGCGCTGCCCCAGGCAAAGTTCACAGAATTTCGCAAACCGTGGAGCACACCATGGGCCGAAAAATCGAAATAGTGGAAGTGGGACCCAGAGACGGCTTTCAAAACCTCTGCGACTACATTCCCGCAGAGGAAAAGCTGCGTTTTATTGACGGGCTTGCCGATGCGGGCATCACGCACATCCAGGTCACGTCCTTTGTCAGCCCCAAGGCCATCCCCCAGATGAAGGACGCCACGGAAGTGGCGAAGGAGGCGCTGGCCCGCCACCCCGGCCTGGATTTTTTCGCCCTCGTGCCCAATCTCAGGGGCGCGCAGGCCGCAAAAGACGCGGGGCTCAAGAAAGTGAGCAACGTCATTTCCCTTTCCGAGTCCCACAACAAGGCCAATATCCGCAAGACCCACGAGGAATCTTTTGCGGAGCTGGACAAGATACTGGAGACGCTGCCCGAGCTCGAGGTCAGCATCGACGTGGCGACGGCCTTCGGCTGCCCCTTTGAAGGCAAGTTCCCCACGGAAAAGCTGCTCTCCTTCCTCGACGTGCTGTATAAAAAGGGCATCCGCGAGTTCACCCTGTGTGACACCACGGGCATGGCCAACCCCGCGCAGGTGCGGGAGGTGGTCACAAAAGTGAAGGAAGCCTTCCCGGACGCCGTTTTTGAAGCCCATATCCACGACACCCGCAACATGGGCATGGTCAATACGCTGGCGGCCATCGAGGCAGGCATCGACAAGGTGCAGTCCACCCTGGGCGGCCTCGGCGGTTGCCCTTTCGCCCCCGGCGCCTCAGGCAACACCTCCACGGAAGACCTCGTGAACATGCTCAATGAAATGGGCTATGAAACCGGGGTGGATGTGGAAAAACTCGTCTCCCTGGCGCGGGAGGAAAAAGCGAAGATCCCGGGCATCTACAGCGGGCACCTGCTCAATATGCCCGTTACCGTGTAGGCGGGGAGGAGCGGCCGGACGCCCCCGGCGGCACTTATACGCGTCCCATGCTCCCGACTGGTCCTGCCCCTGTTCCGTCACGGGCAGGACCAGTTTTTTCCCGTCACGGCACACCCAGGCCTTGACCGGACCACAAACAAGGAAGCGGCGAAATGGCTTGCGGCAAAACCTGGCTCATCACCGGCACATCCTCCGGCCTCGGCAAATGGCTGGCCACAGAGGCCCTGCGGCAGGGGGAGAACGTCATCCTCACTGCACGGAACCCCGCCGATATTGCGGCCCTGGCAGCCCTCTATCCCCAAACGGCGCTGGCCGCACGGCTGGATGTGACGGATGAGGCCGGCATAGCGGCCGCGGTCGCGGCTGGGCTCGCGAAATTCGGCCGCATCGACGTGCTGGTGAACAATGCCGGCTATGCCCTGCGTGGCGCAGCCGAGGAGTGTTCCCTCGAGGAGGTCAGGCGGGAATTCGATGTGGACTTCTTCGGCCCGGTGCGCTGCATCCAGGCCGTGCTCCCGCATATGCGTGAGTTCCGGAGCGGCCTTATCATCAATTATTCCTCCATTGCGGCGCTCTCCTACACGGCGGGCTCGCCCTTTTATTCGGCGGCCAAAAGCGCCCTTGAGGCCTTTTCGGATTCCATGCGGCTGGAGGTGGAACCGCTGGGCATAAAGGTGATGGTGGTGGAGCCGGGCCCCTTCCATACCAATTTTCACGACCGCTCCATCAGCATCACGCCCACAAATATCGCCGACTACGCCCCGACGGCGCACAAGCGCAAGGTGCGCCTCGCCAATCCCGAGAGCGCCGGAACCGGCTTCGGAGACCCGCAAAAGGCGGCTCTCGTCGTCCTCAAGGCCGCATCCGAGGCCACACCGCCCCGGCATCTGGTGCTGGGCTCCCATGCCTGGCAGCGGGCCGAAGCCGCCCTGAAACAGCGCCTCAAGGAGCTGGAGGACTGGAAAAGGCTGAGCGTGCAAAGCGACAAGGAGGGATAAAGGTCCGGGGAGCCCGGCATCCGCCCCCTGCCGTCAGCCCCGGCGCCCGCCCGGCCCGATCACGGCCCCGGCCCGTGGCGCACAGCCGCACGGCCACGGCTGGCCAGGTGCGCCCCCGCAAAGTTTTTGAAAAACACCTCAGTGCTGGTCAAAAGCTCCCAAAACCCTTAACCTTTCCCGTGGGCACGACAGGGCGGGACAGGCCGGGCTTTTGCCCCGGCAGCGGCGAAAAGCTCCCCATCCCCCGCGCCAGCCCATGAGGAAGCACCATGCTCGACTTCATTCACCAGTCCCCGGCGCTCGCCGGGCTCTGCGCCGGGCTCGTCACCTGGCTCTTCACCACCCTGGGCGCGGCGGCCATTTTCCTCAACCGGGAATTTTCCCGCCGGACGCTGGACATCCTCCTCGGTTTCGCAGGCGGCGTGATGCTGGCGGCGAGCATGTGGTCGCTGCTCGCCCCGGCGCTTGAACTGGCGCAGGCCGCCTGGGGCACATGGAAGTTCGTGCCCCCGGCGGCCGGGTTGCTGCTGGGCGCGCTCATCTTGCGGCTGCTCGACTTCGCGACGCCCCATTTCCACCTGATGCTCGGGCGCCCCGACGGCCCCGAAAGCCGGCTCCCGCGCAGCTTCCTCCTCGTCTTTGCCATCACGCTGCACAATATTCCCGAGGCGCTGGCCGTGGGCGTGGCCTTCGGCGCGGCGGCCATCGACCCGGCCCTGGGCGTGGCCGGGGCCTTCACCCTCATGTTCGGCATCGGGATGCAGAACATCCCCGAGGGCATGGCCGTTTCTCTGCCGCTTTTGCGCGAGGGCATGGACCGCCGCAAGGCCTTCTTGATCGGCCAGCTTTCCGGCGCGGTGGAGCCCGTGGCCGCCCTCGCCGGGGCGCTGCTCACCTCGCTCGCCCTGCCGCTGCTTCCCTGGGCGCTCGGTTTCGCGGCCGGGGCCATGATCTTCGTCACCGTGGAGGAGGTCATCCCCGAGGCCCACGCCTCGGGCAATGGCGACGCCGCCACCATGGGGCTCATCGTGGGCTTTGTGGCCATGATGTGCCTGGATGTGCTCTTCAGCTGAAGCACGGCCCCATTCCCTCAGCGCGGCTCCTCCAGCAGGTAGCCGTAGCCTTCCTTTTCCATGTCCTTCAGGGGGATAAAACGCAGGGCCGCGTCATTGATGCAGTAGCGCAGGCCCGCGGGGCCGTCCGGGAAGATGTGCCCGAGGTGCGAATCCCCCTGTGCGGAGCGCGCCTCGATGCGCCTCATGCCGTGGCTCTCGTCGAGGCGCCCGGTGACATGGCCCTTGCCGATGGGCCGGGTGAAGCTGGCCCAGCCCGTGCCGGAATCGAACTTGGCGGAGGACGCGAAAAGCGGCTCCCCGGTGACCACATCCACATAGATGCCCGGCTCATGCCGGTTCCAGTGCTCGCCCGAGAAGGCGGGCTCGGTGACGCCCTCTTGCGTGACCGAGTACTGCATGGGCGTGAGCTTCTCGCGCAGGGCCGCATCCGCGGGCTTCGGCCAGGCATGGGCGTCGGGCGCCACGGGCAGCGGCGGCTTCCTGTTCAAATCGATATGGCAATAGCCGCCGGGATTCTTTTTCAGGTAGTCCTGATGATAGTCCTCGGCCGGGTAAAAGTTGCGCAGCGGCGCAAGCTCCACGGCCAGCGGCTCCCCGGCGAGGCCCTGCATGAGGCCGAGGAGCTTTTTCAGCTGCGCCGCCTCCTCCTCGCTGTCATAATAGATGCCCGTCCGGTACTGCGTGCCCACGTCATTGCCCTGGCGGTTGACGGAAAAGGGATCGATGATGCTGAAGAGGCAGTCCACCAGATAGTCGAGCGTGACTTTTTCCGAATCATAGACCACTTCCACGGCTTCCACGGCCCCGGTATCGCCGCTGCACACGGTTTTGTAGTCCGGGTGCGGGATACAGGAATTGGCATAACCCGTTTTTGTGGCGAGAACGCCCGGCACGCGCGAGAAATACTCCTGCACGCCCCAGAAACAGCCGCCGCCGAACCAGATCTTCTTTTCCATACATGCCCCCATGCCTGTACCGGCAAGGAAAATGACCAAGGCGCCCAGCGCCGCCAAAAGCCCTTTTTTCACGTTCCTGCCCCTCCCGTGGGCGCCCGGCTGCGGAAAAAGCCCGCTGTCCGCGCCCTGCGCGACCGCCTGACCCAAAGTTAAGAAGCGCCCCCGAAACCGCAAGCCCTGGCGGCCCGCACCACTGTGCGCCTGGTATCACCGGGCAGGTGCTCGCCCGGCTGCCCGACGTGCCCCGCGCACCGCTCCCCCCGTGGCCTGCTGTTGTTTTTTGCAAACGAAAAAAAACGCACGAATTGCCGCATATGCGCCATTCCTCGCAGCTTGCGCCCGCTACTGTGCCAATCGGGAAGCAAGAAAAAGGACCATGAAAAATTTGCACCCTGCGCCCGTGACAAGACACGAGACCGGAAGTCATATCCACGGAACGGCGCCGCCCATGAGGCCCGAGCCGCACAGCCTGCCCGTGCCGGGCACGGCGCGCAAGGCCGCCGAGGGCAACAGGGAGCCCTCCATCCCCTAAGGGGCGCGAAGGGCCGCCCGCACCCGAAGCGCGGACCGCATTTGCCGCTGCTTCCGGCCCCCCCGGAAGTGGGCAAACAAAAAGGGAACCGTCCCGGCGGTTCCCTTCTTTTTTGGCGTGTCGCCCGCTCCGTCAGTTTTTCTTTTCCGGGAACACCACCACGAGCAGCATCTTGAAGTCATCGAGCGCGCTCACCGCGTGGGGATGGCCCGCGGGCATGACGATGCTCTGGCCCTTGGCGAGCTCGAAGCTCTTGTCGTCGATGGTAATTTTGCCGCGGCCCTCCAGCGCGGTGACAAAGGCGTCCCCCGTGGACTTGTGGGCGCTGATGCCCTCCCCCTTCGACATGGCGAAGAGGGTGACACCCACCCACGGGTTCTGCACGAGCGTCTTGCTCGTCACCTGCCCCGGGGCGTAGTCCAGCTGCCCGGCGAGGTCCACGGGCTTTGCGTAGTCGATATTCTTGAGCTGCTTCGGCCCCTGCGGCAGCAGAAGCTCCCCGGCGGGCTCCTGCTGGAGCAGGATGGGCGTGGGCGGAACGGTCTGGGCCGGATCGTTTTTCACTGCCTGCGGGATGTCATCGGGTTTTGCCATGGTCTCGCTCCTTGGTGCTGATGGTGCCGCGCGCCCGCGCTAGAACTCATAGCGCAGCACGCCAAACAGGCCCTGGTTGGCGGTGTGCTCGCCGAACTGGGCGATATAGTTGATGCCGCCGGAGAAATTGCCCGCCCTGAACTCCACGCCCGCGCGGCCGCCATACGTGATGTTGTCCATGACCTGGCTCTCGAAGTCCTGCTCCGCATGCGCGCCCGCATAACGCACCTTGGTCGTGGCGTAGGTGTCGCTGAGGGTCGGGATGGCCTTGAGGTTGATGAGCGGCGTGATTTCCCAGCCGCTCTCCAGCCGGAAAGGCTTGGTCAGCACGAGGCCGAAGGGCATGGTCCAGACATTCTGGTGTGTGCGCAGGCCGTGCAGCACCTCCTCGCCATTGAGGGTGGCGTCAAAGGGCTCGGTGACCATGTGCAGGTAGCGCACCCCGAGGTGCGGGCGCAGGTTCACATATTCGGTGTCGATCTCGTACTCGGCGCGGAGGCTCATGCCCAGCGACCAGGCCGGGATGTCGGCCTTGAGCTCGCTGCCGTCCACCTCGCCGGGCAGGTCCTGCCGGACCTTGTTGTAAACCGAGGTATAGTCGATCTCGGCGTCGAGGCTGAAGGCTCCCGGCTTCCACACTCCATAGGCCCCGATACCCCAGAAATTGGCGTTGTTCCGGGTGGTGGCCATGTCGCCCGTGCTTTTCACATAGCCCGCACCAAGATTGAGGCTCAGGCCCGCGCGCAGGGTATTGCCCCAGGTGTAGTCGCCGCCGATGGCGAGGCCGCCGATGCCGCCGCGGAAGCCGTAGCTCGCCGTGCCTCCGTCGAGCCCGGAATGGTCGATGGATTCATAGAGCGGGATGGCCCAGAGCGCGAAACTGTGCCGGTAGAGGTCCTCCTGCCCCAGCTTGATGCGCGAGTAGATGGCCGACTCCATGGACTCGCTGGCCGCGCGGGAGAGCCTGGGCACGCCGCTGGCCACGCCCACGCTCTTGGTGTGCGGGGCCTTTTCCGTCACCGAGAACTGCCCTTCCTTGCCGTCGCCGAGGCGTGTGAGGCCCAGCAAGGGATTGCTGGAAATGAGGTTGGCCCCGTTCCAGGCCGTGTCATCGGCATAGCTGGTGGTGATGTTGCGGCCGAGCGCCACATAGGTGTGACCCGGCGTCACATGGTCGATATAAATTTTCGCGCCACCCGGCACCGTGGTGGCCGTGGGGGAGGCGGCGCTGATGGCCCCCGGCACGGAGGCGGGGAGCGCCCGCGTGGCCACCGCGGGATTGGGGTAGTTGACCCCGGCCTTCGCGCCGTCAATGGCGAGCAGGGAATTGGAGGAAAAACTCAGGGAAGGCGCTCCTGCCCTCGCCTGCGGAGCGGCCCGGCTCATGGCGCGCGTGGCCGCGCCCACCGAGGCCGTGTGATCCACGCTGAGCTGCGCGCCCAGCGTGAGCGGCGAAAACACGCCGAGCACCGCGGCGGAGGGGCCCATGCCTGCCCGGGCCGTGATGGCCCTGAGGGTCCCCGTATCGCGCGTGCCCGTGGCGAGACGGCCGTTGTGGCCCACGGTGATGTCGCCGTCCGTGAGGCTGCCCTGGCCGCTTGCGGTGACGAAGTTCTGCACCGCGCCGAAAGCCTGACCCGCGCCGGCGCCCACGCTGAGCGCATGGCCGTTCAGCCGGAGGTTCCCGATCTTCACGTCCGTGACTGCGGCCGTGTCCGCGGCCGCGCCGACCTGCATGTCGCCCCCGGTGACGGCGACGGAATTGACGCTGGCGTCGATGCCGTTGTGCAGGGTGACGGACTGGGCGCTGAGCGTGTCACCGCTGAGGGCGCCCCCGCCGATGCGGGCGGAACCGGCCACGCCCATGGTGGTGAAGCGGCTAGCGCCATTATTGTTCACATCCATCCTGCCGCCCACCCAGGCGGCCTCATTGTGCGCGACGAGGGCGCCGCCCGCGCCGTATTCCGCATTCCCCACCGCCTCTGTGCCCGTGATGCTGAAGGAGCCGTTGTGCAGGGTGAAGTCGCCGGAGCTTCCGCCGTCGATGTCGCTCTTGACCACCATCAGGCGCCCGGTCTCAATGCGCGAGGGGGTGGAGACGCCCGCGAAGTCTGTCACCTCGCCAGCCGCGATGAGGGACGCCTTGACGTTGGTCCCGGTAAGCGTCTTGGCCGGGGTGATGGAAAAGGGGCCACCCACGCTTATCTGGCCGCTGGTGCGGTCAACGCCGGCCACGATGCTGCCCCCGGCGCTGATACTGTCGGCCGTGAGGTTGCGGACGCCGATGCTGCCCCCGGCCTCGATGGTCAGATGCCCGCTCCCCTGCAAGACATTGTAGGCGCGATATGCCGAGCTGTAGGTGCCGATGTCTCCCCCGGCGCGGATGGTGCCCGAGGCATTCTGGATGCCGCCATCCCCGAGTTGATGCGGATCCAGGAAATAGATGTTGCCTCTCGACTCCAGCAGCGACCCCGCCTGCATACGGTTGGCCGTGCTCCCGAGGACCCCGTTGATGTGGACATCCAGGTTGGAGGTCACCTTGCCCCCGTTCTGGATGTCGAGATCACGGATGGTAAGCCTCGCCTGGGAAAAGACCTCCATGCCGCTGGCAACGCGCACGGTTGTCACCATGTGCTGCCCGCCCCCGATGAGGCGGATATTGCCGTTCTGCGCGTACATTTCATTGAAAGGCGCGTTGCCTGACCCTACGGCGCCATTGACGACAAGGTTCGCGCCGTTGGTGACAACGCGCGAAGCGCTGCCGGATATACTCCCGATGTTGCCGTCGATGGTCACAGTGGGGCGATTGGATGTGGCTCCGGTCCCGACGATGACGGTGCTCTGGCCGGTGCCTCCAAGCGAAAGAGTACCGGAAAAGGTGCCCTTCTGGAGCACAAGAGTGGCGTTGCCGCTGTCCGATGAAAGGGAGAAGCGCGGCGTGCGGCTGGTACTGCCGGTACTGGTGAACAGCACACCGCCATTGTTGCCTGTGAGGGTGAGGGTGCCATTGCTGTATATGAAAGCGCCTGACCGGTTCGTGACAGTTATCTGCGCATAGGTATTGTCGCCGGAGAGTGACGTGCCGCTGTACGTGCTGTTGGGATCATTTGTCGCGCCAGCCGGGGACGGCGCAAGGCAGAAGCCGAACAGCACCGCGGTGAGCGCGGGAAGCAGACCCTTGAGAAAAGAAGTTTCATGCGGAAAAGCAGTCATCACACACCTCTGCTTGGGCAAGGGTCATGGGTGGAGGCGGCGCGGGCTCCCTGCCGTCGCGCCAGTGAGCACGCGGCGGGGTTCGCAGCGCCCGCAGCCGGGCGGCGCTGCGAAACAGTCGAAAAGCCTCCGGCTTCAGTCTGCCCGTGCCGTGGCCACCATTTTGTCGATCCTGCTATTGCATATTCCCAAACTGCGCAAATGTCCATTTTACTGTACGGCACTGTGGCATTTTCTGTAGTGGAAATGGAAAATACTGTAAATACAGAGATTTGCCGACACATGGGCGCGCTTTTGCGGGGCAGCGGGGGATTTCAGGAGGAGCGTATAAAGGTGAGATACGTCGGGGACTCTTTGTGGAACGCGTAAGTACCCGAGACGCGATGGGGCACCCCGTCCCCCCGATACGTCCGGGAGCGGAGCACGCGCACGGTGGCGACAGCGCGCCTGATGAGGCGGTTGGGAAGCACCCCGGATTTAGCGAGGATTCTCCGTGATCTGGGCATCGGGCGCCCTCTCAGCATGAACGGGCTTCATGTATGGGCCGGATGCAGGCTCCAGGAGATCCGCCATCACGGCGGCGCGCCACGAGACTCACTGTAACTTTATCCAGCTTTCCTTGTTGTAGATCGGTCCCTGGATATTATACACATGTAGGAAGTTAAAGGTGTTTTTCTTGTGTGCTGCCCTTCGCCAATTGCCGAACACATGCAAGCGCTGCCTGGCCTGGTCCTGCCAGGGAAATTGTTTTTCCTCGGCACCTGCAGCCAGACTATTCCGGATTATGGTCACCACATCCCAGTTGGCCATGAGTGATTTTCTGTCTATTCTTAACTCGCCATGGGCTCCGAATTCCTTGACCAAGAGGAGCCCGTGCAGAAACAGGGGAGGTTCCGGCGCGGACGCCCAAATTTTCCGTATCTCTAAGCTATCACCATGATGATCATGATCAGAAACAAGAATAATCTCTGTATTATTATATACATTATTTTTTTTCATCCAATCAAACCATGCAATTAATTTTTTCAATGTAAAATATTCTGCTCGTATATGATCATCAGAAAAACCCTGTGCCAATTCTTTTGGGTCATATTTCCAGGCTTCTTTCTTTTCTGGCATACCATTTTCATCTAAAATCCATGGGAAATGTGGTAGCAAATTCATAATATATATAAAACAATTTTCATCGGTATCCGAAATTTTCGATGCATATAGCGGAAGCTCTAGACCTGCTAGCTGGGCTGTTGTAAATCTGATATCATAGCTGGCTTTGCTTATTGTTTTATTCCACCTCCCATTATCATATAATTTATTTTTATATGTTAACGGTGAGATATTGTAAAAGCCAAGAATATTGAAAAAACCGCTGAAACTCTGACTCGTATTCATATTAAAGTTATGCATTTTTTTCCACTTGCTCAGGGCACCCTCCCACAACAGCCAGGGGGCATTCACAAAATTCGTATTTTCTGTTGTTTTTAAGTATGGATAAACTAATTCCGGATGAAAAAAATCGTTGTCGAATACGGAAAGCCTGAAATTCCTCTCTTGTAATTCGCTGAAAAACTTTCCAAAAGTGGCGGCAAATTTTTCCTCAAGACTCTTGCTGGCATCCTTATTCAAGTTAAAGGGATGTGCCGCTTCACCGCCCAGGATAGGCGCCTTTCCAAAAATTGTGGCATTCCCCGCTGTCACTACATCCTCATACCAGATGAAGCCGTCAAGTTCGGTTTTCAGCTCAGGGTGACGCTCCAGGAGTTGGTTCATGTTCCCACCGGTAAACATGTCCAGCATGACGACAACAATATTTTTCCCATGCCTGCTGAAGGTAAAAAATTTTTCTACGTGCTCAGGAACTTTAGTATCATCGCTAATTTCACCTTTGGACTTCTCAATGCCGGCGATAGTTGCCTGAGCTGTTGAGAAGTGGACACCTACCATGACAAAGAGCAGGGCAAGCGCACTGTAGATCAAGTTTGAAAATATTTTCAGCTTCCTGAACCAGATGAGCGCGAGAAAAAGGAAAAAAACCCCCATGAAGATAAGAGCGTCCACATCCCTGTTATACCATTGGTCAAGGGCTTCGGGTTTTTGCAGGATAAAGGCGTCCATCACCCCCACATCGGGAGCGACGATGAAGCAAAAGGCAAGGGCGGCAAGCGCGCACATGCTGAACAGGGCGCCGAACAGCCAGCGCACCGGCCGCAGCAGCACCCCCGCCACGGCAATGCAGATGAGGATGGCCAGAAAGACCCCAAACCTGTTGGAGGCGAAATCCTCCAGGCCCATATCGAACACCAGGGGATCGGAACTGAAGACCATGAACGGAAGATACACAAAAACCAGGAATGCAAGGAGTGTCACGGCTGGCAGGAAGAGCGCGCCAAGCTCTTTTTTCTGCGCACGCGCGTCGGCAAATATCCTTGGCGCGAACTTTTCACAAAAGAGGACGCCGGCCAGCGCGAGGCCCAGGAGGAGCAGGCGCACGACAACCTTGATGAAGCTGCCCTGCCAGACCCCATATTTGGCAACGATAAAGACAAATCCGGCTGCCCCGGCGAGCGCCACCAGAAGCTGGAGGAGAGAGAAGCGCCTGAGCCACGCCACCTTTTTATAGGCAAGGATGCCGATACCGATGAGCAGCAGGAGGGCCGCCAGCAGCGGGACCGCCACCGTCAGCGAAAGCCGCAGCCGCCCCCAGGCCGCGCCGAGCAGGAACAGGGCAGCCGCGCCCATGAGGATGCGCGGGCCCGAAAGCTGCACCCGCCAGGCAGCCAGCCTCGGCGCAAGGGCCTCCGCGGCGGCGCCCGCGCTTTCGTACCGCGCCTCAAGCCAGTGCATGGCCTCAGTCCAGCCCGGGCGCTTCATCCAGTCCTTCTGGACGATGTTCTTGCAGAGGGAATAGATGTTGTTAAGCGTCCAGTAAAAGGTGAGACCTGCCGGAGAATTGTAGAGAAGCACCAGGAAGATGCCGGCCATGCCGTAGAGCTGTATCTTGTCCCGCCTCGACAGGCCGTGGGTGTAGAAAAAGGCGGAGAACAGGTTGACGGCGGTCATGAGGATAGGCAGCACATTGATGTGCACCCCGCCGATAGACAAAAGGCCGTCCGGCGCGCCGAGATTGCGGATGGGCCCGAAGCTCACGCCGTCGAGCACGGCCATGTTGGAAAGCAAAAGATAGGCGGCGAGAAAGAAGGGAATCTGGAGGAGGAGGCCGATGCTGGCGCGCAGGGTCATGAGCGGGCTGAAGCCGCACTGCTTATACAGGGTGGAGAGCATGGCAAAGCGCTCCTGCCCCCTGAAGCAGCGACGGATCATTTTTTCCTTGGGCTCCATGCGCTTTTTGAGCGCCCTCTCCTCCTCCTGCCATCCCTCAGCCTTGTTGTAGATGGGGAGCACCGCCGTATTGACCACCAGGCTCACGCCGATGAGCGCCAGCCCATACGAATGGGTCAGCGCATAGCCGCCTTCAAATACGGCCTTCATGCAAAATTCAATGGGCGCGATAAAGATGAGCCAGAGAAAGTCAAGCATCTACTTGCCCTCTTTTGCAGTCAGGTCAAGGATGGCGTCCACCACGGGCCCGGCGGCGCAGCCGAAATTGGCGACATTGGCGTCGCGCACCTTGCGGATGCGCTCCGGCCAGTCTGTTTCTGCGGCCAGCCTTCGCACGAGGGCGGGGAGCCGCTCAAGGTCGGGCGTGGTCAGGGGGATGCCGATATCCGAAAGGACAGCCGCATTCCAGCGCGTGTAGTGGAGATCAAATGCCTCAAAGCCCCCGGGGTCCTGGTTTGGCTCATAGAGCGTGATAACGGGCCGGAAGAACACAAAGGCAAGGTCAAAAATGACGGTGGAAGTGTCCGATACCATCACCGCGGCGCGCCGGAGCGAGTCAAAGCCGTCGGGGTTCCTGTCCCAGGTGATGTTCTTGTAGCCTGAGAGCTCACTTTCCATCCGCTCCATGAGCTTGACATCGGAAATGTAGCTTTGCGGATGCGGCCGCAGAATGACGTTGAAGCCGGCATCAGCGAGGATGCGGGGCACCGCCGAGCCAAAACGGTTGAACATGCCGATCTTGCCCCAGGTGGGAGCTATCAGCACGCAGTTGGGATCCGGCGTGTTCTCGCCAAGGGCCTCCCGGCGCGCCACCAGCCCGTCAAGATAGGGGACGCCTGCGATGGGGAGTTCCTTGGGCTTTGTCCCCCGCAATGCTTCCAAAGTCCGCAGGGATTTTATCTGATAGTCACCGTTGCAGATGACCGCATCGTAATAATCAAAGGCGAATAACTTGTAATAGTGGATGTCGCCCACCGAATGCAGCACATGGATATACTTGCCCACACCCTTGGACCGCCGGATCTGGAGTACCCCCACCCCGGGCGTGGTCAGCACCAGGGCATCGGCTTCGAGAAAGTTCAGGGCCGTGTACGCCGCGTTGCCTTTGCCGATGTAGCGGCATGTGATGCATGCGGGAAGATCGGCCGTGAAACAGGGATCATCTTCAGTGGAAGTCAGGTACTCCACCGCTTCGCCGCGACGACCAAACTCTTCCAACAAAGGGCGGAATGTGCCCCAATAGTTGGCGGATTCACCATAGATGACGAGATGCTTGTGCTTCAGCAGCCTGTCCTTGCCAGTGACCTTGAACAGGAATGTTCTCGTTAGAGAGGGAACCTTGCGCGCCATGAACCACGCGCCGGAAAGCACACCGATACATACGGAAAGCAGCATGCTACCCGTTCCAGGGTCCAGGTACGCATGTGAGGTACATGGTGTACCTAAGAGGAGGGCTCCTGTTATAAAAAAAACATTCAAGACTGTGGTTGCTTTTTTCAAAATCGTAGTCTTCCTTTCTTGGTAACATTCCATAATGCGTTCGGGTTCTTGTCCGCTGTAAGCAAAGAAATATATAGTTTCGGACCCCAAGAAAAAATCACATGCGACTAATCCTAAAAAGGGATTTATATATTCATCTACAGATTATAAGCTTATTCTCCAAATGCAATCGATAGTGATCATTAGCTCGAGAGAATGCATATCTATATAAGATAGTGTAAATTACCGTACTTGTGTATAGGGAATAACCCAAAGGATTAGAAAAATTGCGGTAAACAACGCACCCATCCCTATCGAAGCAAAAACAATTCTCTTTGTAACTCTAATCTGCGTGGGGTTCTTTTCGCTTTCGGGCATCACAAACAGGGCCTGTCGTTCACGCGTTTCCTCTGGGGTTACTTTTGTTAGCGAACTCGCAATAACTATGCCGAGGATATTGAGCACAAGACCAACAAAGAACGGATCCAAATAAAGTGGTGGTTTAATACCAGCAATTGACGTATATATCTTAGCAGCCCCGCAGCCTACAAAGCCAAGTAACATGCCAGTGAAAGCACCCGCTTTTGTGATCCTGCGGCTCCAGATACTTGCCACGCACACAGGTAACCAGGAACACGCAATTACTGTCGCGCCGAGAAACATAATCCAGAATACCTGTGGCGGATTCCACGCTGCAAGCAGCATTACTGCCGTCGCAGACATGATGATTGCGATGCGGCCGGCCATGAGTTTTTTTCTGCCATCACGTATACGCACCAGGTCATTTGCCACTGCGGAACCGATGATTGAAAGAAATGTGGTCGCAGACGAGATGCCGGCGGCCAGAACACCTGTAAGCATGATTACACCCAGGGACAGTGGTACAAGGTGTGTGGCGGCCCAAACAATGATATGAGATGGACTTTCCAAGGGGGGTTCAAAATAATTGAGCAGGACTGCTCCTGTAATCACGAAAAATTCAATTAAGAAAACAAAAAAAGCGGCGATTATGGAAGAGCGAATAACTGCATGCTCATCCTTGGCCATCAGGTAACGGGTGGCTTGCCAGGGACCGACCATGCAGACGGACATCCAGACAATGCCATAGCAGAGCATCCAAAGAAAGTTTTGTGCAGCCGTCGGGTAGAGATAGCTCGGATCTCCTCCTGCCGCCAGTTTACTGGGGAATTTCTGGGCGAGTGTTTCCACTACATGAAACCAGCCTCCACCACCGTTTATCATGGCGAGGATGACGATAATGGTGATGATCGTAAAAAAACCGAACATTATAGTGTCAGTAATCAGAACACCTTTGGACCCAGAGGCAGCGGTTAAAATGGTGAAGGTTACCAAGGCGAGCAGAATGCAGAGGGTGTAATCGATGTCTGTGACAAGTGTCATCAGAGTGCCGATACCCTGCATCGTTGCAAGTAGATACACACTAATGCTGATTAATTCCGTTATCGCAGCCAATTTTTGAACCTTTAGAGAATTAAAGCGTTTGCCGAGAAACTCAGGAATCGTCACACACTCACTGCGCCTAATATACCGGCCAAAAAAAACACCACCAAGAATATATCCTGCTACCTGTAAGGTATCGACACCCATCAGAGGTGCAAATAATCCGGCAAAGGATTCGCCGGCATCCCCAAAATAAAGTCCTGTACTAGCGTAGGAGGCGACAAGGGAGCCGACTAAAAGAAAAACCGGTGCATTCCGCCCGGCTACAAAAAAATCATTGGCATTCCTAACCTTGCTGCTTATCAGCACGCCAATAAAGATATAGGCGAGCATGGAAAGCAACATTCCAAACAAAAAAGGGTTCATCGGGCACCCCTTTTATTTTTGCTTGCATCTTCATAGTCTTTCTTAACGCGTATCCATGCCGCAAAAGCAGCACCGGAAACCCAGATGCCAAAAAAAATCACGAGGAGATATTCCATCATAAGCAATCACCTCTCACTTCTATCTGGTTGTTCTAATACCATCTTTCTATAATTTGCCATTTTTTCGTACCATACTGGTACATTTTTCATCTCAACATGATTTAGCGCACTTTTATATAGACCCCAAACAAACCAATAGTAATAACAAACCGCGCTGCAAGCGAACAAGTGTTTTTTTTCTTCAATCGTAGTCATACGACCGTAATAGGGAAATAGCAATTTGTCAATGTCTTCCAATGGCACGTCGGACATACTAAAAAGTTTACAAATATCAAAACCAATATCCGAGTCACCTCCGTATTCCCAATCAATCAGCTCAAGCCTGTCATTTTCAATCAGAATATTGTCTGCATAGATGTCATTATGGCAGAGGCATATTTGCCATTTGTCGTTATCAAGAAATTCAAATACAGGAAGCATGAATTCCGTTTCGTGCACAGCAATTTTGTATTTTTCATAATCAAGTTTTTTCAACAATCCCAGAATTCTGTCACTTTCCTTTTTGTAATCATATTCGAAACCAGAACAAATATTGTTATCATGCAATATTTTAAGCTTTTGGACAAGCAGCCCGATATGGCGTGACTCACTAGGTTTAAATGTTTCGGTTTCATTGATAAATTTTGATATCATCCACCCTTCTTCCGCATCCATATAAATAAGGGAATGCGACAGTCCATTTTTTTTGGTTTCCTGTAACACTGCCCATTCTCTTTTCCTGTCGATTAACAATTTAGAGTTAATACTCGAATGCCTGTAAATATAGGACTCACCATTCAGTCTAAATTTGAATTTATGATTGGTGAGTCCTTTATTTATTGGTTCTATTTGTTGGATGTCTTCAATCTTGCAATTCAGCACGTTACATATATTTTTAAAAATATTAACCTTGTTATTGTTGAGGAAGCATGGATCAAAAGCATTAAGTTCTGCCATACTGTCAAACTCTAGAATATCAGCTGGGTCACATGGAAGCGCCCACAATCGTAAAAGATCGATATCCTTGGCCCAGATTGTTTCCCAATACATATCTTCGACGCCGGGCTGATTCCAAAATTTTGTCATAAATGGAATAAATTTGCTCGCGAAGGGATGATCCAAATACGCGTGTCCGTACATTACCCACTGATCGCAGGACGGTTTGTCGGTTGAAATAATCCTTTGTTCCGCATCCAGAACAAGTCCTCTTTCAGTTTCGTGGGTTCCCGGTTTGAAGATGGAGCAGTAAAATGCCCGGTATTCATATTGATGAAACATATTACGTGGATAATAATTATCGGAACATATAATGTAAGAGTTCCCGAGATACTCTTTTGCGTAGTAAACACTACTATGGGTGTTCTTTATAGAATATTCATTGTTTATCACAAATTTTACATTATATTTTTCGCGTAAGTAGAGAAATTTTTCTATCATTGCTCCTACAACAACAATAATTTCTCTTATTCCTGCATCTCGCAACTGTTCAATCAATCTTTCTATAAGAATATCCCCTTTGACACTGAGGAGGCCTTTTGGCCGTTCCCAGGAGACCGGCATAAAGCGCTTGCCCAACCCTGCCGAGAGAATAATGGCATTTTTTACCCTGTACGGTTCAAGGCTCTCAAGGCCTTCGGGGGCAATTCCGCCTGCTTCATTGAGCTTACCTCGTTGCTTCAGTGTCTCAATCAGCTGGGCAACATGAGACAAGGGCGTCTTTGTGTATTCGGCTATCTGTGTTGGCGTGGGTAAGCCACCAAGCTCGCTGATATACCGTAAAATAGTGAATTCTTCTTTGTCCATTTTACTTCTCCAATTAACATAAAAACGTTTAACAAAAAAGGGGACACATTTTTTACAGTTCCCCCTTGAAATTCATGAGGTTGGAACGAGAACAGAACTCCCAACCCTTTGAGTGCCATTCAGGATTCCGGATAGCCCCCTGTTTGTCCTTATTTTTATCCTTATATTTCAATGAGTTTTGAGCATCAAGCTTGCTGCCCTTCCCGATCGTAGTATTTTCCTATCTGACTGATGGTAGAAATGCGCTTGAAAATCGGGTGTCTCGTGTCAGCCACGAAACTCCTCACTCCTAGCTGCGATGGAATTTTCTATCACGAAGATAGACGTTTATCAAGGACGGGAATTTTGGCGTCGTCTTTTGTCGTCCAGCTTATGCCAAATTACCCATGTGGAAAGCTTTGCCGGCAATGACATAATAAAAATAATCAGATTACTGCTTCCATTCTCTGTTGCACGCCAGCTCGCTTCGTGATTCGTGTGCATCTTGTAAGGATAGTTTTTTTGAGATTATTTCTTGCCAGCCTTATACCTCAAATTTTACCTTAGAGTGTACACTGCTATTTACTATCAGCAGTCCTAAAATATGCTCATACATATAAAATGATGAAGTCCTTTCCGAAATTTCCTGTCATTATGCGCGAATAATGCATGCCTGCTATTGCACCAGCCCAGAAGAAGTCCTTATGATACTTTCACACACGAGATAAAAAGTTCGTACCGGGCATAGCCCATTCTCTTGCAGGCGTGGTCCGAGAGTTTTTCTTCGCTCGCAAGTGAAATATGGCTGGCAAATTTCGCGCAAGTGTCAGGCTTTGTTCCCAAAACGTACTCCGCTTTCTCAGGTGGTGACACTACCATGCCTCCGGCGCGCATACAGCCGATAATTACCAAAAGTCCGCGGCAGACGCCCTCGAGTATCGCAATGGCTGGCGCTGTTTTTTGGGGATGGCTTTTGCCTGTTCTCCGCATTTTCACTCGTCCTTTTGCTCGCCGGCTCCGTTGCCAAGTGAGCCTCTTGCGCCGCAGAGTAGGGGCGCCGTACCCCAGACCCCTTAAACGCCAGTTCCGCCAAGCGCCCGAAGCCCTTGGCGGAACCGGAAAAATTCCTGGTGGAGAAGAAGGGATTTGAACCCTCGACCCCCGCCTTGCGAAGGCGATGCTCTCCCAGCTGAGCTACTTCCCCACAGGTGGAGCTGTTTTGTAGTCCGGGCCGGGGAAGATGTCAAGGCTTGTATGCGGGGACGGGGGAGTGGGTCGCATCAGGCGGGCGTGGGCAGCGCTCGGTGGGGGAGTCCCGCTGCGAGTGGGTACAGTCCATGCAGTCCGGCCAAAACAGGCAAGGCCACGTCTGCCGCCACAGGAAGGCGTGCGGTCGTGCAAGCCCCGCAAACGCGGATGCGGCCACGCGAGTCCACCAAGAGTCGCAGCAACCGCTCTTCCTTCGCACGCGTCCACCCACCCCCGCCATTGCCATCGGGCCGCGGATGGTCTATACTGCTGTCAAAACATAGCATTTGACTAGGTGGGCCCTTGCCCGGCGTGCCGCATACGCCGGGGCAGGGCTGTCCTCGTGCCCGGTTTGCCGCGATGCCTTTTCGCGCGGGAGCCCAGCGGCCGGACGTCTGCACTGCGGGCGCGGCCGCCCGGGCGTGTGCGCGTTGCCGTTTCGCGAGCCCGGTGCCGCCGGGCCACGGGAAGGGCCGGGCGAAAGACAGGGCCAGCGCTTGTCCGGAGCGGGCTTCTGGGCTTGAGCTTCTGGGCGCGGGCGTGTGCGCGTTGGCGTTTGCCTGTTTTCGCGCGCGCCCCACAAGGCAGCCCCTTGGCGAATGGCAGCCGGCCCGGCATATATCGGTGCGCCGCTTCGTGTCCTTGTGCCTTGGAATTTTAAGGGAGCAGTCCCATGCGCAGGCGAGACAAGATTTTCTACAGCAAGCTGCTCCTGCTCTTCCTCGGCATCGTTTCGCTGCTGATCTTCTTTTACACCATCAAGCTGCACGAGGTCATCGAGCGCAACATCCTCTTCAGCGTCAACGAGGTGGCCGAGCACGACAAGCGCGCCCTGCGCACCTGCCTCGAGCTTTTCCTGGACGAGCTTTCCGGCGTGGAGAAGCGCCTCGCCGTGCAGGGCACGTCGTCGCTCCGCGAGCTGGAGGGCCAGCTCAACCTCGAGGCCGCCACCACCGCCTTCACGCGCCTCTTCATGCTGGCCGAGGACGGCCGCATCTTCACCGACAACTACCTTATCTATACTCGCGACCAGGAAAGCCTCGGCGGCCGCTTCGACTTTCTCCCCCTGTTCGAGGCCCGCGACAGCAGGGTGCTCGTGCTGCGCTTCGACGACAACGCTGAATTTGCGGGTATCTCGCGCGAGTCCATCCTCTACGCCATGAAGCTCGACGACTTCAGCGTGGACGGCATCCGCATGACCACCCTCCTCGGCTGCACGGACATCAGCTTCCTGCAGGAGCACCTCATCATCGAGGGCTTCGTCAAGAACGGCAAGTCCTACGGCGTGAGCGCCGTCATCGACATGAACGGGGCCTATGTGGTGGGCGAAAAGCGCGACATCTACCTGCGCAACGACACCAACTTCTTCACCCGGCTCGCCGCCGGGAAATGCAGCCTCACCAAGCGCGACATCGTGGCCCGCATGGCGAAGCGCGAGGACTTCAGCTTCTACCTCGAGGACGGCGACGGCAAGAAGCTCGTCTATTGCTCGCCCTTCGCGGAGCGGGAGGACCCGAAGCTCGACTGGTACCTCGTCATGGTGGTCAGCAATGACTTCCTCGAGGAGCGCCAGGCCACCTTCTCGGTCATGGGGCTTTCGCTGCTCGGGCTCGTGGTGCTGGCGCTGGCCCTGCTCATGCTTTACGGCATCTCGAGCCGCAAGAAGCTCCACGAGGCCCACGAATCCGTGCGCGTGCGCAGCGAGTTCCTCTCCAGCATGAGCCACGAGATACGCACGCCGCTCAACGGCATCATCGGCCTCAACCACCTCATTTCCTCCCATGTGGAGAACCCGGCGCGGCTTCCGCAGGTGCGCGACTGGCTCAACAAATCGCGCAGCCTCGCGGACTACCTCATCGCGCTGCTCAACGACGTGCTCGACATGACAAGGCTCCAGGCGCGCAAGGTGCATATCGCCCACGAGCGCTATTCCATCACCGCCATGATCGCGGACGTCATCTTCATGCAGGCCTCGCACGCGGAAAAGGCGGGGCTGCGCCTCACGCTGGAGGAAGCCGTGCCCGACCCCTGGGTCATGGGCGACGAGACGCGCGTGAAGCAGGTGCTCATCAATATCATCGGCAATGCCATCAAGTTCACGCCGGGCGGGGGCTCGGTCACGGTGTCCGTGCGGCAGGAGCGCATGGACCGCCGCCATGTGCGCACCTATTACCGCTGCCGGGACACGGGACCTGGCATGAGCAGGGCCTTCCTGCAGACGCTCTTCGACCCCTTCACCCAGGACCCCTCCGTCCAGAAGAACACGGCCCTCAAAGGCTCGGGCCTGGGGATGCCCATCGCCCGCGAGCTCGTGCTGGCCATGGGCGGCACCATCGAGGTGGACAGCGAGGAAGGCGCGGGCAGCACCTTCACCGTCACCATTCCTTCCGAAATCGCGGGCAAGCGCCGCCGGGACGAAGCGGACGAGGCCCCGCGCGAGACGGCCGCGCCCACGCCCAAGGCGCGCCCGGCCCCGGCCCCCCCCGAGGCTTCGCCTGCCGCCACCGGGGGCGCCACCACGCCCGGCACCGCTCCGGCCACGGCTGCGGCTTCGACTCCCGCTCCGGCCGCGCCCGCCCCGCCGGAGCCGCCGCGCAAGGGCCGCATCCTCCTCGCCGAGGATGCGGAGTTCAACGCCGAATTTCTCATGGAGCTGCTCACGGACGAGGGCTTCTCCGTGGTGCACGCCAAAAACGGCAAGGAGGCGCTGGAAATTTTCGCGGCCTCCGGCGAGGACGAATTCGCCGCCATCCTCATGGACATGCAGATGCCCGTCATGGACGGCTGCGAGGCCACGGCCGCCATCCGCGCGCTGAAAAGGCCCGACGCCGAGACCGTGACCATCTATGCCTGCACGGCCAACAGCTTCAAGGAGGACATGGACAAGGCCATGGCGAGCGGCATGGACGACTTCCTCATCAAGCCCATCGACATCAAGGTGTTTTTGCAAAAAATGGCGGCCATCAACTGCGCGCCCGCAGGGGGCGCAGGCAGGGGAAAGCCATGAAAAAAAGACGTTTTTCCCGCGCCCTTGCCGCGGCCCTGCTGGCCCTGCTCTTCGCCGCGCTGCTCGGTGGCTGCGAAAACGAGCCGCCGAAACCCGTGCGCCTCGTCATCCAGACGCCCCTGCAGGAGATGAACAGCGTCAGCAACCCGCATATCCGGGACGCCACGGCCTTCCTCAAGCAGGCTTCGGCGGCCTTTGCGGCGCAGTACAAAAAGGCCCCGGTGCTCCCGGAGGTCATGACCTTCAACCGGGTGGACGAGGTGAAGGCGGTCCCCGGCAGCTTCGGCACGGAAACCTCGCCGGACATCCTTTTCGGGGCTTTCTTCAACCTTGCGGGCTATGTGGACATGGGCCGCGTGGTGCCGCTGGACGACTTCGTCTCCCCACTGCTCAAGCCGGACCTCGACCCGCAAAGCCTGGACGCGGGCTCGCGCAAAGGGCAGGTCTATCTTCTGCCCTTCCTCAACGTGCAGAACATCCTCATCTACAACAAGGAGCTTTTCCGGCGCTGCGGCCTTGAAAACTACATCGGCCACGGCCGCGAAATCCAGGACTGGACCCTCCCCGAGTGGCAGCACATCCTCGACACGCTCGCCGCCAGGTTGCCGCACGGCATCTATCCCCTCGCCGTCTATGCCGGGAGCAACGAGGGCGACACCCATATCCTCACCTTCCTGCGCGCCTTCGGCGGCAAGATCTTCGACAGCGAGGGCCGCTTCGACTTCCAGAACCCGGCCACGGTGAAGGCGCTGGTATGGCTGCAGGAGGGCGTGCGCCGCGGCTGGTTTCCGCCGCATCCCGAAAACCTGGAACTGAAGGATTGCAGTGAGCTCTTCGCCAACGGGCAGCTCGCCATCTCCCCGTTCAACAACAGCAACAGCGTCCTTGCGGGGCAACTCGACGAGTACGGCTTCGTCAACTTTCCGGGCACGGTGGCGACGACCTTTTACCGGGGCTTCGCGGTGCTTGACAACGGCGACCCGGCCAGGGTGCAGGCCGCCAAGGACTTTCTCGCCTATCTCTATGCCCATGACGAATGGCGCGACCTTTCCGCTGGCAATATCCCGGCCAGCCGGCGCACCCTCAGGAAGTACCGCGACCGCATCCCCATGCTCGACGAATTCGAGCACAATGCGGTCAACGTGGTCAACTTCACCAACAAGAGCCCCAACTGGCAAGGCCGGGAGGACTCGTTCCGCAGCGTGTTCTGGCCCAATATCAACAAACTGCTGGCGCTCAAGATTACGCCGGAACAGTGCGCCGCGGACCTTGACCGCGCCTGCAACGCCGCGCTGGAACAGGGGCGGAAACTGCAAAAACTGCATCCGTAAAGGGCGCCAAAGCTGCCCGGGGAGGAAAGATGCGGGGAGGATTCCTGCCTGCGCTCGTGGCGGCCGCGCTGTTGTGCTGTTTTCCCGCGGGCCTTCATGCCGCGGAGGCCTACACCGTTATCTAAAACGGCGAAATTCCCTCCCATGCGGGCAAGGGCGACACCTTCACGGGTACCGTGCGGCGCGAGCATTTTTTCGCGCCCACCGCGGACGCGCCCTACGGCGTCTCCCTCGTGACCTTTGACCCCGGTGCGCGCACCTACTGGCACACGCATCCCCTGGGCCAGCGGCTCAGCGTCACCGAGGGCTCGGGCCTCACGGGCACGGCGGACGGCAAGGTGTGGGAAATCAAGGCCGGGGATGTGGTCTGGTGCCCGCCGGGGGTGAAGCACTGGCACGGGGCCTCACCCACCACGGCCATGCAGCATCTTGCCATCCACGGCATGAAGGACGGCAAGATGGTGGACAAGATGGTGGACTGGATGGAAGAGGTCACGGATGAGCAGTATGCGGGGAAAAAGTAGTCGGGGGCCACGCCTATGAAAAACTTCGTTCTTTCCCTTGTCACCGTTGCGCTGCTCCTCGCCCTCGCGGGCGTTCCCTCCGCGGCGGAGCGGCTCGACAGGCGCGGGGCGGCCATCGTTCCCATTGCCGCACTTACGGCGCTGGGCGACCAGGCGGCGCTCGCCAGGGCGCTGGAAGCCGGGCTCGACAGCGGCCTTACCATCAACGACATCAAGGAAGTCCTCATCCAGCTCTACGCTTATTGCGGCTTTCCGCGCAGTCTGGACGGCCTCAACACCTTCATGGGCGTGGTGGAAAAGCGGAAACAGGCCGGGAAAATCGATGCCGGGGGCGAGCAGCCCCGGCAGCTTCCCGACGGCGCGGACCGCTGGGCCATCGGCACGGCCACGCAGACGGCGCTTCTGGGGCGCCCGGCCAATGCCCCGGTCTATGCCTTCGCGCCGGGCATCGACCAGTTCCTCAAGGAGCACCTCTTCTGCGACATCTTCAGCCGCGGCGTGCTCACAGAGCAGGAGCGCGAGCTCGCCACCATCGCCGCGCTGGCGGCGCTGCCCGCGGGGAGCCAGCTACAGGCGCACCTCGGCTTTTCCCTGAACACGGGCCTCACGCCGGAACAGCTTGACGAGGCCGTGGTCATCCTCACGGAAAAGGCGGGCGAGGCGCCGGGAATGCTCGCCCGAGCGGCGCTCGAGAAGGTGCTGGCCGGGCGGCAGGGAAAATGAGTGCGGGCGACCGCTGCCGGCTCATGCGGTGACGGGGGACATGGGCGCGGATGAGCGCGGGCGCGCGTGAAAATATCCGCCTGCGTGCCGGAACCGGAGTGAAGCCGCGCCGTTTTTGGCGCCGGGAATCCCTCAGCCCCGGGCCAGCAGGCGCTCCAGCGTCGCAAAGAGCAGCTTGAAGTCGATGGGCTTGGCGATGTGGCCGTTCATGCCGCGGCGCAAGGCCTCCTGCCTGTCCTCCTCGAAGGAGTTGGCGGTCAGCGCGATGATGGGCACCGTGGCGAGGCGCGGGTCCTCCAGGGAGCGGATGGCCTGCGTGGCCCCGTAGCCGTCCAGCACGGGCATCTGCACGTCCATGAGCACCACGTCATAGGTAAGCGGCGGCGCTGCCGAGAGCATCTCCACGGCTTCGCGGCCGTTGACGGCCACATCCACCTCATAGCCCGCCCCGGTGAGGAACTCCACGGCGATTTCCTGGTTCATGGCATTGTCCTCGGCGAGGAGGATGCGCCCCGGGTTCTCCGCGTGCGGTACGGCATGGGCCTCGCCCGCGGCATGCGCCTCGCGCCCGGCCTCCAGCAGGGCGGCCACATCCGCCCAGAACACGGGCCTGCCGATCCAGGCGTCCACCCCGGCCGCCTCCGGCGCGCCTGCGGCACCCGGCGCCCCCACGGGCGCGTGGGCCGTGGTCCAGTTGTCGCACACCAGCGCCACAAAGGGCCGCTTTTCCGGAGCGCCCGCTGCGGCCTCGGCACAGAACGCCGCGCCGCCCGGGAAGTGGCTGCCCACCAGGCAGAGGCTGTAGCCACCCTCCCCGGCGGCTTCGAGCAGCTTCCGCGCATCCGCCTCGCTCACCGCGAGGTCCGCGGGCATCCCGTGTGCGGCGAGAAGGCGCATAAGTCGCCCGCCCGCGTCCGCGTCGGCCTCAGCCACGAGCACCCTGCGCCCTGCCGCCCTGGCATCTTCCCCTGCCGCCTTTTCGGGCAGGCGGAACATGAGGCGCAGCACGAATTCCGTGCCCACGCCGGGCTCGCTTGTGACCTCGATGTCGCCCTGCATCATGTCCACAAGATTCTTGGTGATGGCCATGCCGAGGCCCGTGCCCTCGGTGCCGGCCACGGTGGAGGTCTGCGCGCGCTCAAAGGGCTCGAAGATGCGGGCGAGAAAATCCGCGCTCATGCCGATGCCGTTGTCCCGGATGCGGAACTCGTAGGCCGCGCGCCCGGGCGCCGCGCAGTCGCACTGGCGTACGAGCATGTGGATGGCCCCGCCGCGGCCCGTGTACTTGACCGAATTGCTGAGCAGGTTGAGCAGCACCTGGGAGAGACGCAGCTTGTCGCAGAGCACGCGCTCGTCGCGCATGTCCTCCACCTCGAGGCTCAGGGCCTGCTCACGCGCGCTGGCCGCGGGCTGGACGATGTTCCATATCTCGCGGAGGATGACGGGAAGCTCCTGCGGCTTTTCCTCCAGCTCGATCTTGCCGCTCTCGATATAGCTCATGTCGAGAATGTCATTGATGAGGCTGATGAGGTGGTTGCCGGAGGAAAGGATCTTCTGCAGGTAGCCCTCCACCTGGGCCGGGCGGTCCAGCTGGGTGAGCGCGAGCGACGTGTAGCCCACCACCGCGTTCATGGGCGTGCGGATGTCGTGGGACATGTTGGAAAGGAAGAGGCTCTTGGCGCGGCTCGCGCGCTTGGCCTGCTTGAGGGCCTCGGCGAGCTGGCTTTTCTGCTTCATTTCCTGCCGGGTGCGCGCGTCCACGCTTTGCAGGCCGACCACGATGCCGAAGGGCTCGTCCGGCGCGCCCACGCGCACGGCCTTGAGCTGGAAATAGAGGATGTCGGCCCCATGAAGAGCGCGGTAGTTGAAATAGACCGTCTCGCGCTGCCTGAGCGTGGCCCGGAGCGCCGCGGGCGAGCAGCTCCTCTGCAGGGCCTCGCGGTCATCGGGGTGCACGCAGCTGCGCACATAGGTCTCCACCTTTTCCATAAAGGGCGCGTCCGCGGCGAAGATCTCGGCGAGCCGCCTGTCCGGCGCATCCCCGAGCTGGAGCACGCGGCCGTCGTCCGAGCCCGCGTCCAGCACGCACACGAGCTGGTAATCCACGCTCAGGGCGCGCACGAGATTGCGCTGGCGGCGGTCCTTCTCGTGCTGCTCACGTTCCTCGGCGAGTTTTTGCGCCGTGCAGTCGAGGAGGAAGCGCTGGCAGACCACTTCCCCGTCCATTTCCACAAGACGGGCGCTGCCCATGATGTGCACGGTCCTGCCGTCGCGGTGCAGCACGCGGTACTCGTAATTGGCGCTGTCGCCCACGTTTTTCAGCTGGCCGATGGCCGCGCGCAGCTTGTCCTTGTCCTCGTCGGCCACGGTGCTCGCCACCATCTGGAAGCCCTGGGATTGCAGGTCCTCGCGCGAGGCGAAGTCCAGAAGCTCCAGCGCGGCCGGATTGATGCTGATGACCCGCGCCCCGTCCAGCGAATGGCAGAGGATGCCGCAATCCATGCTGCTGAAAAGCGCCTCCAGCGCGGCATTGTCCTGGAGGATGCGCTCGCGGTAGCGGCGCTCCTGGGTCACGTCCACGGCGATACCCATGGTCCCCGCCATGGCGCCGTCCGGCCCGCGCAAGGGCGACTTGTAGACGATGAGCTGGCGCTCGCCCGCGCCGGTGGTGATGACCTCCTCGGAGGCGTGGGTCTCGCCGCTTTCCATGACCACCCGCTCGGACTCGATGCAGGCCGGGTCGTCCTCGGGCACGTCCCAGATATAGGCATGGCCGCGGCCCTGCACCTCTTCGCGCGTCTTGCCCACGGCGCGGCAGAAGGCGGCGTTCACAAGGTCGTGGCTCCCCGTCTTGCTCTTGAACCAGATCATGTTGGGGCTGGTCTCGAGCACGGCCTCGAGGAAGTGCCGCGCCTGCCAGAGCTCCCTATCCTCGCGGACCTGCTCGAGAAGGCGCGTGAAGTGGAAGCGCAGCTCATTGTCGGGCATGGGCAGCCGCCAGATGTCCCGCGCGGCAGCGAGCAGGCCTTCCGGCACCTCCTCCCCCGCCTCGGGCAGGAGCACCAGCAGGGCGCGGGGCGCCTCCCTTTCCAGCGCGGCGAGGGCGGAGGCGCCTGCCCCCGGCCCCGCGAGGACGACATCCGCCCCGGCCGGGGCGTCCACGACCTCATGCCGGAAGCCGGGGAGCGGCGCTACGGCCCTGAGCACTTCGACCACATGCTCCGGGCAGCCGATGAACGAGAACCGGATGGTACGGTCATACATGGAGGCGCTTCCTTGGCTCCGCTGCGGGGAAGGAAAAGGGCAAAAACGCAGATGCTGTGCGGAAAAAGCTCTTCTGGCTATACGGGCATTTTACGGCTTTTACAAGCCCGGCGCCCTTGGCTGCACGAAAAAACCGCCCCCTCCCCTGCGCTGGTGGGGAGAGGGCGGCCGGGGCCCGAGGGAGGGTTGGGCCCGATCTTGAAATTTATCTGGAATCCGGCGGCGGGGCCTGCGCCCGGCCTTCCCCTCTGGCCTGCACCTCCCCGCACTCCCGCCAGCGGGCCGTGAGCTCACGGGCCAGCGCCGCGGCGCGTTCCGGGTCGCGCAGGCCATGCACGGCAAAGACCGCCCAGGGCAAGGTGGCGCACTCGCGCGCGGCGGCCGCGAAAATCCCGGCAAAGGCGGCGTCGCGCCCGGCCTCGTCCTGGGCCTGCACGGCGGCGGCGCAGGCGGCGTCGAGGCGCCCCTGGGCCACGGCTTCGGCGGCCACGGCACGGAGGCGCTCCGTCTTGACCTCCGGGGCCACGAAGCCGCTGGCCGCGCTCACGATGCGCTCCTTCCAGGAGCGTCCTTCCGGCGTGTCGAGGTCGATGGCGAGCGCGCGGGCCTTCGCCGTCAGCGCTTCGGGCAATTCCGGGGGCGGCGGGGGCGGCCTGCGCCACAGCGCGCCCAGCCCCACCAGGATGAGGATGGCCCCGCAAAAGAGCAGGGGCACCTTCCAGCCCGTCGCCTTTTGCCTTGCGCGCATGGGCAATCTCCGGGTTCCGCTTCGTGCATACGCGAGCCTTGCGGCCCTGGGCAAGAAAAAGCCCCCGGCCGCGCCAAGATTTTTATTGAAAAATCATTGAAAATTTTAGAGGGGCCTTACGCCCCGTCCATCGGCAAGGGGCGCGTCACGCCGCAGCCGCCGCCGGCCTCTGCCGGGCGCCCGCGCATCCCGCCACCCTTATTTCACCCCGAGGAGCTTGAGGATACATTTCGCCATTTCCGGAGTTTCGGCCATATGCCCGTCAGGATGGGAATATACCCAGGCGGTGAGGCCCGAATCCGTCACCCGGTGGATGCCCTCCGGGAGTTCCTGCACGGGCCTGCCGGACACTGCGCTGTAAAATGGCAAAAAATGCTCCCGGTAGTGATGGCTGTCCTGAAGATTTTGGACCATGAAGAGCGTATTGCCGGAAAAATTTTTGCTGTCGGCCACGAGGTTCAGCCGGCTTGCGAAATTCCTGTTGATCTCTTCCGCTGCAAGGCCGGGAAATTCCAGCTGATAAAAGAGCGCGTTGTCCTCATAGCGGGAAATGTCTGTTTGCGCGTTGACGGCCACCGCCGTCGACCCCGGAAAATACCTGGCGAGCTGCATGGCGATAAAGCCGCCTGTGGAAGAACCCCAAAAACACAGGTTCCGGTCATCGATCTGCAAGGTTTTACAAAAAATTTCCAATACTTTGCTGAAATAGAGGGTGGCGTCCTCCTCCCTTGTTCCAAAAAACCAGCCCTTGCCAAGGCGCGGGTCAAGATGAAAGGTCGGGTCCGACACCACGAGTACATTCCCGGGGAACAGCCCCTGCGCGGCCCAGGCCCAGCGATAAAAGTGCGGCACCGGACTCTTGCCCGGCGTGATGGCGCTGGGGCAGAGCACAAACAGGTTCTTGCTCCGCGCGGGGAAAAAAACAAAATCAAAGAGCTGGTTTTTGATTTTTCCCTGAAACGCCGTTATGGCCGACTGCGCGGAGGCGGCGCGCACCTTTTGCGTAAAAGCCTGAATATCCTGCGGATGCTCAAAGAAATAACAGTTTTCGGGCGCGAAATACCGATAGGCATAGGTGGAGACGACCGTCTCGCCATTTTCCTCGGCATAGGTCTTCACCTGATAGATGCCGGGTTCTGTAACTTCGTAGGTGATTTGCGTATTTTTTACAAAATCCTGGACGATTACCCTGCCGAAATGGCTCACGGTATAGAGCACCTGGGCATCGGGGCGGTATTGCCCTGCAAGATCATAGGTGAGGATATTTTTCATGGTGCGCCACGTGCGCAAAGGCATTTTGCGGGCAAGCCCGGCCTCACGCCCGCGGCGCGCCCGTGGAGGCGCGGGGCACGAGCTCGGGCCGGATATTGGGGCGCGCGGCCACTTCCGTGGCGTCCGTCTCCCCCGCCATCTTGCGGTAGAGGAGGCGGAAGGCCTCCTGCGCGTTGCGCGCCATGCTGTGCTCCACGCTCGTCAGGCTCACGCCCCCGAGGTCGGAGGGNAAGTCATTGTCGCAGCCGCAGACGCTGTANTCNCCGGGNACGGNAAGGCCCGCCTCGGAAAGCGCGTCCAGCGCGCCATAGGCCATCATGTCGTTGATGGCCGCGATGGCCGTGAAGNGCNCGNNCTGCTCCTCNAGNANGGCNGCGGTNATCTTGCGNCCGAGGCGCCGCTCNAGNAGGATATTGTCNCGGGCCTGGGCGTGGCTCGCGAAACTCGTGTAGAGNGAGACCTTGCCCTCNGGGCAGAGCNCGGCCCAGGTGTCGCGCAGGCCCTCGAAGCGCTTCACCCGCACGGGAAAGGCCGGGGAGAGCGGCGTGGAGATNCAGATGATGNGCTCNTGCCCCAGCCCGGCGAGATGGCGCGCCACCAGCGCCCCGGCCTCNTAGTTGTGCAGCTCCACGANNTCGGCNGCGCTCTCGCCCTCGCGGTCGGCNATGATNACNATGGGNAGNNGNCNCGCNANGCGNCGCACNAGCGGCCGNGANTGCGGCATCATGGCGAAGATGACGCCNCCCACGTCCGACTCGGCCATGACGCGCAGAAGGCGCGCCTCCTCCGCGGCATTNCCGTAGGTGGTGTAGACGAGCACGTTGCACTCCATGCCCGCGGCCTCNCTCTGCAGGGCCTGCACCACCGTGGAATAATAGTAGTTGCGGATNAAGGGGCANACCACCATCACCGTCCGCCGCGCAAAGAGCGCGGCCCGGCGGCGNGTGGCCGCATAGCCCAGTTCCTCGGCGGCGGCGCGCACGAGGCGCACGGTCTCCTCCGCGAAGGANACATCCGGGCGCCTTGAGAGNATCATGGACACCGTGGCCTGCGACAGGCCTGTCTTGCGGCTCACNTCCGCGAGCGTCACCCTGCGGCTCATGCTTCAGGCACCAGTGAAAACTTAATCCTGCTCAAGGCCGTACTTGCGCAGCTTGTTGTGCAGGGTGGCNCGGGTGATGCCNAGGCGGCGGGCGGCCTCGCTCTTGTTGTCCCCGGTCTGGCGCATGGTGTCCTCGATGGCGAGGCGCTCCACATCCTCGAGCGCCATGCCGGCGAGGGAAATGGCCTCCGCCGTNTCCGGGGCCTCCTCCGGCTCNGGNGCGTGGGCCACGGTGTCGGGGAGCTCCGCGGGCGTCACGAGGTCGCCGCAGCAGAGGATGACCGCGCGCTCCACNGCGTTTTCCAGCTCGCGCACATTGCCCGGCCACTGGTAGCGCCGCATGCTGTCCAGCGCCTGCGGCGANAAGCCCTTGATGCTCTTGCGGTTGCGCTCNGCGAAGCGCTGGAGGAAATAGGCCGCCANGAGCGGGATGTCGTCCCCGCGCTGGCGCAGGGCNGGCACCTCGATGGAAATGACGTTGAGGCGGAAAAAGAGGTCNTCGCGGAAGCGCTTTTCCTGCGCCTCGCGCAGGAGGTTGCGGTTGGTGGCCGCGATGACGCGCACNTCCACGGTGATGGGGATGTCCGAGCCCACCCGCTGNATCTCNCCCTGCTGGAGCGCCCGNAGGAGCTTGGCCTGGAGCTGGAGNGGCATCTCGCCNATNTCGTCNAGNAAGAGCGTGCCGCCGTTGGCCTGCACGAAGCGGCCCTCGCGGCGGCGGTCCGCNCCNGTGAAGGCGCCCTTCNCGTGNCCGAANANCTCNGATTCCAGCAGGGTCTCNGTGAGGGCCGCGCAGTTCACGGTGACGAGCGGCTTGTCGGCCCGNGNGCTCGCGGTGTGCAGGGCGCGGGCCACGAGNTCCTTGCCNGTGCCCGACTCCCCGGTGATGAGCACCGTGGCCTCGGTGGGNGCCACGGTCTCGATGAAGCCGAGCATCCGCTTGAGCTGGTCGCTCCTGCCGATGATTTCCTGGCTNGNNGNGGCCTCNGTGAGCTGGCGNCNNANNTCNCGGTTTTCCACGCTGTGCTGCGAGCGCTCGATGGCCTGTTCCAGCGTTTCGCGCAAGAGGTCGAAATCCAGCGGCTTGACGAGATAGTCATAGGCCCCGAGGCGCAGGGCGTCCACCGCGGTCTCCACCGAGGAGTAGGCGGTCATCAGCACCACGGGCAGCGCCGGATTGTATTCCAGCATGGCCTTCAGCGCGTGGATGCCGTCCATGCGCGCCATGCGCACGTCCGAGAGTACCGCGTCGAAGGCCCGCTCGCGCACGCGCTCCACCGCCTCGTCGCCGTCCGTGGCCTCCTCGACGGTAAAGCCCCAGGAGCGCAGCATGGTCCTGAGCATACTGCGGTGGGCGTCGTCATCATCGACCACAAGAATGGAGCTTGCCAAGCCTTCCTCCTTCTGCCGCGTTGCGGAACATATCCATAAAAATAACCGTGCCCCCCTAGTGGCCGCTGTCATGCTCCTCTTCCGGGGCCAGCGGCAGCCAGATGCGGAAGATGGTCTCCCCGGGCTGCCCCCCCTTGGCCTCGCGCGAGCTTACGCTGATGCGCCCCCCGTGGGCCGTGACGAGCTTGTGCACGAGCGGCAGCCCGAGGCCCGTGCCGCTGCCCTTGGTGGTGAAATACGGGTCAAAGATGTGGTCCAGCGTGTCCGCGGACATGCCCGTGCCCGTGTCCCGCACCATGAGGCACACGCTGTTTTTGGCGCGGGCCACGGCGATGGTCAGCGTGCCGCCGTCCGGCATGGCGTCCAGCGCGTTGAGGCAGAGATTGAGCAGGGCCTGGCCGAGCCGCTCCATATCCACATAGACCTTGGGCACACGGCGCGAGGTGCGGCAGACGATCTCCACATGCCGCTCGGCCGCGTTCTGCCGGATAAGGCGCAGCACATGGGTCACGATGGCGCCGAGGTCCACGGAGCCCGGCTTCACATAGCTCGGCCGCGAAAGCCCGAGCAGGTCGGTGATGACGCGGTTGAGGCGGTTGACCTCGCGTACCATGATGGAGGCGGCCTCGCGCTCCTCGCTGCCCTCGCTGAAGCGCTGGCGGAAATAGGTGGCGTAGCCCTTGATGGAGCTCAAGGGATTGCGCACCTCATGGGCCACGCCCGCAGCCATGGTCCCGATGGCGGCGAGCTTTTCGCGGCGGCGGACCTCCTCCTCCAGCTCGTGCACCTTGCCCTCGGCGCGGTACTGGCGGCGGCGCGACTCCGTGGCGCGCTGGGCGAAGCTCACGGCCAAAAGGCAGAGCAGGCCCATGAGAAAGGTCACGATGCTGAGTGCCGTGGCGTAGCTGCGGTTCTGGCTGCGCGTGATCTCAAAGGGGGAGACGTCCAGCCCGAGGAAGATGGCGGGCAGCGGCAAGTCCGCGGGCCAGCTCTCGCGCCCGAGGAGGAAGTTGCGGTAGACCACAAAGACGCGGTGGCCCTCCATCATCATGGTGGTCCAGTGGGTCTCGTCGGCCGGGGCGAGCTCGGCCATGCTGCCCTCGTCCGCGTCCTCGCCCTGGATGCGCAGGGTCTCGCCGAGGCGCGTGCGCTCGCTGTGGGCCACGATGGTGCCGTCGGGCATGGTCACGGCCACGAACTCGATGTCCGGGCTGCGCGCCATTTCCTCCAAAAGCACCTGGAGGCGCACCCCGGTCTCGCCCCGCATCCCCGTGCGCAGGGAGCTCTCAAAGGCCATGATGAGCGAGGAGCCCTTCTCGGCGAGCAGGTTCGCCATGGCGTCCTCGCTGCGGCGGATGGAGAGCCAGGTCACGAGCGCCACCGCAAGGATGAGGATGAGGGCGGCGCTCCCGAGTATCCAGCCGAGCGGCATGGAAAGCGCCGGATTGCGCGGGGGCTGCGCGCCCACCACCAGGCGAGCGCTCCCCTGCTTGCCCTTGCGGCCGGAAGCGGCGGATGCGGCAGACGCGCCGGACGCGGCCCCGGGCTCGGGCACGGCGTCGGCCTGCGCCGCGACCCAGGCGTCCCTAATGTGGCCCGCGCCCGCAGCGGCCGCGGCCTCTTGCTCTCCTCTCATGCCTAAAGTATAGCCGCGGGGCGCCCGGCTGTCATCTCTCGGCGCGAGAACTTTTTTGGCGGATTTTCGCACGTTTCTTGCATATCATTCACAATGGCCACGGACCGCCCGGAGCCAGGACCAAGGCTTTCATCCGCAATGAATCTTCCTTTTGCCGTATCCTCCGGGTTACGCATGAAGTTGAACACCATGTCCACACTCCCCCAATGTATGCTTCTGGCGGCCGTGTTGCTCGCAGCGGCCATACCCGGTGTCTGCTCCACCGAGGCCGCCGCGCCGCGTGCGCCACAAACCCGCGCCATACTGGACGAAACGGACGGCCATGATCTCTCCCCGGAGAGCGAGGCGCGCTACACGCGCTCGGTGCTCCTCTGGCTCGAGACCCTGCCGCCCCGGCAGCGGGAACAGGCCCGAAAGATACTCCGGGAGGCGCACCCGGATGTCCAGGTGCTCAGGATGCGCATCCGCGAAACCAAGGCCCGGCTGGAAAGCCTCGCCTTTGACAGGGGCACCCCCACGGATACCCTGCCGCGTCTGGGGCTGGAGCTCCAGATGCTCCGCAACCGCCTGCGCGCGCGGCTCTCGGAAATCAGCGAGCTTTTGCGCACCGAGGTGGGCGTGCCCATGGGCCCCATAGGAGAGGAAGGCTACTGGCTCAATCCCGGAAGCGACGAGGCCCCTGGCCGTACCGGGACGCCCGTCTCCGCGCCGGCCGGGCGCTGAAGCGGCGCAAGGCGGCCCCCCGGTCCTGCTGCCGGCGCCCTTTTCAATACAATCGCCAAAAGACGTCCCTCACGGGCGTCTTTTGATTTAACGGGCTGAAACCTCTCAGCAGCATCCCCGCCGTCGGCGCTGCCCCCTGCCTCACCCCACTTCACAAGGCGCCCCCGCTGCCTCATTTCTGTACACATGGATGATATTTTTACAGGCCCTTTGTACAGATGTATAAAAACCATACAAGGCGCCCCCGCACCCCTCCCCGCGCCAAAGGCTCAAAAATAAAAATACCTTCAATATCAATGTGTTATCTGCTGAAATCAGTGTTGGCACGCGGGTTGCTATAAGAAAGGGCAAGAGCGCACCGGAACGGGGCGCGAGAAAAACTGAAGAGAGCTTGAAAGAAACCCGGGACCCACCAAGGCCCAAGCGGCCCGGAGACCGGACAAGATATATCGTGGATCCCGGGCACGGGCCCGGAGCCCCCCAAAACTCTTTTTCTCCGCCACCGGCGGTCAACATATAGGCAGACCAGCGAGGCGCTCATGAAGCAAATTTCCGCAGCGTCCTGAGCCCCCATCAGGGACGCGGCGATTTTACCCCCCCAACCTTCCTCCCTTACAGAACACTCTCTGAACCCCCATCAGAACATCCTCCCTCCCTGCGGCCACCGTCCCCCCGGTGGCCGCACCTTCTTTTAACCATTATTAGTTGAAAAAATTGCAAGGTCCCGTGCCAGTGGCACGGGACCTTGCAATTTTTTCAACCTTACGCGCCGGCGTTTCGCGGAAAAAACGTGGTTTTTCCGCTCACTCTCGCGCGGGCGCCCCTCCGGGGCGCCTTGTACAGCCTCTGCTCGGGGATGGTGGCGACTTAAAGGATTTTCAACCTTACGCGCTGGCGTTTCGCGGAAAAAGCGCGGTTTTTCCGCTCCCTTGCTCAGCAGGCTTGCGAGGGCGCCCCGACTTCCCCTTCAAATCGCAGGCGCATCATCGGCTCAGGGCGAAAGCGCACATTCCCGGACCCGAGGCCCAAAGCTGCCCAATGCTCGCGCAGTTCCCCGGCATGGCCCCAAAAGTGCCCCTGCGTGAAGGCCGGGGCCTCCAAAACCACGCGGGTGCCCGGCTGGGGAAATCCCAGCCCGCGTGCAAGCTCCTGCACCGCCCGGAGGAGCGCCCGGCCGAGCACGCGGGAGCCGAGCGCCGGATGCCAGGGCCCGGCGAGCAGCGCCCGCGCGAGATCCTCCCCCGGAGCCACGCCCATACGCAACACCGCGGCCCCGGCTTGATGGGCCAGAAGCCAGCCTTGCGCCAGGGTTTCCAGCGTTGTCTCCATGTCCCAGGGCGCATAGGCCCCGGCTCGCCACAGGGCCGCAAGGCCCGTCCCCTCGAGCACAAGGCAGGGGTAGAAGCGCAACGCCCGCGCCCCCAGCGCGAGCGCCTCGCGCACATCATCAAGAAAGACCGTCGGCGTGACGCCGGGCATCCCGGGCAGGAGCTGAACGCAAAGCCCCATGCCCGAAGCAGCCACGCGGGCGCAGGCCGCCCCCGCCTGTGCCCCCGTGTATCCCCGCGCCGTGAGGCGGAGTGCCGCGTCGACGAAACTCTGCACGCCCAGTTCCACCGTGGCGCAGCCCGCGGCCGCGAGCCGCTCAAGCACGGGGCCATCCACGGCATCCGGTCTGGTCGAACAGCGAAAAGCGCTGATGAGGCCGTCACGCCGGGCGCTTTCGGAAAAATCGAGACAGGCCCCGAGCGCCCCCTCGGGAAGGGCGGTGAAGGTGCCCCCGTAAAAGGCGAGCTCGGTAGGGCCGAGGCCGCGGGCAATGCGCGCCTCAAGCCCTGCGCGCGCTGCGGCGAGCAGGTCCCGCAGGGCAGCGTTCGCCGCCACGCCCGTCTGCGCCTCCTGCCCGCAGAAAAGGCAACGCCGGGGGCAACCGAAATGCGGCAGAAACACGGGCACGATGGCGGGCCCAGACGCGGGCGCGGGCCAGGGCACGGCCACGGAGCGCGCGCCCCGGGACCGGGAAGCGGTGGTCATGAGGCGAACATCCCCCCCAAGGCGCCAGGCGCGGAGCACAGCTCACACCCGATCGGCCGTCGGTAAGAAAGCGCTTGCCCCTTGCGGGCATTGCGCGTATTTTCCTACAAGAAATCTCTGCCCGTGGGAAGCGGCGCGGCCCTCCCGATATTGGCAGCCAGGGCGATGCAATGTGGAACACGGGGCAGGATGTGGAGAACCTGCCATGAAAAAAACACTTACTAAAGCGGACATTGTGGAGGCCATCTACGAAGAGACCGACAAGAACCGCGTCGATGTGAAACAGGTGGTGGAGAAGCTGCTCGAGATCATGAAGGAAGCCATCAAGAAAGACGGCTCCCTGCTCATCAGCGGCTTCGGCAAGTTCGAGTGCTACGAAAAGGCCTCGCGCAAGGGGCGCAACCCCCAGACCGACGAGACCATCACCCTGCCGCCGCGCAAAGTCATGGTCTTTCGCCTCTCCCGCAAATTCCGCGCGGAACTCAATGCCTGAAACCAGAAGGCCGTACCGGATGCCCGGTACGGCCTTCCGCATTTTTCGACAGACCGCACGGCCCCGCAGGGGCCACACATGCGCTAGAAAAGCCGCCCCGATTCCCGGAGCGGCTTTTCGCCAAATCTTCCAGCCGGGCGGCTTACGCCACCACGTCAAGCTTGGCGCCGATGCCCTCGGCAGCGAGGCCCTGGCTGCGGAGCATCTGCTCCATTTCCGCGCCTTTTTCCAACGAGCCGTTGATGAGGTTCGCGGTCATGCTGGCCTGAAAATTCATGGCCTCTTTTGTTACGGCCACGCTCATGCCCATCTGCACGTCATCCATGACATCCTCCTGCCGCACTCCGGCGACACTTTTGGGGTTTTTTCCTGCTTTTCGGCAGCCCGGCGCAAAACTTTAGGGCAGGCCGAAGCCCGGCCGCAGGAGTTGCGGGGCCGCGGCCTGCCGTGTACATAAGCGAAAGCTCTCCATACACAGCAAGTGAACTTCCTTATTCCGCCTGGAGCGAAGCGGAAGGCGGGTGCTCGTGCCGGAAGAATCCTCAAAAATAAGATTTTTAGGTTCCGGCAAGGAAGATAAAAATTTCCGAAGGGAGTGTACTCAAGTACTCGACCGAGGAAATTTTTCTCTGACGCAGCCGGAACCTAAAAGGCTGTTTTTGA
>JAAUYU010000026.1 GCA_014804965.1 Desulfovibrio sp.
AAAATCTTATTTTTTAGGATTCTTCCGGCACCAGCGCTGCTGTCGATGCCCGTAGGGCTCGCTTTGCTCGCCAACGGGCACGGCGCTTCGCGCCGCCATCCGGTCGCAGCACCCGTCTTTCGCTTCGCTCCAGACGGGATTAAGGAAGGCCTCGCTGCTGTACTTGGCATCATCTCTTTGAAAGGCCTTGGCGTCGTGCCTAGAACATCTGGCGCATGAGGTCCTCGCCGCCCTCCGAGGTGTCCTCGCCCGGCTCGCTCTCAAGGCCGTCCGTGGCGGAAACGCCTTCCATGGGCTGGTCCGCGCGGTAGGCCATGTTGCCGGACATGACGATGCCCTCGGGCATGGTGAAGTCCCTGGGCTCGTAAAAATCCTCCACCACGCTCCGGTAATAGCGGAAGATGGGCGCGGCCGTGCGCCCCCCCTGTTCCAGCCGCCCCAGCGGCTGCAACTGGTCATAGCCCACATAGACCCCGGTCACGAGATAGGGCGTGAAGCCCACGAACCAGGCGTCGTGCTCTTCGTTGGTGGTGCCCGTCTTGCCCGCGATGAAGCGGCCGTCGATCTTCGCGCGCGAGCCCGTGCCCGCGTTGACCACGTTCTTGAGCAGGGTCGCCATCATGTAGGCGTTTTGCGGGGAGAGCGCCTGCCAGTGCTCCGGGTCCTGCCGGTAGAGCTCGCGCCCCTTGGCGTCGGTGATGGAGGTGATGATGCGCGGCCGCACACCCAGGCCTTGGTTGGCGAATGCCGCATAGGCCTGCGTCAGGTTGAGCGGCGAAACGGCCACGGCGCCCAGGCTCACCGCCAGCTCCTGCGGGAAATGCGGCTCAAGGCCCATGGCCTTGGCCCGCTGGATGACATTGGCGATCCCCACCTGCTGGGCCACGCGCACCGTGCAGGTATTGCGCGACAGGGCCAGCGCCTGCCACAGCGGCAGCTCGCCCTTGTAGTTGTGCTCGTAGTTGGAGGGCCGCCACACCTCGTTGGTGTAGGGGTTCACATAGACAAAGGGGGCGTCCAGCACGATGGAGGACGGCGTGAAGCCGAAATCGAGCGCAGTGGAATAGACCACGGGCTTGAAGCTGGAGCCCGGCTGGCGCCTCGCCTGCGTGGCGCGGTTGAAGTGGCTGTCGCCGAAGCTGTAGCCGCCTATGAGCGCCACCACATCGCCGCTCTCCGGCTCCAGCGAGGCGAGCGCCCCCTGCACCAGCGGCTCCTGCTGGAGGCGGAGCACGATGGGGCTTCCCGGTTTCACGCGCGCCGGGTCATAGGGAACGAGGTTCTTGCCCCCGGTCTTGGCAGGCTGTTTCCCCTTGGCGGGCGGCGCGGCCTGGCCCTCCGGCGCGGGCATGGGGGCGGCGGAGACCCAGATGAGGTCGCCCGGCGCAAGCACCTGCCGCGCGTCCTTGATGGACGGGGCATTGGCCGCGGCCACCTTGGGATTGGGCTTGCGCGCCCAGGACATGTTGGCCACCGGGATGACGCCGGTATAGCCCTTGCCCAGCGCCACAACGGCCCGGCCCGGCTCCACGGCGGTCACCAGCGCCCGCGCCCAGGCGTCGCCCGCGAGGTCTTGTGGGGTGAAGGTGGAGTCCTTGCCGAAGGACTGCACCTTGTCCGGCTCCATCTGCACGGCTCCGCGCCAGCCCTGGCGCTTGTCCAGCTCCTCCAGGCCACGCCGAAGCGCGTTCCCCGCGGCCTCCTGCTGCGCGGGCACCATGGCCGTGCGCACGGTGAGCCCGGCCTCGTAGACATATTCCTCGCCGTACCTTTTCGTCTCCACGCCGAGGGCCTTGAGATTGCTCTCGGTAAAGAACTCCACGAGCAGGCGGCGCGCCTCCTCGAGATACCAGAGGGCCGGGCCGCCCATGCCGTCCGGCATACTCCAGTAGACGAGGGGCTCGGCCGCGGCCTGGGCATATTGCTCGGCAGTGATCCAGCCGAGGTCGCGCAGGCGCCCGAGGACATACATCTGGCGGTCCTTGGCGGCCTTGGGCGAGCGGAAGGGATTATAGCGCGAGGGCGCCTTGGGGAGCCCCGCGATGACCGCGCTCTCGGCGAGCGTGATGTCCGCCGCGTGCTTGCCGAAATAGGTGCGCGCCGCGGCCTCCACGCCATAGGCGTGCTCGCCGAGATATATCTGGTTCAGGTAGATGGTGAGGATCTCTTTCTTGGTGAGGTCCTTCTCGATGCGGTAGGCGAGGATGGCCTCCTTCATCTTGCGCGTGTAGCTGCGCTCCGACGTGAGCAAAAGCTGCTTGATGAGCTGCTGGGTGATGGTGCTGCCGCCCTCGCCCTGGCGCCCCTTGCGGAAATTGTTGATGGCCGCGCGCAGGATGGCTACCGGGTCCACGCCCATGTGGTGGTAGAATGAATCGTCCTCGGCGGCGAGAAAGGCCTGGGGCAGGAAGGGCGACATATCCTCAAGGCTGATGACATAGCGCTTTTCCGTGCAGAGCGTGCCCAGCACCTCACCGTTGCGGGCGAGCACCGTGGTGGCCTGGGGCGGATTGTAGTCCGCGATGCGGCTGATGTTGGGAAGATCGCGCGAGGCCCAGTAAAAGAGGGTCGCCACGGCCCCCGCGCCCAAAAGGCCGCAAAAGACCACCAGCACGCATGTCCAGAGCAGGAGCTTTTTCCAGGAAACGCGGATTCGCATCGCGTGGAATTACCGTGTTTTTTCCGCGCCGTAAAGAGGTCCCTGCGCAACCCGGCCGGAGGCACCCCGGGCGGCAAAAAGAACGCGCGGACCGCCCCGGCCCCCACTGGGGAGGTCCCGGAGTGGCCCGCGCAGCAAAGGCATGCGGCCGCGGGAGCGCGAAGAGAGGCCCGGTCCTCCGCTTACTGCGCGCTCACCGGCTCCCAGCCGAGCTGGTCAAGATTGCCGTTGAAGACGGCCGTGCCGTAAGCGGCCCTGGCACCGTCAGGAAGTATCGCGCCCACATGCACGGCGAGGTCGCGCGGCATATAGCCCTTGTCAACATAGGCCCGGGCGAGGCCCGCGCACACGGCGAGGGCGAGGTTCCTGGCCCTTCCGGCGCCGATGGGGGCGGGGTAGTCCACAATGACGTCCGCGCCCTTGGTGGCGATATTGAGCGCCACCCTGGGCCCGGGCAGGCCCAGCGCCGCCGTCTGTTGCTGCACCAGGTTGACGAGGGGCGTGGCAAGCTCCTTCTGCGCGGCCGCATTCTCCCGCTCCTCGGCGCCCCTGAAGGTCAGGCCGATGGCGATAAGGACAAGGCCGGCCACAATGATGACCGCCCACTGCCAGGGGCTCGTCCTGGTGGGGACCTTCTCGAGCTCGTCGGCCGGGATGTTCCGGTTGCCGTCCTTGGGGCCTTCCCCGGCCGCTTCGGGCCTGGGCGCAGTGGAAATTGAGCTGTTGTCGTCAGGCATGTGGTTCTCCTTTCCGGGCTTCCGGGGCATTGCCGTGGCGTGTGCCCGGAACATGGGGTGGACGGGCTTACCCTTTGCCTATTTCACTACCTCGCGGGCGGAATCCAGGGGGGGAACCTGGGGCGGGGCCAGGGGGGCGCCCGCCGTCGCCTCGGCGATACGTCCGCGAAATTCCTCGAGCGGGAAGCGCGCCGCGCCCACCACCGGGGGGGCGCTCACGTCGGCCGACACCGGAGCATGGCTCCTGAGGTCCGCGGGGCTCAGGAGGCCCTCTGCGGCAATGGGCGTGTGCAGGGCGCTCATGGGCTGCGCGAGGAGGTTGACGCGCACCTCGCGCTGGCCGTTCTTCTCCCACAATTCCAGCATCAATGCTGCGGCCGGGGGGATGCTGTTGAGGGGATATTCCGGAAGTTGCCAGTTGACGCCGAGCAGCGCGCCCAGATTGGCGATATTGGTGTCGTGGCCCACAAAGACCACGAGGGAGGCCTTGTTGCAGCGCTCGTCATAATGCGTGCCCAACAGGGCCGCGCCCATTTCCGCAAGCAGGGAGGAGCCGCGTGCCCACGCAACCAGCGGCGCGCGGTTCACCACGTCGAAAACCCGTGCATGCACGGGCAGCACCTGGCGCAGGGTGGGCGCCGTGACCTGTCCCCAGCCCGCGGCCACGCCGGGCCATTCGCCATATTCGAGCAGGAATATCTCGGCGAGGCTGGAGGCGATGGCGAGGCTCCCGGTGAGGCCCACGTTGCGCCCGTCCGGGGCCACGCTCACGGCATTGGGAATGTCCGAGAGCGCGCAGTCCGGCGGCAGGTTGAACTTGCCGCAGAGGCGCGGGGCCACCGGCGCCGAGAGCCGCCCGATGAGGGCGAGCGGCGTGGAAAGCTCATCCTGGAGATGTCCCAGGCCGCCGTCCGTCATGCTGAGGATGTCCGTGGCCGCGCCGATGGGATCAAAGGTATAGAGCCCGGCCTTGACCGGGTGGAAGAGCGGGTCGATGGCGTCGGTGGAAACGGCGTAGCCGAGGCGGCACTCCGGGGCGAGAGCGTCCAGCAGCGCCCGCGCCGTGGCCCGGGTGCGCTCGTCCGTATCGGCGCGCACAAAGACGTCCGCCGGGCGCCGGCACAGGTTGGCGGGAAGGAGGCCTTCCTGCCTGAAGTCCGCGCCGACAGTGCCCCACATGGCTGTGACGAGCTGGGCCCCGCGCGGCGTGAGGTCGCCGCGCTTGACGGGCCAGACGGGCCAGACGCGCTCGCTCCATTCCTCCAGGGTCTTGTGCTTCTGGGTGGGCGCGCGCACGCCGTGGCGCGACAATACCACGACCTTGACGAGCTGCCCGTCGTCGGCGGCGGATGCCGGCATCGGCCCCGCGGGCACGAGCAGCGCGACGAGGGTGAGCAGGGCCAGGAGCAGGGCCGGGGGGGAGAGGCGGCGCATGGGTTCCTCCGTTTTAAGGTGTTCTCCGCGCGTTCAGTCCTTCTGTTCCACAAAGGCGTCCATGTCCTGCGGGGGGCCGAAGGCGTCCCTGGCGTAGGCCGCAAGCAGGGTGCGCGCCACGCCGGTGTCGTAGCGCGCATCCTCGGCAAGCTCGCGCGCTGCCTCCATGGGCTCCTTGGCGGGGGCNTAGCTGCGCTCGGTNATCATGGCCGAGAAGGAGTCCGCNACGGCGGNNAGGGCCGCNGGGNTCCGNACCTGCCCGGCCTTGANGCGCTGCGGGTAGCCGGAGCCGTCCATGCGCTCGTGGTGCTCGAAGCAGGCGCGCACGAGCTCGTCATAGACCATGTCCATNTTCTGCATGATCTTCACGCCCATGGCNGAGTGCTGCCACACCTTTTCCCGCTCCTCGGGCTTGAGCGCACCCTTCTTGTCCACGAGGAAGGGGGGCACCTTGCTCATGCCGATGTCATGCACGAGCANNGCCACNGCCATGCGGTCCAGGTCCTTGCGCTGGAACTCGCCCGCGTTCTGGAGCCAGAGCCAGAGGCCNACGATCATGCTGTTGACCGCGTGCTTCGCCGGGTCATTCTTGCGGAAGAGGCGGCGCATGAAGGCGTTCATGCGCTTCGGGTCCNCNGCAAGGTATTCCGTGACCACGAGCACGTCGCGGTAGAGNGGGTCGAAGAGCGCCTTCACGGGCTGNGCGTANAACTCCGCATAGCGGAGATAGAGCGCGTGCACGCAGATATTGGCGATCTCGGCTTCCTTGAGGTTGTGGTCCTGGAGCACGAGGTCGAGCTGGCGCACGATATGCCGCGAATAGATGTGGTGGTCCGAGCGGGAGACGAAGAGGTTGCCCTCAGCGCACAGCGCGGCCAGCTCNTCCACCTGCTCGTTGGTGAGGCGCACCCCNTTGCGCGAATAGGGCGCAAGCACGGCGATGTCCTCGCGAAACACGAAGAGGTCCACCGGGGGCCGGTACTTGGGNAAGCTCCCCANNATNTCCGGGCTGATCTGGTAGTACTCTTCGTTGATGTTCGCGGGAACNGCGCCGGAGGCNTTTTTTNCNNCCATGCGCTACTTCCAGTANATCTTGACCATGTTGGTGCCGCGCGGCGTGGCCGAGTCCTTGATNTGGCCNGCGGTGATGACCGCGCAGTCGTTGACCTGGAAATCCCGGCTNTTGTTGATGAACTCCTCCGCGCGCTCGAGGTGCGTCTGGCCGATGTGCTCCTTGTCCACAAAGANGGGCGTGACGCCCCAGACGAAGTTGAGCGCCTTGATGGTGGAGGGGTCGGGCGTGAGCGCGTAGATGGCCTGCGGAGGCCGCCNCGCCGANACCTGCCGNGCCGAGCCGCCGGAAACGCTGTGCGAGACGATGGCCTTGGCGTCNGCCTTGTCGGCGAGCAGGCANGCGGAGTAGGCGAGAAATTCCGGGATGCCCTTGTCGCTTTCCGGCTCTTCCAGCTTGCGGTTGTCGAGGAGGAGCTTTTCGGCCTCGGTGGTGATCATGCGCATGAACTGCACGGTCTCCACCGGGAAATTGCCCATGGCCGTCTCTTCGCTCATCATGACGCAGTCGGCCCCGTCCAGCACGGCATTGGCCACGTCCGTGGTCTCGGCGCGGGTGGGCACGGGGTTGTTGACCATGGAGAGCAGCATCTGCGTCGCCACGATGACCGGNTTGGAGGCCTGGTTGCAGGCGCTGATGATGCGCTTCTGCAGGGCGGGCAAAAGGGGCAGGGGGCACTCCACGCCNAGGNCGCCGCGGGCCACCATGNCGATGTCCGTCTCGGCGAGGATGGCGTCGAGGTTGTCCACGGCGCTCTGGCGCTCNAGCTTGACCACCACGGGCACGCGGCGGCCGGATTTGGCGATGAGCTCCTTGGCCTCGCGCACGTCGTCGGCNGTCTGCACATAGGAGATGGCGACCGCGTCCACGCCGAGGGCCAGGCCGTCCTCGAGGTCCTTCTTGTCCTTTTCGGTGAGGGCGCGCACCTTGGTGGCCTTGCCGGGCAGCGCGAGGCCCTTGCGCGANGTGACGATGCCGTCATTGCCCGCCACGAGCAGCACAAGGCCGTCGTCGCGGCGNTCCTTNACCACNAACTGGAGGCCGCCGTCGGCGAGCACCATGCGGTCNCCGGGCTCGAGGCTCTCGAGNATGACCTCATGGTCAAAGGGCAGGTAGGCGAGCTCNTCCACGCGCTTGTCGCTGGGCCCGAGGAGCAGCTTCATGCCCTTGGTCACCTGNATGGATTTTTCCGGNACAACGCCAAGNCGNATCTTGGGGCCGGAAAGGTCCTGCATGATGGTGATGGGGCGGCCGAGCTCGGCCTCCACCTCNCGGATATANTTGATGATCTTGACNAANTCNGAGGCGNTGCCNTGCGAGAAATTGAGGCGGAAGACNCTGACGCCCGCNCCGGCGAGNGCCTTGAGNTTTTCCTTGGTATTGGANGCGGGGCCNATGGTGGCGACGATNTTGGTTCTCATGCTCTTCTCCTCCGGCTTCACGNCATAGGCGCAGCTATGGTTTTCCGGTGTGCGNACGATGNAAAGGTGNAAAATCATCCGNATTTTTNCCGNCGATGTCAAGGCGAGGCCGCCGGGNNCGNGGGCCNCGCGGCTCAGGAGAGNCGCCCGCGGAAGTCCTCGTAGCCGANCNNGCGCAGGATGCGGAAGCGCTCGCCCGGAGCGGNCCGNGGGGCGNCCCCGGCACAGCGGCAGATGCCGATGGAAGGGAGNCNCAGNCCGTTGAAGGTGGTGGTCTTGACCATGCTGTAGATGGCCATGTCCGCAAAGANGAGGCGNTCCCCCACGNNNAGCGGCGCGGCGAANGCGTATTCGCCGATGACATCCCCGGCGAGGCAGGACTTCCCCGCGAGGCGGCAGGTCCAGGCGNCGCCCCCGGCTTCGGCCNCCTTNNGGGGCGNGCCGNCNGCCCCCCGGTAAANGACCTCNGGCCNGTAGGGCATTTCNAGCACGTCCGGCATNTGGCAGGCCGCGGAAACGTCCAGCACGGCCACGGGCATGTCNGCCNNNACCACNTCGAGCACNGTGGCCGTGAGCCAGCCCGCGTTGAGNGCCACGGCCTCGCCGGGCTCNAGATAGATTTGCGCGCCGTATCTGTCCCGCCAGCGGTCGATGAGGCGGCAGAGGAGGCCNANGTCATAGCCCTCGCGGGTGATGTGNTGGCCGCCGCCGAAATTGAGCCAGCGCCCTTCCTGGGGNAGCGCGTTTATCCAGGGCGCGAACTTTTCCTCCACGGCATCCAGGGTGCGCTCAAGCGCGTCCGCCCCCTGCTCGCACAGCGTATGGAANTGGAGGCCGGAAATGCCGTCAAGCCTGTCGGGCGGGAGCTCGCGGGCAAGGTCGCCCGCGCGGATGCCGAGGCGCGAACCCGGCGCGCAGGGGTCGTAAATGGGGACAGCGCCCTCGGAATGTTCCGGGTTCAGGCGCAGGCCGAAGCTCACCTCGCGGCTTTTCCCCGCGGCCCGCGCGGCTTCGGCCACGGGCCGGAAGCGCCGCCATTGGGCCACGGAATTGAACACGATGTGGTCGCAGAGGGTGAGCAGCTCGCGGAATTCCTCCTCGCTCCAGGCGGCGGCGAAGGCGTGGACCTCGCCGCCGAAGTCCTCGCGCCCGAGGCGCGCCTCGTCCACCGAGCTCGCGCACACGCCCCAGAGCGGCCCCTCGCCCGCGCGCGAGAGCAGGGGAAAGGTGGCCCAGGCCGCGAAGCCCTTGAGCGCCAGCAATATCTTCGCGCCCGTGGCCTTCTGCACGCCGTCGAGGATGGCGGCGTTTTCGCGAAGCCGGCACTCGTCGAGCACAAAGCAGGCCGAGGGCGCCGGGGAGTCCGGCGCCAGCAGGAGGTCGAGGCAGTCCGCGCTCATGGCTGGGCGCATCTTTATTCCGCGGGAACTTCCACGCAGTTCCAGGGCAGCCCGAAGCGGTTGAGGTCCGCCATGAAGGGGTCGGGGTCGAATTCCTCCATGTTCCACACGCCCGGCCTGCGCCACAGCCCTTCGGCGATGAGCTTGGTGCCGATCATGGCGGGCACGCCCGTGGTGTAGGAAATGGCCTGCGAGCCCACCTCGCGGTAGCAGGCGCCGTGGTCGCAGATATTGTACACATAGACAGCGCGCGGCCTGCCGTTTTTCACGCCGCGCAATACGTCGCCGATGCAGGTTCGGCCCGTGGTCAGCGGGCCCAGCGAGGCCGGGTCCGGCAAAAGCGCCGCGAGGAACTGGATGGGCACGATGTCCTGCCCGTGGAAGCGCACCGGGTCGATGCGGGTCATGCCCACATTGCCGAGCACCTCGAGGTGGTTGAGGTAGCTCTCCGAGAAAGTCATCCAGAAGCGCGCCCGTCGGATGCCGCGCAGGTTGCGCACAAGCGATTCCAGCTCCTCGTGGTACATGAGGTAGCACTTCTTTTTGCCGATACCGTCCGGGAAGTCGTAGTCCATGGACCAGGAGAGCGGGTCGGTCTCCACCCATTCGCCGTGCTCCCAGTAGCGGCCGCGCGCCGTGACCTCGCGGATGTTGATCTCCGGGTTGAAGTTGGTGGCGAAGGCCTGCCCGTGGCTGCCCGCATTGCAGTCGATGATGTCGAGCACATGCACTTCGTCGAGCTCGTGCTTGAGCGCCCAGGCGGCGAACACATTGGTCACGCCGGGGTCGAAGCCCGAGCCGAGCAGGGCCGTGAGCCCCGCCTCGCGGAAGCGGTCGCGATAGGCCCACTGCCACTTGTACTCGAAACGCGCGGTGTCCGGCGGCTCGTAATTGGCCGTGTCGAGGTAGTGCGCCCCGCATTCCAGGCAGGCGTCCATGATGTGCAGGTCCTGATAGGGGAGCGCGATATTGCAGACGATGGCGGGCTTCACCTCGCGCATGAGCGCGCAGAGCGCGGGTACGTCGTCCGCGTCCACCTGCGCCGTGGCGATGTCCACGCCAAGACGCTCGCGCACGCTGGCGGCCACCGCCTCGCAGCGGGAGAGCGTGCGGCTCGCCAGCGTTATCTTGCCGAAAACCCCGGTCTCGCGCTTGGCCTGCGCGCATTTGTGGGCCACGACGCTGCCCACGCCGCCCGCGCCGATGATGAGGATATCCGTCATGCTTGCCTCGCTGGATCGCTAGTTGTTGGGGTTGAGCCCCGGTTCCTTTTCTTCCGCCCTGTCCGCGGCGTCGCCGTCCAGCAGGCGCACATGGGCGTAGCGCCCGCTCTTGCGGGCTTCCGCCGCCAGACGCTCGCCCTCGGCCCGGCAGGCCGTGCAGGCATGGCGCGGCACGAGCAGGCAGAGGGAGCGCGGCACGCGCTCCGATGCGGTCTCGATGCGGCCAAGGCCGGAACACTCGTCGCAGAGCCGCCAGCTTTCGTTCTGGCGCTCGCGCAGCATGTCCGTATCATAAAAGATATGCTTCTGCCGCGTCCACCAGCCGTGGTCCTCCCGGCCTTCGGCGGGCCGCGCGGGCGGCCGGAAATAGCGGTCCAGCACCTCCTCGCAGAGGCGCGCGATATATTCGGCCACCTGCGGCTTCTGGCGGATGGCCACTGGCGTCCAGCCCGGCTCGCGGATCTCGGCCGCCGCCGGGATGCCGGCCAGCGCGAGGCAGATGCCGAGGTTCACATAGGGGAGCGCCCCGCGGATGGAATAGCCGCCCTCAAGCACCGCGATGTCCGGGTTGAGCGCCGTGGTCAGCGCCGCATAGCCCTGCGCGGACAAGCGCATGTTGGCGAGCGGGTCGGTGAAGTGGTTGTCCTGCCCGGCGGAATTGATGATGATGTCGGGCCGGAAATCCTCCAGCATGGGCAAAACCGCGTTGCGCACGGCGTAAAGATAGCCCTCGTCCGAGGTCTCGGGTGGCAGCGGGATGTTGATGGTGCGCCCGCGCGCGCCGGGGCCGCCGTCCTCCCCGAGGAAGCCCGAGCCCGGATAGAGGGTGCGGCCGTCCTGGTGCAGGGAGATGAAGAGCGTGTGCGGGTCATTCCAGAAAAGGTCCTGGCTGCCGTCGCCGTGGTGCACGTCCGTATCCACGATGGCCACGCGCAGGGGGCGCCCCTCGGGATGCGGATAGTGGTCGCGGATATATTCCACCATCACGGCTTCATTATTGATGTTGCAGAAGCCCCGGTTGCCGTGGACCACGCGCATGGCGTGATGTCCCGGCGGCCTCACCAGCGCGAAGGCCCGGTCGGTCCTGTGCTCCATGACGAGGCGCGCCGCGGTGATGGCCCCGCCCGCCGCGGCAAGGTGCGATTCCGTGCTCACGGCCGCGGCCGAGGGCAGGCAGAAGTGCGCGCGCTCGAGCTGGGCGTGGCTCGCAAAGACGGGCCTGTGCTCGCTGATGCCCGGAATGTCGAAAAGCCCCTCCTCCTGCAGCTGGTCGCGCGTGTAGAGCAGGCGCTCCTCCCGTTCGGGATGCGTGGGGGAGATTGCCCAGTCAAAGGCCGGGAAAAACACCACGCCCAGGGTGCGTTCTGCCACCAGCGGCTCAATCATCGGGCTCTTCCATGTTCTCGAACACATCCACGCCATAGCGCGCATTGGCCGTGAGCTCGCCGAAAAAGCCCATGCCGAGCGCGAAGGCGAGGTTGTTTTCGGCAATGGCCGCGAGCAGCGGGCCGCTTTCGTCCTCAAGGCGGAAGACGCCGCCGGGCGCGTTCTCGCGCCTGAGCACCGCGCACTGGAGCAGCGCCGGGTCGCCCATGCGGTGGATGACGGCAAGCCCTGCGGGGAGCGCCGTATCCGCGGCCTGCGGCACGAAGCGCAAGCGGGCGCCGTCGGCCTCAAGGGTATAGATTTCGGGAGGGGTGGCGTTCATGATGCCTCCTTGCTCTTTTCAGGCAATGCCCATGCCGCGGCGCGAGAGCCGCTCCTCCAGCGCGGAAAGGCACTGAAGCAGCACATCTTCGGGGGGCTGCGCGGCGTCGATGACGGCGATGCGCTCCGGCTCGGCGGCCGCCAGCGCGAGATAGCCCTGGCGCACGCGCTCGTGGAAGTCCAGGCTTTCGGAATCGAAGCGCCCCTCGGAAAGCACCGTGCCCTCGGCGCGGTTCCGCTCGCCCGCGCGCTCAAGGCCCTCGGCCACCGGAAGGTCGAGCAAAAGGGTGAGGTCCGGGGCGAGGCCGCCTGTGGCCTGGGCATTGATGCGGCGCAGCCGCTCCATGTCATGCCCGCGACCATAGCCCTGATAGGCGAGGGTGGAATCGGAAAAACGGTCGCAGAGCACGGTCTGCCCGGCTTCCAGCGCGGGCCGGATGATCTCGGCCACATGCTGCGCGCGGTCGGCGAGGAAAAGGTGGAGCTCCGCCCGGCTCGTAAGGCCGCGCGTGCGCGCGTCCAGGAGGATGGGGCGCAGGCTGCGGCCGAGGGAGCTGCCCCCCGGCTCGCGCGTGAGCACCGGGTCGTGCCCGCGCTCCTGCAAATGCGCGGCCAAAAGGCGCAGGGCCGTGGACTTGCCCGAGCCCTCTATGCCTTCAAAAGTGACAAACATTCTTCCCTCCTGGCGTTTTTGCGCCCCCTGGGAGCGGCCGGGGGCCCCTCGGGCGTGCGCTCGGGCCGGTAGAGGGGGCGGCCCAGGGTGGCCTGCCACGGCGTCCAGCCCGGGCCCTCGCCGTCCAGCGTGCCGAAAAGGGCGCGGCACTGGGCGAGCTTGGCGTCGAGATTGTCTGCATGGTGGAGGGCGAGAGCTTCCGGCGTCTGCGGCTGGCGCACGGCGCCGAATTCCAGTTCGCCGTGATGGCTGAGGATGAGGTGCCGCAAATGCTCCTGAAGGCCCGGTTCCAGGCCGGAGCGGGCGAGGAAGGGCGCGAGCATCTCCACACCGAGCATGAGGTGCCCGAGGAGGCGCCCTTCGGTGGTGTAGTCATTGGAGAGGCCGCCGGAAAATTCGCGTATTTTCCCGAAATCATGGAAGAGCGCGCCCGCGAGCAGGGCCTGGCGGTCCAGCTCCGGGTACTGGTCCGCCAGGCGGCGGCAGAGCTTGAACACGCCGAGCGTGTGCTCCAGCAGGCCCCCGGCATAGGCGTGGTGGACGCTCTTGGCCGCGGGCGCGAGGCGGAACTGCGGCCCGAGTTCGGCATCCTCCAGCACCGAGAGCACGAGCTTGCGCCAGGGCTTGTGCGTGAATTCCTCGCGGCAAAGCGCCATGAGCTCGTCGAACATGGCGTCCAGCGGATAGGGGCTCGACGGCAAAAAGGCCGTCTGGTCCACGCGGGTAGCCTCCCCGGCGTCGAGCGGCCGGAATTTCTCCACGGCAAGCTGCACCTGCGAGCGAAAGAGCGAGGCCCGGCCCTCCACCTGCGCCAGCGTCCCCGGCGCTATCTCGCTGAACTCGCCGCTGAGCGGGCTCCAGATCTTGGCCTCGATGCTGCCGCTGGCATCGGCGAGCACGAGCCGCCAATAGGGCCCGTTGCGCGATTGCGCGAGCGCCGCCTCGGCCACGGCGAAGATGCCGGAGGCCTCCGCGTTGGGCACAATGTCTTTGACGAAATCGCCTTTTTCCATATAGATAGTCTCCGCCCACCTGCGTGTGGGGCGTGTTCCCGCGAGATTCCCTTCTTTCCGAGGTATTGTCAAATGCACGTTCTCCTCTCCAATGACGACGGCATCATGGCGCCGGGCCTGCGCGCCCTTTACGCCGCCCTGGTGGAGGCGGGCCACACGGTCACGGCCGTCGCGCCGCTCAGGCAGCAGTCCGGGGTGGGGCATTCGCTCACCGTGTTCGAGCCCCTGCGCACGCGCCTCATCGAGGAGCCGGGCTTTTCCGGCATCGGCGTCCACGGCACTCCCACCGATTGCGTCAAGCTCGGGCTGGGCGCGCTCTCAGAGCGGCGGCCGGACCTCGTCATGGCGGGCATCAATCTCGGCCCCAACGTGGGGCCGGACATCTTTTATTCCGGCACGGTGGGCGCGGCGGCCGAGGGCGCGCACGACGGCGTTCCCAGCATGGCCATTTCCCACGCCGACCACTCCGGCCGACAGGACCTGACGGCCCACGCGAGGCATGCCGTGGCCCTGGCCGAGCGCATCGACTGGAAGAAGCTCCCCCCGCGGCGCGTGCTCAACCTCAACTATCCCGCGGGGGACCTTCCGGCCGGGGAGGTGCGCGTCTGCGCGCAGTCAGACGCCGTGTGGCGCAATATCTATGCCCGCCGCGAGGACCCGCGCGGCGACCCCTATTGGTGGCTCACGGGTGACGTGCCGCAGGAGAGCATCCGGCCGGGCACCGACAAGGACCTGTTGCTGGCGGGCCATGTGACCCTCACGCCGCTGCGCTTTGAATATACCGATGACGCGGCGCTGGCCGCGCTTTCCGGCATGGAGCTTTCGCCGCGCGGCTGAGGGCTGGAGCCGGACCGCTTGACATTTTCCGCGGCATGGGGCAAGAATGCGTTTCCCTTTTGGAGGTTTGAGATGTACGCGATTGTCGAAACCGGCGGAAAGCAGTACCAGGTCGAGGAAGGCTCCCGAATCCTGGTGGAAAAGCTCGCCGTGGAACCGGGCGCCGAGGTCGTTCTGGACAAGGTCCTGCTCATCGGCGGGGACGGCTGCAAGGTGGGTGCCCCCTACCTTGAGGGCGTGAGCGTCAAGGCGGAAGTGGTGGCCCAGGGNCGCGGCCCCAAGGTGCTGGTGTTCAAGCGCCGCCGCCGCAAGGATTCCAAGTCCCTGCACGGCCACCGNCAGGATTGCACCGCCCTTCGCATTAAAAGCATCAANAGCTAGGCCGNCNTGCCGCCGCCTGTCCTGCCGNNNCNNNGCGGCGGAGGCGTCGGCGAAGCGGCCGGGGAGGCATCATGGCTCANAANAAAGCGGGCGGTTCGTCACGCAACGGCCGCGACAGTCCGGGGCAGCGCCGGGGCATCAAGCGCTANGGCGGCCAGCCTGTGCTTGCCGGCAACATCATTGTGCGTCAGCTGGGCACGGTCGTCTATCCCGGCCTCAATGTGGGCATGGGGCGCGATTTTACGCTGTTCGCCAAGGTGGACGGCGTGGTGCGTTTTGAAAANTTCACNCGCAAGCGCCGCGTNCTCACGCGGGTGCATGTGGACGAGGCCGCGGCCTAGCACAAGGCTGCGCCNNCCNNTNCACCGGNTTTTCGGGGAAGGCCCCGCCCANGCGGCGGCCTTCCCTTTTCGNGTTTTTGCGGGCATACTCNGGCCATNTCCGGGGCAGCGGCCNGGTGCGCGCGGCGCGCCGCCNGCNGCCCCACTGTGAGGCAAGCCATGCGTTTTGTGGATGAAGCGAGGATACTCGTCAAGGCGGGCAAGGGCGGCCGGGGCTGCATGTCCTTCCGGCGCGANAAATTCGTGCCCAAGGGCGGNCCGGACGGCGGCGACGGCGGCAACGGCGGNTCNGTCTATCTCCGGGCCGACAGCCGCCTGCTTTCGCTCTACGATTTCCGGCTCAAGCGCGTCTATGAGGCGCAGAACGGCCAGCCCGGCCGCGGCGGCCAGTGCGACGGCAAGAAGGGCGCGGACCTCGTGCTGGGCTTGCCCGTNGGTACGCTNGTCTTTGCCGAGAGCGTGCGCCGGGGNGACGNNCCNGAAGTNGNGGCNGANGANGCCATCGCCGAGGACGGCGGCGAGCGCCTCCTCGCGGACCTGAGCGANCCNGAAAGCCTNGTGCTGGTGGCGCGCGGCGGCCGCGGCGGCAAGGGCAACGAGCATTTCAAGTCNGCCACCATGCGCGCGCCGCGCTTTGCCCAGCCCGGNGAGCCCGGCGAGGAAGTGACCCTGCGCCTCGANCTCAAGATTNTNGCGGATGTGGGNCTCATCGGGCTCCCCAATGCGGGCAAGTCCACCTTCATTTCCCGCGTNTCNGCCGCGCGCCCGAAAATCGCGGACTATCCCTTCACCACCATCACGCCCAACCTCGGCGTGATGATCGACGAGGTGGACCCGGAAAAGCGCATGATCATCGCCGACATNCCGGGCCTNATCGAGGGCGCGCACGCGGGCCTNGGNCTCGGGCANCGCTTNCTCCGCCATGTGGAGCGCACGCGCTTCCTCGTGCANATGCTGAGCATCGAGGATGTGGACGACGCGGACCCGTGGGCGGGCTTCGAGCTCGTCAACGAGGAATTGCGCCGCTTTGACCCGGAGCTCGCCGAGCGGCGGCAAATCGAGGTCATCAACAAGATCGACCTCGTTTCCGAGGAGCGGTTGCAGGCGCTCATGGCCCGGGCNGCGAAAGACGAGCGCCGCATCTTCTTCATCTCCGCCAAGGAGCGCATCGGTCTCGAGCCCCTGGTGGAGGAACTGTGGCGGCTCAAGGACGAGCTCGGCCGCCACGAGCCGCTGGTGCATTTCCACACCGAGCCCCCGGCCGAGGATGAGGAATTTCCCGAAATCGAGGTCGAGTACACCAATGAATGACGGCGCGGCCGTCACCGGCGGCGATGCCGCCTGGGCNNAGGAGCGGCGCGAGCTTCTCTCGCGGGCGCGCTGCATCGTCATCAAGGTGGGGAGCGCCGTGCTCACCGATGCGGACGGTCTGGCCCTCGATGTTCTCGCCTCGCTTGCCTCCCAGATAGCCGCCCTGCGCGGANAGGGCCCGGCAGGCGACGGCGGCCGCCGGGTGGTGCTCGTGTCCTCGGGCGCGGTGGCGGCCGGGCGCGCGGNCCTNGCNAGCCGNGGNATCGANGCCCGNGGGCGCGACCTCGCGGTNCGGCAGGCCGCCGCGGCCGTGGGCCAGGGCCTGCTCATGCGCGCCTGGGACAGGGCCTTCCGNCCNCACNNNATNNCCACGGCNCAGGTNCTNCTCACGCGGGACGANCTGCGCTCCCGCAGCGCGCTTCCTCAATGCCCGCAACACCTTCGCCGAGCTGCTCGGCTGGGGCGNGCTGCCCATCGTCAATGAAAACGACACCGTCTCGGTGGCCGAGCTCAAGTTCGGCGACAATGACAGCCTCGCCAGCCTGCTNGTNAACCTNGTGGGCGCNGACCTCTTCATCAACCTCACGTCCGCGCGNGGCGTNTGNGCGCGCGACCCGCAGGCNGACCCCGAGGCCCCGGTGCTCGCCCGCATCGANGATNTGTCCCGGCTCGACCTCGGGCGGCTCTGCGGCGCAAAAACNTCCGTGGGCACGGGCGGGATGCGCTCCAAGCTCATGGCCGCGCGCCGGGCGGCGCAGCTCGGCGTGCCCACGCTCATCCTGCGCGGGCGCGAGCCCGATGCGCTGNCGCGGGCCTTCGGCCTCGTCGATGAAAAAGCTGGGGAAGCCCCTGCGGGCACCTGGGTGGAACCGGCGCGCCACGCCATCCCGCGGCGCAANTTCTGGCTCGCCTACCAGTCCGNNCCCGCGGGCAGCGTCACGGTGGACGCCGGGGCCGCNGCCGCACTCGTGCGCGAGGGGGGCAGCCTGCTTCCCGGCGGCGTGCGCGAGGTTTCAGGCANTTTCCAGAAGGGGGCGCTCGTGCGTGTGGAGCATGACGGGCAGCCNCTCGGCGTGGGCCTCACCAATTACAGCGCCGCGGACCTGCGCAANATCATGGGCCTCAAGCGCCACGAAGTGGCCGCCATNCTGGGCAATGCCCANTATCCCGACGTCATCCACCGNGANAATCTGCTGCTGGANGCCGCCGTCTGAGNNGGCCGGTTCCGNTTNCCCGGTTCAGGCCTGCGGCGCCTCGTCGCGCGCCAGCGCCGCGCGGGCAAGCGCACTCACGCGCGCCTCGCGGATGCTGTCGGCCTCGTAAATTTCGCACACATCCTCATCGCCTGACTCGGCCAGACGGCGCAGGGCCGGGGCGTCCATCATGTCCTGCGGCAGTTTGGAGAGCGCCCANGCCGCCATGNCCCGGCAGATGCTGTCNNCGTCCGCAAGCCCCTTGACGAGCCAAGNCCGCGCGCCNGCGCACATTTCCGGGCGCACCTCGGCGAGCCGCCCCACGGCCCAGTAGCAGGANCGNCNGAGGACATCGTGGTCGCAATAATTGTCCGCGTGNCCCANGTCCATNATGTAGGAAATGAGGATGCGGTGNTAGCTCTCGGCNAGNNNCTCGCTGGCGACNAGGCATTCCGCAAAGGCGTCCGGGATGCCCCAGCCGATATTGCCGGAGTCCTCGTTCATGTGCCACATGAAGCGCCTGATGACATTGCGCGCCGTTTCCGGCTCGGTTTCGGCGAGCTGCGCCACGGTCACGCCCAGCGCCACGGCCGCGCGGTGCATGGTGAGCGACCCGAGCAACAGGAAGGAAAAGAGCGGCCCCACGCTGGTCATGCCGCCCGCGGCGATCTCCTCAAGGTGATCCCGCCAGTCCGAATCCTGGAGCAGGCGCTTGAGCTGCTTCTTGGATGTGCGCATCTTGGGCATGAGGGGCCTCCCGTGGCTGTTTCCTGAAGGATAGTCCTTTTCCGTCCGGCTGCAAGCCGCGTCTCGCAGGGACGGTCGGGCCAGCGGCAAAGCCGCGCCCGCAGGGCTTTTGCGGGGAGTTGAAAAAATATTTGCAAAATTCTCTTGACAGGGAGGGGGTGCAAACCTATTTTAGCACTCCGCGCCGAGTTTTGGGGCTTGCGAAAAAAGTTTGCGTAGGGGGCCCTTGACAAGGCGGGGAATCGGACGCATATAACGCGTCGCGCCGCTGAAAGGCGGCGGTGGTTCATTGACAAGTGAATAGCGAGCGGGAAGGAAAGTTCTTTGAGATTC
>JAAUYU010000027.1 GCA_014804965.1 Desulfovibrio sp.
GGGTGGGGGGGGGGGGGGGGTTTGGGGTTAGACTTATCCTTTAAAAGCATGGCAATAGGTGCGCACGTCTCACCGAAAATACCTTTACCCGCCACATCTATATTTTTTGCCTGGGTTTCTCTAAAAGCTTTTCTAGGGTCTGATGATGTTAATAATGCATTTCAGCGTTTTTCTAGCGTCCTTTTGTCTGATGCAATAGGCCATGTTCGTTTGAATTGCACGCCGGAATGTTGCCAGGGGAAAATATCCGTCAGTAGGGGAAAGGAAAAATACCTCCCCGCCTGTTGCGGGGTAAAATTCTCCGCCCAACCCGCAGGACACTCATGCCAGTGCAGGGCGGCGAGGTCTTTAATCTCACTCAATTCCGCAAGTTTTTTCTCTCTGCTCCCTTCGATACGGGCATACTTTACTTCGGCCGCCTGCGTTTCATCCTTTTTCCCGTAGCGGACGGCGAGGGTAATGCAGACGGGCGTCTGGATATTGAAAATGTTTTCTTCCTTGCGCGCGCCCCGGCCTTCGCCGCCCAGGTCGATAATATACACCTCATGGCACAGCCGCCGCAGCATTTCGCGCATCCCGGCAAAGGCCGGCCCTTCCAGAAAAGAGGACGCGGTGATGAAGGCGACGATGCCGGGGCTCGCCTTTTCCTGCTCAAATACTTTCCACAGCGCCCAGCGCCAGAAATACACATAGAGATTGTACAGGTTTTTGAGCTGGCCGCCCTGCCCCGCCTTGCGCACCGGGGCGACGAAGCTCTCGAGCAATGCCGTTTCGGGGGTATAGGCATCGTCGCTGTCCTTGTCGCCCCAGCGCACCCAGCCGCCTGTTTCCTTGCGGTTATACGCATCGGTGGCCTCATGTCGGTCATAGGGAGGATTGCCGATGCAGACAAGGATGCGCTTTTCCTTTTTTACGGCAATGGCCTTCTTGTGCTGCTCGGAAAGCTCGCGCGAGAGCAGGGAGGGAAATTGCGGCACGATATCCGGCGATTCCAGAGTATCCGTCAAATATACCTGCGGGCCGTCCTTGGGAAGTTGGGCTCCATGCTCCGCAAGGGCCCGGCTCAGGCGCAACTGGGCGACGGCATAGGGCCCGACCTGCAATTCAAAGCCATAGAGGTGGCGAGCAAGGCTGTCCGCAAAACTGGTCGCGGCGCCGGGTCCCATCTTTTCGGCAATGGGGTCAAGCGTTTCCGCAATGATGCTCAAAAGAAAGGTCCCGGTCCCGGAAGCCGGGTCCAGCGTCATCACATCCGGGGCGGCAAAGCCATGCGTTTTTCCCATGCGCTCCACGAGAATATCGGCGGTCAGCCGCGTCATGGCACGCACGGCCTCCACCGGGGTGTAGTAGGAGCCGGAATCCTTGCGGAGCTTCGGGTCATAGACCGCAAGAAAATCCTCGTAGAAATAGAGCCAGGGGTCCTTGTCGCTCGCCTTGACCCCGGCCGGCGGGATAGCGGCCACTATCCTTTGCAGGATGGCAAGGGAAATGGGCAGCTCGTCAGCGTGCAAATTGTCCGTAAAAATCTTGAGCGCCTTTGCGAGCAGCATATGCCCGGCGGAAAGCGCTTTTTCCGCATTGTGCAAATCGAGCACGTTCCCGCCTTCCGCATTGGCGAGCAGCAGGGAAAAGGTCACCGTCTGGGCGTACGCATCCGCAAATCGTTCCAGGCTTTGCCCGGGAAAGAGCGTGGCCTTCCACTCCGCATACAGAAGATTAAAGGGAGACTCCGCATCCTTGAGGGAGTTTGCCACTTCTTCCCTCAACAAACGGCACAGCGGGGCGAGCAGTTTTGCAAGAGCCCGCGCGTCCCTGGGGACCAGCGGATGCCAGGTCAGGAAATCGCGCATCAGGAGTTCAAGGGGCGCCGCATCCTCCTGGTTCACAGCCTTCTTGCCGGCCGCCACAATGTCGCCGGAAAGACGGACAAGGGGCCCCCGGCGTTCCCCGTTCTCATACAAGGCCCATTCATTGCCGTCAGTATAGAGAATGTTGGGGAGCGCCCTGAAACTTTCCCACTGCGTCTTGTCATGACCGCGGTATCGGTTTGGGTCTGCCCCCTTGCCGGGCCGCTTGAGTTCAACGAAACCGCAGAGCGCGCCATTGGAATAAATGGCATAATCGGGTCTGCCAACGTCCTTGATGTGGACCTCACCCTTGCAGCCAATGTGCAGCCCGAAAACCTTTCCCGCATCCTGAAGAAATTTTTCCAGAGGGCCGCGAAGCTGCTCTTCAGGTTCACCGGAGCCCGGCAGCTTCAACTTGACGGATGCCTCAGCCGCAAATGCAGATAACTGTGACAAAAGCGCAGATGGCATGGAGCAACTCCAAAAAATATCGGCTTAGAAAGTCATATATACCATTAATCGCATATTTTCAAATAAGAAACATACTTACACAGTAGGCAATCGCAGTGCAAAAAGGCGCCCCAGGTCAGAGAGTGTCGATGAGCCCTAGTCAGCGAAACTGCCCCCGCTCACCACGTTCAGACTCCTTTCTGGCCCTGTCTTGCCGCCAGCGCTTCTTTTTCAGCTCTCACGCGCCTCTGATGCTGGTATTGCAGAAAGCAAACATACGTCGCCAGGCAGCGGTTTAAATGTGTTCATGGCTCCGATGCGCTTCAGTTCTTGAGTCGTTTTTTCCCATAATTGGTCAAGAGCATTCCAGATACAATGAGCAGCATGGCTGCTACCTGTCCCCAGCGCAAGTGGTCCACCCCCATCAGGATGGCGGCAAGGGCCGCAACGACAGGTGTCAGGTATTGGTAGAGCGCCACAAGCACTGAGCCGATAGCCTTGCTGGCTGGCTGCACAAGCAGGTAGGCAAAAAAGGTGGGACAAAGCACAATAAAGGCGATTTCAAGCCAGGGGACGAGTTTGTCGGCATCCCAGATAGCCATTGAAGGCAAATCGGGAACAAGAAAGAGGCCCGGCAGCGCCGCAAACAAAAATACCCAGCGCAGAAGAGAAATGGGCTTGTACTTTTGCGTGGGCTTCTGCAAAATCACCAGATAAATGGCAAAACAGATGCCGGCGCAGACAGCGAAAAAATCTCCCAGTAAAAAGTTATTCGCATGGCTTATGCCCGTATGGTCTGTCAAAATCACGAGAGCCGCGCCAATAAAGGAAATGGCAAGCCCTGCATATTCTGTCAGGTCAGGCCTGCGGTGCAGGAAGATAACTTCAATCAGCATGACGAATGCGGGCTGCAGGGTCATTATTATCGCAATGTCAATGGCGCTCCCATAATCAAGGGCGATCACGAAGAGATAGATGCAGCCGAAAAGACCAAGCGCGCCGCCAATGATGATTTTTAAAAAATCCTGCTTTTCAATCTTGTCCGTCCTGATGAAAAAAGAGCTCAACCAGAACAGCAGACACCCGCCCAGAACTCTGAAGGCGGCAACTCCTTGAGAACTCATAAAATCCGGTATCAATGCCTTGGTAAACGGATAATTCACCCCCCAGAAAATGGTGGCAGTCAGGATACAGGCATTCCCAAAAAGCATATTTCCCAGCGAATTTTTGGCCATTGTGTTACCTTTTTCCGAGCCGGTGTTTTGCCAAAAAGTGGGGGGCGGAGGGCGCGGCCCTTCCCCAAAGCCTGCGGATACTGCTGCGCAAGTCAGTACTTACAGCCATTCCCCCCAGATGTTAACAACAAGGGCGCAACGGTTCAGGAAACAGCCCTTTTGAGACTGCTCACGACCCGCCTGCTTCATCTTTGCGCTATTGATGCGCGCCCGTTGGTGCGATTAGGCTGGGGGGTGCGCCAAGCCAGCTGCTGGGTAGCTGGGGCGCCAGTTGTCCCGCGGCTTTGGAGTTCCGGAAGGCTCAGGAGGATGTCAGGGGCCTGGCTTGGGGACATTTTTCTTCAATGCTGGCAGTCGGATTTCTCTGGAAAAGGTGGGAGGCGAACCATCTCCCGCGCCCGGCTCTCCCCTCACTATCGCCCGACTTCTTGTTGACGAAGATGATGTCGGTCAGGGGATGGCTTTAGTCCTGCTGATAAGGCGTTTCAGGGTACGGTATTTTTCGGGCCGAGCTTCCCTACAATCGATGCATACCGTTGAAAATACCAATTTTTTCAGTGTCTCCCCGTTTTTCAACTACATCTCTTTGACCATGCCATTTCTCAAAAAGCTAAGTCCCGCAAGGCTTTTTAGACCTTGCGGGACTTTTTTGGACTCTCTGGTGGTGCCGAAGGGGAGACTCGAACTCCCACTCCCGAACGGGAACTAGACCCTGAACCTAGCGTGTCTACCAATTCCACCACTTCGGCACGGGAGGTAGTCATAAAGGATTTTCCCAGAGCTTGCAAGTATTTTTCTGCGCTTGCACAGCGGCCCGTTTTGGAAGAGGGGACCTCGCGATCTTTTGCCGTGAGGCGCCCGAGTTTCGGAAAAAAGGTCTCGTCCTCCCGAAGCGACCGCGCCGCATGCGCCCATTGGTTGCGTTCTTTTTTCATGTGTGGCACAGTTATTGAAACGGAGCGCACAAACTGGCGCTCCGCCAAGGCGTTACCACCTTTTCAACCTCCGGCGGTTGCCGGTCAAGACGGACATAACTCGCAATGGCCCTTGAACTCCGCCAACAAATGAAGCTTGCCCAGCAGCTGGTGATGACGCCCCAGTTGCAGCAGGCCATCAAGCTGCTCCAGCTTTCTCGGGTGGAGCTTTTGGAGACCGTCCAGCAGGAAATGCTGGAAAATCCCTTTCTCGAAGAATCTTCGGGGGATGACCTCGGCGACCTCGCGCCTGCCGAGCAGCGCGACAGCATCGATGAAGAGGCCTATGACCGGGAGCTCGCCAAGGACGCCTCCTGGGAAGACTATATGGGCGAATTTGCGAGCACGCCCCGCGATTCGCAGTCGCGCGAATTTGAGGCGGCCGACGAGCTCTCACCACTGGAGGCCCGCTACGCCGCCAAGCCCACCCTTGAAGGCCACCTGCTCTGGCAGTTGCGCCTCTCGCCCCTCACGGACGAGCAGAAGGCCATCGGCGAGATAATCATCGGCAATCTCGCCTCCTCCGGCTATCTTACGGCCACCGATGAGGAACTGGCGGAACTTGCGAACTGCGACCCGGCCGAGGTGCGCCCCGTGGTGGAGCGCATCCAGCAGTTCGATCCTGTGGGCGTGGCCGCCCGCGATGCCAGCGAATGCCTGCTCATCCAGCTGAAAAACCTCGGCTATGACCGGGACCCGGTACTTCGCGAGCTTGTGGAATCACATCTTGAGGACTTGGAGGCCAAGCGCTACAAGCCACTACTGAAAAAGTTCCACCTCGACATGGAGGAGCTGCGCGAGTACCTCGACATCATCCAGAGCCTCGATCCCCTCCCCGGAGCGGGCTTCGGCGGTGGCGAACCGACCTATGTGAGCCCGGATGTCTTTGTCTACAAGATGGGCGACGATTTCGTCATCCTCCTCAATGAGGATGGCCTGCCGCAACTCCAGCTTTCCTCCCTCGCGCAGATGGACATGGACGGCGCTTCGGAAAAGGAAAAGGAATATTGCGCCGAGAAGGTCCGCTCCGCCTCCTGGCTCATCAAGAGCCTCTACCAGCGCCAGCGCACCCTCTACAAGGTCATGGAGAGCATCGTGCGCCACCAGCGCCCCTTCTTCGAGGACGGCGTCACCAAACTCGCGCCGCTCATCCTCAAGGACATTGCCGACGACATCGGGATGCACGAATCCACGGTGAGCCGCATCACCACCAACAAGTATGTGGCCACGCCGCACGGCATCTATGAGTTAAAGTTTTTCTTCAACAGTGGTCTTGAGCTGGATGACGGCAGCCAGGTGGGCTCCGAGAGCGTCAAGGCGCTCATCAAGAAGTTCATCGCCGAGGAGGACCCGAAAAATCCCCTCAGCGATGAGCGCATCGGCGAAATGCTCAAGGAGCGCCTCAAGGTGAACATCGCTAGGCGTACGGTGGCCAAGTACCGCACGGCGCTGGACATCCCCTCGTCCTCACGGCGCAAGGAACATTTCTGAAACCACGGCTTCGCGGCCCGCATGGCCGCCCGGGGCCTTTCGAGGAGGAAGCATGAACATCTCGTTTGCCTTCAAGAATTTCGAGGCGTCGGACCACCTCAAGAAATACGCGCGCCGCCGCATGGAAAAGCTGGGCCGCTTTTTCGGCAAGGCCGCCGGGCTTGAAGTCAATGTCATCCTCACGGTGGACAAGTTCCGCCATCGCTGTGAAGTGAATGTCAGCGGCGAGGGGCTGCACATCAATGCCACGGAACAGGCCCCTGACATGTATGCCGCCATCGACCTCGTGACGGACAAGGTGGAGTCGCAAATCAAGCGCAAGGTCTCGCGCGTCAAGGAGCAGCGGCGCAAGGCCCGCAATGCCGAAATCGACGTCTTTACCTATAACCTTGACACCGAGAACGCCGATGTGGCCGAAGCGGCGGACGATGCCGCCGTGGTGGGCACGGACCGCTTTGCGCCCAAGCCGCTGCACCTCGACGAGGCGCTCATGCAGCTTGATTCCATCGGCAGCGAATTCCTCGTGTTCCTCAATGCGGAAAACGGGCGCGTCAACGTCATCTATCGCCGCCGCACCAGCGGTTATGCGCTGATCGACCCGATCCTCTAGCCTTTTCTGTCCCCGGCCTGCGGTGCAACGCCCGCGGGTCGGGGCCCGGGGATGAAAGCCATGCCCCACTCCCATCCTGATGACGCGGCCGGCGCCGCGCCCCCATCCACTCCGGCCGGGGCTTCCCTGCCCTATGCGGAGGCCCCAAGGGTCAGCATAGTGACGGGCCTTTCCGGCGCGGGCAAGAGCACGGCCCTGCGGGTTTTTGAGGACCTGCGCCATCTGGCGGTGGACGGGCTGCCCGCGAGCCTCGCCCCGGAAATGGGCGCCATGATGCAGCGCGAATCCATGCGCCACTTCAAGGGCATCGCCCTGGGCATGGATATTCGCCAAGGGAACTTTCTGGAGGAGCTCAACAGCGCCCTGGACAAGCTCTCCGGCATGGGCATCCGGCCGCAGCTCGTTTTTCTGGAGGCGGACGACAAGGCACTCATGCGCCGCTATGCGGCCACGCGCAGGCCGCACCCGCTGGAGCGGGAAGGCATGGGCCTCGAGGCGGCCCTCCATGCCGAGCGCGAGCGCCTGAAGCCGCTGCGCGACATGGCGGACCTTGTGCTCGACACCTCGAACTTTTCCATCCACGACCTGAGGCGCGCCATCCAGAAGCAGTGGAACCGCGAAACGGGCGTGGGCCGCAGCTTGCGCGTCAATATCCTTTCCTTCGGCTTCAAGTACGGCATCCCCCACGAGGCGGATATGGTCTTTGACCTGCGCTTCCTGCCCAATCCCTACTTTGTGGAGGACCTGCGCCCCCTGAGCGGCAAGGACAAGCCCGTGGCGGACTATGTTTTCGCCTCGCCGCAAGCCACGGAATATGCCGCCAAGCTGCTGGACCTGCTGCTCTTTCTCCTGCCGCTCATGGAGGCCGAAGGCCGCTACCGCGTCACCGTGGCGCTGGGCTGCACGGGCGGCCGCCACCGTTCCGTGGCGATAGCGGAATATCTGGCGCAGGCCGTGCGGCAGGCGGGCTATCCTGTCATTCTGGAGCACCGACATCTTGAACTCGGCTGAGAACACCCGGCCGATGCCAATGGAGGCTGCACATGCAAGAACAGAACACCGCCCCGCAGGTGGGCGTCATCATCGTTTCCCACGGCGATTACGGTTCGGCGATCCTGCGCACTGCGGAATTTATCCTCGGCCCGGTGAGTGATTGCAGTTCCATCAGTGTTGACGCGGCGCATGAAGTTTCAGAGACCGTGCGCCGCCTGGAGGACGCCGCGCAGCGGCTGGACAAGGGCGCGGGCGTCATCATCCTTACGGATATGTTCGGCGGCACGCCCACCAATCTCGCCCTTTCGCTCCTCGGCAACCATCAGGTGGAGGTGGTGACGGGCGTCAACATGCCCATGCTGCTCAAGGTCTGCACCTCGCGCGACACGCCGCTGGAGGAGCTGGCGCGCCAGGCCGGTGAGGCCGGGACCCGGGGCATCGTGGTGGCCGGAGACATGCTGCGCAACAGGAACCGGGAAAAGGGCGAGACGAGCCCCGAAGAAAAGGCCTAACGGGCAGGAACGCGCGGAGGCTGGCAGTTCCGGCATGGCCGGGGCGCTGGATGGGCCGTCGCGCACGTGCAAAGTCCCCTGCCCCGTATCACGCGGGTGCTTCGGCCACAGCCGCCACAGGCTCCTTGCGCCCTCTCGCCCGGCCACTATCCCCAGTGGGCCACCGTGTCCCGCACTTCCTCCACATCCAGCACGCCATAGGCAAAGCCCTTGCGCACCAGGTCCGGCGGCAGGAATTCATCGTACTTGTCAAAAAGCGGCAATTCGTTGGGATAGAGCAGGTCCAGCGGCTCGATGGGCTTGGCGAGTTCCTCCTTCAGCACCGCATGGAAGTCCTCCGCATCGGCATCCATGTTGAATTGCATATAAAAGGGCCTTGCCGTGTCCAGATTGCGCAGGCCCAGGCTTTCGGCGCATTTCAGCCGCAAAATCCGCTCCAGCGTGATGAAGGGATAGGTGCCGAGCCACGGGGTAAGGCACCAGACATTGCCGCCAAGGTTGATGAGCGGGTTCACGTCCATGCCGCCGGTGCGGGCGGCGATGCGCGCGGCCTCCAGCCGCTTCACCGCGTTCTTCATCAGGTAGGGATAGCTGCAGCTTTCCTGCAGCACGCCGCGCATCCGCTGGACGATGCGGGTATGCAGGTCCCCGGCGCAGAGGCCGAAATAGGCGGGAATCTTGCCCTTCACCTGCTCGCAGTACACAAGATGCCGCTTGTGGTCCACATCCAGCACGGTCCACACATGCCCGGCGATGGCGATTTTTTCGCCGATGGGCGGGGGCGAGACGATGGTGCCCAGTTCCTGCGTCTCGCAACGCACGGTGTATTCTTCATTTTCCTTGAAGACACCGTAAAACTTGTAGGAATTGATGATCTTTTCGCCGTTGAGGCCGATGATGAGGCCGCCCTGCTCGGTTTTTTGCAGGTGTTCGTGCTGGAGCAGGTGCCGCAGGAGCAGCTTGTAGTCCTCTTGGCTCACGCGGTGAAAATAGCTGAGCGAGAGCACCTTCTCCGCCAGGTTCCGGGGGGCCATTTCGCCGCTGGAGGCAAGGGTCGCCATGGTCTGGTGATAGAGCAGGCTGTAGGGCAGCCTGTCCAGCCCTGGCGGCTCCACCCAGCGCTCCTCCATGTAGAGCTGGACGAGCGCTATGCCCTGCACGAGCTTCCAGGGGATGGTGGCGGGCAAAAGGGCCCGCGCCTCGGGCTCGTCCTCGCGCATGACGAACCACATTTCGGGCGGCAACTCGCGCCTGCCCGTGCGCCCCATGCGCTGCAAGAAGGAAGAAACGGTCCAGGGGGCATCGATCTGGAAGGCCCTTTCGAGGCGCCCGATGTCGATGCCCAGTTCCAGCGTAGAGGTGGTGACGGTGGTCATGCACTGGGAGTCGTCCTTCATCACCTCCTCGGCCGTCTCCCGGTAGGCCGAGGAAAGATTGCCGTGATGGATGAGGAAGCGGTCCGGCTCGTTCCGAAGTTCGCAATACTGGCGCAAGGTTGTCGTGACCGCCTCGCACTCCTCGCGGGAATTGGAAAAGACCAGGCATTTTTTCCCGGCGGTGTGCTCGAAGATATAGCCGAGGCCCGGGTCGGCATTGGCGGGGGCGGTGTCTGTTTTTTCCTCCAGTACGGGCAGCGCGTCGATGTCCGCCGCGTCGCTTTCCGCCTTTTCCTCCTTGATGTAAAAATGCTCCATGCTCAGGCGCCACTTGGCGCCCCTGGCCTCCAGCTTGGGAATGATGGTGCGCCTGCCCGTGCCGGAGGACAAGAGCTCGCCTGTCCGCGCCGGTTCGCCGATGGTGGCGGAGAGCCCGATGCGTCGCGGGTTGACGCCCGCGAGACGCCCGAGCCTTTCAATGAGGCACAGGGTCTGGCCCCCGCGGTCGCCCCTGAGGAGGGAATGGATCTCGTCGATGACCACAAAGCGCAGGTCGCCGAAAAGTTTCGGGATGGCGGAATGCTTGTGCAGGAGCAGCGCTTCGAGCGATTCCGGGGTGATCTGGAGGATGCCCGAGGGGCGCTTCATCAGGCGGTTTTTGTGCGTCTGGGCCACGTCGCCATGCCAGTGCCAGACCGGGATGCCCGCCTGGTCACAGAGGTCCGTCAGGCGCATGAACTGGTCATTGATGAGTGCCTTGAGCGGCCCGATGTAGACGCAGCCCACGGAAGTGGGCGGCTTTTCGGAAAAAAGCGTAATGATGGGGAAAAAGGCCGCTTCCGTCTTGCCGGAAGCCGTGGAGGCGGAAAGCAGCACGTTGTCGTCGGTATTGAAGATGGCGTTGGCGGCCGCCACCTGGATGGCGCGCAGGTTCTCCCAGCGGTTGCGGTAGATGTAGTCCTGCACGAAGGGCGCGTAGCGCTCAAAAATCCCCATCGGGCCGCCTCCTAGAGCTCAAATTCGGCAAACTGGTCCTGGGTCGGGGCTTCCTCGATGGCGTTTTTGGCAAAGGTGAAGGCGTCGCTCCCCAAAAGCTCGCGGACTTTCATTTTTGGGTTCTGGTAGAGGATGTCCAGCACCTCGATGAAGTCGCGGATGATTTCGCGCGGGGTGATATGCTCGTCCGCACCCACGCGGCCATATTCGATTTCAATGAACGCCACCATGTCCTCCTGGCCGATGCGCCGCTCATAGCTGTAAAGCTGGGCGTGGATGTCCGCGAGCTTTTCCACGAGGACGAGCATTTCCTCCTGCGTGAGCGCCTGGAGCCGGATGACCGGGGAGAGCAGGTCCTTGTGCTCCCCGGCGAAGCGCCCTTCCGCCAGCCGGGAGCGCAGGGCCTCGTAACTGTAGACGCCGCGACGCGGATCCTCCAGGGCCTGCGGCGTCGCACAGAGGATGATGCCCATGTGCGAGGCCCGGCCCTGCATGGTGTCGTTGTACATGGTGAGGATCTTTTCGTAGTTGTATTGGCGCGTCACCGCATTGGGGATCTTGAAGATGTTCACGAGCTCGTCGATGAGGATGAGCATCCCCGCATAGCCCGCCTGCCGGAGAAAGGTGGCGAAGAGCTTCAGATAGTCATACCAGTCGTCATCGGTGATGATGATGTTCACGCCAAGGTCGCGCCTGGCTTCTGTTTTTGTGGTATATTCGCCGCGAAACCACTTGAGCACCAGCGCCTTCATTTCCTCGTTGCCGGTGACATACGCCTCATAATAGAGCGTCATGAGGCGCGCAAAATCAAAGCCGTGCACCATTTCCTTGAGGGAGGCCATGATGGCGGCAATCTTTTTTTCCACCAGCGGGGCCACGGCCGGGTCCGTGACGGCAAGGCCGGCCTTGGCGGCCGCCTCCTGCTGCACATTGTTGATCCAGCGGTCGAGCACCAGCGAGAGCGCGCCGCCCTCGGGCCGCGTCTTCGTGGACATGTTGGCGATGAGCTCCTTGTAGGTGGCGAGGCCCTGGCCGCGCGTACCCTGCAGGCGCCGCTCCGGAGAGAGGTCCGCATCCAGCACCACGAAATTTTTGGCAAGCACATGGTTGCGGATGGTCTGGAGCAGGAAGCTCTTGCCACTGCCGTATTTGCCGGAAATAAAACGAAACGATGCGCCGCCCTCGGCAATGATGTCCACATCGTGCAGGAGGGCCTCGATCTCCTCCTTGCGGCCCACGGTCACATAGGGCAGGCCCACGCGGGGCACCACGCCGCCTTTCAGCGAATTGACAAGGGTCTGGGCAATGCGCCTGGGGATATTCATGGGGCAAGCATCTCCTTGAGGTCGGCAACATAGTCGGGCACGGGCAGGCCTTCATCATCCAGCACCGTGTCGCCGAAGGCGTCATAAAGTTTTTCATTGATGGCATCGACGAGCACCGAGCGCAGGTGCCCCTCCTCCCGCAGCCAGTCGGTGCTCTCGCCAGCGAGCAGGCAGCGGAGCAGGCGCGCTTCCGGCGGCGAGAGGAGCGCCGTCGCGGGGGCGCCCTCGCCCGCTTCGGGCGCTGGTGACGGCGCAGCCGCGGCTTGCGGCACGGGCGCCTCCGGTTCCTCATCCTCCTCCGTCACCAGCCTGTCGCGGGTGATGGCGGCATCGGCGCGGATCTTGTCAAGGATGGCGAAATCGATGCGGACGCGGCTCTTTTCCGCGGCGGCCTTTTGCGCCAAAAGCTCCTGCGTGGTTTCGTTGATGAGCTTCAGTATCCAGCGGGTGGAAATCTCCCCGCGGATGGGATGGCCAAAGGCGAAGACCTCGCGCATCACCTGGTCGATGGTCTTGAGCAGGTTCTCCAGCTTCCGGCCGGACCTGCTTGAAGGTGGGCGCCAGTTGGAGGTCCAGATGCCGTTCTCGCACGAATAGACGCACTGGCCGTCAACCGTATATTGGTAATTTTTGCGCTGCAATGGATTGCAAAAAATCGCCTGGCTGAAGATGTGCATATGGCGCGGCAGGCGCGCGCCGAACAACTGGTCCACAAGGCTCCGCTTGCAGCTGGCCGCATAATGCGCGGCCATGCCTTTCAGTACCTTGTACGTCACGGCGTCCATGTCCTCAAAATGCGCGGCATAAAAACGGGAGCGCGCGAGCCATCTGGGCGCGAGCTGCTTCACCGCGTCCATTACCTTGTCCTGCGGCTCGCTATCGATATGGGAGAGAACGGTGATGCACTGGTTATGGAGCTTTTCCGAAGATTCAGCCAACAATTCGGGGGAAAGGCCATAGTAGATGACAAAATCCGTGAGCCACCTGTCGAGATAATAACTGATGTTCCAGCCGAAAGAGGAATAATTGCGGCGGATGAAGAGAAGCTCCTCATAGGCTGCTTCGGCATCCCTGACGCCAATAAGATTGATGAGCTCATAGACATGGAGAAAAATGAAAGTCAGCGGCGCGGGCTCCACCCGGCGCGCGCGTACCTTGGGCCGCCAGGTGAAATACCCGCGCAATTCCTCGTCCGTAAGGGACTGGTAGGTGGGATAATAGCGCACAGGGTCGCCAGCATAGGCGAAGTCGTCTTCATAATCGGCGAGGAGGTGCCCCTGCTTGATAAAGATCTCCTGGCGCGAGGCGGGAAAATCCTCATTGGCGAGGGCCCGGGCGCCGGCCAGCAGGGGCGGAAGATCGGCAGCCGCCGTGCCGTGCCTGGGGAGGATGGCCTCGTCTTCATAGAGGGTGTCATCCAGAAGCACAGTGGGATATGCGGAATCTGCCATGGGCCTTCCCCCGGCCTTACGCCGTGAGCGACAAAAAAAAGATGCCAAAAATGTAAGACAGATACGCGCTTTGCCAAGAGAAAAGAGGACGTTTTGCGGGGGAAATCGGCAAAACGCCCTTTTTCGGAAGCAGGCTCCGGGGCAGGGGCGCCCGCCCCCGCGGGCAGGCTACGCGGAGGCGCGGCCCTTTTTCAGCACGCGCGCCCAGTCCACCAGCGCCTGAAGAAGTTCCGCCAGCCTTTTCGTGAGCTCCGCATCCACGAGGTCGCCCGCGGCGTCATAGGCCGGGGAAAAGGCGTTGGAGAAAAACTCCGGCTTGTTGATGAGGTGCAGGTCAAGGTAGACGCAGACCTGGCGCAAATGGGCCTGGCTGCGGCAGGTGCCCATGCCGCCGCCCGCGCCCACGATGGCCGCGGGCTTGCCCGCGAAGGGCTTGAGCCCCGGCTCGCGCGAGAGCCAGTCCAGCGCGTTCTTCAGCGCCGGGGCCAGGGAATAGTTGTACTCCGGCGAGGCGAAAAGATAGCCGTCGGCCTTTTCCGCCGCGGCCACCAGCTTCTGCACGCTCTCCGGCTTGGCAATATCCTCATTGTAGAAGGGCAGGTCGTGAATGTCCGCAATTTCAAGGCGGCTCCCCGCGGGCATGAGTTGCTGCGCCTTGCGCAAAAGGCCCATGTTGCGCGAGGCGCGCCTCAAGCTGCCGCAAATGCCGAGAAAGACCAGTTCATCCATTTTCGCGCTCCTTTTTGCTTCAGCCGGCCTCACCTTGCGCGGCGGCCGAAAGCAGGGTCACATATTTGCGTATGTAAGCATCCTTTTCCCTGCTTTTGTACTGCATGACATAGCGGGGATGCTCCAGCGCAACCACGCGGCCGAAAAAGCCATGCTCCGCGTTGAGGCGCTCGATGAAGGCCGCGTTCTTGCCCGTGCCGAAGCAAAAGCACACGTCCCGGCGAATGCCGAAGGCCAGCTGGCGGCGCAGGCATTCCAGCATGAAGGGCGTGGCCGCCTCTTCAAGGCTGCGGTCGTCATAATAGTTGTAATTCTTCTTCCCCCCTTTTGCATCCACGCGCACAAAGCCCAGCGGGCAGATGGAATTGATATACCAGTCGCGGTAAAAGGCCGCAGGGCCGCCCATGGCTTCGATGACCTCGTAGACGAACACGCTGGACGGCTCATGCGCCGGGGCGCAGGCGGCGATGTGGATGTCGCAGGCCGAGGCGAGCCGCTTGGGGTCGGTGAAAGGAACGCCTGTCAGGCCCGCGCCGAAGCGCCCCGGATTGATGCCGAGGATGATGTGCCGCTCCCGGTGGTCGGCATAATACTTGCGGTAAAAGGCCGCCGAGGCTGCCTGTGCGCAGGGGCTGCCGAGAAAGGGGTTCATCACCTCGATGCCGGGCGGCAGCGGCGCGTCAAAGCGCAGGCCCGCATTGAAGGCCAGCACCTTTTCCCCGAAGGTGGGGTCATGCTCCGCGCGCGGCCTACTGCTGCTCATTGCCGGTGGGCTCAAAGGTGTCTTGCATGGAATAGAGCTTCCCCGGCTTGCGTCCTGCGAGCCAGTGCGCCGCGCGCAACGCGCCCCCGGCAAAATTTTCGCGCGAATGGGCCTCATGGGTCACTTCGATGCGCTCGCCGGGCCCGAGAAAATAGATGCTGTGCACGCCCACCACATCCCCGCCGCGCAAGGCCTGGATGCCAATTTCCTCCTTGGGGCGCGCGCCGATGATGCCGTCCCTGGCGGAACAGCGGACCTTTTCGAGCTCCCAGCCGCGGGCTTCGGCCAGCTTTTCGCCGAGCGCCAGAGCCGTGCCGCTGGGGGCGTCCTTCTTGCGGCCGTGGTGGATTTCCACCATTTCCATGTCATAGGCGGGGCCAAGCGCCCGGGCCAGTTCCGGCAAGATCCGCATGAGCACATTGACGCCCACGCTCATGTTGGCGGACCAGAAAAGCGGCGTTTTTTCCGCGAGCTCGCGCAGCTGCGCCTTCTGCGCTTCGCTGAAGCCGGTGGTGCCGATGACGAGCGGCACGCCGAGGGCCGCAGCCGTGGCCGCCGTCGCCATGCTCGCGTCCGGCGCAGTGAAGTCGATGGCAACGGCCCCGGCGGCCTCACGCCCGAGGGCCTCGAGGCTCGTAGCGACGGGGATGGTACCCGCCTGCACGCTACCGAGGCTCTCTTCCCGGTCCACCAGCCCGGCGATGACGAAGCCGCCCTCCTCCTCGGCAAGGCGGCGGATGGTCCTGCCCATGCGGCCGGCAGCCCCGACAATGATGATGCGCGTATCATCCTGCATAACTCGGCATACTCCTTGGAAAAATTTCCACTATTTCAAGTTACTCTTTAAGTTCTTCCGCGGGGATTTTTATCCCGGATTCGGCCAAAAGCCGCCGGAAGCCCTCGCCGTCGAGCACGGTGATGCCGAGGGCCACGGCCTTGGCGAGCTTGCTGCCGGGCTTTTCCCCGGCCACGAGATAGTCGAGCTTCCTGCTCACCGAGCTTGCGGGGATGGCTCCGGCCGCCTCGGCAAGCGCCTGGGCCCGGCCCCGCGGCAGGAAGATGGTCCCGGTGAAGAGGATGGTCTTGCCGGCGAGGGGCGTTTCCTTTTTTTCCGCAGGCTCCGCAGCTGCCGCTCCGGCCGAGACGGGCCAGAGCCCGAGCTCGCGCAGGCGCTCGATGACGATGCGGTTGGCCGGCGTCTCAAAAAAATACCTGATGGACGCGGCCACTTCGGGCCCCACATCGGGGAGTTCCAGAAGGGTGTCGGTCGATGCTGCCGAGAGTTCATCCAGGTCGCGGAAGTGCGACGCGAGCATCCGCGCCGTCTGCTCGCCCACATGTAGGATGCCGAGTGCGCAAATCAGGCGTACCAAAGGGGATAACTTCCTTGCTGTCTCGATTGCAGCAACAAATTTTCTAGCAAGAGTTTCCGCAACACCCTCATATTCGAGAAAATCCTCCTCATTCAATGTAAATAGGTCCGCCGGTGATTGTACGCGACCGGAGGCCACGAGTCGCTCAACCCATTTTTCGCCAATGCCTTGAATGTTTAAGCCAGCCTTGGAAACAAAGTGGGTGATGGCCCGCAGCCGCCGCGCCGGACAGGCCAGATTATCACAGCACCACGCCGCCTCGTCGGGCTCGCGGTGCACGGGCTGACCGCAGGCCGGGCACTCATGGGGGAAATGGAAGGGCTCTGTGCCCGGTGGCCGCTTGTCGAGGACCGGGCGCACCACCTCGGGGATGACGTCTCCGGCGCGCTGGACGATGACCGTATCCCCCACGCGCACGTCGCGCGCGTGGATCTCGTCCTCATTGTGCAGGGTCGCGCGGGCTAGTACAGCACCGCCCACAACCACGGGCTCCAATATGGCGACCGGGGTGAGGGCGCCCGTCCTGCCCACCTGAATCTCGATGGCGAGCAATTTTGTCTGCGCCTGGATGGCCGGAAACTTGAAGGCCACGGCAAAGCGCGGCGCGCGGGCGGTGAAGCCGAGGACGCGCTGGGCCTCCAATAGATCCAGCTTGGCCACGGCCCCGTCGATTTCCATGGGGAAGTCGGTGCGATGGGCGCGTACCCATGCCGCATAGTCCACCACCTGCGCGACGCCCGCGCAAAGGCGGCCGTCCGGCGGGGTGAGAAAGCCCCAGGCGATGAGCCGGGCCATGAGCTCGCTCTGCGTCAGGCAGGGCGCCGAGGCCCCCCACTCCGCCGCGCCGAGGCTGTAGGCGAGGAAGCGCAGGGGCCGGGATTCGGTGACGGAAAGGTCGAGCTGGCGCAGGCTCCCGGCGGCGGCATTACGCGGATTGGCGAAGGTCTTGAGGCCGAGGGCCTCCTGCCTCTCGTTGAGCCGGTCAAAATCCTCGCGGAACATGACGGCCTCGCCCCGCACCTCCAGAAGCGCCGGGGCCGCTCCCTCCCCGGCCAGCACCTGCGGCACGCTCGCCATGGTACGCACGGCCTCGGTGACCACCTCGCCCGTTTCGCCGTCGCCACGGGTGAGCGCGCGCACCAGTCTGCCCCCCTCATATACCAGCTCCACGGCGAGGCCGTCGAGCTTGGGGTCGCACCAGAAGTCCAGCGGCAGCGGGCCATTCACGGCCTCATCCCAGGCGCGGCGCATGCGCTCGGCAAAGTCGCTCCACTCGGCCGCGGAAAAGACATTGTCGAGCCCGTACATGCGCTCCCGGTGGCGCTCCTTGGCGAGGCCGTCAAGCAACTTGCCGCCCACCTTCGCGGTGGGCGACTCGCCGCCGCCGATGCCGGGCCAGCGACGCTCCAGCTCCGCGAGCTCCTTATAGAGCGCGTCATAGGCGTCGTCGCTGATTTCCGGCGCATCGAGCGTATGATAGAGGTGATTGTGGCGCGCCAGTTCCGACGCGAGGAAGCGCGCGCGCTTGAGGACGGGGGCCGGCGGCTGTGCGTCCGCTTTTTCAGGAGTAGGAGGTCCGGGCCTGTGTTCCGGGGAGTCTGCCGTCATGGGCCAATCCCTTTTTATTCGGGAAGCGCGATAAGCCGCGTCCGCAGGGCGCGGATGCGGTCCCTGAGCTCGGCGGCCTGTTCAAATTCCAGGTCCTTGGCGGCCTGGCGCATTTCCTTTTCCAGCTTCTGGACAAGGGTGGCCACGCCTTCTGCGGTGAGCGGCACTTCGTCGTCCTTGGGCTTTGCCTTCCCGCGGCCGCGGCTCCTGGGCTTGCCGGGCTCGTTCTCCACATACAGCGAGTCCAGCGGCGATTCAAGGCTTTTCGTGGTGCTCCGGGGCGTGATGCCGTGCTCCTCGTTGAAGGCCGTCTGCTTGGTCCGGCGGCGCAGGGTCTCGTCCATGGCGGCGCGCATGGAGGGCGTCACCGTGTCCGCGTACAGGATGACCTTGCCCTGCGCGTTGCGCGCGGCGCGCCCGAAGGTCTGGATGAGCGAGCCCGTGGAGCGCAAAAAGCCTTCCTTGTCCGCATCGAGGATGCAGACAAGCGAAACCTCGGGAATGTCCAGGCCCTCGCGCAGGAGGTTGATGCCCACGAGCACGTCAAATTCCCCAAGGCGCAGGGACCTGATGATCTGGAGGCGCTCCAGCGTGTCGATGTCCGAGTGGAGGTAACGGGCACGCACGCCCATGTTGCAGCAATATTCGGTAAGGTCCTCGGCCATGCGCTTGGTGAGCGTGGTCACGAGCACGCGCTCCCCGGCGGAGACGCGGGCGCGGCATTCGGCGAGCAGGTCCTCCATTTGCCCCTTGACCGGGCGCACCTCCACCTCGGGGTCCACAAGGCCAGTGGGCCGGATGATCTGCTCGGCCACCACGCCCTGCGCCTGGTCGAGCTCATAACGGCCCGGCGTGGCCGAGACATAGACCACCTGGTTGAGGAGCCCCGTGAACTCGTCAAATTGCAGGGGCCGGTTGTCCAGCGCCGAGGGTAGCCTGAAGCCGTAGTCCACAAGGGTTTGCTTTCGGGAGCGGTCCCCCTTGAACATGCCGCCCACCTGCGGGACGGTGATGTGCGACTCGTCCACAAAGAGGAGGAAATCTTTCGGAAAGTAGTTGAGCAGGCAGGAGGGCGGCTCGCCGGGCTTGCGGCCGTCAAGGTGGCGCGTGTAGTTCTCGATGCCGTTGCAGTAGCCGAGCTCCTGCAGCATCTCGAGGTCAAGCTGGGTGCGCTGCTCGAGCCGCTGGGCCTCCACGAGCTTGCCCTGGGACTGGAACCAGGCGAGGCGGTCGGCGAGTTCCGTGCGGATGTCGGTGGCCGCGCGATGAAGATTGTCCTGAGCGGAAACGAAGTGGCTTGCGGGATAGAGCACTGTCTTGCCGATCTCGGCGAGCGTCTCGCCCGTGAGCGGGTCTATCTCGCGCAGGGACTCGATCTCGTCGCCGAAATATTCCAGCCTGAGCGCCCGCTCGTGGTGGTAGGCGGGGATGATCTCCAGCGCGTCGCCGCGCACGCGGAAGGTGCCGCGATGGAAATCGACGTCGTTGCGCTCATAATGCACTTCCACGAGGCGGCTGATGAGGTCGTCCATGGGGAAATGCTGGCCAACCTCCACGGGGACGACCATCTTGGCGTAATATTCGGGCGAACCCAGGCCGTAGATGCAGGAGACCGAGGCCACGATGATGACGTCGCGCCTCGTGAGCAGCGCGTGCGTAGCCGCATGGCGCAGCTTGTCGATATTGTCGTTGATGGAGGAATCTTTCTCGATATAGGTGTCCGAGGCGGGCACATAGGCTTCGGGCTGGTAATAGTCGTAATAACTGACGAAATACTCTACCGCATTGTGGGGAAAAAGCTCGCGGAACTCGTTGTAGAGCTGCGCCGCCAGCGTCTTGTTGGGCGCGAGCACGAGCGAGGGCCGCTGGCAGGCGGCGATGACATTGGCCATGCTGAAGGTCTTGCCGGAGCCCGTCACTCCGAGCAGCACCTGCGCCGGGACGCCGGCCTTGATATTGGCGGCGAGCTCGGCGATGGCCTGCGGCTGGTCGCCCATGGGGGTGTAACTGGTTTGCAGCTTGAAGGGCGCCGGCGCCCCCGCTTCCAAAACCGGGATCTTTAGATTACCATCGTTGAGGTGCATGAAGCCCTCCGGCTATGCGCAACCATCCTGAAAAATCGGCCGCAAGGCCGCAAAACGCGGGGACGCTATGGAAATCTTGCGCCTTGCCGCACAGGGGAAGCCCGCCTGCGACAGGATTTATGTTCTCGGCGCAACGCTGAAGGCCTTCCGGGGCCAGCGCCATGTGGAAACGCACATCATCCGCCACGGCGCCACGGAAGAGGAACTGGCCGCCCTGCGCGGCAGGGGCCTCGTGGCGCCGCCCGACCCGGCCATGCCCGCGGCGCTCCTCGAAGGCGCCACCGAAGACCGCGCCCTCGCCTGCCTGCTGGAGGCCTTCACCGCCGAGGAAAGCGAGGCCCTGGCCGCATGGCTGCAAGAGCGCTATGCGGACAGGATCGAAAAGCTCGTCATGTGCCCGCTGGACCTGCCCGTGCCCTTGGGCGTCGGGCCCCTCGGCGAAATCCCCGAGGGCGGCCAGACGGGCTTTATCCGCTTTGACGCGGCTCCGGGCTATGACCTGCCCTTTGCCGCACGCGCCTTCTATGACCTCTCGGCCCAGGCGTCCGGCGAGGCGTCCCCGCAGGGGCCGCAAAACGCATAGCGCTCCCGCCAGGGCTCCCAGGGCGCGAGGCGCGGTTCCGCATCGTCGCGCGGCCTTGCCGTATCATCCCCTTCGGGAGCAAGGGCCGCATCAAGCTGCCGGAGAAACTCGTCCCGCGGCAGGAGCTTGGCTCCCATGCGCTCCATGTGCGGCGTAGCCTGCTGGCAATCGAGCAAGGTAGCCCCGCGCCGCCTGAGCAGTCCCACAAGGGCCGCGAGCGCCGCGCGCGAGGCCTCCGACTCCACATGGAACATGGACTCGCCGAAAAAGGCTCCCCCCAGGGCCACGCCATAGAGGCCGCCCACAAGCTTGCCGTCCCGCCACGTTTCAATGGAGTGGGCATAGCCGAAGGAATGCAGCCTTTCATAGGCCGTGAGCATCTCGGGCGTGATCCACGTTCCCGGCGGCTCGGGGCCCGGCCTCGGGGCGGCGCAGGCGCTGATGACCCGGCCGAAGGCCGCGTCCAGCGTCACGCTGAAGCCTGAGGCCCGCAGGCTGCGGGCGCTGCGTCGCGGCAGGTGGAAATCCTCCAGCGGCAACACGCAGCGCGGGTCCGGCGACCACCAGAGCAGGGGCAGCCCCGGCCCGTACCAGGGAAAGATGCCCCGGCTGTAGGCAGCAAGCAACCGCACCGGCCCGAGGTCGCCCCCCCTGCAGAGGGGCGCGTCAGCCGGTGCGGTTGCAGGATCAGGAAAGAGCGCCGCCAGCCGGGAAAACAGGGCCAACATGGCTTCCCTTCCCTCTGGCGTTATTTTGCCGGGGAAGCCGCTGCCGTGGCCTTCTCCGCCCTCTTGCCGCCTCTGGCGACAGGGCTCAGCGCAAGCTTGTCGTCCTTCACGCCCAGGCGCACCACGCCGCCCTTCTTGAGGAAGCCGAAGAGCAGCTCGGTGGCCAGCTTGTCCTCCAGTTCGCCGCGCAGGAGGCGGCGCAGCGGCCGCGCGCCCATGGCCGGGTCAAAGCCGTGCTTCGCGAGCCACTCACGCGCGGGCTCGGAGACGCGCAGCTCCACCTTGCGCCCGGCGAGCGTTCCGCGGATCTCGTCGAGGAACTTGTCCACGATACGCAGCATCATGGGCTCGGTCAGGCTGTGGAAGGGCACCATGGCGTCGAGCCGGTTGCGGAACTCCGGCGCGAAAAGCCGCTCCACCGCCTTGAGGCCCTTGTGCGCCGCATCCGTGGGCGCGGCCTCGCCAAAGCCGATGGGCGCGCCGGACATCTCGAAGGCCCCGGCATTGGAGGTCATGATGATGATGGCATTGGAAAAATCGGTCTTGCGGCCCGAATTGTCCGTCAGCGTGCCATAATCCATGACTTGAAGTAACACATTAAAGATGTCGGGATGCGCCTTTTCTACCTCGTCCAGCAGGATGACGGAATACGGGGCCTTGCGCACGGCCTCGGTGAGCTGGCCGCCCTCGTCGTAGCCCACATAGCCCGGAGGCGAGCCGATGAGCCGGGAGACCGAATGCTTTTCCATGTATTCGCTCATGTCAAAGCGCAGGAACTCCACCCCGAGGATCTCGGCGAGGCTGCGGGCCACCTCCGTCTTGCCCACGCCCGTGGGCCCATAGAAGAGGAAGGAGCCGGAAGGCCGCCGCTCCTGGCTCAGGCCTGCGCGTGCGCGGAGGATGGCGCGCACCGTGAGCTCGATGGCCTCGTCCTGGCCGAAGACGCGGCGCTTGAGGTCGCGCTCGAGGTGGGCGAGGCGGCTGCGTTCCGTGCCGGAGACCGTGCGCGGTGGTACGCCCGCCATGCGGGCCACGATGCGCTCCACGTCGGCCAGGGTCACGGACGCGCGGCCGTCGCCGCCCTCGGCCTCCTGACGCAGGCGCACGGCAGCGCCACATTCGTCCATGACGTCGATGGCCTTGTCCGGGAGGAGGCGGTCACGCACATGCCTCGCCGACAGGTCGGCCATGGCCTTGAGCACGGACGGCGTGTAGCGCACGCCGTGATGCTCCGCATAGCGCCCCTCCAGCCCCTGCAGGATGGCGAAACATTCGTCCACGCTGGGCTCGCGCAGGTCGATGCGCTGGAAGCGGCGCGCCAGCGCGCGGTCCTTCTCGAAATGCTTGCGGTATTCCTCGTAGGTGGTGGAGCCGATGCAGCGGATCTCGCCATTGGCGAGGGCGGGCTTGAGCATGTTGGCCGCATCCAGCGAGCCGCCCGAGGTCTCGCCCGCGCCCACGAGGGTGTGGATCTCATCGATGAAGAGGATGGCGTCGGGCATATTCTTGAAGGCTTCCACGATGCCCTTGATGCGCGCCTCAAAATCGCCGCGGTAGCGCGTGCCCGCCACGAGCAGGCCCATGTTGAGGGCGAAGATGCGCGTCTTGGCGAAAAGCTCCGGTACCTTGCCTTCGGCAATGCGCAGGGCCAGGCCCTCGGCCATGGCCGTCTTGCCGACGCCCGCCTCGCCCACAAAGAGGGGATTGTTCTTGCGGCGGCGGCAGAGGATCTCGATGGCGCGGTCCAGCTCCTGTGCGCGGCCCACCAGCGGGTCGATCTTGCCCTCGCGGGCCCTTTCCGTGAGGTCCACGGTAAATTCGGCGAGCGGGTCCTTCTCGGCCTTGCCGTCCTCCGTGCACTTGCGTTCGCCGCCTTCGCGCTCCATGCCGTGTGAGATGAAGGTCAGCACGTCGAGGCGATGCACGCCCTGCTTGTGGAGGAAATAGCGGGCATAGCTCTCCTCCTCGTCGATGATGGCGACGAGCAGGTCGCCCATTTCCACGGCGGCGCGCCCGGAGGAGCGCACATGCCCGAGCGCGCGCTCAAGCACCCGCTGGACGCCCTCGGTCTGGGCGANGCGGTAGTCGGCCGGCCTGGGNNGNNGNGTCCATTTCGGAGCGGAAAAANCCTTCCAGCTGCTCGCGGAGCAGGCCCACGCCNGCGCCGCTGCCCTCNAGGATGATCCTGCCCTTGGTGTTCTTGGTGAGCGAGAAAAGGAGGTGCTCCACGGTCAGCATGTCGTGGCCGCGGCGCTGCACTTCCATGACGGCGTCCCGAAGGACATCCTGTACGCTTTTGCTCAGCATAGTCACTCCACGGGGGCCAAAGGCCNCCCAAAACCCGCCATGATCCTCATGGTTCTCGGCGGTCATAGCTTTTCAAGGCTGCACTTGAGGGGAAAACCCGCCTGNCGGGCCGCGTTGTGCACGAGGGCCACCTTGGTTTCCGCCACTTCCCTCGTGTAAACGCCGCACTGGCCGACGCCGTGCTGGTGCACATCAAGCATGATGGCCGTGGCGTCCTCCAGCGTCCTGTGGAAGATGCTCCGCAGGATGCCGACCACAAAATCCATGCTTGTGTAATCNTCGTTGTGCAGAAGGACGCGATAGCGCGCGGGTTCACGCACCTCTTTTTCAAGCCGTGTGGGGCGCTCAGTATCCACCCCGGCTGATGCGTTGGACGGCATGGCTTCTCCCGGATGCCCGCAGGATTTNAGNTNNNTGCGNCCGCCTCGTCAGGCAGGCCGAGCCGCCGCCGCANGGCATGTCGTTCTTCGGGCCCGAACACGAAGGAGCGTTCCGGCGGCAGCCCCTGGGCGCNCCGCCATTCCTGATGGAGCGCATGATAACTTTTGGTGCTGATTTCGTNTTTGTCAAGGCCAAGCAACGCCGCAACAGCNTCGAGNGCNGCNGGCGNGCCCTCCAGTTCCACNACNCGCGCAAANGGNAGNTCATCCAGTTCCACCAGCATGGGGGCGGANCCGGGCGCCTCGCACGCCATCCGCCAGACGGAGCGCACCTTCTCATAGCGGGCGGCGGCCACAAAACCNAGNCCCNNNAGCACCGAGCCCATNANGGCGGCGCTCTCCACCTGAAGCTCGCGCTCCTCCCGNGCCTTGAACGCNCCCGAGGCCGCCACGGGCAGNTTCAGCGTGAGCACATGGCGCGTNCGGCCNGGCCATTCCTGGCTGCGCACGCGGAGGAGCTTNNNNGCNNNGCANAGGCTGAGNTCCGGCGTGTCATAGACCACNTTGGACTCGAAATGCNCGCCCAGGTCCTCCGCGCCNGCNGCNGCNAGCGCGANGCGCAGGCGCCCGAAATCCNCANCGAGATATTTGCGTTCNGTCTCAAGGGCCATGCNCAGTCCCCTTTTCAGGAGCGGTTGAAGAGNCGNNNTTGCAGNTCGGCAATGGTGCGGACGNNGCCNGGGATGTNNNCNCCGTCCTCGTCCTTGNCCNCNNGGGGCCGCACGATGGGCGAAAANCCNAGCCTTTCCGCCTGGGCAAGNCGGATGGACTGNNCNGCCACGGGGCGCACCTGGCCGTTGAGGTCCACCTCGCCCCAGAAAATGCTNCGCTCGGGGAGCGGCACATCNTAATAGGAGGACAGNACNGCGGCCACGAGNGCGAGGTCCAGNCCCGGCTCCTGCAGGCGCATTCCGCCGCCCACCTTGGCGTAAATATCCACCTGCCCGAAATTGAGCTTGAGGCGCTTTTCCAGCACNGCCAGCAAAAGNTGCAGGCGGTTGGCGTCAAAACCGAGNGCNGCCCGGCGCGGGATGCTCANNAATGTCCGCGCNACCAGNGCCTGCACCTCCACGGCGAGGGGNCGCTGCCCGTCCACNGCCATGACCACGGCCGTGCCCGAGAGNGCGGGGTCGCGCGCGCCGAGGAAAAAGGTGGAGGGATCGTCCACAAGCTCCATGCCGCGGCCGCCCATGCGAAAGACAAGCAATTCCTCGTTGGGGCCGAAGCGGTTCTTGAAGACGCGCAGGAGGCGGAACATCTGGCGGCGGTCCCCTTCCAGGGAAATNACNGTGTCCACCATGTGCTCGAGCAGGCGCGGNCCGGCNAGCACGCCNTCCTTGGTCACATGCCCCACGAGGATGAGCGTCACGCCGAGGCGGCGTGCAGNCCTCCTGCAAGGTGGTNGCCACGGCGCGCACCTGGCCCACGTTNCCGGGCAGGCCCTCGGCCTCGAGNCTTGTCAGCGTCTGGACGGAATCCACCACGAGNAGGCCNGGNCNNTCNCCTNCGGGNGCGNTTTCGAGNGCCTCCACCACGTCCTCCACGCGCGAGGTGGCGAGGGCCAGNAGNTGCGGCCCGAGGAGNCCGAGGCGCTCGCCACGGGCCTTGATCTGGGGCAGGGATTCCTCGCCGCTCGCATAGAGCACGGGGCGCCCCTGCGCGGCCACGGAGCCCGCCACCTGCAAAAGGAGGGTGGACTTGCCGATGCCCGGCTCCCCGCCCACAAGGATGGCCGCGCCCGGCACAAGGCCCTTGCCGAGTACCCGGTCCAGCGCGGCGAGGCCGCTGGTGAAGGGCTTGTGGTCGCCATCGGCCACATCGCGGAGGATGCGCGGGCGCGACTGGTCCGCGCTGGCGCCGTGCGCGGGGGCGCGTCCCTTGGTGGCGGCGGGCCGTACTTCGGCCACGAGCGTATTCCATGCCTGGCAGCCGGGGCACTGGCCGCGCCAGTGGGGGCTCTGCGCGCCACATTCCGTACAGCGGTAGACTTCTCGTGCTTTTGCCATGCCGAAAAGTTAAGAAAAAGCCGCCTTGTGCGCAAGCGAGGCTGTGGGGGCGCGTCGCCGCGAAAATCCCTTGACGAATGGCCGTAAAACCCGCAAAAATTTTTCGCAAAGACAATGGCTGAACATGGTGCGGCTGCGGTGCGCCTGCAGGGGCGTCACGCAGGCGCGGCGCATTTGTGAAACATCATGAGGAGGCTCCATGCTGGAGACCACGGTTGTCGTCATTGGCGGCGGCGCTACCGGCATGGGCACGCTGCGCGACCTGAGTATGCGCGGCGTCCCAGCCATTCTGCTGGAACAGGGCGGCATCGCCCACGGCACAAGCTCCCGCTTCCACGGCCTGCTCCACAGCGGCTGCCGCTACGTCGTCAATGACCCGGAATCGGCCCACGAGTGTATCGAGGAAAATATGATCCTCCGGCGCATCGGCAAGGGATGCGTGGAGGTCACCGAAGGCTTTTTCGTTCTCACGCCCAAGGACGACCCGAACTTTGTGGAGCCCTGGCTCAAGGGCTGCGACGCCGCGGGCATCAAGGTCAAGGAAATCACGCCCCAGGAGGCCCTCAAGCTGGAGCCCAATCTGGCCCCGGATATCCAGCGGGTCTTTCGCGTGCCTGATTCCTGCGTGGACGGGTTCAGGCTGGTACTCCACAACCGCATGTCGGCGGAGCGGTACGGCGGCCGCGCTTACCTCTATCATAAGGTCGAGGAAATCAAACAGCGCAACGGCACCGTTTGCGGTGTGACCGCGCGCAACCTCATGACCGGGGAAACGCTGGAGATCGCCTGCCGCATCGTGGTCAACGCGGCAGGATCGTGGTCGGGAGAAGTGGCGGCCATGGCCGGCCTCGAGGCGGCCATCACCCCGGACCGCGGCACCCTCGTGGTGTTCAACCACCGCTTCACCTCGCGCGTCATCAATCGGCTGCACCCGAGTTCCGACGGTGACATCTTCGTGCCCCACGGCTCCGTGACCATCCTCGGCACCACCTCTGTGCCCACGGAACGCCCGGACGACACCATCCCCACCTATCCCGAAGTGACGCGCCTTCTGGAAATCGGCGAGCCGCTCTTCCCGCAGGTGCATGACTACCGCATCCTGCGGGCCTTTGCGGGCACACGCCCCCTCTATACGCCGGGAGGCGCTTCGGGCCGCAAGGCGAGCCGCAACTTCAACGTGGTGGACCACGCGGCGGACGGCCTTGACGGCATGGTCTCCATCTTCGGCGGCAAGCTCACCACTTACCGCCTCATGGCCGAGCGCGTCAGCGATGACGTCTGCCGGCGCCTCAAGGTAACCACCCCCTGCCGGACGGCGGAAGAGCCGCTCATCGAAACGCCTGACCCGGCCGTGCTCGCGCGGGCGGCCAGGCTCTTCCCGGTGCGCGCCCTGAACCTCATGGCGGACCGCCTGGGCGACGACCTCACGGCCACCCTGAAAATCGCCGAAGTGGCGGCAGTGGCGGCCAAGAACACCAAGAACACGCATATCACCGATTTCGGCGGCGGCAATCCTCTCCTTTGCGAATGTGAAATGGTCAGTCTCGCCGAGGTGGAATGCGTGGCGCGCGACCCTTCCACCCATTCGCTGACTGACATCCGCCTGCGCACCCGGCTCGGCATGGGCACCTGCCAGGGCACCTTCTGCTCGCTGCGCTCCGTGGCTTCGCTCGTGGAGCACGGCATCCCGCTGGAATTCGCCCCGGCGGACAGCATGTGCCGCTTCCTCCAGGAGCGCTGGAAGGGCCTTCGCCCCGTCATCTGGGGCCAGCAGGCCCGCGAAATGGAGTTCAGCCGGTCCGTGTATGCCGGAATCCTCAATCTTGACGGAGCCATGCATGAGCAGAACAACTGACGTTATCGTGGTGGGCTCCGGGCTCGGGGGCCTCATGGCGGCGCTCGCCGCCGCCCGTGCGGGGCGCGAAGTGCGCGTCATCAGCGAGGGCATGGGCTGCCTTGCCATCGGCACGGGCTGCGTGGACCTTTTGGGCTACGCGCCGGACGGGGCCAGCGTGGAGGACCCGTGGGCCGCCATGGCCCAGCTTGCGCCCACGCATCCCTACAGCTTGCTCGGGGCGGAGAAAGTCCGCGCCGCGCTCGACGCGCTCACCGAAACAACGGCCAGACACGGCCTTGTGCTGCGGCCCGCGACAAGCGACGGCAAGCCGCGCAATACGCGCGTGCCCACCATCATGGGCACGCTCAAGCCCACCTATCTGGTGCCGGATACCTTTGACCCGGACGACCTCGCGCGGGCGAAGCGTATCCTCGTAGCGAGCGTGATGGGCTTCCGCGATTGCCGCCCGGCCCTCGTCATCGACCAGTTGCGCCGCTATCCCGGCTGGGCCGACAAGGATTATTACCCCTGCCTCATCCCCACGCCCTTCGATGACGCGCACCGCGCGCTCAACGCCCTGGACCTGGCCCGCGCGGCGGAACGGTCCGGCGGCAGCGAGTGGCTCATCGGCTCCATCAAGGAGCGGGCCCAGGGCTGCGACCTCGTGCTCATGCCGCCCATCTGCGGCCGCCATGCGGGAAACCCGCTTGCGCGTGAGCTGCGCGAGGCCGTCGGCTGCCCGGTGGTGGAAATGCTCTCCATCCCTCCGGGGGTGGGCGGCCTGCGCATCCGCGACGCGCTTCTGAAAGAGCTTGCGGCTCTGGGCGTGGAAATGGTGGAAAATGCCAATGTCATCGGCGCGGGCATGGCCGAGGGCCAGTGTCATTCGCTGGATATTGCGAGCACCGGCCGCAACTATACCGTGAAGGCGCGGTCCTTTGTGGTCGCCACGGGCGGCATCCTCGGCGGCGGCATCCAGCTTGAGGCCGGCCGCGCGCGCGAGCGCATTTTCGGGCTTGACCTCCCGATGCCTCAGGATGTGGATGCGTGGACCGAGCCGGAAATCTTCGGCACGCATGTGGTCTCCGGCCTCGGCGTGAGCGTGGATGACAAGCTGCGCCCGCTGGATGCCAATGGCGCGCTCGCGCTGGAAAATGTCTTTTTTGCGGGCCGCACGCTGGCCGGCCACGATCCCGCCGTGGAGAAAAGCGGCTACGGCGTGGCGCTGGCAACGGGCTGGCAGGCCGGCCTCGCTGCCGCGGAACTGGCGGGCGCATCCCGCCACAGCGGGGATGCCGCCACAGGAGGGGAGCAATGAGCGTTCGCATCAGTCCCGACAAGTGCATCGCCTGCACCACATGCGTTGTACATTGCCCGGTGGCCCGGGTGACGCCCAAGTATCTCGGGCCGCGCATGATCGGCCCCGCCTATGAGCGCTTCCGCCTGCTCGGCCTCGCCGAGGACGAGTCCCTCACCTATTGCTCCAACTGCAAGAACTGCGACATCACCTGCCCGCAGGGGGTGCAGGTTTCAAGCATCAACATGCTTGCCCGCGCGGAGCATTGCAAGAAGCACGGCACGAGTTTGCGCGACTGGGTGCTCGCCCACGGCGAGCTCCAGGCAAAGCTGCTCCAGCTCATTCCCGCTGGGCTCAAGAACTTCGGGATGCTCAACCCGGTGACGCGCAAGGTGCTCGACATGTTCGGCATAGACAAGCGAGCCCCGCTTCCGGCATTCGCGCCCAAGACCTTCCGCCAGATGGCGCGCAAGGTGGAGCAGCCCTCGCTGCCTCGCAAGGTGGTCTTCTTCCCCGGCTGCTTTGTGGATGTCTATGACCCGCAGACGGGCCTCGACATGATCTGGGCCTTCAATCGCGCGGGCTACGAGGTCATCACGCCGGACAAGTTCGGCTGCTGCGGTCTTCCGATGATTGCCAATGGCTTCTGGCAGGACAGCCGCCGCCAGGCCAAGCGCAACCTCGCCGAAATCGCCCGCTGGCGCGAGCAGGGTATCCCCGTGGTCACGGGCTGCCCGAGCTGCGCCCTCGTCTTCCGTCAGGACCTGCCCGAGTTCTTCCCCGATTTGGTGGAAAAGCACGGCGCGGGCGTTCTGGAGGACGCGCAGGACTTCCTGCTGGATTGCGTGGATCGTGGCGAGCTCGTGCTGGAAGACAAGGCCGCAGGCGACCTCTCCCTCATCTACCATGCCCCGTGCCACCTGCGCGCGCAGGGCAACGGCCTACCGGGCTTGAGGCTGCTCCAGCGGCTCAAGGGCGTCAGCGCCCGCAATGCGGACGCGGGCTGCTGCGGCATTTCCGGGAGCTACGGCTTCAAGAAGGAAAAATACGACATCGCCCAGGAAATCGGTTCCGAGCTCTTCCATGTGGTGCGCGAAAGCGGCGCGGACTTCGCCACCAGCGAATGCGGCACCTGCCGCGTGCAGATTCAGCACGGCAGCGGCATGAAGGCCCTGCATCCCGTGAGCATCCTGCGCGCCCGCCTGGAAGGTCGGCGTCCGGCCTAGGCGGTCGAGGCTGAAACGACGTCAGATACGAATCCGCCCGGACGGCGCGCAGATCGTGCGCTGTCCGGGCGGATTTTTCTTTTGTGGAGGCTTTGTTATATTTTTGAGTTGATGGTGCGCCTGTGCTGCATCTGTAATGCCGAAATTATCCGTCAAAAACAGCCTTTTTGCTGCTTGCTGCGTCAGAGAAAAATTTCCTCGGTCGAGTACTTGAGTACACTCCCTTCGGAAATTTTTATCTTCCTTGCAAGCAGCA